>CAZQGS010000019.1:0-2016 GCA_964593235.1 uncultured Gemmatimonadota bacterium | reverse complement strand
ACTTTAGCAGGTGCCGATGTCCAGAGCCATGCAACATATTCGGCAGAGCGTAGGCCAAACGGGCCGCTATTGCGAGAATGTCCGAATCCAGGAATTGTTATGGCAGCGGAGGGACTAGCCAGCTTACGAGCTACAGGAATTGGTAGGTTTACAGAAGATGGTGGTGCGGATTTTAAAGGAGTCGTATATTTTGAAACTTCTGCACCTTCGCTCGCATCTATAGATGGGATAGCGGTCGTCTACGATTGGGTTGTTGATGGTGCAGGTAATGCTACCTGGGACCTTTGGGAATGGAAGTAAAAAAGTATCCAGAAATAGTGAGTTTGTGTAGGCAGTACTGAATATTGGTATACTCAACCTGGTTTTGCGGAGTATTACTTATAGAACGATTACTTAAAAGTGAACAACCCTTTTATTAGGGGAAATCGGGTAATACTCCTCCTTTGTTTCTGACCTGAGTGGCTGAAACTTCAGAAGCGCGCAAGAGCAAACGACATCGACGGCTCCGAAAAAGCCCGCCTTTTCGTTTATAAAAAGCTTTTTATAGCTAATAACTTCTACAGCAGTAATCTATGCTTTGAGAAAGGTTATCTTCGTAGTATCTACGTGGACTCCCGCCGCTATTCGTGCAGCAGTAAATGCTTCATCGGACATAAAAGCTCCGACGGTCTCCGGATCTGGAGTCTCCATTACAAGATGAAGCATGTTTTCATTATCTGCCTCAACGCCTTGGATTAAAACTTTCCCTCCGGCTGCTTCTATTTGCGGTTCTGCCTCTCCATTGAACCATTTGGAAAACTGTTCATAATCGTCTATTTCTTCTTGTAACAGGAAAATCATTAGCCTTAGCCTTTTTATAGTTTAATGTTCGGAAATATACCCTAAATACGTTTCGGTTGTTAAGTTTTTTGATTTTTTTCAGTTAGTTAACAAACAAGTAACAAATATGTGATTAATTAATTTTTTTGGAGCGTATATATAATCTGTAAAGGAGTTCTTTATGAAACGGAGCTGGGGTTCGGGCCTATTCGGGGTTGTCATTGCCGGTTTGTTTTGGCTGATGTATAGCCTGACCGGAAGTATTGGGGCAAGTATTGCCATTTGTGTAGCTGTATTTATTGGTGTAAATCTCACTTTATATGCTTTTGGTAAAAGAAAACTTCAACAATGAATTAGATCTGTTATCTTTGGGGAAATTATTATTTTTTGATTGGAGTTATTTATGGCGATCCTTCTTCACTTTCCGGACAGCAGAATGAAAAAGGAAGATTATGCTACCGTGGTTCGCCTATTGGAAGAACGTGGACATGGTAGTCCAGATGGTCGTGAGCATCATGTTGCCGTTACTCAGCCTGATGGGGCTATTCAAGTATTTGATATTTGGGATACAGAGGAAAACCTAAATAAATTTATGGGGAATCTAATGCCAATACTTGAGGAAATAGGTGCTTCAGAGGATTCTGGTGAGCCTGTTATTTATCCGATTCATAATACTATTGCTGTGGGCGCGGGCTTTCATATCCGACCAAAGTAAAGGGGTAAATATGAATGCCAAACAGGCGTATAAGGCCTGTAACATGATTAGTTGGGGAGGTGCAAGAGATCTGTTACCTAATCGTACCAGGGTGTCTCCTCTAACCATTTCCGTAGTCTAGGAAGAATCGATCTCCACCATACGGTTAAAGAGATAAGCGCAGGAAGAATCCAGGTGATGGCTAAGATAATTAAGAGATCTGCCCACGATGCACCTTCAACAATCGTACCTCCTCCATATGGTTGAGCATTGCTAATTCCCCACCGAATTAGAACGAATCCAAAAAGAAGCTGTAGCCCAACAAACAGAAAGCCAAGAGATGCTGCGCCAAAAAAATACATCTGAAACTTTTTCAAATACACTTCCGTATTATGACGTACTGTGCTTGGTTTTTAAGGTTTTACCCTAGAAACACTGAACTGTTGTATCAGTCTTCGTCGACAATAACTTTTGCGATTCCTCTGAGGTCGACTTGATATCGT
>CAZQGS010000018.1:0-31478 GCA_964593235.1 uncultured Gemmatimonadota bacterium | reverse complement strand
AGAAAGACAACATAAAATAAACCCCGGCAGGCCATCCAGAAAGCCCCGTTTAAATATATACATTTTAACCAGTGTTACAATCGGACGGAATAAAAGATCTGTCAAATAAAATCGATACCCTGATTGGTAAAGTTGCCGGGCTGCTAGGCTAGTAAAACTATTAAATTTGGTGAAATAGTGATGTAGGGAAGGATCTGTATTATGTACAATAGGGAAATTTAGATATCCTGTATCACCATTTATACATAATGATTCATGAACTTCATCCTCTGTAAATCTTGGCTCTGCTGTACGCTGAAAAAGACGAAGCACGTAATCTGGATACCAACCGCAGTGCCGAATCCAATGCCCTAAGAAAAAAGTTTTTCGGGCTATATAATAACCAGCATAATTATCGGTATTAATAACCTGTCTAATTTCATTCTGTAAATTTTTAGGAATACTCTCATCAGCATCTAACCAAAGAACCCAGTCTCCTCTTGCATGATCAAGAGCGACTTGTTTTGTCGCACTATAACCCAACCATTCAATTTCAATCACCCGATCAGTAAATTCTTTAGCAATCTCAACGGTATTATCCGTGCTTCCTGAATCTACTACTACAATCTCATCCGCAAAATCTACACTTTGCAAGCAAGTCTTAATTCTGGATGCTTCATTTTTAGCTATAATTATAATAGAAAGGGACATGGCACCGGCTCCCGTTGCCTAGTTTTGCGGGGCAGCCTGCGTTATTTTTAAAGATTTTTGGGATTCAGGCTGCCGGACTGAGTCAATCATAGCCTCAACGTCTGGACCAGGTTTGGAGAAAAAGAATGTGAGTCCTAAAGTAACGGCAAAGTTGATTAGCATACCAATAGTTCCGATGCCTTGGGGACTAATACCGTTTGAGAAGACTCCAAATTTCCATGTCTCCATATCAAAAAACACACATGCTATAATATAATATGCCGTAAAACTGATTCCTGCTATCATACCACACACAGCTGGTATGGTTCCAATTCGCTTACTAAAAATACCTAATACAATAGCTGGGAAAAAGCTAGCAGCAGCAAGACCAAAAGCAAAAGCAACTACCTGACTGACAAATCCTGGGGGATATATTCCAAAGATTCCAGCAATAATAACAGCAATTCCAATGACAACTCGCCCTACCAAAAGTCTCTTTTTTTCACTAGCTTTAGGTTTCAACACTCGGTAGTACAAGTCATGAGAAACGCTAGACGAAATGACGAGGAGTAGTCCGCTAGCTGTTGACAGTGCTGCGGCCAATCCACCTGCTGCAACAAGAGCGATTATCCAACTGGCTAGTTCAGCCATTTCTGGAGTTGCTAATACTATTATATCTCGATCTGGGCCTGAAAGGCCTTGTTTCCGGAGAACTTCTTTTCCATCTAAACCACTACGACCATTTGTGCCTAGCCATGTTTCGTGGTTAGCCTTGATTGCAGATATTTCTGAAGCTGAAAGGGATCCCCCCCGGAAGATTTCATTATCCTGGCCAGCTGAATATCGCATAATACCATCTCCATTATCCATCCACAATATAAGCCCTGTCCTCTCCCAGTTTTCGAACCAGGACGGCAGTTGTTGGACCGTTTTTCCATTTAGACTAGTAATCATATAATACCGAGCAAAGGCAGCAGTCGCTGGAGCCGTTAAATAAAGGAGAGATATGAAAAGTAACGCCCAAAATGCGCTCCAACGAGCCGCTCTAACTGATCGAACAGTATAAAATCTTACCAGTACATGTGGAAGCCCAGCTGTCCCAACCATAAGAGCTAGAGCCACGCAGAAAACATTAACCTTATCCCAACCACCGACAAAAGTAGCTGTATAACTGTTAAATCCTAGATCCATCTGTATCTGACTTAGTTTTTCAAGGAGGTATACACCAGTCTGCCCCACACCAGATTGGTCGAGCGTACTACCAAATCCTACTTGAGGTAAAGGATTCCCAGTAAGCTTGATACTAATAGCTATTGCCGGAATTAAAAATGCCGTGATCAAAACCCAGTACTGAGCTACTTGAGTCCATGTTATTCCTTTCATGCCTCCTAAAGTAGCATATATGAAGACTATAGCCATGCCGATAATAACACCCAGATGAATATCTACTTCTAAAAACCGACTGAAAACGACCCCAACGCCTCTCATTTGTCCCGCGACATAAGTAAAACTGATAAAAATAGCGCATAATACGCCAACTATTCTTGCTAAGTTTGATTCATAACGATCTCCTACAAAATCGGGTACTGTGTAATGACCAAATTTCCTTAAGTAGGGTGCAAGTAAGAGAGCCAGTAATACATATCCTCCAGTCCAACCCATGAGATAAACACCACCAGCATATCCCATTGTAGAAATCAATCCAGCCATCGAGATAAAAGAAGCTGCACTCATCCAATCAGCTGCGGTAGCCATACCATTAGCAGCTGCAGGAATTCCCTGACCAGCGACAAAGAACCCTTTGGTGTCTTTGACTCGTGCACGCCACGCGATAAAGAGATACACGCTAAATGATACGCCAACAAAGAGATAGGTCCATCCTTGAACTGACATCAACTAAATCGATCCTTCCTGTTTAGCTTTTTGACATTCTTGATGATGCTTGATATCAAGATGGTTCATAAAAAGGCAATAAATTAAAATTAGAATGACAAAAATGATGATGCTTCCCTGGTGTGCCATCCAGAAACCAAGGGGGAATCCAGTACCAGATATAATATAATTGTTAAGCCAATCGGCAAATAAAACACCCGCTCCAAGACCAGCCAAACCCCATATTCCGAGTAGAATAACCATGATTTTTATATTAGCGCACCAATACCACTGTAAGGCATGCTTGGTTTTGTTTCTTATTTCGCTTTCTGTTTTTGACAACAATTTGTTTCTCCCAGTTTTACCCTATTTCTTATTAACTGATAAAACTGCTTCCACATAAAGTCCAGGAAAGATAAAAGCTAAATACTTTTCCCATCGACGAGGAAACCAGTTGGCTAAAACACTAATCCCTATAACTCTGTAAAAATCACTGAAAATCAACTTACTATTTTCCAACTTGAATTTCCCACTTCGGCACATCTGAGTGAATGTAACAAAGCCGAAATGATGATAGTGGGTGAGATCTCCGTAAGATAATTGTGAAGAGTAATGCGGTGTTATAATACGAATTGAAGCATCTGAACGGGCTATACGGTATACTTCATCCATAGCTCTAGATGGATTCTGGATATGTTCCAGAATATGTGACATTTCTATATGATCAAACTGGTCATCTTCGAAGGGATATGGATAAACATCCAGATCGTGCACGACATCAACATGCTCACGGTCTTTTATATCCACACCGATGGCCCCATCGAGTTTACCGAACGGCCCGCAACCCAGATCAAGTTTGGTCACTTTGTCCACCTGTTCCCGTACCTAATTACGGTGTTAATCGGAGCGGGCAACATTGTAAGGTTATTCACAGTATATGTCAAGTGAATTAGACCCTTATAATGCTCTCTCCTTCTCTCCCAAATGAGCCATTAAGCATAGTAGTAATCTCTCTGTAGACAAGGTCTACAGGGATTTGTTCAATTTTTTTGTTAACTGCATAAAACGCTCGGTGCCGCGGATTGGGTGGTTTCCAGAACACTGGATCGCTAGTCGCATGGAAAGAAAGAGTGGGCGTTCCTACTGCTGCAGCTAGGTGAAGAACACCAGTATCATTACATACGAGCAAATCTACCTCTTTAAGCACCGCTGCTACCTGGCGGAGTGTAATGGGTGGGACACAATATAAACGATTTGATGCTATTGATTGGAGAGATTGTAACTGTCGTTCTTCACCCGGAGCTGGGATAATTAGAATTTTAGCTGATTTATGAATACTTAGGTCGTCACAGAGGGTTGCTAATTGTCTGATGGGGTACCGTTTCTTTACATCACCTGTGCCAAAGTGAATTGCTACTTTTGGACCTTGGCAATGCCCAACAAGATTAGTCACCAACTGATAACCGTTTAGTTTTTCCTCATTGGACATAAAATAACTATAGGAAAAATCCCCTGTTTTAGCTCCACAAAAACGTACCAGTTCAAGATTTCTCTCAATCTGGTGTTTAGCATTATGACTAACAGGTACATTTACGGTGTAGAAGGGATTTTCGTCTATGTGATCGAAGGTAGGAGAATTGGGTCCTACTACGAGACGAGCTCCAGATATCCACGCAATAATATCACTAGATAAAGAGTGGGAAACTGTATTAAATACAACAGCTAGATCGGTAGATCCCCTTATTAGTTGCCAAAAAGACCTTATGTCTTGAATTCTCCACTTAAGGGCAGATTCGTGGAATATCAATACTTGGTCGACGTCAGGATTTCTATATGCTACTGGATACAAGTACTCCCGCACAACTAATATAATATGAGCAGCTGGGAATCGATTCCGTAAGGCCCGAATAGCTGGAGTAGTCAGTAAGAAATCTCCAAACTGATCATGTTGACGAACGAGCAGAATTTGTTTTATTTTCTCTAATTCAATTTTCTGGTTTACTGAGCTCTGTGATTTCCGATATCGGCTCAACCATTTTAGCCCTTGAGTTTTAATTATTTTTTCTATCGGGTACCAGATCATCTATTATCCATTTATTTCACTATTAAATCCTGATCACGAAATTGAAGGTTATAAAGTTTGCGATACAGACCCTCTTCTTTTACGAGTGTATCGTGGACCCCTGTTTGCACTATTCTTCCTTGATCAACAACAATGACCTTGTCAGCCTTCTGTATTGTCGATAACCGATGTGCAATTACCAATGCTGTTCTGCCTTTCATTAGCCGATCGATTGCTTCCTGAACCAGCAATTCTGATTCAGTATCAAGACTCGAAGTAGCTTCATCAAATATAAGAATCTGAGGATCCTTCAAGATTGCTCTTGCTATCGCTAGACGCTGCCTTTGGCCTCCTGAAAGACGAACACCTCGCTCCCCCAGGAAAGTACCATATTGATTTGGTAATTGACAGATAAAATCATCTGCATTGGCTGCTGCTGCTGCAGCTCGAATACGATCCATAGGCATGCCTGCGTCACCATAAGCTATATTATTACGAACAGTATCGTTAAAGAGGATTACATCTTGCGTCACTATCCCCATTTGGGATCTTAAGGACGCTAATTTTACAGTTTTCAGATCTAAACCATCGATTTCAATTTTTCCAGCAGTAGGATCATAAAACCTAGCTATTAGATCTACTATTGTTGATTTTCCACCTCCGCTAGGTCCCACCAACGCTAGGGTTTGTCCAGCATGAGCTTCTAGATTTACTTCTTTCAATGCTAAATCCGAGGATTGGTCATATCTGAATGAAACCTTTTTAAACTGAATATTTTGACTAATATCAGGAAGTTCTCGGGGATTCTTCATATCAGAAATTGCAGGTTCCGTGTCAAGAACTGAAAACACCCGTTGGGCGGCTGCAATGCCTTCCTGGATTCGATTGTGGACTTGCCCTAGTTCTTTGATGGGTTTCATCATCGAAAACAAAGCTAAGAAGAAGGTCAAAAAGTCTTCGGGGGCAAGCAAATCACCTTTAAGTACCTGTTGCCCTCCGTACCAAAGTATTGCTAGGCCGACAATGCTACCCAATATCTCCGTGGTCGGGCTGGCTAAGTTATGCATGTGAGTAAGGCGAAGTAAGGTCGAAAAATAGTGCTGTGTTTGCTGTTTAAATTTACTAATTTCAAAAGCTTCCATATTAAATGCTTTTACAACTCGAATACCAGTAACTGTCTCTTGTAAGGTAGATGTTAGATCTGCCATAGCTTCTTGCGAGGCTGTACTACTGCGGCGAAGTCGCTTTCCAATGGTAGTGATAAGTATAATACTGATGGGAAGTAATGCTAAGGAAACTAATGTTAGTTGCCAACTTAGGATCAATAAGATTAGAAGATAAACAACCACAAGCATGGGTTCTTTAATCAGAGTTCCAAATGCAGCAGAAATAGTTCCGTTGATTTTCATCACATCATATGATACCCTGGATATAAGTTCACCAGTACGTTCTCTGTGGAAATAGGAGAGGGAAAGACGATTTAGATGTATATAAAGATCGTTTCGAAGATCTCTTATTACTCCGTTTTCAGCGTAGGCCATTAAGTAAGCTTGAAAATAACTACTAATATTTTTTACGACCAGGATGATTAATATGATCAAACAGAGTCGTTCTAACGTATCTTGCTTGGTCGGGCGCTTTATCAAGCTGTTTGTGTATTCTTTCAAGGTTTCACGGAGATTTGATAGACCTGCTCTCTCATCGAAGCGTTGAGCTGAATCTCTTGCTAAAGCTATTCCTTCCGAACCTAAATTTGGCTCAACCTTGGTTGTATCATGGGCAAATAAGGTCTGCAAAAATGGTAGTGCTACCCATACAGTAGCACTACTAGTCAAGGCAAAACAGGCCATACAACAGATCGCCCCAACCATGAAGTACCAATAGGACTTCACGTATAATATTATTCTAAGGTATAGGTTCATTTTTGGGTCTAAGAACTGCTAAGGGAAATATACAGATCTTCTACATGATCTGTCATAACATCCAAATTGAAACGCTCTTTAACCTGGTTATAACCATTCTCGCTAATTCGCTCTCGAAGAGAATTATTAGTCAACAACAGCTCTATAGATTCTGTAAGTCTATCAATATCACCCGCCTTAAATACTAAGCTAGTCTTACCATCTACTACTGTATCCAAGGTACCATCTGATCGAGTTGATACACAGGCTATTCCCATTGCCATAGCTTCGATAACTGTTGCGCCGAAGCCTTCCGCTCTGGACGGAAAGATAAAAATGTCCAAAGCAGAGAGCAAGGCGGGAATATCATCTCTAAACCCGGTAAAAATAACTGTTTCTCTCAAGCCTAATTCATGGGAAATTTTTATTATACTCTTTTGATATTCTTCTTCGCCATAACTAGCTGCGCCCACAATCAAAAATTGAATTTCCTGATCTAGATTTTGACCACGGAGTTTTTGGGCTGCCAACAGAAGATCTTCATAACCTTTCCCGGGAGATATTCGGCCAACCGTCCCTATCAATCGAGTGTCAGGAGATATTCCAAGCAATTTCCTGGTATTAACCCGGTCATAATTAGCTCGATCAAAACGATCAAGATCGGCCCCCGGATGGATTGTCACTACTTGGTTAGGAAGAATTGGACAGGTTTCACTCACATTCTTGTTCAAAGTCTCTGATACTGTTATAATCTTGGAAATTCGGCTATACAACCACCGGTGTAGAAAATCATTCTTCTTCACGTAGGACCCGACATGCTTTGTAAGTACCATCGGTCCATCGAATTTTGACAAAAGAGTAGCAGGTACTGTTTGCCAAAGATCGCGGGACAAGTGAAGATGAATAATATCCGGCTCGAAACAATCTATAAAACGATTAAGCTTATAGGTTGAGTACGGATTAATGTATGCCCCTATTGGAATAGCTTGACTCGGGATACTTAAATCTTTTGAATGCCCATAAATGGTTCCTGCGGGGTTTGAAATGATACAGACCTCATGGCCTCTACTCTGAAGCTTTTTAGATAAAATCGGTACATGCATCTCCGTTCCACCCCAAGCTAAAGAAGAACATACTTGAAGAATCCGCATAGACCCAAGACTGGCCATTCATTTTCCTTCTTTACTGTCATATCCAATTTGAGAGTATAATAGGGAACCTGGCCTTCTCAGTCACTTAACCAGAGGGGAATTTCCCTTGACGTTACTTCCACAACTTATGCCAGGTGCATTCGGTCTGGAAAATATAGTTGTTACACTGGCTACATATTTCAAGCTCACTATAACGATTCTCCATCATTTTCTGGCGAATTTCCTGAATTGGATCACCATTCCAGACTTCTTTAATTGATTGATTCGAAATATTGCCAATTTCTACTTTGAAGTCAAAATCGAGACAACAGATAGATACCCGCCCATCATTGGCTATAACAAATTCTTCCCACGGATGTTTACAGGGAAAGGTAAAACCACCAATAGCTGAAGCAGACGCCTGATCTCCCACATTTTTGTCTTCGACATTGCCGGTCCAGGTGGTATAGCTTTGGACTACTACATTATCAGCTATAGACGTCCAAATTTTTTTAAAATCCTCTATCTCATGTTGGGTTTCATCCATATTAATTATTGTAACTGTAATCTCGGGGGTTTTACTACCAGTGAGTCGTTTGAGTTCCATAAGGTATCTTGCATTTTCTACCACCTGTTCGTAGACCAAACCTACTCGTACTCCCTCAAAAGTTTCTGCGGTTGCCCCATCAATATCTATATTAATCTTATCTAGTTTGCTAGTAATTAACGCCTCGGCCTTTTCGGGATTTATCAAGGAACCGTTGGTACTAACATTGATTGGGGTTCGAGGTAGTTTATCTTTGGTGTATTGTATCATTTCGACAAGCTGCTTATTAATGAAAGGTTCCCCAAACATAAATGGTTGAACTAGTTTTATATACTTGGCGTTTTCGGCACATTCATCGATGATTTTGTGATATAAATCGATCGACATATTGCCCTTCGAGCGACTTAATTGTTCTCTTGGGCACATTATGCAATCAGCATTGCAATGGCTTGAAGACTCGATACTAATAACTTCGGGGAAATGAAGTTTCCGGTTAACGACTCTATTACGGAGCAACCGCTGAGGTGCTTCGTATCGAGATAATGTCCGATAAAATACATCTTTGAAACCCATTTATCTATCCTCCCACGTAAACTCTTGATCACCGCCTTTAATTAGTTGATTGTAACCAGGCTGGCGAGTTCTTACTTCTTGTGTTCGTATAGGCGGGAACTCATTGTTCCCGAGATTACGATACATTTTGTATTCCCAGGTTTTCGCATAACCTAACATAACTGATACTGATGAAAGTAAACATAATAAAAGCCCTTGTATGCCATCTCGGTAACCTTTGTGAAGAACAAACATTTTCCAAAATGTCCCCATTGGGGCTAACAGAATGTGAATCCATGTAATTTTTCGACCTGGCTGCGCTTTAAGTCTGTTTCTTACTTCTATTGACGTATACTCATTTAATTTTTCAATATATTGGTACAAGCTTTTATACGCCTGGTGAAGTAATGGAGATTCCAGATGGCCTGTCGAGCCATCAACAACAAATGTCTCATGGACCTGGGTTTTTGTTACACTTGTTTTTACTCGCCGGAAGAGACGTAAAGGCCTATCACAACCCCACCCAGCAGCATGTTTAATGTGGCGGGCTAGAAAATAATTCTCACGAGGCACATGGTATCCATCTATTTGACCAGAGCACTCAAGAATATTTTGGATATCTAATCTTAGCGACTCGCTTACAGATTCATCAGCATCCAAATTTAACACCCACATAGAATTTGCTTTATCTAGGGCATGTTGTTTTTGTGCCCCACTACCTTCCCGATCTTCCTGAAATAAACTAACCTTTTCATAACGATTGCATATTTCCAAAGTACGATCAGTACTTCCACAATCAACCACAATAATTTCATCTGCCCAAGTTATACTCTGCAAGCAGATCTCAATATTGGGTTCTTCATTGTAGGTAATGATGATTATAGAAAGGGTATCCATACTTTGATTATCTGTCTCGTTCAATGGCATAATCAACCAGGTTTAAAAGTGCTTTTTGGGCCACTGTTTCTGGCTCTTTACGAAGTATCATCTTGGCTTCTTTTGCATACACTAAAGCTTTATTTCTTGCATAACTAATACCGTCGTGAGTATGAACAAATTGAACAATTTCGTCGCATACCTTGGTACTCCATTCTGTCTTTAGAAGTGTCTTAATTTGTTTTTTAGTTGATGATGATGCATTCCCTAACGCATGAATAAGCGGAAGGGTTATTGTTCCTTCTTTAAAATCGTTACCCCTGGGTTTACCTATTATATCTTCATTCCCCGTGAAATTTAAAATATCATCAGTGATCTGAAAGGCCATTCCGAGTTTTTCACCAAATTCGCTAAATCGACATGCTATTTCGCTTGAACCGCTTGTGAGGTAAACTCCCGAATCACATGCACACGCTATAAGGGAAGATGTTTTATTGCCTATTATCTGGTAGTACTCAGCCTCTGTTGTTTCGATTTTAAATCGACATATAGCCTGGTGTAATTCACCTTCAGTAAGTCGCTCAACACATTGGGCGACCTTTGATGTAATTCTAGAACAATCAAGTTGGGCTATTAGAGACAATACTTTGGCTATGACATTATCTCCCATAAGTACAGAAACTTGGTTGTCCCAAATTGAATTTATTGATGGCATTCCCCGCCGAGTTGGAGCACGGTCCACTACGTCATCATGTATAAGTGTTGCCGTATGGCAAAGCTCTATAATGAATGCTGATAACATAGTTTCTTTGGTCGGAGAACCGTAAGCTGACGCAGCAAGGAAAACAAGCGCTGGCCTCAACCTCTTACCCTTGGTACGGACAAGATGAGCCCAGATTTGGTTTATAGCTGCCACGTCCGATCGGGAAATTTTCCCAATTTTTCTTTCAAACTGTTCAAGATGCTCCTGAACCGGCGCACTGATAGTCCTGAAATTTATAAATACCCCCGGATTAGCTTTGGACAACCAAGGTTAGAAATAAAACCATATATGGAATAGAATCTACTAAAAGTCAAAACAATTCGTTGTTTGGGTATTAGCTTTAAATAAGGTAGGATAGCAAATTACTACTGTAGTGCCATTACTGCCTGTTGCGCTATTTCAATAAGCTCTGACGGAAAAATTCCTCCTGCAAGAATAGCTAAAGTTGAAATACAGAGGGCTGTTAATCCACTTATTGAGGCTGGCTGATATCCAGGGGTTTTTTCTTTAGGATCTTGTCTCATATACATCCAGATAACAACACGAAGGTAATAATATAATGAAATGCCACTAAATAGTAATCCAAATACCGCTAGTCCTATATTACCTTCGGAAATCACATTGCTAAAGAGGTAAAATTTGGCCATAAACCCAGCAGTCGGAGGCAAACCAGCCAGGGATAATAAAACAATCGTCATTATTGCAGCATATAACGGAGCTCGACGACCCAAGCCAGTCAAATCATCAAGAGTATCGCTCGTAGTACTACGAGTAGACATTAAAGCCAAGACCCCGAAAGCAGCTATGTTCATAGCCGTATACACAATTAGGTAGAAAATAATACTCGCATTGCCATCTTGACTATTTGATATAAAAGGCAGGAGCATGTAGCCTGCATGGGAAATACTTGAATAAGCTAATAACCTTTTTAAATTAGTTTGCACTAAGGCTACTATGTTTCCAAATCCTATCGTAAGAACAGCCAGTACAGTTATTACTGCCGACACTTCCATCTGAAGATCAGAAAATACAGAACTAAGCAATCGAATTAATACAACAAAAACGGCTGCCTTCGAACCTGTAGACAAAAACGCCGCAACCGGGGTAGGAGCTCCTTGGTAAACATCAGGTGTCCACGAATGAAAGGGAACCATTGAAATCTTAAATCCAAGTCCTACAAGTAGTAATGCGACCCCTCCAAGCAACAAAGTGTCTACGGTCCCAGTTGATCCCAAGACTCCTGCCTTTACTATAGCATCATAGTCTGTGCTACCGGTTGCACCATAAATTAATGCTATTCCGTAAATAATGAAACCACTGGCAAATGCCCCTAGTAGAAAGTATTTAACTGCTGCTTCATTTGAACTGTTATTATCTTGATCAAAACCTATCAAAACATACAGAGAAATTGAAAGGACCTCAAGGCCAAGAAAAAATGAAAAGAGGTCG
Source organism: uncultured Gemmatimonadota bacterium (assembly GCA_964593235.1). Taxonomy (GTDB): domain Bacteria; phylum JAAXHH01; class JAAXHH01; order JAAXHH01; family JAAXHH01; genus JAAXHH01. Next base: position 19,657 of record CAZQGS010000018.1, on the reverse strand, counting down.
GTACTAGCTGCCATCATGCTCATTCCGGCAACTGCAAAGGTCAAAAGGGCATAGTATTCACCTCGATTAATAGTCATGATTTCATTATAACTGATAGATATTAATATGGTAAGAATGCACCCCCCAATAAATATTAGAGTACAAATCAAACTGAAATCATCCATAACCATCATTGGTGTAATACTAGAAAATCCGATGGCCCTCTGGCCCAAGAAAGTAGTAAGAAATAATCCACAGGCAACAAGAAGAGTAATATTTAGATAGGGAAGACATCGTCGAAAAAAATCAAACAAACCTAGGATCAAAACTAATGTCCCTATAGCCACTAATATAAGCTGTGGTATTACTGCATATATATTTACCTCAGGGATCATTATATTCATGGGATATCCTGACTCATTTGACCTGTCATATTAAATTTTAGCTTGGTCTCCGACGACAACTTTGGCATAGTCTCAAAAGCTATTTTATTTTCAGACTGGGTTTCAATTAAAATTTTCTGCACTGAAGTTTCTATGGTCCGAAGGAATGGATTAGGATATACCCCAATCCAAATTATAAGAACCGTAATTATTGAAAGCACTGCGGTCTCACGGATGGATAAATCCTTCAATTGCTTATTCTCAGGGATGGCCACTGGGCCAAAAATCACTTTCCTAAACATTCTAAGCATATAAACAGCTCCCAAAACAATCCCTGTTGCTGCCATTATTGCGACAAAAATGTGCTTCTGAAAAGCTCCTATCAAAATCAGGAGTTCTCCAACAAAATTACTTAAACCAGGTACTCCAATAGATGCCAGAGTAAAAACAAGTAGAAATGAAGAAAACACTGGAAGGACCTTCCATAGTCCACCGTATTCTTCCATATTCCATGTGTCTTTCCGTTCGACAAGCATAAGTGCGGCTATGAACAAACCGCCCGTAGGCAATGCTAGACTTACCATGTGAACAACAGCACCTTGAATACCATGTTGATTTAAAGCAAATACTCCAAGCACTACAAAACCAGCATGACTGATGGAAGAATAAGCAATCAAACGACGAATATCTGATTGAGCTAGAGCGACCAAGGCACCATAGATTATCCCTATCGTTGCAATAACACTCATAACGGGTGCTAACTCTATCATGGCGTCTGGGAACATAGGGAGGGTCAGCCTTATAAAACCATAGGCCGCCATTTTGATCAATACTACTGCTAAAACTAGAGCATCCGGCAACCAAGAGTGAAAGGGAAACAGAGGTACCTTCACGGCAAAAGCTACGATGAATGCGAGCGCCAACCAAAATTGTAATTCCTGCGGAATGGCTAGTTTATAAAGTTCTACTATTTCAAACGTAAAAATACCATGAGACTGATAATGCAGGACAGCTAATATTATAATCCCTACCAGCATAAGAAGACTACCAAAAGCAGCGAATAGGAAAAACTTCAAGGCAGCCCGAGAGCTGTTTCCATAACCCCATATACCGATCAAAAAATACATCGGTATTAACATGCCTTCCCAGAACAAGAAAAATAAGAATAAATCAAGAGAAAAGAAAACCCCCAATAAGGTGGTTTCCATCAACAACATGAAGATCTGGTAAGCCCGTATATGCTTTTTTATTATGGTCCACGTGCCGAGAAGAGCTAGAGGCCACATTATTGTAGTAATTCCAGCTAATAGAATACTTATACCATCTGTGCCTAAATGATAGAATATCCCCAAGGAATTTATCCATGGAATTTTTTCTACAAATTGAAAATCACCTGTATGAGACTCAAACCAACCAAAACCTAACAGAAACAGAGTAAAAACTAGTATGGTTGACAATAATCCAATACATCGGGCAGCCGTTTTTCCTTTAACAAAAAGGATAACCACTGCTCCAAAAGCCGGTATCCAAATCATCAAAGACAACAATGGAAAATCTGTCATGAAAAATACCTTCTATATAGTATTATAGCCGTAGGTAACCAGTCATGTAAGCAACCACCAAAAGAATACCAATGACCATAATCAGTGCATAGTTTTGGATGATTCCGGTTTGAGTATATCTAACGATACTCCCTAGACTCCGCACTGTAAGAGCTATTAGGGTCAATCCCCCATTAATAACACCTGTATCTACAATTCGCCATAAACCCCAGGCTAAATTTCGAATAGAGGAGACGATAAAAACATTATAGAATTCATCTACATAGACTTTTTTAAATGAAAGGTTATATAGGACGTTTGGTACAAGTGAAACCCAGTATGCATTGCCGCAAATGTAAGTCAGATAAGCTCCCCCAATACCGACTAACGTAAGTAACAAAGTCAGCGACATTACTATAATTTCAGTAGTTACTGAGGGAACTATTGCGCCCATACCTGCAGAAAACACCGGACCTAAAAACATCCCAAAGTGATCCATATCCTCAGCAAATAGGTGAGGAATGCCTATAAATCCACCTACCGTCGAAAGTACAGCCAACACTACCAAGGGGATTGTCATAACTCGAGGTGATTCATGCAATTTTTTTACCTCCGAAGAAGCCATTCGGGTCTTACCAAAGAATACCATAAAAATTAACCGAAACATGTAAAAGGCTGTCATTATAGCTGTAATCAGCCCGACTACCCAAAGGGCAGGAGATTCCATAAATGCACCTAACAAAATTAAATCCTTACTAAAAAATCCAGCAAAAGGAGCTATACCAGCAATAGCGAGAGTAGCTAATAACATAGATTTAAAAGTCACCGGCATTATCTCCCTTAGACCTCCCATATTACGAAGATCCTGGGTATCTTTACCATTTTCAAAAGCATAGTCTAGAGCATGGATAATGCTTCCTACCCCCATAAATAGTAAGGCTTTAAAAAAAGCATGGGTTACTACATGGAATATACCAGCCGTAAAATAGCCTAATCCACAGGCAAGGAACATATAACCAAGTTGACTCACCGTAGAATAGGCTAAAATTCGCTTTATATCATACTGAGTTAACGCAATATAGGCCGCAAAAATAGCAGTGAAAGCACCTACTAAGGCAACCACGCTCATCGCTGTGGTTGACTGAATAAAAAGTATATGACAACGAGCAATTAGATATACCCCTGCAGTTACCATAGTAGCCGCATGAATCAAAGCACTTACAGGAGTCGGACCTTCCATAGCATCAGGAAGCCATACGTGAAGTGGGAATTGAGCAGACTTCCCCATTGCGCCAACAAAGATGAGGAGACAAATCGTGGTGATTACAGGAGCCAGCACAAAAGAATCTACTACAAATACATCTTTAAATGTCAACGACCCTACATGGACAAAAATCAAAAGAAGTCCTAGAATAAGAGCAAAATCTCCCACCCTGTTCACGACAAAGGCCTTCATTCCTGCATTGGCCGCAGGTTTTTTTTCATACCAAAAACCAATTAAGAGATAAGAACACAATCCAACACCTTCCCACCCCACAAACATTAGCAAGAAATTGTTACTCATAACCAAAATTAGCATAGCAAACATAAACAAATTCATATAGGCAAAATATCGTATACAACTATGATCTTTGGCCATGTAACCGATCGAATAGATATGAATTAACAGACCAACTCCTGTTACCACTAACATCATCACTGTGGATAGTGGATCTATTAAAAACGCTACGTCGACTGAAAGAGTTCCAGCCGCGATCCAAGAATAACATACAACATCAATGCTCCGTTCTTCTGCTGGCAGCCCGATGAGTATCAGAAAAACACTCAATACCAGCAAAAACGCTACAGCTACTGACGCACATGCAATAATGCCTGCTACTTTAGAGTTCCTATTGCAGAAAATGTTAATGAAAGCCCCGACCAAGGGTAGGATAGGGATTAACCAGACATAAGATAGATATTCTGTCATTTTATTCCTAAAAGAGGTTCTTGATCACCAACGTAGAGATCGAATCTGGTCAATGTTAACAGTACCTTGATTTCGGAAAAGTAAAATAACAAGAGCCAACCCGATAGCAACTTCTGCTGCCGCAACTGTGATAACTAGAAATACATAAACATGACCATCTAACTGACCAAAATGTTTCGCAAAAGCTACAAAGGACAAGTTAGCACCATTAAGCATTAACTCTATGCCCATCAATACTATAATAGCATTCCTCCGGATTAATACCCCAGTCGTTCCGACCAGGAAAAGGATCGCACTTAAAGCTAAATAGTAGGTGATAGGTATCATAAATGTTATTCCCAATTTTATTCAGAGACTGAAATACTCCCCTTACGGGTCAATACTACCGCACCAATGATTGCAATCAATAATAGAACCGCAGCAATCTCAACTGTTAACAGATATTTCGTAAAAAGAATGGCCCCAATTTGTTCTACTTCCCCATATCCTTCCTTGACTAAACCCAAAGAGGAACTTGCTCTATCACTTGTATATGGAATTATTATGGCAGCTAAAGGTAGCAAAAGCAGAAATACTAGTAGAATACCTAATGGCTTCTGAATCCTTAAGTTCCCACCTTCCTCCCGGCTGAGGTTTAATAGCATGATTATAAAAAGGAACAGGACCATGATAGCGCCAGCATAGACAACTATCTGAATTATAGCTACAAATTCTGCCTCCAGCATCAGATAAAGGCCTGCCATTGATAGCATTACAATGATTAAGAACAGCACAGAATATACAAGATTACGCTGCAAAATCATTGCTATACTACTTATAATGGCTACTCCAGCAAAAAAACTAAAAAAGTAAATTTCCATAATTTAGATAGATCTGATCCGATTAGATTTAGTGAGTAGAAACCCCAGGAAGCTGATCATCCTCTAGGTCGAGTAAAGGGCTTCTGGTTATTTCGCAAAATTTGTCCGAGAGTTCCCACTTGGGTTTTACTATCATCATAATTTCGCAAGAGCCGCTCTCGGTCCCAAATCATCTCTTGGCGTGTTGTTGCAACAAGGTCAATATTGTCAGTCATATCAATGGCATCTTCTGGGCACGCTTCAACACACATTCCACAAAAAATACATCGGAGCATGTCTATTTGAAAAGTCTGAGGGATTTTTTCACGATCCTCCCATTCCGTTTCTACACCTTGGATCGTAATACAATTTGCTGGGCAGGCGACCGCACACATTTCACATGCAACACATTTGACCCGGCCTTGCTCATCTTTATTGAGACGATGAGCCCCGCGGTAACCTGGAGGCAATACTTTTTGTACTTCCGGATATTGCATGGTCACTTTTTTCTTAAACAAATGCGCTAGAGTTAACAGCATGCCTTTTATAATCATCGGGAAATACAGACGTTCTGCCAAAGTCATTTTTCGCGCTTCAACTACTACAGCCATCAGTTAAATTCTCCATAATTAGGTTAACATCCATATTCCAGTGAAAACAACGTTTACAAGAGCAAGAGGCAATAAAACTTTCCACCCAATCGACATTAATTGATCATATCGAAAACGAGGTAGAGACCATCTAACCCAGATATATACAAAAAGGAAAAACCCTGTTTTTACCAAAAACCCTATTATCTGATAGCCAAGAACTAACCCTTGGTCAAGCATATCCTCAAATGGCATATGCCATCCTCCAAAAAATAGGGTTGCCATTAAAGCTGAAGCAGCTATCATGCTAGCATACTCCGAAATCATGAACATAGAAAACCGCATGCTACTATATTCGGTGTGATAGCCACCAACAAGCTCCTGCTCGCACTCCACCAAGTCGAATGGCAGGCGGTTATTTTCTGCAAATACAGCAATAATAAAGATGCCAAACGCTAAAGGCTGGCGAAATATAAACCAATCAAAAAATGAACTCTGGGCATCGACAATCTGGCTCATCTGAAGCGAACCTGTGAGCATAATAATTCCTACAATAGAAAGACCAAGAGACAACTCGTAGCTGATCATTTGCGCTGAAGCTCTTATCCCTCCAAGAAGGGAAAATTTGTTATTTGCACTCCATCCCCCTAGAGCTATTCCATAGACAGCAATCGAGGTCATACCCAAAACGTATAGTATTCCGACATTTAGGTCAATAATTTGAAGTTTTGTTGTCGTTTCTGGAAAGGTTACCCCCAACAACGATATACCTGGGATAGTCACTTCCCCACCAATAGGAATTACCGCAAAAATAAGCAGTGCTGGCACAAGAATTAATATTGGAGCGATAGCAAATAAAGTTCGATCAGCTCTTTCAGGTATAAATTCTTCCTTCCACATAAATTTTATACCGTCAGCAAGGGGCTGTAGAAGCCCCATCGGACCAACGCGATTAGGGCCAAGTCTATCCTGGATCAATGCACTAATTCGACGTTCCATAAAAGTCACATATGCAACAGCCGTAAAAACTACTCCTAGTAGAATACCAATTTTTACCAAGGCGATGGCGCCCTCTATGATTAGGGGATCGACAACCAAACTATTCGCCTCCTACATTATTGATAGAAGTGTCAACATTACCCTTTATAGCACCTTTTTCACCAATCATAGAATACGTTAGGCCAGTATACTCTTCGACCTTTGCTCCAATCTCCTCAAAAATAATATCGGGGTTGGTGGGGCCTATATCGATGCCTAAACGTTCACCAACTGATTTTAAGACTATTATATCGTCTCGGGCACTACCGGGTTGGGGGAATGCAGGGTTCAGTAGTTGAACCCGCCCTTGTGAATTAGTCATAGAACCTGTCTTTTCGAATGGGATAGTGGTTGGAAATACTATGTCGGCTATTTCAGCAAGGTTAGTTTGGCTTACATCATGCACTACCAAGAATTCAAGCTTTTTAAACTTTTCTCGTAATTCATCTGTTATATCTAGTTTAGGGTTTCCCCCAAGAACGTAAAGTCCGATGATAGATCCATCATCAATCCCTTTCAGGATGTTATCCATAGAGTCAACCCCCAACATGTCAGTTGCTCCCTGACTGTTAGGAGATTTATCTCCATCGATATGAAATCCGCTTTTTGCTGTCCATGATTCACCATTAGCGTTCTTGATTAATCCAATCCTAGATGTTTTGAAAGCCATACTAGCTAATTTCTGTAGCAGATAGTTCTCCTCATTGGTGGCCATGGTTGATCCTACCACTCCCATAGTAGTGCCCTTGTTTTTATTCAAAACCCTCTTAATACCCTCTATTACAAATTCCATAGCGTCTGGCCACGTGACCTGACGAAGTTCTTCTCCGACTCGCTTCATAGGTGATTGCAATCTATCCAAATTCTGCCAGTCGTTATAACAGAAACGTCCTTCATCACACATCCAATAATCATTAACGTCTTCATTGTGCCTGGGGCGTGTCCTATATATTTTCTGATCCATGACCTCTACTGTTGTGTTACAACCCGTCGCGCATCCTGGACAAACGGTATTAACTTTCTCATAATTCCAAATACGGGGTTTATAGAGGAAATCATTAGTTACAAGGGCACCAACCGGACAGATGTCAGCTACATTGGCTGACATCTTATTATCTAATGGAACTCCCTCAAAAGTGGAGATTTCTGACTTTGAACCCATCTGGACAACACCTAATTCAGACGTACCTGTAATCTCATCACAAAACCGAGTACAGCGTTGGCAAAGAATACAACGGGTTGTAAACAGTTTTATATGTGGGCCCAATTCTTTTTTAGGGGGGACCCGTTTAGTCTCAACAAACCGACTTTGACTTCGTCCATGGTCAAAAGAATTATCCTGAAGTTTGCATTCCCCGGCTTGATCGCACCAGGGGCAATCCAGAGGATGATTGATAAGGAGAAATTCCATTACTCCTTTACGATTGTCCAATACTGCTGGAGAATTAAACCGGAAATTCATACCATCCTTAATCCGGATCGTACAGGATGTTACTATCCCAAACTGACCTGGTCGAATTTCCATCTCAGTTAGACACATCCTACAATTACCATCTGGAGCAAGGCCCGGATGATAACAAAAATGGGGAATATCAATACCCAATTCTGAGACTGCATCTATCAAATTCCGGCCTTCTTCAACAGTATATTGCTGTTCATCTATTGTTATAGTTGCCATTTATCTTATCCAACTGCTCCTTATTTTATACTTTTAATCGAAAATTTCCCGGTACTGGGGGAATATGTTCGTACTGGTCAGGTTTCAAATAAGATTCTTCCACAGGCAGAATGACTAATCTTTTCTGTTCAATAGACGCTTTAAATTCTGGCCAATACTTGATTAGTATTGTGCGGACGGGCCACACACCAGGAGCCTGCCCAAAAACACATACCGTATGGCCATGGATCTGCTTACAGATATCAAGCAGGAGTTCAAGGTCTTCGGGGCGGCCCTTTCCATTACGGATCCGACGCAGGATACCATTCATCCATGGGACACCCTCTCTGCAGGGGGTACACTGGCCACAGGATTCGTGAGTCGCGAAGGAAGAAGCATTTAGCAAGGCATCAACCATGCTGGTTGTTTCATCCATAACAATTATTCCTCCCGTCCCCCCCATGGATCCTAATTTCCCAAGAGCTCCAAACCCCATAGGAGTATCAATCTCTTCCGGGGTCAGAATTGGTGCTGAGATACCCCCGGGAATTACGGCTTTTAGTTCATGACCATCACGTATTCCACCAGCCGCATCATAGATCAATTCCCGAAGAGTAACATCCGAATCATACTCATAAATACCAGGGTTCTTGACATGCCCACAAAGACCGAACAGACGCGGACCAGTAGTGTCGTCTTCTGAACCAATTTTTTTGTATGAATCTGCACCCATATCAACAATAGTTGTAACTTGTGCCATTGTTTCTACATTGTTGACAATCGTGGGTTGCCCCCACAGACCAATAGCAGCTGGAAAAAATGGTGGCTTCAGACGAGGGTACGGGCGGTTGCCTTCTAGTGATTCTATTAAACCTGTTTCTTCACCACAGATGTAGGCTCCTGCCCCTGGATGGGCATATAAATCTAGAGAGAAATCCGTATTCAGAATGTTAGGACCCAGGAAACCTTTTAGACGAGCTCCCTTAAGGGCAACTTCGATCTGGTCTAGTATCTGAAAAAATTCTCCTCGGATATAGATATATCCTAAGTTTATACCCATCGCGTAACTAGTAATGATCATTCCTTCAATTATCTGGTGGGGTCTCGATTCCAGGAGAAGCCTGTCCTTAAAACTCCCAGGTTCACTTTCGTCAGCATTTGTACAAAGATAGCGGGGAAACCTGTCAGCACATAAATTCCACTTCATTCCCGTTGCAAACCCAGCTCCACCTCTTCCTTTGATTCCTGAAGCTTTAATTTCATCGATCAGTTCAGCCGGGCTCATAGTTGTCAATGCCTTCTGTAAGGCCTGGTAGCCTCCTTGAGCGATATATGTATCGATATCGCCTGGATCACTTGTTGCCGAACCGCTCGATGTTAATATTGAAAGTGCTGAAGCCATATCAAATCCTTAACCTAAGCCATCGATAATTTCATCAGTTTTTTCCGGAGTCATGTGGGTATGTAACTCTCTATTTACTAAGAGCACGGGCCCTTTGTCACAAGCGGCCAGACATTCAGATTTACGAAGGGTAAAACGTCCATCTTTTGTGGTCTCGCCAAGTCCGATTCCAAGTTTCTTAGACAAGTGATCAAAAATAGATGAACATCCGGTAAGGGCACATGGCAACGTATGGCATACAGCCAAAATATTCTTACCAACAGGCTCCTTGTTAAACATCGGATAGAAGGTTGCTATTTCTGCAACTTTAACCGGTGAACAATCAATCAGGCTAGCAACATACGCCATCGCCTCTGTAGAAATATAACCCCATTCTTCCTGTGCGAGATGTAATAAGGGTACCACAGCTGCCTTCTTGTACTCAGCCGGGTATCGACTGAGAATTTCTGTCGCACGTTGCTGTGCTTTGTCTGAAAATTCAAGTGGTCTAACCAATTTAACGGTCCAGTTCTCCGGCTATGACATTTAAACTACCCAAAATAGCAACGACATCCGATAGCATATGCCCTTTAATTAGCATGGGAAACAAAGAAAAATTTACAAATGACGGGGGTCGAACTCGAATTCGATAAGGCTCTCTACTTCCGTCACTGCAGATAAAAAACCCCAGTTCTCCATTCGGTACTTCAGTCGCAGCATAAACCTCCCCGACAGGTGGTGTAGGTCCGTGCCCTTCCATTGTCATCTTAAAATGATAAATCAGTGATTCCATAGATTCATAAACATCATTTTTTTCAGGAAGTATAGTATGTTCTTCTTCAGCGTTAACCGGTCCGTCTGGTAGTCCCTCAACAGCTTGAATTATAATTTTGGCACTCTGCCTTATCTCTTCCATCCGGACAAGATATCGATCGTAGGCATCCCCGTTTTTGCCTATTGGTATATCAAAATCATAAAATTCGTAACCCAGGTATGGTTCGGTTTTCCGTATGTCCCGCTCCACTCCGGATGCTCTCAATACTGGCCCAGTTACACCCCACGCCACAGCATCGTCTGACGAAAGAACACCTACCCCCTCCGTTCTATCACGCCAGATCCTATTTTGGGTTAAAAGCCGATCTATTTCCGCAGTTGCAAGAAGTGTTTCCTCGACAGATTTCCGGGCTATTAGGGCAAAATTATCGGGCACATCGCGGAATAACCCTCCCACACGTGTATAACTTGTTGTCAGGCGAGTTCCAGTAACAGCTTCAAATAGATCATAAAGGACTTCTCTAGCTCGAAATCCATACAGAAAAGCTGTAAACGCTCCAATGTCAAGCGCGGCAGTACCAATACACAAAAGATGATCTGCAAGTCTCGATAGTTCGGCAAGTGCAACCCTAATATTACGACAACGTGGTGTGATTTCGATCCCCATCAATTTTTCTACGGCATGAGAATAACCGATATTATTACTCAATGGGGAGAGGTAATTCATTCTATCGGTCAACGTGATAAACTGATTGTAGCTTCGATATTCACCGAGTTTCTCGAAGCCAGTATGAAGGTATCCGAGATGAGGAGTGGCCTTAGCCACCCGTTCACCGTCTAATTCCAATACCATATGTAATGTTCCATGAGTTGCTGGATGTTGTGGCCCGAAGTTAAGAATCATATGTTCTTCAGGCATACCAGGCACCTGTTCATAAACTGCTCGCTCTTTTTGTATTTCCTCGAGATCTAGCGCTGCTAGTTTATCTACATGTGAATCATTCATAATTTTAGATTTCTATCCTAATTAATAATAATTATAAGACAACTGTAATATTAGAATACAAAGTTGTCACGCTCTCCCTTACCATGAAGGGGATAATCTTTTCTTAATGGGTGCGCTCCAAAATCATCCGGCATTAGAATACGACGTAAATCAGGATGGCCGTCGAAATTTATTCCATACATATCGTAAACCTCGCGTTCTAACCAGTTGGCTCCGGGCCAAATTGATACCACAGAGTCAATGTGAGGATTATTCTCCGGCACGGGAGCACTAATGCTAAATCGAAAGTTATTTTTATAGGAATAGAGCTGGTAGATTACTACAAATCTTATCGGGTCCTTAAGTTGTAATCGATCTACGGCAGTCACATCAATAAGACAATCAAAAGAAAGTTCAAGATCTTCTTTCAGAAATGTCATAAGGGATAAGAGTAATTCTCGATCTACGATAATACTTTCGTTACCTATGGCATAGCCAGGCTGAATCGAACCCTCACCAACATCGAAAACCTTATTAATACGGGAGGTAATTATTCCTCCATTAGATTCAATACTTTCTGGCTTCTCGTCCTCTTGATAATCCAACCCAAACTCCTTTTATTCAAAACCCATCTTGCTACCCCAGCCCTTCGGGTCTGACTGCCAATCTAGGGCTATTTCTCGGTTTTCATCTGAAAGTTCACCTCGTTCGCTCATTACATCTAGTATAGTAACAAAATCAGCCATGCTCCATTTACACAATTGAGCATTATCAAAACCTGCGGTGGCAGCGGGTAAACCATATTCGAAAATAGCGGCAATACCTACAACCTCTACATCAAATCTCAGAACATCTTCAACCGCGGCGAGCACCCCCCCGCCAGTTGTTACTAGATCTTCGGTAAACAAAATTTTCTGACCTGGCCTGAGGCGCCCTTCGATACGGTGCTCTTTGCCATATCCCTTGGAACCCGACCTAGCATATACCATTGGCAAGTCCATTTGATCAGATACCCAAGCAGCAAAGGAAATCGCTGCTGTAGCTGTGCCAGCTATCACATCTGGTTTCAAATTAAGGGAATCGATTAACTCAATAAAATTTTTGATTATGACTTTCCGTTCTTCTACACTAGATATGATCAACCGATTATCGCAATATATCGGCGATATAATCCCAGAACTATAATGATAGGGTGCTTCAACATTGATAGTCACGGCTTTTATATCAAGCAACAATTCTGCAATAGTTTTTTTATTCATTAGTTGGCTTTACCCTGAGCGACTTTTTCTTGAATTTTCATCAAAGCTTGAATAACGTTTTCTGGTCGGGGAGGACAACCAGGGATATATGCATCAACCGGGATGTATTGATCTACCCCTTGCACCAGAGTGTATGTATTAAAAACACCCCCAGAGGAGGCACAAGCCCCCATCGAAATAACCCACTTTGGTTCTGGCATCTGATCATAAATCTTTTTCAAAACTGGCATCATCTTGATTGATACTCTTCCTGAAACAATCAGTAGATCTGACTGTCGAGGTGAGAACCTAATGGCTTCAGCACCAAACCGAGCTAAGTCAAATCGAGAAGCTAGCGTTGCCATAAGCTCAATTGCGCAACAAGCAGTACCAAATGGCATCGGCCAAAGAGAATTTTTTCGAGCCCAGCCAACAATAGCATCAACTTTGGTGGTCATCACATTTTCTTGTAATTGATCTTCTAATCCCATTCTAGTGCTCCACTTTTCCATTCGTAAACAAACCCGACGACTAGTACCAAAAGGAAGACACCCATAGTTATCGCTCCGTAAACCTGAAGGTCACTATAGACGACAGCCCAAGGGTAAAGATAAATAATTTCAACATCAAAAAGGATAAAAAGGATAGCTATTAAGTAGAATTTTACCGAGAAGTTTTTCCTCGAAGACCCCTGCAACGGCACTCCACATTCATACGGTGACAATTTAGACAAGGTGGTCTTTTTACGTCCTATAAACGAAGATAAGACTACTATTGCAGTAGCCACTATCAAAACTAGAAAAACAAGAAGAATAAGAGGAATGTATGACATTTACTCGAATCTTGATAACAGATAGATCGATCGGCGATTATTTCTTCCAAGGCACACCTATCTTTAAACGATGATGATCAAGATAAACTACCCTGGATCATTGTCAAGGTTAGAACTATTATTTTTTATTTTATTGATATTAAAATATCCACTTATTATATGTCTAGATGTGTATGTTTTCATAATTAAGTCAGAATTATCTTACTACGGTCCGACTCAAGTCTAGGGAGTATATATAATGCCAAACCCATTAATCGCAGTTATTGGAGGTACTGGGTTCTATCAAATGGAAGGTCTTACTGATACCCAAGAAATTTACCCCTCCACCCCTTTTGGTCACCCAAGTGATGTTATTCTTGTCGGCACCCTAGAAGGCCGGCGGGTTGCATTTTTATCTCGTCATGGCCGAGCACATCAAGTGGGGCCCTCCGAAATCAATGTCCGAGCTAACATATTCGCCTTAAAAATGCTGGGGGTTCGATGGATTATTTCAGTGAGCGCTGTAGGTAGTCTTCAGGAAAATATTCGACCGCGTGACTTTGTAATCCCAGATCAGCTATATGACCACACTCGTCACCGCTCCAGTAGTTTTTTTGGAGAGGGCCTAGTCGCTCATGTAGGGTTAGCAGAGCCTTTCTGCGGATCTCTACGCCAAATACTTGTTCAAGGTGCTGAATCGGCAGGCTTATCTGTACATTCTAAAGGAACCTATCTTTGTATGGAAGGACCTCAGTTTTCGACTAAAGCGGAATCTAATGTATATCGCTCTTGGGGATGTTCAGTGATTGGAATGACAGCTGCTCCTGAAGCTAAATTAGCTCGCGAGGCTGAAATATGCTATGGTGCTATAGCTTGTTCTACTGACTATGATTGTTGGCACCAAGAACATGATTCTGTCACCGTTGATATGATTATTGAAAACTTAAATGAAAATGTGAATCAATCTCGGGAGGTTGTTAGACAGATTATACCTGCAATTTCAATAGGAAGCACATGCCGTTGCCATAATGCTCTTTCTAATGCAATTGTTTCAGACCGTAGCACAGTACCTGCTGAAACAATCACCAAATTAGAACCGATAATTGGGAGGTATTTTAAATAGAGCTTAGGTCATATGGCCAACATTAATACCCGGCCAATCAGCCCATATATTTTTTTGGGTTGGCGCATCCTCATCAAGATCAATCCTTTTATAATCATATAAAACTGCCTGCCGTATTTGAGCACTTCGATTATGGCCAACAGAATGGCCGATCCTGTGATGCCAAAATACGATATCCCCTGCCTTACCATAGCAATCAGTCGGGGCCATTTGGCCTACTTGCTCCCGATGGGCCAGATATGAGGCCGTTTTTTCGAAGATATATCGCTTAGGGAAATCATAGAAAAATATCCGATGACTACCTGGCCAAACGGTGAAACCTCCACTATTAGGACCGACATCGTCGATGTACCCCACAACTCCAAGATGGAAGGGATGTCCATCAACATGACAGCCCATGGGTCTAGGTGGGATATCACCGTCAGGAAGAACACAATAAATTCCTCTGATCTTATCAGGTTTGACCAACATTCCTCTCCCGAGCAGTTGTTCCGCCATGCCCATAACAGAGGGGTCAGTAGCTAACAACCGAATCATCCAATCCTCCCCTCCAGGTTTCCGATACTTCCACATGTACTGATGTCTGTGGGACTCGGGATCGTCAACCACCTCGGCAAACGGCCCGATCCAACTTTCTGCTCGGGTACGTTCCAAGGGGGGTGGCAAATTTTTCCACATACATTCTCGTGCCCTGGCCATTAAATCAGGATCGAGAACATTTCGTTTAATAAGGTATCCGTCTCTAGCAAATATTTTTATTTCGTCATCATTAAGAACCATCATAATCTGAGCTACTCCCCGAAACGATCTAGTTGTTTTATAGGCGAGTTTTACTTAAATTGGGAACACCATCAACTACTGTCAAGGAGGAATAAGACTTGAAAAAATGGATTTTATCAGCAGCCCTTGCCTTTTTAATTATCAACTCTGAAATAAGTTTAGCTAATGATGGATATCGCCGACTCAATAATGTAGATGTTTTACACTACAAAATTCGACTAGAAATCGGCCACGCCAGTTCAGAAATTCGTGGAGAAACCACCATTAGGGTAAAAACAACAAATCCGATCGATATTTTGCCCCTGGACCTAGTTTCCCTTAGAGTGGATACAGTTAGAGTTAATGGGCAGGAAACAAACTTCGAGTATATTGATGGTAAATTAAATGTTTTAATCGACCAAGATCATGTTGGTCAAGAAATAATCAACATTGCTGTTACTTATCATGGCAAGCCTAGCGATGGATTATTTTTACAAAAAAACAAGTTCGGAGAAAGGTCCGTTTTCGCTGATAATTGGCCAAACCGAGCTCGAAATTGGTTTCCAAGTATAGATCATCCCTATGACAAAGCTACTGTTGAGTTTATCATTACTGCACCTAGTGATTTTGATGTTGTAGCCAATGGCCGCCTAGTTGAAATCACACCTGTTTCGGCAAAATTAAAACAAACTCATTGGAAAACCGATGTAGCTATTCCGACGTATTGCATGGTCATTGGAGCCGCCAGATTTTCTATCATTTCTGCTGGAATGTCTGATAACATCCCAGTATCGTATTATCTCTTTCCACCTGATAGTGCCCGAGGCTCAACTGATTTTTCTCGATCCATTGATATGCTTAGCTTCTATACAAACCTTTTCGGTCCCTACCCTTATGAAAAGCTCTCGTTAGTGCAATCGTCTACCCGTTTCGGCGGGATGGAAAATGCAAGCGCCATCTTTTTAGATGAGAATAGCATTACAGGGACCAAACAGAATGAAACAGTTATAGCTCATGAGATTGTCCACCAGTGGTTTGGGGATTCTGTTACCGAATCAGATTGGTTACACCTCTGGCTAAGTGAAGGTTTTGCAACATACTTTGGGGCCGTTTTTTATGAGAAATTTGATGGTATTGAACAATTAAACGTAATGTTACAACAACACCGTTCTCGATATTTTAAAGCAAATGACCGACTTTCTATTCCAATTGTTAACCCTACAACAACAAATTTATTCGATCTTTTAAATGCTTATAATTATAGTAAGGGTGCATTAGTATTACACATGCTAAGAAATCTTTTAGGTGACCAGGACTTTTTCGATGGTATTCGCCGTTATTACCAACTATACAGAGATAAAACAGCCCTTACACATGACTTTCAAGTGACGATGGAATTACAATCTGAGATGAAATTGGCTTGGTTTTTTGACCAGTGGATATTTCGCTCAGGCCATCCGGAACTAGATGTTACATGGTCCTGGTCAGAGCAATCTCAAGAAGTTGTAGTAGTGGTCAAGCAAACTCAGAGCCAGGCCCCTTTTCGATTTCCTCTAACACTAGCTTTTATAAACCAGGAAACTGAAATCCGAAGCCATGTTGATATTAGAGAACGGTTGCAAATATTCCGCTTTAAGAAAACATTAACTCCCGAAATTTTAATAATTGATCCTGAAAAAACCTTATTAATTCGATCAAGAGTAAAACTAGTGGATCACTAAAATTTACGTAAAACGGAGACCTAAGAATTAGTTTTCAATAATAAAAAGTATTGACTTTCCGAAGTGTTATGATTAATTGGCTATTAGGATTGCGTCTCTGTCTCCTGCATAATCGTAAAAAATAACGATGCGGCACGGATCAGAACTTATGGTCCTGCCCTTTTTTTTATGTGGGTTTGGTCTTTCGACAGAGACATTGATGTAGATTTTTCATGTCTGAAAGGTGGTGAGCAATATTGGCAGTCGGTAAAGTAAAGTGGTTTAACGACCACAAGGGTTACGGTTTTATCGAACACGATGGTGGTGATGACGTCTTCGTCCATTACTCCGCGATTCAGGGGGATGGTTTTAAATCCTTGTCTGAAGGTGATGCGGTTGAGTTTGATATAACTGAAGGACCCAAGGGATTCCAGGCCGCAAACGTAACAAAGCAATAATCAAGTGGTGATTAATCCCCAAGAATTTAAACTGGGTGTCTGAGTAGACTAACTACTCTGGCACCCCGTTTTTTTTAGATCTACTTCCCGTGACATCTTTTGAACTTCAATTTACTTCCGCATGGGCAGAGTTCATTTCGGCCTACAGATTGAAAACGTTCTTGCGTTTTTAGATCAGTTTCTCTTTGTTTTATATAAGTCATGATATTAGCAGGAGCCCGCCTGTTATGAAGTTCATTCGCCATAAATCGCATAGGTCCATCGATATGGTGAAAGAATGCCTTATACCCCTCACATAAATAGTTAAGGCCCGGTTCACCGCTTGGAGTTGACAAAATTCTATTCTTGGGACAGCCTCCGTTGCAGATAAATTTGACGTCACAGGAACGGCAATATTCAGGAAGGGTTTCTAACTTAGCGTTTCCAAAAGCCCTCTGTTGGTCGGATAACACCATCTCCATCATTGGAATTTCTCCAATATTACCCAATTTGTAATTTGGCTCCACGTAGTGGTCACACGAATACAAATCTCCATTATGCTCGAGGGCTAATGCATCACCGCAAGTTTCCATAAAAATACAAAGGCCCGGGCTTTGCCCAGACCAAGCAGCCAAGGATACGTCAAAAATCTGAACATACATATTTCCTACATCCTGACGTACCCATTCATCAAAAATCTTAATCAAAAATCTACCATACTGCTTACCAGTTACTGACCTTTGAGTTAACTCCAGCCCCTCTTGATAACCTGTTTCATTTTCTCGTTCGACTATGGGTATAAATTGTAAAAATCGACTTTCAATATGGTCCCGCATGAACCGATAGACTTCTAACGGATGATCTGCATTCGCTGCATGAACGGTAGTCAAAATATTAAAATCCACATTATGGCACTTAATCATATCAACCGCACGCATAACCGAATCAAAAGTAGGCTTCCCCCCCTTATCAACCCGATAGGCATCATGAAGAGATCGAGGACCATCTAGGCTAAGCCCTATTAAAAAGTTATTAGCGTGAAAAAATTTACACCATTGATCATCCAGTAGAGTACCATTAGTCTGTATAGAATTAAAAACTTTTGTACCTGTTTTCTGGTGTTTTTTCTGGAAATTAATTGCTTTCTCAAAAAAATCAAGCCCCATAAGGGTTGGTTCGCCACCCTGCCAGGCAAATGTTATTTCTGGTACTGTTTGGGCATCTATATACTGTTTAATATAGTTTTCTAATAACTCCTCAGACATGCGAAAATTGCTATCTGGATAAAGATCTTCCTTGGCTAAGAAATAACAGTATTTGCAATCAAGATTACAAATAGCTCCACGAGGCTTCATCATCACATGGAAGGCAGAAACCGGAATCTGTTCGTCTCCAGCCGATGGAATTCTTGATGCTTGTATTTTTGCTTTTTCATTTACTTGATTCACAATTGTTCCCATCTGACTGTTTTTTTTGTTTTTGGAATATACCTAATTAAAGAAAGTTTTTATTATTTGTTAATTCCTACCACCACTTCTAATATTTTCATATCCGTCCCCCCTCTATCCATGGTCTAATTACGTCGTGAGGATGGTCAGGAAAACCGTCTACTCCTCTTGATTGATCAAATTGGTATATACGAGAAGATTTCCGTCTCGTATATGGGAAAGATCTTAATTGGTTTCCATCCAGTGCAGCCGAAACCCCTGGTTGTTGACAAGCTTTGATACCGCGGGTATGTAGTTTATCTGCCACATCAATGTTTGTCGTAACTTTATTTACGAGTTCCTGCGGGTCTTCAGCCATATTAAAAAGCTGCGATCGACCACCGTTAGAAAAATAGATATACTTCCAAACACCACTCCGGACCATAATTTTGAATTGATCTGTTCCTGGTTCACCGTAATAACCAAATAAATATTCTCGTGGCTCAACTAAACCTTCAACAATACCTAGTACATCTACTCCATCCCTAACTTC
Organism: uncultured Gemmatimonadota bacterium; assembly: GCA_964593235.1. Lineage (GTDB taxonomy): Bacteria > JAAXHH01 > JAAXHH01 > JAAXHH01 > JAAXHH01 > JAAXHH01. Next base: position 473 of record CAZQGS010000018.1, on the reverse strand, counting down.
CATCTCTCCAGCCGCCTGAGTTGCAATACCAAAGAGATCAGTCAGACAGACCAGCTCATTCTGGAGACGATTCTTTGGCAACCTAGCTGGCCAACTTATTAGAAACGGGATTCGGGTTGAGACATCAAAAAAACTTTCCTTTTGCCAGGCATTATGATCACCAAGATGGTCACCGTGATCTGAAAAAAAGCAGATAAGTGTATTATCGGAATCTTCACGAGACTCAACAACATCAAGGATTCGTCCTAAACAATCATCTATATAAGTAATTTCACCGTAATATCTAGCCTTAAGATTCCTGGCTAAGGCATCATTAATTTCATCTGCCCAGATCATCTGATTCATAGATGGAATCTGCTCGTCCATATGATCTACTGATAGATCTCCACAAACAGGATTGGTCATCCGATCAGGATCATAAATCCGGTTAAAAGGCAAAGGGGGAGCAAAGGGGGGATGAGGTCCAATAAAGG
>CAZQGS010000017.1:0-50140 GCA_964593235.1 uncultured Gemmatimonadota bacterium | reverse complement strand
ATCACTTCTTGATAAGGCACAAACCAGGCTCTGGTTTCTGCTAGTAGTTCTTTTAGGCCGTCTACGAGATGGTGTGGCATGAAAGGTTCTCCATCTTACTTACGAATATGGCCGGCAGCTGTCAGACCAGTTTCACTTCTTAAATAACGACGAAACTGTCCGGAATAGTTATTCTCCACTATGATTGTTTTCTTTGCAGTATCAAAAACATGGTGGATGATGTCACTGTGGAGAGGTACAATCCATTTGATTGGGAGAAAATTAACAGTTATGTTCTCTTGGTGAAGTTTTTCAACTGCTTCTCTAATTACGCCTAAAGTAGAGCCCCAACCAATTAGTGTTATTTCTGCGTCAATAGGTCCCGACAGTTCAGGTGGAGCAATATTTTTTACAATGTCTTTAAATTTCCGAGCACGTTTTTCTACCATCTTGCGTCGCTTATGAGGATTGGTAAACTCATCACTGACAAGTACACCATCTTCATCATGTTCATCTGTCGCCACAACGTGAGCATATCCTTCAAGGCCAGGCAAGGCTCGGGGTGAAACTCCATTTTCAGTATTTTTATAACGCAAGTAACTATTACTAGGAGCTCCAATAAGCCCATGCCCATTAGGTGCTTGAGGCCCAGTTGGGATATCGCTGACATCCGGACGAGATTCTGTGATAAGGGCACCTCGGTCTATCTTAGGCTGCATATCGATAGCTTCCGGCTCAACACTGAATGTCCCTTCTGAGATTAAAAGATCAGATAAAACAATTCCTGGGCATTGCCAATTATCTACTAGATTAAATAATTCTGGGATCGTATTGAAAGCATCAAGAGCATCTGTAGGGGCGACAATAAATCGTTCGAAATCCCCTTGGCTAGCGCCAAGCATTTGCCAAAGATCCCCTTGTTCTGTTTTAGTAGGTACCCCTGTAGATGGACCGGCTCGTTGTACATCAACAAAAACAACAGGGATTTCCAACATTGCAGCGCTACCAACAGCTTCAGTCATCAGTGCGAAACCACCACCTGATGTGGCACACATCGCCCGGCAGCCCACATGGGCAGCTCCAATTGCCATGTTAGCCACACCAATCTCGTCTTCAACTTGTCTAACCATAATATCCAAATCTCTTGCGTTCTTTGCCATCCAATGCAGCACACCCGTTGATGGACTCATGGGGTATGCGCAGTAGAATTTGACACCCGCAGCAGCACCTCCCATAGCTATAGCATCATTTCCGGTCCAAACTCCAAGTGGTTTTTCCCCCGATGGGAGTGCTTGGGGGAATTTTTCGAAATGTGCTGCAGCATAGTCGTATCCTGCCCGCGCTACACCAACGTTTTCGGCGATTACTTCTGGGCCTTTTCGCTGAAATTGCAACGTTAATATGTCTTCAAGAATCTGGAAGTCCACATCGAGAAGATAAAGCATAGTGCCGAGCGCTACAGTATTTTGAACGAGCTTATTTCGGTTGTTATCGGTTAATTCAGCAATGGGAAGTGGGCAGCAGTGTACGCCAGGATTAGATTTGCCAACATCAATGGAATCTTCATTATATATGACCCTTGTCCCAGGTCCCATTAATCCAAGATGGCGATCCATTGTATCCTGGTTAAGACAAACGAGTAAATCTAGCTTATCCCCATGGTTATAAACTGGTTTATCACTTACCCTTATTGTAAGGAATATATGACCACCACGGATGATAGATTGATAGGCGTTGTAAGCGTTAAGATGGAGCCCACGCCGAATGAAAATTCGGGCGAGTATATTACCAGGTGTAGCAATTCCCTGGCCCGCTTCACCACCTATAGCGATAGAAAAGTCGAATTTGTCTTTGTTCATAGATTTCCTCTGTCTCTCCATCCTATGCGGGATGATGGCCGAGATACCTAGATGATATTGGATAGGTTGTACTACGGAAATTTCAAGACAACTTTAAGATTTAAGATATGTATACACCCCAATAGTGTCAACAGTTCCTTAGATACGCAGCTAAAGTACTTAGAGGTTTATCGGTGATACTTATTCACTGCTTTTTCAGAATTAATTATAACAAACGGGAAATATTTATTTGTTATCTTGGGAATATTCCCCAATTGGGTTGGAGCTTGACAGGGTTCAAGTTTCCAACTTAATTTTACAATTACAAGGAAACCTTGCCTGGTCTGCTTAAAACTTAACAGAAAAATAAGAGCCATTAAGCAACAAAAAGAGAAGATATGATTAAAAAAGATAACACAACTATAATTCGGGACTATAAAAAAGATGGGTATGTGGTTCTTCCTGAGGTGATCGATAAAGATCTAACATCTGAGGCACAGGGCCATATAGAGTGGATGGGTATGAAGTATCCTGATTTGCGTCCAGAACAATACCATCATCACTTAATTGTGGATGATCCATTCTGGATTCGTCTATGTACAGATTCTCGTTTGATAGACATAGTGGAAACATTTATAGGTCCAGATATTGCTCTTTTTGCTGCCCATTATATAAGTAAACCTCCCCAAGACGGACAACCAGTGTTGTGGCACCAAGATGGAAATTATTGGCCACTTGAGCCTATGAATGTAATTACTCTCTGGTTAGCTGTTGATGATTCGACTCCCGAGAACGGTTGCATGCAAGTTTTACCTGGGAGTCACTTGTCACAAACATTGTTTGAGCACTGTTCTTCAGATGGAGAGAATGTATTACAGTCGGAATTAGCTCAGAAGGTAGATCAAAATAAGGTGGTAGATATAACTGTTCCCGCAGGGGGGGTATCTCTACACGACCCATATCTCATCCACGGTTCTAAAGCTAATCTTTCGATCAACCGGCGTTGTGGTTTGACACTTAGATACATACCTACGACAACGTGTATTAAGCGGAAAAATTTCCCGTCATATCTTTGTCGTGGTAAGATTGTTGAAGGTAAAAATTATTACCCGCCTCTTCCGCTGTTTCGCCCGAAAGATCATTATGCTTTCCGAGGCTGCGATGAACCTCCTTGGTCCTTATAGACTCTATTAAAGTATATTCATATCTTTTAGTTCTTGTCTTACACTGAACATCAAATCTTCGGTGGCCAAAACCCAAAGTTGATCTCCTGATGGAAGGTGGCGCATAATATTGTGAAAACCATCACTAGCATCTCCCTCTAACTCTAACTCATTGGAATCGCTTTGCTCATCCATTGGGGTCAAATGCATACTGCCAGCTCCAGCTAAGTGTATCGATCTTGACCGGCCTCGGATATTTGATAGGTCATCATCTTGGATCCATGGGCCATTTCCCCCATATTTTATTGTTTCATCTAGTAGAAATAGATAGTGCCCCCGACGAGGATCTAAAAGACATGTTCTGATGGTTTCCTGGAGGGAAGTTCGGTTTTTTATAGTCATTAACCGTGCTTCACGACCATGTATAACGATCCGCTCATCCCGTCCACCCAACGGGGTTGCCGTTTCGAGACCCTTTCGAATAATACTGAGTTCCATCCCTAAACTAAATGCTGCTGCTGCAGCTGCAACAGCATTGTATACGTTATGAAGTCCTGAAAGGCGGAGACTAACATCTAATGGTCCACCTGGTGTAATAAGCCGAAAGTAACTCCCGTCCGATTTAAGAGATACGTTAATAGCATAAATTGTTGGAAGTGGTCTTTCCCAACCACAATTTTGACAGCTATAATCACCCAAATGAGCTAAGCAATGACTTTGATAATTGAGACGGGTGTTACATCGAGGACATGAAATATCTGGTTTGGGGGAGTTTTCAAGATTTAGTTTGATATCTTCTACACCGAAATAAGTTAAATGTGGTAGAATGCTGCTTGGAAATCCACCACACAGAATAGGATCATCAGAATTGACAAGAATATTTTCTCCTGCAGTCATTTCCTCAAAACATTTGTCCTTAATCTTATTTGGTTCCTCTGCTTGGTGAAAATAATCATCATACAAGTTGTTCAATATCACGGTATGTGGTGAATAGAGTTTTATTGATTTCTCCAAGTCTGGAATATCAATGCCAAATACTCCATAATCTGCCTTGAACATACCTTGTTGATTTGTTGACCTGACTAAAGTTGAAATGATTTTATCACTTGAAGGCGGAAGATCGTAGGAATTAAGTGTAAGGGCATCAGCCTGGTGAAAGATTTCTGAAAGAATTCGGCAAGTTGTGTGTTTCCCATTTGTCCCTGTTATCCCGACCACACCTTTTTTAAATTGCGGCATAAGAGTTCGAACGATACCCGGCCAGAAAGCGGTTGTAAGGGTCCCGGGTGGCAGTCGTCCACGAGAAAAATCAAATAAGTCAGCGGCACTAGCAAAAGACTTATCAAGGGAAAGTAAAAAATTTTGGATTATAGGCATAGGAGGTTGATCGGTACCAGGGAATCAACCCTTCGGTCATATTTTAGTGCCACGCCATTCATCCTTATCGCTGGAAATGTCAACGATATTTCCATCAGGATCAATAGCTTTGAAAGCGATGTCTGGAGCCGATTCTGATGAAATGGCATTTCGGCCTTTGACGGTCTTTGGAGCTTCCGCTCCCCAATTTCGGACTCTCAGCCAAGTAGCTTCCAAATCATCAACCAATACACCAAAATGAATATACTCTTCACCTTCTTCCAAAGTTGGTCGGCCCAGTTTACTATGAGGTAGTAGGGTGATATTAGAAGTTCCGTCGCTAAGATCCACTGCTTTGCCATTTCCACGGCGTCCAATGAAGGTAAATCCGATCACTTCTTCGTAAAAACGTTGTGATATAGCTACATCCTGACAACGCAATGCCAGATGGCGTAAATAAGCCATAATCAGCCTCCGAAATTTTATTTTAATCCCATAATTATGGAATAATTATTCTAAATTAAAGTCTCTTTTCTTTGGAGATTTCCTCAATTGCTCCAATAAGTTTATCGGTTTGGGCATCAGTAATCATAAGATGCATCGATGTCCGATTCGCATCCCAGTTAATTTCCCTGTGAGTAACATTCCGAATATAGATGCGATGGCGCTCCCATAATCTGTTGTTCAAATCGGATGTAGTGACCCCTCTGAGCTTGAACGAAACAAGGGCGGCGCTCATCCGAGGATCAGGAGAGCTATAAACTTCGACTCCATTAATTTTGCGAAGGGCATTAGCTAGTCGGACAGCTTGGTATCTGTTCCGTTTCTCGATTGCTTTTGGCCCAATCATATTATGAAAATCTAAAGCAGCATCGATGGAAACACGAGCTGGGGCGTTGGATGAACCACGCAATTCAAATTTGGCCGCTCCCGAAAGGTATTCATCATAATATGCTTTCGCGGCTCCTTGGGGTTCCTGCCCGTACATAGTTAGACCTCCAACTGGTCCAGAATATATTGTTGGCCAAACCTGGTCTACTATATCTTCCCTTACGTAAAAAAAGCCAGTATACATGGAAGCCATCATCCACTTATGGCATGGCCCTGCGTACATGTCGCAGCCGAGATCGTGCATATTTAGATCAAGCATTCCCGGTGGCTGGGCACCGTCGACAAGAGTGATAATACCTTTTTCTCGGGCCATTTCGCAGATTTCTTTTACTGGGAGAACAAGGCCATCACCATAGTTTACATGACAAAAACTAATCAACTTAGTCCGAGGTGTGATAGCCGTTTCAAAGGCTTTCAAAAGGTCATCTGGGCTTTCAGGTGGATGATATTTACGTGAAGATAAATCAATGACTACTGTCTTTGTTTTTTGCCGGATGGCCCGCAGGTTTATTGGTTGAACACCACTTGAATGATCGTGGTTTGTTGTTACTATTTCATCACCAGCCTTCATATCAAGACCAAAGGTTCCAAATACCATGCCTTCGGTAGTATTATTAGTAAACGCTACCTCATTGGTTTTACAGCCAATAAAATTAGCCATCTTCTTCCGCGTTCCTGATCTAAAATCAGCGTTGAAGACATGCTTCGAGTAACTTTTATAATCAGTATTAACCCCTTCTAGTGCAGCAATCTGAGCTTTGTGAACACTTACTGGAGAGGGCCCCCGAGTTCCAGTGTTCATGTAGGAAACACCATCTCGGATCAAAAACTGATCAGCCACCCAATTCCAGTAGTCTATATCCGACGGGGAAATATCATTAGAAGCTGGAATAGGTGGGGATGATTTAGCTTTTCCAGTTAAAGATAGTAACCCAGTAGCAATAGCAACACTTCCTGTTAGACGAGTAATGAAACCTCGCCTTGAAAGAGCCTGAAGTTTTTTGGGGTCTTCATATCGTTGGTCAAAATTATAGCCAGTTTTATCTGCTAACATCATGGACCTCCTTAAAAAACTACTTTTTACGGTAGTTTTAAGAAATTCGTATGAGTCTTTAACTTCTTAATCAAGAAAGAATTGCAGGGACTGATAATAATTTATAAGTTACAGTATAAACAATACCCAATCTACGCTTCAAGTAAAAACTGTAATTTGATATTTTTATCGTTGCGAGGTATCTTAAACTTGGCTTACTTGAAAGGTACGTTTGTTCATAAAATAGAGTTAGTTGTCAATACCAGTCAGGCTCTGGGGTAATTGATTTATAGAATCAGAGTCCTGATCTAACAAGTCGAAATCTCTATAGGATGGTGTTACACCTGCTAAGTCTTTGATAATGATAATTAATACAGATGTTTCTGAGAAAGGTTAAGAGAGTGAAAATTGAAGAAATCACCTCATACTATATCGGTGGTGGATATGTAATCAAGATCCGTACTGATAGTGGCATCAGTGGGTTGGGGCAGACAGCTTGTTGGGGATATCCGGAAGCCGTTCACCAGATTGTCAATCGGTTTAAAGATTATTTGATCGGTCAAAATCCTCTTCGTATTGAACATCATTGGCAATATCTATACCGCATGTCACCATTCCGAGGAAGTACATTGTCAGGTGCTATCAGTGCGATAGATATTGCTCTGTGGGATATAAAAGGAAAATACCTGGATGTCCCAGTCTGGGAGCTGCTAGGTGGAAATTGCCGAGATAAAATCAGACTTCATCTGCTTAGTGGCGGAGACACCCCTGAGTCTATGTATGACTCTGCCCAAAAGGCAGCAAGCCAGGGTTTTACTGCACTTAAATTTGACCCCCTGCCATCAGGTTATCAAGATATGAGTCTAGATAGAATGACCCGTACAGCCCGTGACTTAGTAGCAGCTGCAAGAGATGGAGGTGGACAAGATATGGATCTGATTGTTGAACTTCACCGAAAACTTACCCCGCTTACAGCTATGCCTCTCGCTAGCGCTCTTACAGAATTTAATATCTTTTTTATTGAGGATCCTATTCAAATTGACAGTATAATGGCTCAGGGTGAAATCTCTCGTCGGTTAGGTATTCCTGTTGGAAATGGGGAACGTCTCAACACCATATGGGAATTTCAGGAACTTCTAGCTCAGGGAGGACCTCAATATGTCCGACCAGATGTTGCTCTGGCTGGAGGCTTAACTCATTGTAAAAAAATTGCAGCTATTGCGGAAGCACACCACTGTGCGGTAGTTACACACAACTTTCTGACCCCCCTAATTACTTCAGCTTCAATTCACCTTGATGCAAGTATTCCAAATTTTGTTACCCAAGAATACAGTTTGGGAGATGAATCGGAGAGCAATGCTGTATTCAGAACCGACCTTAAAAGAAACGGTGGTTATATTCCCTTACCGCAGAGCTCAGGATTAGGGGTAATTTTGGATGACGAAAAACTCGAAAAGGCGAAATATTCACCGATGAATAAAGCAACAACACCGCTACGATCAGACGGTTCAGTTGCTAATTCAGTTTAAATTTCTAATGGTAAAATTAGCATGGGAGAACGATGCGCAGATATAGTATAGTCCATCCACTTTGGATGTCATTTTATGAAGGTGCTATTTTTTCAGATGTAGCTTGGAATTGGCAAAACAGAGCTCTTCTTTATCTTTTGCTTTTACTTGGTCTAGCCTGGATCCCTTATACTCTCCAGACGCAAAAACAATTAGATGAATGGATAGATATAGAAGCCCCTTACTATATCAATCAGATACCCACCTTATCTCTTGCTGATGGGAAATTAGCTACTCAATCTTCCGGACCTATTTTTCTAAGAAGTCGTGATGGAACTATCTTAGCTATAATTGACCCAACTGGAAAATTTACGAATCTAAACAATACCACGGCATCTATTCTAATAACAGAGAAAGAGATTTTCATTCGTGGCGAAGACGGGCAGGTCCAAGTAACTTCTTTGCCAGATAGTCCTCCAGAAACACTTACACAAGAAGATTTATTTATTTTTACTGGATGGATCCATTGGCTGGTTAATACCTTTCTTTATCCAATTGTGCTATTGATTTCGTATATCTACAGAATTTTACAATCACTAGTCTATGCGTTCGTGGTATCTCTATTAACGAAAGATTCAAAAGTAGAGGGGCTTCCATATATCACTCTTTTTAATCTGGCAATAATCGCACTGACTCCAGCTATTGTGCTCGATACAGTACATATGCTCATGGGATCGCCATTGCCTGAATGGTTCTGGTGGCCTGCCTGCGTGGTGTTATCGCTAGGGTATCTCCGATTTGGTACTCGTGTAGCGATAGCCTCTAAACCTCCTGAGGTATTGAAAACCTAAGTGTTTCGTGATTAACAAAACAAGATGTAAAATTTTTTCCACCTACATTAAGAAGGATTATCGTGAAAAATATACTTCTTTTAATAAACAACTATGAATCCCCATTTAGTGATTTTGCTGTAATGTTTGAAAATATTTTAAAAGAAACATCACAGTTTTCATTAGACGTGACTAATGACCGGAATAAGTTATGTGATCTCTCAAAATATGATGCGGTAGCATTATATATTTCTTCGGGAGACTTAAGCCTGGAACAAGAAGAAGGGATTACAAGTTATGTCCGAAAGGGGGGAGGACTTCTAGCTATACATACCGCTAATGCTGGCTTAGCCCAATATTCTAAATATATCGAAATGATAGGTACTGAGTTTGTTGGGCATGATCCCCTAGGCCATTTTGAAGTTGAGGTTGATCCTGATAGCGAGGATATCCTCCCTAGGCTTAGTCGGAAGTTTATGGTTGAAGATGAATGTTATAATATGGCTATAAAGACTGAGGCACCACTTCGGTGGTTTCAATATGGTTTGTGGAAGTTAGAGAAGAAACCGTTGGGTTACGTCCGAACTTACGGGGATGGAAAGTTATTTTATACGGCATTGGGGCACGATAAACGAACATTTGTTCATCCTGATTTTCAGGATCAATTGATAAAGGGACTGCGCTATGTCTGTAGTATGTTAGATAAAGGACCGATACGAATTGGTCTAGTCGGGTATGGTCCCCTATTTGGTATGGGGAAGCACCATAGTGAGCATATTGCGGCTACCGAGGGTTTTGAACTCGGGGCTATTTGTGATAGGGATCCGGAAAGACTAAAGGCTGCTCGGGAGGAACAAGGTGATGCTATTCCACTATTTTTGGATACATCAGATTTGATAGATGCTAATTTGGTAGATCTTGCTATCGTGATTGTACCTCATATCTACCATGCTCAGGTAGCAAAGCCTCTCTTGCACGCCGGTTTACATGTGATCACTGAAAAACCTTTTACTGTTCATGTTGCCGAAGCAAACGAATTGATAGCGCTAGCTAAACAAAAAGGGGTAATGGTCTCTGCTTATCATAATCGCCATTGGGATATGGATATCATGTCTTTGAAAGAAATAATAGATCGTGGGGACATTGGAGATTTATTTTCCATTGAATGCAATATGGTAGGCTACGGGCTACCAAGCCAAGCTTGGCGGTCTGATAAATCTATATCTGGTGGCTTGTTATATGATTGGGGAGCTCATCAAATAGAAAAAATGTTACAATTGGTTCCTCGATATGATTCTAGCGGTAATCGTATCAACAAGCGAGCCTCTCTTCATGGAAATTTTCTCAAAGAGGTGTGGCATAGTAGCACTAACGAAGATTTTTGCCGTGCTTATGCTAAATTTGATACAGGCCTCGAGGCTCAATTGCTTGCATCTACGATTCATGCCTCGCCAAGACCATTATGGACCGTCCAAGGAACTCGAGGCTCTATCGTAATGGAAACTGGTGATGGAGCCGCAACAGTCACTTTGGCAGATCCTGGCGGACGACACCTTACGAGTAATGTCAAGCCTTATAACAATGGCAACAAGTGGTCCAACTATTACAAAAACATTGCTGACCATCTTCTATCTGGGCTTCCCTTAACAATTACTGGAGAATGGGCAAAAGGCCCTATTCAACTGATAGAAGGTTGTGAGGAGGCATCAAAAAGTAATAAAATAGTAGAAATAGAGTTTGATTTCTAAATTACAAAAAATTAACAAGGTAGTGTTGGAATGACTAATAAAGAAAAGATAGAAGCGGGTTTTACAATATTAGCAATAATGGCTCTCTGGCCTGTTATTTTAGGTTGGGATAATCCAATTTATCATGTAATATTGGCTATTTTCCTGGCTATCTTTATAGTCCTTGTAGTAAATAAGTTTCGTCGAATAAGGGCTATTTATAAAGAATCTATGTTAGAGGTAAAAAAACGGGATAAATAAGTATTTACAAAGAAAATTAGGCATATTTAGGGGGGAGAATCGGTTTGGAAACTTCATCCAATAAAGAACGATCTTCCCGTTTGAGTTTCCACCCTAATGCCCCCAATGCTTCTTCGACTTGCCCAGGGAAATCTGGGCCAATTATAGGAGCGGTAACCTCGGAATGATCCAGGAGCCAAGCGAGAGCCACTTGCGTTGGTGTTTTTTGGTAATCTTCGGCAATTTTTATTAGAGTTTGAACAATTAATTCCAGTTTATCGGTCATAGCGTCATCAAACGGATAGAATTGACGGCTTAAACCTTGGCGTGGATTTTTTGCCCAAGGAGTTCCAGGTGGTGGTGCTTGGCCTCTACGGAATTGGCCGGTTAAAAGGCCGATCGCAAGGGGACTGTAACACATAAGGCCTAGCCCATAGTCTTTCACCATCGGGAGGAGTTCCAACTCAGCTTCCCACCTGGCCAATAGACTAAAATTATATTGCAGACAGGCAAACGGCTCCAAATCCCGGCGGTCACTCGTCCAAAGAGATTCTACCACCTTATAGATAGGCCAATTACTACAGCCGACATACCGAACCTTTCCTTGCCGGACGATGTCATTTAGGGTAGATATTGTTTCTTCGAGGGGCGTATAGGGATCAAAACTATGCATCAAATATAGGTCGATATAATCGGTTTGTAAACGCTTAAGACTAGCATCAATTCCTTGCATTAAGTTAAATCGAGATAAGCCAGTGAAGTTAGGGCCATTACCTTGTGTACCAAATATCTTAGTACATAATACAACCTTGTCACGTCGACCTTTCAATGCTTTACCGATAATCAACTCTGATCGTCCCTCGCCATAAAACGCAGAATCAAGAAAATTGCAGCCTAAATCTAAGGCAGTATCAATTACCCGTAGGGCAGCGTGATCATTGATCTCTCCTCGGAAAGCAGTTCCAAGACAAATAGGTGATACCTGTAGTCCTGTTGTTCCTAAATAACGGTATTCCATAATCAAGCCTCACTGATTTAATTAGGTGCACGCGGAAATAGATCGACGGAATTAAATAATCTTTACCTTATCCTCGGGAGATCTGTGCCACATTAAACGCGTTGTTCAAGGTTTCGTAACACAAACTTGCTGCTTGGAAGGGGTTGTATCCAGGTTGAATTTGTACCATGTTACTAACTTCGGCGGTAATAGAACCTTGATAACCCGCAGCTTCCATAGCAAGTAGGTATGTTACAAAGTCAAAATCTCCATCGCCGGGAATTAAAAATTCATAATCTGGTAACCGCCCACGTTGGTCCTTGACATGAGTATGTACTGTATACGGGGCCATAAGATGTACTGCATTCTCTATAGACATTCCGATGACGTCAAAATGGCTAATGTCAAAATTAAGGCCCAGATAGGGAGAACTAATCTCTTCTACTAGTTGTATACACTTCTCAGCAGTATCGAGAGCAGATCCTACATGGCCTTCAATACCGATGACAACATCCATTCCCTCAGCATAATCTACTAGTGTTTGGACTCTTTCGAAGATAAAATCTAATCTATTTTCCCAGTCTGTCGGAATTCCCCCCAATATGGTGTCCAGTACAGGTTTCCCCTGTCCGTTATTCCATTCTCCACAAAGGTCAATAGCTTGAGTAAGTATGTGCATATTGGTTTTGTGGTTGCTGGGGTCATCATCGAGTAAAGATCGATGAGCTGCAACAGCCGGCATTTCAATCTCATAACTTGTGAAGAGACGTTTTATTCGTTGGCGTTCTGCAGTACTTAGTTTATCTACAGCGGTTGTATAGCCTGGTAAAACTGTCAATTCGACAGCATCAAATCCTTGCTGATGTAGGAAAAATAGGGCCTGATCAACAGGAATGTTAGGCATTCCCCACGTTGTATATCCGATTAACATAATAGAATAGTTTTCGTTGTTATCTGAAGGAGTTTAATATAAAAAAGGCCGATACAGTGATATAGTTTAATAACTGTTAGTAATTTCATTTTTGTAAAAGCGTTATAACATATTATTAGTGTTCAAAAATGCCTTCAACTGTTCCATATCTTGATCTGAAAAATCAGGTAAGGGATCTCTCCGCCATCGACCACAAATTCCAGCAAGTTCAAGTATTGCATGTTGGCCAGCATCTCCACCAGCCGGAAAGCTATTATACACATATTGAAAGAATGGCATATCATATTGAGCGATAACTTCCGCTGCAGATTTGATATCGCCCACTTTAATAGCTTCCCAATATAAGTTTGATATACTAGGATTAAATTTGACAAAGGTTGACATGTAGCCATCACATCCATAGGGCAACATGTCCATGTGGGTTTGCTTTTGACCACCGGCAAAGATTACCCATTTTTCACGCGCCTTGGCACAAGCAGCCCGAGCAAAATCAGAGCTATAATCTTCTTTAAAACCAAGTATTCCTGGAGCTTCAGTTAGGAGCCTATCGACAGTTTCTAAGGCACCTTGTACCCCAACACTTACTAGCCCAGCACTCAGAATAAAGGCTGGTAAGTTTGCTGATACCAACTGGTAATATTGGACCAGGTTATCTACCGTCATCCCTCGGTCTGGAGGTGCTACTATAACAGCATCTGCTCCACATTTCGAAGCATATTCTGCAAACTCCACTGTTTGTTTTGTTGACCAGAAGCCAGCACTCGCTATAAAGAGTGCCCGTTTATTGACTATCGAAGAAGTAAAGGATGTCAATTCCCCCACCTCTTCGGCGGTAAGCATCTCGTAGAGACTATCGCCAGGTGTGAAAAGGAGGGCACCTACACCCGACTCAATAGTGAAATCTACAAACCTATTCAAGCCATCAAAATCAATTTGGCCATCCTTAAGAAAAGGCGTATTAATTGATGCAACAGGACCAGTTAGATGGTGACGAAACCTTTCGATTTCCATTTGTTAATTCCTTTCTTGTGGCCAGGAGTCAAAGGGATTGGAAGCTTCAGTTAGAGGGAAATTTACCCGGTTGCCTTGAATATGGGAAAGATGTGCGGCCATAGCCATTTCGATGTGTTTTCGAACTGTAGTGGCTTGACATAATTCAAATTTTGGGGTGGTCCCTTTTATAAGATCCAACATAGATCGTGCCATTCTTTGATGGGCGTTGATCCATTTTTGTGCCCCTGAAACCTTTTCATGAGCTAAAATTTCCCAACGATCGTCATCTATAGGGTTTGGATTCGTAAGTGGATGATAGTAGATATCTGGGCCATCCTGCGTAGGCCCAGGTAAAACAAGTGTTCCAGCAGTTCCATGAATATCTATACGATAGGGATTTTCGATTCCATCTCCAGCGAAAGATTCAAATTCAGCGTTAAAACCACTAAATTGATAGTGAACCCACATACCATTTCCAGCTGATGTTCCCATCCCAAATAGTCCTTCCTTGCGGTCTTTGGGAAGGGCCGGTTGGCCATCCTGAGTAATTATTGCTTGGCACCATAAGGGTTGCCCAAAAAGTTGGCAAAGAAAATCAAAAAAGTGGGGATAGAGGTCAATAAACCATTGGTCGCCAGCATTTTCACCTCCAAAACCATACATTCGAGCCCATCTAGGTATACCAATTTTACCTTGCTGTATCATGGGAATAGCTTGGTTTTGGATTACTGGCCGGCCTCGCCAAGGGTGAGCAATAATAAGAAAAACTCCGGCCTCATTAACTGCTGCTATCATTAAGTCTACTTCTGCAGGTGTGCAGGCGAGAGGTTTTTCTGCATAAACATGGACTTTATGTTTAGCAGCCATTAGAACCATATCAAGATGATTACTCATTTCATGGGTTGCTAAAACAACAATATCCAAATTTTCTTTATCAAACATCTCTGTATATCGGATATAACCCTTCCGGGCTCCGGTACGTTTTAAGGCAGCTTGTCTTCCCTCCTCAACGGGATCCGCAAGGGCAACTATTTCAGCACCCTCAACTCCGACAAAGGATTGATCTAGTGAGTGCCCATAATCACCACAGCCAGTGTGTCCGATAATTCCTACTCTCAACATCATTCTCCTTTTAATCTATTTTTACTCTATTAGGTTTTGAAATTGTAATTAAACAACGACCATTCGTTCAGCTTCGATAATAAAGATCTGTGCGCTACCCACCATAGTCGTAACCGCTTCACCAAGTCCGAGTGCATCAAGATGTGTTCCTATCTGTGCTATATTAATTGCTTCTTCCCGAGCATGACAGTATTGCTTAATAAGTTCGACTAAAGAGTCCACTTGTTCATTATCCACCCCAAGAAGGAGGGTAATATTCCCTGCCCGGAGGAATCCCCCCTTACTAGCAATTTCGGTGAATCTAAATTCGTTATCAATTAAAGCGTCAGATAGTTGGCGAATATCTCTTTTGTCTATAATAGCGATAACAAGTTTCATTAGCACTCCTAGGGTTATTGAATACTAGTCATCCCATAACAGAGTTTATAGCCTCTCCAGCCACATTAACCATTCGATCTAATTCCTCAACTGTAACAACCAATGGAGGTGCAAAATTAATACTGTCCCCACGACAGCGGGTGTAAACTCCATTTTCCAGCATTTTTGTTATGATGCGAGAACCTATATTCAATTTAGGATCGTAAGGTTTCCGAGAAACTGTATCTTCTACTACTTCGATAGCAGCCATTAGTCCAAGACCTCGAATATCGCCTATGTAAGGTATAGATCTAAGTGATTCCAGTCGTTCTATAAGGAGATTACCCATTTCTTTACTTCTTTCTAATAGTTCTTCCTTTTCTATAAGATCGATATTGATAAGGCCTACAGCGCAGCAGGTAGGGTGACCCGAGTAAGTAAATGAATGGTTCCATTTGCGGTTTTCGGGTGAATCTTGAATGCAATTGTATATTTGATCTGAAACAATGATCCCTCCAAGAGGTAAATATCCGCTGGTTATTCCTTTCGCAAAAGTTATAATGTCAGGGATAATGTTCCAATTTGAAAGACCAAACCAGTGCCCGATGCGTCCGAACCCAGTTATAACTTCGTCAGCGATAAGAAGCACATTATATTTATCACATATTTTTCGTATACGAGGCCAGTAATCATCAGGTGGAACCAATACGCCTGCGGCTCCTTGAACGGGTTCTCCGATAAACGCGGCTATTGTTTCAGGCCCTTCCTCTAAAATGGCGTCCTCAAGTGCTTTAGCTGATGCTTCACCACAGCCTACATTGGGATCTTTCGGTTGATAGTAGTATGGATATGGCGCATCGATATGCAGATAGCCCGGGAGTTTTGAACCAAAGTCCGACCAATAGTTTTCGAGACCGGTAGCGTTCATAGCTCCGATTGTGACACCGTGGTAGGCATTTTTTCTTGATATTATTTTTATCTTTTCCGGCTGACCCGCGCGTTGCCAAAAATATCGGGCAGTTTTAATCGCACTATCATTGGAGACAGCGCCCCCTGAAGTAAAAAAGACATGGTTTAAGTTCGCAGGGGCCAATTCTTTGAGACGTTTAGCAAGTTTTATAGCTGGTATATTTGTAGTTCCAGCATAACAGGAGAAATATCCTAGTTCTAAAATCTGATCTGAGGCAGCAGTAGCAAGTTCTTTTCTCCCGTGTCCAATATTTACGTTCCATAAACTTGAGAGTCCATCAATATAATTTTTACCGTTAATATCGACGAGAGTTGACCCATAAGCTTGGACACATATCATAGGGTTGCTATGGTCACTGGTATGTTGAAGTGGATGGATGAGATAATTGTCATCCTTTAGTAATTGTTCCGAGTTACTAGAGGTCATCTGTTAAACCTTCATTAAAAGATATCTGATACTATTTTACTAAATAGGAAAAGACAGTATACTGAGCATCAATTAAGATATATTATAAGAATAGCTGCCTACATAATCAAGATGTATGAAGGAGATAACTATGCTTGAGAGAATACCTGGCCCCTGGGGAAGTAATTATGAATGCGCCCTGTCACTAACTTTCGATGATGGAATGGATTCTCAGTTAGAAACAGCAGTACCATTGCTTGCTAAAAGTAATTTGCACGGTACGTTTTATGTTAACCCGAGTGGATCAGACTGGCGGAAAAAGCTTCTTCCATGGGAAACAGTAGCTGGATATGGTCATGAAATAGGAAATCATACAATTAGTCATCCATGTGCCTGTGCATTTAAGGAAAACCGTTCCAATTGTTTAGAAACCATGACTTTAGAAGATATAGATTGGGAGGTTGGGGAAGGGAAAAGACGTATATCTGAAGCCATACCAATTCAAGATGATTTTACCTTCTGCTACCCTTGTTACCATGCTCATGTTGGAGAAGGAATAAAACGTCAAAGTTATGTTCCAGTTGTTGCTAAATATCATAGTGCAGGTAGGGGCAAGGGAGATTATGCCAATCATCCATTAACGTCAGATATCCACCATCTCTATTCTTTTCCAGTGGAGCGTCATGCTCTATCCGAAATGATTGGTTTAATTGAGGAAACGGCAGTACAGAAAAGGTGGGTAATATTAACTTTTCATGGAATTTCAGAAGGACATCTTTCCGTCAACAAATCTGATTTCAAGGGTTTGTGTGAGTATCTACAGAAACACAATAAACGTATATGGACAGCCCCGGTTGTTAATGTTTCTAAAGCGATTGGTGCTTGGCGAATTCAAAAAACTTAATAACCTAAAGGGGTTTGGAAGAGGTTTTCAAAAATGGAAAAGGATTTGACCGGAAATTCTTTTATAGTTGCAGTTGTAGGACCAACCGGCACGGGAAAAACATCTGTAGCTATAGAATTAGCTACTCGACTAGGAGCTGAGATTGTTTCTGCCGATTCCCGTCAGGTATATCGGTACATGAACATCGGAACAGCCAAGCCTACAGTTAAAGAGCAGTTAAGAGCCCGACACCACTTGATTGATATTGTGAATCCGGACGTAAGATTTAGTGCTGGCAAGTATGGTAGGCTAGCTAGGCAAGCTATTAATGATCTTGTAAGACGTAAGATTCCAGTTTTAGTCGTTGGAGGGGCAGGGCTTTACATAAAGGTTCTGACAGAAGGGTTATTAGAGGGGCCAGAAATTCCTCAGAAAATTCGGAATCAGCTTACATTAGAATATAGGGAAAAGACTGCTGTAGAACTTCACCAACGGTTAGCTATTATTGATCCTTTATCAGCTCAACGAATACACGAAAACGATCGACAACGGGTTGAAAGGGCTCTAGAAATTCATGATGCTATAGGAATGACTCTTACAGACTGGTTGAATAGAGATCAAAGTAACCATGGTTTTAAAATATATCTTATAGGTCTTGACTGGGAGAGAGAGGCTTTGTACGAAAGAATTAACCAACGGGTCTTCCAAATGTTAGATTGTGGTTTTGAGCAAGAAGTTATGAACCTTCTTAATAAGGGGTATGGAGAGGACGCTCATGGAATGTCAACTTTTGGTTATTCAGAAATTTTGAGCTATATTCGTGGTAATATAAATTTAGAAAATGCAATTTCTATTATCCAAAAACGGTCAAGACACTATGCAAAAAGACAGTTAACCTGGTTTAGAAAAGTATCTGAAATTAAGTGGATACCGGTAACTTCAAAAACCGTTCCTGAGGAAATATCAGAGAAGATTATGAAGGATCATTTGACAAAGCTATTTTAGGAAAAGAAGCTTACGGGTCAATACCGAGGTTCCTGTCGAACCGGCGGTTGTTAGTCGACAAAAATAAACCCCGGCGCCCACCTGTTCGCCATCATCATTTTTACCATCCCAAGCCGTAGAAAAAATTCCTTGTGAATGTGAACCATCTACTAATGTTCGGACTTTTTGGCCTAGTAAATTATAGACAGTAATCTCTACTTCGCTTGAATGATCAATCTGATATTTGACTGTAGCAGAACTAGATCGGTTCATATTAAAGGGGTTTGGATAGGTAATTAGAGATGCTGCGATAGGCTGGTAGCTATCCCTTAGACCTGGATCGAAGGAAACTTTATATTCGTAATCAAAACTAGATCCGGTTTTTTCAACTGATGCTACGATCAGAAATATGTTCTCGTAAAGAGTCCAATTGGGTACGTCAATAGTTATATTACTGCTGGTTATAGGGGCAGTCAGTATCTTATTTGGGATTTCAGAACCACTTGCTACCACTGAGATCCCCCATTCTCCGGATATACCCGTAAAATCGATATGGAGGCCCCCCTCCATAGTCGAGTCTGGTATAACACAAATATAATTTGCTGCTAGATGTGATGGTAATTGTTGTTGAGTGTTATCTGGCCCTTCAAACCTAAGCATAGAGGTTCCATTAATATTTGCATCATGTAAATTACTTATTTCAACGGGAGGATAAAAAGCACCTTCTTCATAAAATTGGTTAATATCTGCACGATTATTTGTGAAAACATTCCAGATAGTAAATTCCCGGAAGGCTATCATTAAATTACTACCAATTGATTGCAATTCCTGATCAATCGCATCTAGCGCGTTGTTTGTCACAGTTCGTTCCCAAATTCTCCTTATTAATTCTTTGCTATACCGGGTCTCAAGAAAGATCGGCCACAAGACCCCAGCGTACTCGTGTTCGCCGTCCGCCACATCTAATGCAATCCAAGGTTCTGTTAAAAAACTGCTGAAAGTCGGGAAGTAGTTCAGGTAGTCATTTACATCATCATAAACTTGTTCTTCGATCCAGACGGCACTTTGCTCAAGCCAAAATGGAGCTGCTCCAGCATTATATCCAAATTGAACAGCATGAAAATATTCGTGAGCTACCGTAATTCGGAGTAGCTCTAAGGCTTCAGGTATAGTTTGTCTAAACTCAAAGAAATCATTTTCGATAACAATATAGGAGGGCATAGCATTATCGGCAGTGACAGCTTCGGGCCGGGCATAACCACTAAAATGGCTTGAAAGATCAGCAATGTAAACATCGAACAAGCCATCTCCGCCATCGTCCGAATTTGTTTCTTGGTATTTTTCATGATATTGATAATCTACAGGAGGTGGTTGGAACCCCAATTCTTCCACGATTACCTGGCGGGATTCATCAAGAAATGTGGCACAGTATTCAACGTAATCTGGAACTTCGTTGTTATTCTTATCTCCAAGCGTAGGCCACCCTGCACCTGGCTTGTCATCTGAAGTAGTTACGTACCAAATCTTAAATTGCTGGTCCGAGCTTATAAAAAATTCAGGCTCAACCGTATAGGAATGGCCTAATTGGTTTGTACGATCTTCTTCGCCAGGCAAAGTTGGACGCCCCAATGGCTTCGGCCATTCAGGCCGCAGAGCTGTCGCGGTAAGTTCATCCGAAGACCTATCAAAAATCAAAGGGGTATGAAGCGTTCCGCATCGGGGTTTAGGAACTGACTGTCCCCAAGCGCTCGAATGGCACATTATTATAGCCAAAGAGGTCGGTAAAAACCGTATTAGAAATGGGATAAACTTATAAAAACGTACCATGGGACTTCACCCGATGGGTATTTTGAAGCTAGATCTGCCCATCTTGTTTAGGCTTATGACTTTGGAGCCTATTACTATTAATATGATCCCTGTAGCAAGGAGCAAATCAGACATGCAGCTTCAGCTAGTTATCTGCTTTTTCTTGACGTTGATGGTGAGGAGGAATTGGGAAACGTTCTGAGTAGTGGGATAGATTTTTACCAGCGATTAGGTCTTCTAAGATATCGTCATTTTTATCCCAGTGTTGTTCATTAGGATTGATGTCTAGGGCGATTCGACCTTCCCTGTCAATTAAATAGGTTACGGGAATACCGTACCGTTCATTAGTTTTTGCTCTGAATTGCCGTTCCCAATACCCACGGAAATCAAAAAGAGAGGTTTCGGATGTCATATAGTAGTTTATAACTTGATTATTACGTGTCGATATTGAGGCTAATTTCTGAGGATCATTCTTATCGGTTTCTCCAGGTCGTACCAATTTAGCTTTCTGGAGTCCCTTTTTGTAACGTTCCAAGCCGGGAGCAAAACCATCTGCAAATTCCTTTGGGTCAAGTGGTTCTTTGTCTCTATAAAAAGTATTAACCCCAACGAATAAAAAAGCGATACGTCCCTCGTACTTTTTCGCAATTTTCATTAGAATTTCTGCTTCTCTAATACAAGGAGGGCACCACCAACCCCAGAAGTTTACGAAGAGCAATTTCCCTCGGTAGTCCTCTAGAGTAACTTTATTGCCAGACATAGTATACACCTCAAAATTTGGTGCTTTTTGGCCAATTTCAGTCCCAACAATTTTTGATTTAACTTCATTAGAGTTTTTGGAGCACGAAACCCCAATTACTCCCAAAGAAATTATTATGGTAACGATAAATTTAAGATCTATAGAAGAAAGTTTGAACATTATCGAAGCACCCTCTGTTTTAATTACAATTGACCACAGGACGAACAGTCTAGTATTTACTAAGTTAATTAATATTGTCAACAAATATTTTAGGATATATTTTTATGCAAAGCATTTACAAAATTAGTAACAGCTACTGAAATATCTGGTTGCTCCAAAACCGCCGAAATAGCGGCAACCCCGTATGCTCCAGCGTCGAGGCATTCTCGTGTCCGGTCAGGGGTGATGCCGCCAAGAGCGAAGATAGGAATTTTGACGGATTTAGCTATCTTGGATAACTCCTGCAGACCCTTGGGGGGTCCATATTGGGCCTTGGATGGCGTATAATAGATTGGACCGTATGTTATGAAATCAGCTCCCTCTGCTTCGGCTGCTTCAGCTCCCGCTCTACTATGCGTTGAGCGGGCTATTAAGACTCCTTTGGGCAGGTCTTTTCGGACCATTTGAATTTTAATATGTTCAGGTAAATGAATCCCCCCAACTCCAGAATCCAGAGTAACATTGATACTAGAATTAATCATAATAAGAGGTTTATATTCAGCCAGTTCAATCTTTATGGTTTTAGTTAAGTTTAATAAATCGTCTGAGGTGAGATCTTTTTCTCTTATCTGAATAGCACGAACTCCAGCTTGACATGCCTGTTTTAAGACAGACGTAAGCGGTCTACCTCGGCACAGATTACGGTCACTAATCAGATAAAATCTAAAATCTATCATAATTACTAGCTGTTAGGGAAATTAATCATTCCGCTTAACGGACTGGACGCTGATCCATAGGATTTTATAGGGATTCTCCCGGCTTCAAAGGCGAGACGTCCCGCGGCAACAGCTTTCTTCATCGCTTTGGCCATCTTAACTGGATTTTGAGCACCAGCAACCCCAGTGTTCATCAGGATCCCATCACATCCGATTTCCATGGCAAAAGATGCGTCTGAAGCAGTTCCTACTCCAGCATCAACAATAATTGGGACATTACTGTTCTCAACAATTATAGCAATATTGTGCGGATTACGAATCCCCAACCCAGAACCTATAGGTGCAGCAAGAGGCATCACAGCAATACATCCAATTTCCTCAAGCTTTTTGCATGCAATTGGATCATCAAGAGTGTACGGCATAACTTTAAAACCCTTGCCAACTAGGATCCGAGCCGCTTCGAGAGTTGCTTCGTTATCTGGGAAAAGGGTTTTCTCATCGCCTATTACCTCAAGTTTTACAGTATCCGTTCCTAATGCTTCCCTTGCTAATTCGCAAGTTAATATAGCGTCTTTAGCTGTATAACATCCAGCTGTGTTTGGTAAGAGTTCGTAGCGGTCACGATCTATAAAGTCAAGTAGGGATTTTCCGGAGGTATCGTTTAGATCAACACGGCGAATTGCGACTGTAACCATTTGAGTACCACTTACATCAAAAGATTCACGCATTAATTCGAAGCTCTCAAATTTTCCGGTACCTAAAATCAATCGAGAGTTTAATTCTATTTCACCAAGGTTTAGTTTGCTCATAGTATAGCTCCTTTAGTAAATCGAAAATAATTTGGATGCTTTGTCACTGGCAGATTATTATTTCAGAAGGATCAAAGGTTTCAGATCTTAAAATTATCCACCTGCCACTGCCCGGATTACTTCGATTTGATCTTCTTCATTTATCAGTATAAGTCCATGTTGATCCCTAGGGATAACTTCTCCATTTACTGCGACAGCAATTCCTTCCTTGGGTAGTGCTAGTTCATTGAGCAAGTCAGTTATACTAATATTGGGAGAAATTTGTTTTGTTGTCCCGTTAATTCTAATTTTAATCACTTGTTAATCCAGTTCTCAAAGAAGAGAAGCGAGTGGGTAGGAAGGATTCCATAATAGAATGAACTCGGTCGTATAGAATTACTTCCGTCATTAATTTAGCCGTAATCGGTGCTAAGAGAATACCATTTCGGCCATGACCTGATGAAATGTAAAGACCAGGTGTTTCTGTAGCTCCCAGGACAGGCCAACCATCGTTCGTGGCAGGCCGCAATCCTGACCAAGTTGCTTGTAGGTTGCAAGTTTTCAAACCCGGAGCAAGTTTAAGTGCTCCATTTAACAAATACATGATACCAGCTACAGTGACTTCATTACGGAACCCAACTTTTTCGACTGTTGCCCCAATAATTAGACGTCCAGATTTCCTAGGCACCAAATATATATCATCTGTATAGATAGTATGACGAAAAGGTAGTCGAGTGCCAGTGCCAAGTGATAAAATTTGCCCTCTAACGGGATGTATTGGAATACGATATTGGGGGATTACACCCTCTAAGTACCGTGCTCGACACCCCATAGCATTTACAACTGTTGAAGTCTTCCATTCTCCTTTTGTTGTTCTGACTCCACAGACCTGATTTCCATCAAGACTAATATTTTGTACTGTGACTCCCTCATGAATCACACCACCGTGAATCTGGACTGATTTTGTTAATGCTAATAAAAGATCTCGATTTTCTACCTGGTGATCAGCAGGATAACTTAATGCCATTTGAACATTATTTGAAAGGTTTGGTTCTAGGCGTCTAGCTTCACGGGCACTTAAAGCCCGGACAGGGAGTCCTCTGATATAGTGACGTTTATACCTATCTTCCAGTTGGGATTGTCCCCGATCCGTCAGAGCTGGGAAGAGAACACCCGTTCTGTTATACGCGATAGATACTCCAGTTTCTTCCTGAAGTGTTTCAATAAAATTAGGATAGCAATCCAATCCAGCCCGGCATAATTCAAAATAGGGGTTAGCTTCATCAAACTCGCTGTGGGGTGCAAGCATTCCCGCAGCAGCCCAGGAAGCTTCTCTCCCTGCCTGAGACTGCTCAAGGACAGCGACACTACAACCTGATAAACAAAGTTGTCGTGCTATGGACAAACCGATAATTCCGGCGCCAATAACAACTATGTCCGATTGTTGCGCCACGGAGCCTCACTACAGACAGTCATCAACAAAAAAGAAAAGCCGTTTCATATCGAAACGGCCCCATTCAACCCTTCGTCTAGCCCGGTATAGGCTAGGTCAGTTTCAAAGGGGCATGAAGGCTAACCAGGCGCAGCCCTCAGAGGATGCTAACCGTAGTTTAAAGAAAGTAGGCTTTTATGTCAACGAAAAACTCATTGGTTAGATTTGTCTGTTTCTTATGGCAATTAGGTTAATTTTATACGAATTAAAATACACCTAAGTATCGTCGGATGACCCATTCAGTAGTAAGAAGAATTATCAACAAGATAAGGGTCGCAGGATGGTTCCACCAGGAAAGGGTACGGGTTTCTTGGACAATGTTTTTTTCTAAGGGAAGTTTCCTTTCAAGCTGATTGATTTCTACTGGCAAGAAAAACTGGCCCCCTGTCATATTGGCCAATCGAGTCAAAAATTCTTTATTCATGTGATTATTTTTAAATTCCCTACTACTAGTTCCCACGGTAAATATACCATTGTCAGATCCAAGAGAAATCTCTTTCAATTTAGCTTCAGAAACGAAACGGTATTCACCTGTTGGGAGGGATTTTAGTTGACCTCTGTAACGCCCATATCCCATCTCTGTAGAAGTAAGCTCAAGTTGGAGAAAATCACTTGGTCCATTTGTTTTGGGACGAACAATTACAGAAAGATCAGCTTGGTCAATCGGTCGGTAAGCGTCATCGTAAATTTGCCCTTCGAACAGAACCGTTTCACCACTGAAATAGTGAGTTTTATTTGTTTCTACACGTATTTTTCGAGAGTTTTCCCGCACTGCCATCCATCGTGCAGCGTTGTTCCAAAAACGTTCATAAGCGATATTAGTAGTGTTGTTTTTAGAAGTCATTAGATCCCACTGCCATAGCCCTAATGCTGCAATTGCTAGAACTTTACCTTGCCCATAGCGATGATAAAGGATAATTGGTATACCGTCTTTCGAATTCTGATTTGTCGCAAGGATAGTTGCTCCAGGCTTAGGAGGGCCAACATGGTTCATCATAGACAGAGTAGGTAGTTCTTTCCATATTTCTTCTGATCTTACCGGATCAGCATCAAGTTTTGTAATAGGATGAGTTCTTCCATCTGGAGATAATATGAGATTAATCTCTCCGGCTATCATTCCCTTAGTAGTTTTAGAGATTTGGAAAGGCATCATATTGCTGATAGGAGTTCCGGTGTATCCTCCCATTTCAAAGCTATGCTGACCTCCAAGAGCAATTAATCCACCACCTCGCTCTTCAACAAAGGCTTTAATTGATGGCACCCAAGGTCGGATTCTATCATATTTAATACTTCCTAAAACGATTAGATCATAGGAAAACCATTCCATGCGTGAAGATGGCATTAAAGAAGGAAAAGTTGTACCGTCAGGACGAAAAATTAGGCTAGTAGTTTCAAGGTTAGCATCTTTTTCCAGGGCTCGTTTTATAAACCCCATCTCAGAACGGGGTGCTCCTTCAATGTAAAGAATGCGTAAATTAGATTTTAATGCCTTAATTGCGAAGGAAAATTGATTGTCCTGTAGTATAGCTTCTCCATCTAAGGAAGGTATTTCAACTACATAGTGATGTACACCTGGTGTTTCGGGAATAATATTCATAACAACGGTTTCTTCTCTTCCACTTCCATCAAAACTTATTTGCGCTGTTTGTAAAACACGGTCATTTTCTTTAATCGTAACTGGAAAACTCATTTTATTGAATCCATGACCAGCCACACCAATTTCAACAGGCACTTTACTGTTGACATACGCAAAATAATTAGTGTTTAGGTGGGTAATACTAATTCCCCGAGCAGCTGTTGTATCACCAATACCGATGGTATAGATCGGTATTTCTAGGTCTTGCGCAACCCGTAAAGGATCTCTACCTAATGTAGAATTTCCATCAGAAATGAGAATTGCAGCGTCAAAAGAATTTCCTGTATTTTCAGTTTTTAAAAAAGTTAATACTTTTCCGATATTAGTGCTAGTGCCCTCAGTTTTCAAAGAATCGGTCCCAAAATCAAGAATAGGTTTGATCTCTTCTGAAAAACTATAACTTTGAATAGTGTGGGTATTTTGGATACTTGTAAAACTTTGGTTGGATAGGATAGCAGTTAACTTTTCATGCCGATTTCCCGAGCTTTCATTTACACCCATACTTGCTGAAGTATCAATCAATACTGCTAGATTAGGGCGTTCAGCCCGAGTAGTTAGAAATTGTAAGACCGGTTCGATTAAGATTAAAGAAAGTAATGCTGCAATTAAAATACGTAAGCCAATGATCCCAGCAGCAATA
This sequence comes from uncultured Gemmatimonadota bacterium, assembly GCA_964593235.1. Taxonomy (GTDB): domain Bacteria; phylum JAAXHH01; class JAAXHH01; order JAAXHH01; family JAAXHH01; genus JAAXHH01. The sequence goes on along the minus strand of CAZQGS010000017.1, from coordinate 23,957 downwards.
GACGGAGATAGCCAATTAAAAAGGTGACGCGAAAACCAATATATAAGAAATCCCGAACTGATAAATACGATCAAGATCCAAGCTGAAAAATTAGTAGAGAATTCCAGAGACATTAATTAGTTCCGTGAACTTGCTCGATTCATCACGAGCAGGTCAAAACAAGTTGACTTTTTGTAACTGCCTTATAATAATCATTTACCGAAGATAAGAGGAAATGATAAATATGAACTATTCTACCATTCACGAATTTAGTGCTCCAACTAAACTAGTTTTTGGACAAGGTGCTATAGAACGAGTACCATCTCTTCTTCAACAAGCTAATGTTAGTTTCCCCCTCGTTGTTACTGATCAAGGTATTAGAGAAGCTGGCCTCCTCAGAATATTGGAACTTGTTTTTGAAGGGGCCGATATATCTCATACCGTTTTTGACGAAACTGAACCCAATCCTAGTGCCGAAACTGTAAAAAGTTGTACCCAACAGTATCGTGAAGGAGGTTGCGATTGTATTATCGGCTTGGGTGGGGGTAGTGCTATGGATGTTGCTAAGGGCACAGGGGTAATGGTTAATAATAGCCGTGAGATACTGTCTTATGAAGGTATGGATCAATTTAAGAATCCTCCACCTTATTTACTGTGTATACCTACTAATTATGGAACCGGCAGTGAGGTCACTCCATTTGCTGTAATTACTGATACTCAGCGACGGTTCAAGGTGACTATCGGTGGAGAAGCTCTTTTCCCCAACACAGCTATACTTGATCCCAATCTGTCTGTCCGGCTTCCTATCCCGGTTGCTGCAGCTACGGGGATGGACGCACTGACTCATGCGATCGAAGCTTTTGTTTGCCTCGCGGGAAATCCGATTACTCGTTCCCTAGCTATACAAGCCGTGGGTCTGATCTCTAATAATCTGCGCCAGGCAGCCCTCAGTAATCAAAATATTGAAGCAACCGGAAATATGCTAATAGCCGCAACACTAGCGGGTCGTTCCTTCGGGTTTACCCGATTGGGGACTGTCCATGCAATGGCACATCCCCTGGGAGCGCACTTTGATGTCCCCCATGGTGTAGCAAATGCCGTTTTATTACCTCATGTCATGAAATTTAATCTCCCTGCCTGTCCAGCTAAATATGCTGAAATCGCTCGGGCTTTAGGCGAATCTGATTGTTTAACTGACAATCTTGATATGGGTTCTAGAGCTATTGACTTGGTTATTAGCCTTTCCCAAGATCTTTGTATTCCTAAGAATCTTAAAATCCTTGGAGTTAGGCGTGAAGGTTTCCAAAGTATGGCGATTGATGCTATGAAAAGTGGGAATATTCCAGTCAATCCACGAGAAACCAGTCATCAGGATATTTATCAATTGTTTGAACAGGCCTTTTTTTAAGAAAGACCCACAAAAAATCAACGAGAGTTAGGCAGTTTCCTCCCAATAGCACCATCTAACCGGCCAAGTGCGATCAGATAATCGTATTGTGAACTTGCTAATTCAGATTTCACTCGGGTCAATGCCTCCTGGGCCATGAAAACATCTATTAAGGTTCCTGAACCTATTCGGTACCGTTCTTCGGCTAGTTTAAGGCTTTCTTCTGACGCCACAATATTATCATTGCTGAGAGTGATGACCTCTTGAGCTGTATCTAAATCAAGAAGAGCACGTCTTATAGTCAGTGAGGTCGTTCTCCGAGTTTGTCGCAGAGTTTCGTCCGCAATCATCCGCTGGACATGAGCTTGTGAAATATCGGCATAGGTTTGGGTCCCATTCAGGATAGGTAGACTAAGATTAAGATTAAAGGAAAGACGCCAATTCTTATCATAGGTCCCATAAACGTCTTGAAATGAAACTGCCGAGCGATTGTAACTTATATTGCCAGAAACAGTTGGCCATAGACCTCCACGAGCTATCTTAGTTTGGAGTACAGCTGAACGTATACCTCCTGTATCTCTCTGAATTGCGGGATTAGTGAGTTCAGCTTTCCGAAGTGCTTCTTCTAACGAAATAAGGGGCGTATTATCAATAGGTTAGGTTTCTAGAGGATCGACTATTTCGATATGTTGACTATGGTCACTTCCCATAACGCTATTTAACTCAGCTCTAGCTTGTAATACTGCTTTTCTCTGATTTTGCAGGTTTATTCGTATATTACCTAGGTTTGCCTTGGCCTGTAAAACGTCTACTTTGGCTACAGAACCAATCTGGTATTTACTTTCAGCCATACGCAACTGTTGTTCATTAAGCCGTACCTGTTCTTCAATCACTTCCTTAAGACGAATAGCCTTCAAAAGAGTGTAAAACCCAGTTTTTACGTCCACAATAACTTGATTGATAGTATTGAGTTCCCCAAATTCTTGATTGTTCACTACTTGTTTATTTCGCCTTATCAAATTCCAGTTTCGGCCACCATTGTAGATTGGCATTGTCAATCCCACGCTTTTGTTAAAATTGGTTCGTGTGCTTCCTGGAGAATTTTGAATAACTATCCCATCAAGAATGACAGCCGTGTCACCAGATTTAGTACGATTAGCGTTAAGAATTGTAGCCGTTATTCGGGGCATGATTTCGGAATAAGAACCATAGACGATAGCTCTTTGGGCTTCGACTTGTTTTTCTGCGATTTTAATTCCTGGATTGTTGTCAATTGCTATCTTTATACATCTCTCCAGAGTATAAATGTTGCGATTATCACCGACCGACTTAGAATTCTGTCCATAGACTAAACCTAGAGAGTTTATAAGGCATACCACTATTAAAGTGGATCTGAAGATATTAATCCAAGATATCATGACTGGGATCTCCTTGTACCGGAGGTTAATTAATACTTTGCTAGGATGACAGAGAGGTTTATACATTTAACTCGCATGGCTCCTTGGTAAAACGGAAAATTATCTATCTAAGAATTTGTTAGATTCACGATACATTTCTAGTGCCTGTTCAGGGTTTTTGATTTTGTCGTAGATCATCCCGAGATGTTGATAGGTCTGCATACTTTGGGGCTCAAATTGGAGATGGTGTTCGAAGGCTTCAATAGCCTCATCAAATTTTTCAATGTGGCTATATGTTTTTCCTAATTGAAGATATACGTCTGTTTCCCCTGAGGCTAATTCTGCTGCACGAGCAAGACTAATAATTGCGAGTTGGTAAGATCCCGTAGTCAGGTATAAGATTCCTAGATGATAGTTCGCTAGGTATGAGGAGGGCTCATAATTGAGTGAACAGTCATAGTCGGCTTTAGCTTCGTCATAATTCCCTAGTTCAGTATGTAGTATTCCCCTATTAACAAGAGTTTCTACATGAGTGGGATCTTTCTGTAAGGCATTTTCATAGGTTTCCCGAGCAGTTTCATAGGCACCAATTTTGAAAAACATTTCTCCCAGATTACTTAAAGCGACTAAATGGTTTGGGTTTAAATTAAGAATCTGTTGGTATTGCTGGATTGTTTTTTCATAAAGGCCTTTTCTAGCTAGGGTTTGTGCTCTAGATAGCATTGAAGTTATATCTCGGGAATTTCGTGCCTTAGCAGGCTTTGAGGCTTCGGAATCCTTTGCTAGTGGTCCAGCCGGGGCTGTCAATTTCCCAGAAACGGTTGTTTTTAGTTTATTAAAGGGGACGAAATGGGGCATAGGACGTTCCCCTAGCACGATACCAACGTTGGAAAATAGGTCGCGAGCCACCCGAGCCTTTCTTAGTTTTACTTCAAACGAACCAAATTGGCGTATTTCAACTCGCTCATTTCGGGTCAATGCCCCTGTAATTTCTGAAAGGAATAGATTCAGAATGGTATTGACTTTTCGTTTAGAAACCAATGTTTTGGATGCCACTTCATTTATAATAGCTTCTCTATTCATGTTTCTCCTAATTATAGAAAAAATAGCGTCATTAACATAGGGCTTGGCTTCCCTGGTTTAATTATTCTTTTTTAATTCCCAGCTGAATTCTTTATAAATTACAGTTTCCCGAATTATTCGCAATTATTGTCTCTTGGACATCTATAAATTTAGCGAATGAAAACCCGAATCTTGTTAATTATATAATAATTTTACCAAAAGTCATGTTTGAAATTGGGTTTTAAGACTTTCACTTTCGTTTAGATAGGTCTGGTAAAGATGCCCAATACTATTTTCATCTAATACATTATCAACAACAAGAAAACCATAGCGAAGGTGTAATGTTTCTGATTGGCTAAGTACCAAATCACCGTCCATAAGGAAACCAGAGCCAAGAAGATTCTTGCGAGTAAACCAGGAGCCAGGATATCCAGGATTATGGGGATGGTCCATCATTACAACCATCCCTCCAGATGCCCCAGCAGCACTAACCCATTTATTTTTTGATCTCATAATAGATTCATGACCACGTAGGCCACTACTACTTGTATGAAACGCATCAGCAAATGGTGGTCCCATCCTAAGGACTAATCCACTATATTTGGCTGCTCGAGAGGCACCTAATACAATCTCTCCGGCTATAGGGGTTATTTCCGATTCAATAAGCCAAATGCAGGCCCCGTTAATTTCTGTTTCTAGAAAAACATATCTCCTGTTTTCCATTACAATCGACTTTTTATGACGGTCTATCCAAGTTAGTTTTTCACCAATAGCAACACCCTTCTCAAGATGAATTACAGGAGTAAATTCGTCATGTTTTTGGATTCCGTGGCTATTTGGCACAGACACATATTGGTTGTTTTCGGGTAAGTACCAGGAACCGCCCCAAAAATTTGTGTCGTTGACATGAACCCAGCCAAAAAAAAGACCAGTATGCCACCTATGGTCATCAGGGCGATACTCTGAAATTAATTGTCCAGATGGAGTATATATGGGATGAAAACAAGGCTTAGGGGATTCTTCCTCTGGAAGATGGGCTGTTGTTATATTCAATTGAGCTAACAACTGATGTTTTGAATTCAGTGTGAAGCCCATCTCATCGTTGACTTTTAAGTGGAGATTACTTAGATTTTTTTTTGTCATGTCTCGAACTCTCGTTAGTAACAGATTTTCAATTTCTAAAATCTTGGACCCAGGTTATAGCCTGTAGAAATGAAATTAATTTTACTCCTATTTCTATTACTTTTGACACCGGTTGTCCTACAGGCAGCTACTATAAGTGGTTTTATTACAGATCTCTCCGACGGTGAATCATTAGCTGCAGCTAACGTTACCATTGAAGATACTAATTTTGGGACAATTACTAATGCGGATGGGTATTATGCCCTTATTGGTGTGCCGTCTGGAAAACATGTCCTTATCGTAACATATATAGGTTACAAGGCATATAGAGTCACCTTTTCTATAGAATCTGATAGCAATATACGGCAAGATATCAGTTTGGTAGCTGTGGCTCTTACTGGTGAAGAAGCTACAGTCGAAGCTGATCGCTATCGTGAAGAAAGACTTGCTCAGCCCAGTTTTCTGTCTCTCAGAGCTAAGGAAATTAGGGCAATACCAGCGATAGGAGAAGCAGATGTCCTACGCGGGCTGCAATTGCTTCCCGGTATACAGGCAGCTTCAGACATTAGTAGTGGCCTGTATATCCGTGGTGGTGGTCCCGATCAGACCCAGATTCTCCTAGATCAAATCCCTCTTTATAATCCGTCCCATGCTTTCGGTTTTTTTTCCATATTTAACTCCGATGCGATTAAAGATTTTGGACTACATAAAAGTGCATATCCATCTAATTATGGTGGTAGTTTAGGAGCTGTTCTCGATGTGACTAATCGAGATGGAAACCAAAATAATTTCCAGGGTTCCGGAGGTATAAGTGTCCTTACAGCTCGAACTACACTCGAAGGGCCGTTCCGAAAAGGGTCATACATAATTTCAGGAAGACGAACCTATCTCGAGCCAATACTTAGAGCTATCCGATCTCGGACAAACGACATTCCAAACTATTATTTCTATGATTTCAATGCGAAAATCAACCAAAATCTTTCTGATAGTGATAGATTAACGGTAAGTGGTTATTTTGGCAGAGACAATCTTTACCTCCAAACAGAGGATGACAATAAATTTGGTATCCGTTGGGGAAATTCTGCCTTCAGCGCTAAGTGGACCCATCTTTTTAGTCCGGCTGTATTTGGCAGTTTTATTTTTTCTCAAAGCAACTATGAAAGTACTCTTTCCGTTGATGTTGACGCGACAAAAATATTTTTTCGAAATACAATTTCAGACCTAAGCCTTAAGGGAGATTTAGAATATTTCTTGGGTAATTCGCATTCCTTAAAGATGGGGTTCCGGGGAACAAAATATGGATTTTCTTTCCGGGAATCTTTTAACCAAAATGACCAACTTAATTTAAGATTACAACCACATCTAATTTCAGTGTACTTACAAGACCAATGGAACGTGCTTCCAACAACTTCTTTACGTATAGGATTAAGAGGAAGTTATTTTAGTGAACATGAAGGAATTGACCTTGAACCGCGGTTATCAATCAGTCATCAGCTGACTGATAACTTTAGATTGAAAGCGGGGAGTGGACTATACCATCAATATCTACAACTTATTACAACCGAAGGCTTCAGCGGTGGAGATTTTTGGGTGCCACTTGACAGCTCTGTCAACCCCGGAAAAGCTTGGCACTATGCGGGAGGTCTAGTGTGGGATTTTTCTACTTCATACAGTTTCTCTTTGGAAACTTATTACCAAAGTCTGAATAATCTTTTGGTCGTGGATGATAACCAGACGGCAGACAGTCGTGATACTCGTACAGCTGATGTTTTTATTACCTCGGGGCGTGGGTTTTCTACGGGCTTAGAGGTCTTTGCAGAACGAACATCTGGCAAATTAACGGGGTGGATTGGGTATACACTTGGCTGGACGCGCCGTTTATTTACACCAATAAATCAAGGTGACTGGTATCCTCCAAAATATGATAGGAGACATGACTTATCTGTTACTGCTAGCTATAGGCCAGGTCCGTGGATTTTGGGTCTCAATTTTGTTTTTGGGACTGGGCAAGCTTTTACCCCTGCTTCGGCAAGATATATGCTACGGCAATCAGCTAAAACAGGTTTAAGAGATTATTACTTTTTACCAGCTGGCCGTAATACGGGCCGGTTATTACCCTATCATAGAATGGATATAAGCGTAAAACGATCTTTCAAAGTTTTTGGAATTGACTTGGAGGGATATCTCCAGGTATTTAATGCCTACAATCGGAGGAACGAGTGGTTTGTCCAGTATGGAACTGACGATGATAAGACTACAACAGCGAAAGTAATTAAAATGTTACCTATAGTACCTACTATTGGTATCGATTATTCTTTCTAAAGTCCCGAGGTTTTTAATAGTTTAAGAGATTGTAGTGGTCGAATCCTGTGTCGCTGGATGAACAACACTTCTTGTAATGATAATTAATCAAATTCAATTCTATCGTTTACTATTAATAGTTTTATCTATGTTTCTTCTTCAATGTACTAGTGAACGGGAAATAGGAGATCTTTTTACCTCTGATAGCCAGGGGATGATAGTTATTGATGCCGTTTTATATGTGGATCGTCCAATGCCAGAAATTTTTATATCCCTAAGTCAAGTTCCCGATACCCACTATGATAATGAATTGTGGGGTATAAATGATGCTGAGGTGATTGTCTATCAGGGACCTTCTACTTATCAATACCAGAGTACCGGTTCTTTGGGCAAATATCTACCTCCTTCTGGTGCTCCGGCAATACTTCCAGAAACCGAATATCGGATTCTAGTACAAGCATTAGGGCGGAAAGTTCAGGGGACTTCGATTACCCCTAGTCGGCTATCATTAAAAAGGGTCGTTATGCTGGATAAAGTTTCACAAGAAGAAATAAGATTTCTTAACCTTGGGCCGAATGTACAAAACAGCATTATATATAGTGAAGGATTGATCGAAGCTCGGTTTGATCCTATCGGTGTGCAGGGTTACCAGGTTGTGATTTTTGAAAAAGAAACGGGTGAAGAGACGAGTTCACCACCCTTAGAAGTCCAAAATGGTAGGCTTAGGTTACCCTGGTTTGCTATTGGCTCCTCAGGCCAACATGAAATAGAACTATACGCTCTGGATCAGAATATGTTTGATTTACTACGTAGTATTCCCCAAGAAAATTCGGGTTTTGAATTCGGAAGTCTAGCTGGGGACAATTTTGATCAGCCTATCTTCCGTCTCGACGGAGGAATTGGCCTTTTTGGATCAGCTTCGGTTGATAAATTTAGCTTTTGGGTGTTACCGGAACGTTAATTAATAAAGATTCCATTGACCTTTTCACCTTAATATTTTACTAACTTATGCCGCAACCACAGCCCTTCTCTCCGATATCTAATAGTTTCCCATCGTTTCGTAGATTCCTTTCTATCACAACTTGCCCATCAGCCCAAGAGAATAATAAATTGGCAAAAGCTCACGCTTCACATTCCCTGAAGTCGAGTATTACTTATTGGATAGTTTTTCTTGAACAAGGTAAGATACTGGAAGAACGTAGTGTTGTTAATAAACATGAAATATGGGATAATGTGAAACAAATCGGGGAAGGTTGTTATATTATCGTCTACGACTTAAACCATTTTGAACCAATAGCCTCCGAATTATATCCAATGTTAGTTGATGTACAGTCCCTTGCTAGAATTCTTATGCCAGGGATGCAAAGTTATGATCTAAGAACCATAGCTACTGTTCTTAGATATGAAGACGAGAAGGATATAAATTTGTCATATCAACTGGGAGCCACGTTATGGGTTTTTGGGAAGCTTCTAGAGATACTTTTACATACCTCTAAAGAAACCATATTGAGGCTAGCCCGTCTTTCGAATGGAATTAGGACCCCCTTGGAACAGATATTTACCGATGCTCTAACTCAGAATGAATTTAACTCAGCCTCAATGTTTTTGTCCGACGGGAATGATAACAATAATTTGTCCAATTTTCAGGCTCATACCATAGGGCGTGGCTCTTGCGAGTTAGGAGAAGAAACTAAGAAGCCGAGACCATTGATCGTAGAGGATCTAGCTGACATGTTAGATGAAGGAGGCCTTTTTGATGGCAAGATAGATTATTTTGAACCAAGAGAACAACAGATAACAATGGTCCGTATGGTGGCAGATGCTTTTAACGAGGGTAAAGTGTTGTTGGTGGAGGCAGGAACCGGAACCGGAAAATCACTCTCCTACCTAACCCCAGCCCTGCAATGGGCGGTACAGAACAAACAGCGGGTTATCGTTTCAACCAATACTAAAAATCTACAGGAACAGTTGTATTATAAGGACCTGCCGTTACTAATGAAAAATAGTGGCTTGGATTTTCGGGCTACTCTTCTCAAAGGTCGATCAAACTATTTGTGTCTAGACCGTTGGCATCAGGTTACTAGTCGGCCCGAAGATTATCTCAATTCCCAAGAAAAGGAAGCTGCTATTTCCCTAGTTGTTTGGGCGAGGCAAACCCAAACAGGTGATATCTCGGAATACGAAGGATTTACGAAAGGAGCTACTCGGAGTTTATGGGAGAAAATTAACGGGGAAGGAACAGCATGTCCGAAGTGTTTGTTTAAACATGAATGTTTTGTCAACCGTATTCGATCCGCGGCGGCTCAGTCGCATGTTATAATCATTAATCATGCATTGTTGCTTTCTGATCTTCAAACCGAGCATAGTGTTTTATCTCAATATAATCATCTCATCATTGATGAAGCTCATAATCTTGAAAGAGCAGCGATACAACATTTTACCATAGAAGTTAGTGGGAGGTCGATAAAGGAAATATTGAACAAGATATATGACCCAGAACGGCGGGAAACAGGAGTATTAGCTATTTTAAAAAAAATGGTTCCGAAGGAAGCAAAAAACCAAGAGCAAATAGTTGGAGTAATAAATAGTACAAAGATTTCAATAGGTCGGGTCATGATAATGAGAGAAGCTGTGGAAAACTTCTTTCACCTAGCTAACCATGAAGCGTCTAAGCAATTTCCAGAATCATCTCAATATTCAAAACTTCGTTATCAACAGGGCGATAAGTATGCAAATATCCTAAACTCATCAGGACCAATTCTCATCGGTGCTTGTTTGTCTCTGAGAGAAGCACTAAGTACACTCCATGAGACATTAAGTTTTCTACCGGATTCATGGCTAGAAGATCGGGATAGCCATGTCGGATCGGTTCAGTCGGGTATAGAAGCGTGTAGAGCTATAGAGAATAACCTGGGACTGCTTACCAAGATGGAAGATGATAAAATGGTTTATTGGGTTGAAGCCTCTAAAATAAATCCGGTGTCGTGTACTCTAACTGGAGCACCACTCACCATAGCTAAGCAGTTACATGATGATTTATTTAGCATTATGCGAACAACCATCCTTACCTCGGCAACATTAACTGTAGGGGGAGGTTTTGGTTACTATCTAGAGAAATTGGGCCTTGACCGCATTGTTAAATCACGCCTCAAAGTTGAAAGTGTCGGATCACCCTTTGATTATGAGGATCAGATTTTGGTCTGCGTGCCAGATAAATTCCCAAAGCCTTCTTCACAATCTTTCCAAGCCGAAACAAGTCAGGTTATATTAGATTTAGTAGTTTCAACAAAACGAAATATGCTGGTCCTATTTACTTCATACAACTTATTAAATCAAACTTTCGAGGACTTAAAAGTTCCTCTTGCTGAATATGGGGTGAGTGTTATGGCTCAAGGGACCTCCGGATCAAGATCAGCGCTATTAAAACGGTTTCAGGAAGCTAAAACTGCTTTATTACTCGGCACCGACAGTTTTTGGGAAGGAATCGATGTGCCTGGGAAGGCTCTAGAAATCGTTGTCTTAGTGAAATTACCTTTTTCTGTCCCAACCGACCCCGTAGTACAAGCAAGAATTGAACAACTTGATAAAACAGGGCGAAATGGTTTTCTTGAGTTTCAGGTTCCCGAGGCTGTCATAAAATTTAGACAAGGAATCGGTCGATTAATTCGTACTACTAGAGACTACGGTGTTATAGCAATATTAGACCAGCGGATAATCAGCACAACTTACGGCAGCTTATTTCTTGATTCACTTCCGGTTCGACCTGAAATATACCCGGATGGTGAAAACTTAGTTGAAGGTGTAACCTACTGGTTCAGAGCTCGGGAGAAGCGAAACCTAAGGTAGCAGGAACCAAAAATTTAGTGAGGTCTTTTAAAATGAAGTTTGGCATGAATCAGGTGAATCTCGTGATAGAATCCCTAAATGTATTTGGTAACATGATAAATGTTTCCCATAGCATTTTTGCCCTCCCGTTTGCATTAACTGGGGCATTGTTAGCTTCCAAGACTTATGATGTTGAATTGGAACAAGTCGTTTGGATCATTATAGCTATGGTGTTTGCTCGAAGTGCTGCAATGGGCTTTAATCGGTTAGTAGATAGGAGGATAGATGCACGGAATCCTCGTACAAAAAACCGGGCACTCCCAACCCAAAAAATTACACCTCATGCTGTTATAACCATTGTAATTATCTGTTGTCTAATGGTTGTTTTTGCTGCGTATCAACTTAATCCACTTTGTTTTGCCCTATCTCCTATCGCTCTTATCATAATTTTATCATATTCTTATTTCAAACGATTTACATGGCTAACTCATTTAGTATTAGGATTAGCAATTGGGATAGCTCCCATGGGAGCATGGATAGCAATATCAGGAACCTTTGATGTTGGCTTATTGTGGCTTACTATCGCTATATTGACTTGGGTAGCAGGCTTTGATATAATATATGCATGTCAAGATTATTCTTTTGATGTTGCGCATGGAGTCCATTCAATTCCCAGTAAACTAGGTATCGGAAAAGCTTTGATGATAGCACGCCTACTGCATGTTATGACAATTTTGGGGTTTCTCGCTGTCTATCATGTTTTTAATCTAAATAACCTTTATTTACTTGGTACAGTGATGATAGTAGGTGTTCTCATCTATGAACATAAACTTGTAACTGTAAATGATCTCTCAAAAATAGAATTTGCTTTCTTCAATACTAACGGTCTTATCAGTGTGATCTATTTTGTTTTTAGCCTGGGAGATGTTTTATGGTTAAGTTAAATCGAGATAAGGACAAGATTCAGGGTATTCGGTCTATGTTTGACCGTATTGCCCGGCGCTATGACATGCTTAATCATTTGTTAAGTGGCTATACCGATTTTATCTGGCGCAAATACGCGGTTAAGAAGCTTAATGTATTTTCTGGTGATTGGGTCCTCGATGTTGCTATTGGTACCGGAGATCTATCTGCCGCTGTATTGAAGGGAAACAAAAACCCCAAATCGATTGTTGGAGTGGATATATCTGAGAAGATGATGCAGATAGGTCGAAAAAAAATGGTTAATTATTCCAATCCTTCCGTTCAATTTGTTGGTGCTGAGGCAGAATTTCTACCATTCAGGCCAGCTACTTTTGACCGTGTAATGGTAGCTTTTGGTGTTCGTAATTTTGCTGATGTAACTGCCGGACTGAATGGAATATTGCATGTCCTAAAACCTGGAGGAAGATTAGTAGTTTTAGAATTATCATACCCAAGGCATAAGCTTTTTAAGTACTTTTATCGATTTTATTCGACATTCCTAGTCCCATTGATTGGGGGGTGGATTTCGGGTGATAGGAGTGCGTATAGGTATCTCCAGGTCTCAGTGGTAGACTTTCCCTCTAGGGAACGTCTTAGTGCTATTATGAATAGTGTTGGTTTCGTTGCTACCGGGTGGTGTGATCTGTCATTAGGAGTTGCTACTGTCTATTGGGGAGAAAAAAAGTTGTGAAAAATATTGTTGTAGCAGTGACCGGAGCAAGTGGCGGATTGTACGCTTTACGGTTGCTCCGTGCCCTACTAATTAATAATCATAAGGTTCATGTGGTTCTTTCAAGTTTTGGCCGATATGTTCTAGGGGAGGAAACGGAGCTTACTGGAGGAGGTTCACTACAGGATAAGCTAGCTCAGCTTTATGGATCGGATATTTGGAACGGATCCTTGTTAGAATATAAAATAGGGGATCTGGCAGCCCCAATTGCCAGTGGATCGGTAGTTACAGATGGAATGGTGGTTATCCCTTGTTCAATGAAATCTCTAGCTACAATAACTCACGGTAATTCCTCTACCTTAATCGAGCGCGCTGCTGATGTCACACTTAAGGAAAATCGACCGCTTATTCTTGTACCCAGAGAGACACCTCTAAACATTATCCATCTACGAAATCTTCTGTCTGCTGCCGAAGCAGGGGCACTTATAGTACCTGCAATGCCAGCCTTTTATACAAAGCCATCCACATTTGATGATTTAGCAGATTTTATCGCCGGCCGAGTATTAAGTCTGCTCGGGATCGAACATGATTTATTTTCTCCTTGGGCTTCCAAGACTGATGAGTTAGAGGCTTTAGAATGAAAGATAGTGATATTCACGAAGTAATCTCTATGTTAGAAGATGAGACCTCCACTTGGGGTGAGACTGCGTTGACTTTAGTTGCTAAACAAACACAGCAGGACCCGTTCCGGATCTTGATTGGAACGGTACTTAGTATAAGAACTAAGGATGAAGCAACAGCTAAGGCATGTGAGCGGCTTTTCAAATTAGCGGACAATCCAAATTCTATGCTAGGATTGTCCCAAGAAAAAGTTGTCAATGCAATTTATCCAGTAGGTTTTCATTTAACTAAAGCACGGAATATACATGAGATTAGTCGTATTCTTGTAGATAACTTCAAAGGTATTGTACCTAACGACATCGATACACTGATTACCTTGCCAGGAGTGGGAAGAAAGACAGCTAATCTAGTTATTACTGTTGGATATGGGAAGCTAGGTATTTGTGTAGATACACACGTTCATCGTATTTCAAATCGCTGGGGTTATATTGCCACAAAAAATCCCAACGAGTCTGAAGCTGCTTTAAGAAATAAATTGCCTTCTGAATACTGGATTAGATATAATGATCTTCTTGTAATGTATGGACAAAATATGTGTAAACCTGTATCACCGTTTTGCAGCTGCTGCCGGTTGTCTAGGTTGTGTGATCAGATTGAAGTTCATAAACATAGATAATTAGGATGCACTATAAATCAATACTATTGGAGATTACAATTAATGGAAGAATTAATGAATAAACCGAAGGGATATGGCAGGGCGCCACACATTATAGCAGCAATGTCAATTCCAGTTACTGCTTCAGGGAAAATAGATTTTGACGTATTTGGGCAAGATCTTGAAAGAACCGTCGGATATGGAATTGAACCAGCCATCTTAATGGATACCTATCAAATTAATCACTGTACAATTGACGATCAAATCAGAGGTTTGGAAGTGACCCAGGAAGTCATGAATGGAAGACCATTTACCGCAGGGGTTTATGTCGAAGACGAAATTAGGAGTGATACTGTAAGGGATATAATTCAAGCTTACAGTGAAAAAATTGCTCAACTTGAAGAATTATATGAGGCAAAGCCAATCATTTTTCAAACAGAACGACTGAAAAATGCAGATGCAGATACAGTAGTCAAGGTCTACAAAGGCTTAGCAGAGACCTCACGGGGAGGATTAAAGGCATTTGAGCTCAGTCCTGTTTTTGCTCCAAATGGCTGGATGTTTCCAGACGATGCACTTTTAGAAATACTGGAAGGTGACAAGTGGATAGGGGCGAAACATTCATCACTTGATCCTTCTCAGGAGTGGACTCTTTTGCAGAAAATTAGTAAGATCGGTAAGAAATTATATACTGGAAATGATTACGATTTCGCATCGATGATCTTCAACGGAAGTGATGCTCTTCTGGGCATCGCGACGTTTATGCCTGATAAGTTTCAGGAACTAGCCGATGCTCTGAAAAATAAGGATACTGATCAATATTTTGATTTGGGGAACCGAATGGAATTTTTGGGAAGGGTAGCTTTTCAAACTCCCGTCCCTGCCTATAAGCATAGTGCAGCTATAGTTAAAAAAATGCGAGGGTGGTACCCCACAGATTTTATATTACCCGATAATACTATGAGTCGAGACGAAGAGCATAGAGGAGCACTAAAAGCTGCTCTTGAAAACTTAGAAATTGATATAGACTAAATTATTTAGGGTCTCCGTATTGAGCTAAAAGCTTAGCAATCTCCCGTGTAAGTTCGGTTGTTTTTTCTTCACTTGATGAAAGTGTCTTTTCGAGGACCTCCAAAAGATTGATCATATCATCATAAAAAGCTTTTTCCTGGGATGCATGTGCTGAAATGGTGTCTCTTAGGTTAGCAACGATTGTAGCTAGCGGATTGTTTTCACTATCACGCAAGTGGGGAGATGGTTTTTGATATTGTTCTTCTAGGGGTTGTTTCAAAATTTCATACGAATTTTCTACAGCTTTTGATGTTTGTTCTTCGGGTTCGCCAATAGGCCCATCAGCGGACCTTTCCTTTTCGTCATTATTAATTGTAGAGGGTTGGTAGTTGTGAGTAAGCTCTACTGCTTCTTCCGGTTTTTCTGAGGGCTCACCGTACCGTCGTTGAGGAGTTCCGTTAGAACCCTCGATGGCAGTTGGAAAATTATTTTCTGTTTGTGATGATGCCCCAAGGTCAGGAGTTTGTTTCTCTTCAGGAATTGTTTCTGAAGCTTTATTATGTGAAAGTACAGATTCATCATCTTGTGACTCAATAAAAAAGTCGATTGATTCCCTCGATATAAAATAATGATCCCCTTCTTTATAGTACTCTAACTTCCCTTCCTCACACATTCTAGCTACTTTCGTGGGTAGGGTTTTGATAATATCTGCTGTTTCAATCAAAGTAATCCATTGTGTTTCAGTCATTCTATCCCTCCAACTGATATTCGTTTTAATATTTATTTGCTCGAGAATATATGTTTTTAAAACACCTCTCCTGCTATCTGTTTCCCATTGATCCGCAATTGTAACTTAATACTCAAAAGAGCTTTTGCAAATACTTCTACAAAATATTTTTTACTTCCGATACTTAATGTTGTACTTAATATACGGGTTTTACGAAGTGATACTCGCCGGATACTTCTATCCTTACAGACTCCATTTATATACAGACGTGCATCCTGTGTCCACGTACTCGATATAATGATTTCTTGGCCCTTGAAATGGGTTCGATACTCGACATCTTCTCGATCAATATGATTCAAAATTCCACCTAAAAGAGTTTTTATATTTTTTAAAAAATGAATGTTCAAAAAAGGAATATTATAAAGTTTCCACCTTTTATTGCTCAAGTTAACAAATTAATTTTTTGAAAGTAAATAGTTTTGGTAAAAAAAATGTTTTACTGAACTACTACGCGGCAAGTCAAGTTGCTGCGTAGTAGTAAAACTCAACCCACTCTTTTCAAATATTATAATTAGTAGGAGACTATCTTTAGGTAAGTGAAAACTATCCAAATGATACTGGTTCTTTTTGAGGAAAATTATTATTATCATGATGGACTAGAGATTAACTTTTAAATAGGGGCTGGATGTATCCGGTATGTATATCTTTATTAAAATCATGGGATTATGTTTTTGTACGGCGGTATTTGGGATAACAGCTATTTTACTTGCCCCCTTAAATCCTTCAGGAAAGCTTGTCCATTGGTTCGCACGATGGTGGGGTCGTACTCTTCTGTGGATTGGAAAAGTTCAGGTTTCCTTAGAAGGTATCGAAAATATTCCAGCTGATACTCCCTGCGTATTAGTTTCTAATCATGCTAGTGCAGCCGATATCCCTATTTTATTTGGGTTTTTGCCCATACAATTTAGAATAATTGCTAAGCATTCTCTGTTCTATATACCTATCTTGGGATGGTGTATGCGCTTAGCCGGTTATATTAGTATTAATAGGTCCAATCCTAAGAAAGCTATGCGAAGCTTAAAACGAGCAGCTCGTCAGATTAGGGAAGGATATCCCGCGGTAGTCTTCCCTGAAGGGACCAGAAGCCGTACAGGGAAACTGCTACCTTTTAAACCAGGAGCGTTTTTACTGGCAATAGAATCTGGAGTTCCCGTAATTCCAGTAGGGGTATCTGGAAGCTTTGATATTCTGGCTAGTGGGAGTTTAAGAATCCAATCAAACACCCGAGTGGTATTAAAAATAGGCGCCCCCATAGAAACAAAAGGATTTACTAATACTAAAACTGATCGTCAAGAATTAGCCGAAAAGGCCCGCGAAGCTGTCAAGGAATGTATACGAAAAACTAGCTAATTTATCTTTTCCTAGCAATTTTTAAAATTCAGGTAGAGAATATCTCAGGGTTTCCTTCATCACTTTCTTCTGAGAAATGGCACTACATAAATGAAAACTATAACAGCTACTATTCATTATGATATTATCCCACCTTGGGCGGTTCTTGAAAGAAAACTTATTGATTTATTAAACAAATCTATCCAGCCCTATATAGAGAAATATACCCACAGTAATGGAGAGTTAATTTATCCCGATGCCTGGTCAGGGAGTAGGGACGGTATGGATGATTTTTACGAAGCATTTACTAATTTTGCTCAGTTCTATATGTTGGGAGGGCAGGAGCAGTTTTTAAATTCGGCTCATAAACACTGGGATGCAATAACTAAACAGTTAAGTCGATTTGGTCGGATTTATCAGGAATTTGAACGGGGCTACGATCAGTTTCACCAGAGTGAAAGCTATATTTATTTTTATCATTTATGCCTAGCTGACCCGGGAAATGTTAAACTTAAAGATCGTGCCAGGCGTTTTGCCGGATTCTATCTTAACGAATCTAAAGATGCCTTTAACTATGATTCTGAGAAAAAAATTATTCGAGCTCCTCATAATGGAAGCGGTGGCCCAGCTTGGGGTATGAGCGATGACGATAGTCAAATGTCTTATAATCCTGGGAAGGGTGGCATGAGAGTGTATGGATTACCATTAACTGATATTCCAGGAATCAGTCATGTGGATGATCTTGAAGATCCAGCAAAAGCTAGAGCAATGGGAAAGGCAATGTCAACTCGGTTTCGTGAGGGTGATGTTGCTAACAATCTTCATGTGAACGGCCTAATAATGAATGCTTACTTGATGACTGGAGATCAAAAATACAAGGAATGGATTTTAGAATATGTGGGAGCCTGGTTATTTCGCGCTCGAGAAAATGGTGGGTTAATGCCTGATAACGTAGGGCTAGATGGTACCGTAGGAAGTTATCATAATGGTCAATGGTATGGTGGTCTTTATGGATGGACTTGGCCCCATGGGTTTTACAATTTAGGATTTGCTGCTATAACCGCAGCTAATAATGCATATCTGCTGACGGGAGATAGTACTTTTTTCGATTTGCCAAGAGGCATGATCGATCGGTTACTTGAGGAAGGAATAATTGGTAATTTTGATGAATTTGCTCCCCAGATGAGCCTAAGGGACCACTATATCGGTGTCGACCAATCTCTCGGACAGGATCGACGTACCTTTTTAACGCCCTATCGATATGGCGCTCAGGGTTGGATGGATTACCAGCCAATGTTGGCAGCTTATCCATTTAACGTATGGAACGTTTCTGAGGCAGAGGAGGATTGGAATCGAATTCAATACCTACACCAAAAAAGCGGTTATGATTGGTCTATTGTAGTTCCGTTTCGAGATAAAGGGGATATGCATCATGACGAGCCGTGGTTTCTCTACCTACAAGGGAAAAATCCAGACTACCCAGAAAAGGCTCTGGGGACGGCGTATTCACAAGTTTGTCATCGCCTTGCCCAGATTTACGCAGATGAAACTGACCTAACAGCTGGTCCGTCTATCCATTTATGGCAGCAGATTCAGCCTATTACTACAGAAGTGTTAGTCCAACTGACTTTAGGTTGTCCTCAAGTAATTTACTATGGAGGTATTCTAAATGCGCGTTTACGATATTTTGATCCTGATAAAAATCGCCCAGGGCTTCCCGACGAAACAGCTGTTTTAGTTGATAGTATTAAACCATCACGGGTTGGTGTGACTTTAGTTAATCTTCATCACACGGAGATAAGACGAGTAATAATTCAAGCTGGAGGCCTTTCTGAACACCAATTTCAGACAGTAGGATATGATGCGACTGATACTTCTTATCCAGCCCAAAATGGGGAGTATGCGGCACCAAAAGTGTTAGTGAAAAATAAAACAATCGCGGTAAATGATTCGCGTCTACTTGTGGTCTTACCTCCAGCTACGCAGATTCATCTCGATCTAGAGATGGCTAGGCATGTTAATCAGCCGAGATATCGCTAGTTATCCCTAGCGTCTATCTTGATTCACGTTAGAACCCCAAAGGCATTTTAATCTGTAAAATTAAAATGTGTAATACGATCTATTTCTTTAGTCTCTAGGGGAGTACCGTCAGGATGCAACATGTCATGTTGCCAAACGGTAGGGGTTAGATCCCCCTTTTTTGATTCCCAGGCTAAATAGGTTTGGGTTCGGCCAGCTACTAAACCCCAGTTGTACCAACCAATTTTATTCCTAGAAAATATTGGTAATATAGTTGCAAAGGTATTACCATGGTGGCGCCGTAACCATTCGGTACAAATTACTGGTCGTTCATATGATTGACACTTGGCAAGAAAGGGTTCAATCTCATGGGCTGGTTCATAATAATGAAATGTAATAATATCAGATAAATCAAAAAGGAAGACTGAGATATTATCGCTAAAATTTTTGTTCGTCCAGGCTCCTGTAGTTAAGGGCTGTTTAGGTTCAACAGACCGTGCCCATTCGAAAGTTTTTTCAACAAGTGGCTGACTCCTGAGATCATCGTCTGGTTCGTTATAAAGATCCCAAGCTAGTATTCTGGGATCACTTCCAAAGGTTGCTACAATATCCTTTACGTAGTTTTCAAGGTTGGGCCAACAGTTTTGATCAGCTATACGTTCAAAACCGGGGCTAGGGACCCACTGGCTATTATGTATCCCAGGAATGGGATCGTCCTGAGGTCCAAGATAAGGGTCTCGGCCGCCAAAAAAGCAATCGCAGAAAAGAATGACCATGACACTAATGCCATTTTTAGATGCTATAGATAGAAACTCTTCTAATTTTAGTTTTAACCCATCACTATCATCCTCCCAAACTAGATATTGGATAAAAATTCGAACGCTATTAAAACCAGCTTGACTAGCCCAGAGCAGTTCTTGATTGATAGTCTGTGGATCGAAGGTGGGATCTTGCCACATTTCAGTCATATTAACAGCTGTTCTAGGTAGGTAGTTGCAGCCTCGTATGACGCCTGTTTTAAGGTACCAATCCTGAGCTCTATCTTTTGTCCATTTTTTCATGATTACCCTTAAGTTTTGAAATAATATGTTGAATCTGACGAAGTGCTATTGCCCGATGACTGATAAGGTTTTTTATATTTTCATCAAGTTCCCCAAAAGTTTTCTTATAACCACTGGGAACAAATAAAGGGTCATAGCCAAATCCCGAATTCCCCCGTAATTCGTTAAGTATCTGGCCTTCACAAACCCCTTCCACAATCCAGGTTTTTTCGTCTGGAGTTGTAAGGGCTATGGCGCACCTAAACCGGGCAGTACGATTAGATATGGGGATTCCATTTAGTGCCTGGAGTAAACAATAAATATTTTCTCTATCATTGGCCTGAGCTCCAGCAAATCGACTTGAGAAGATTCCTGGAGCTCCATCAAGTGCGTCAACTTCTAGTCCCGAATCATCTGCTAAGGCAATTTTTTGGGTAAATTTAGTAATGGCAAGCGCTTTAATTAGAGCATTTTCTTTAAAAGTGGTCCCTGTTTCTTCTGGGTGGGGACAATCTGGGAAAGATGTTGCTAATTCAATACTGACATCCGGAAGGAGAGCTTTGATTTCACTGATTTTACCTAAGTTGCGAGTAGCTAAAACAATAGTCATAACCAAAGTCAGACCTGGCCAAGTGTATCGTTTTGCAAATCAATTAGGTTAGTTATACCAGATTTACCAAGCGTAAGCATAGTTGAAAGTTGATCTATTGTAAATGGTTTGTGTTCTGCGGTACCCTGAATTTCAACTAAATCGCCATCCCCAGTCATTACAAGGTTCATATCAACTTCGGCTCTTGAATCCTCTGCATAGCAAAGATCAAGCATTGCAATCCCGTCTATAATCCCGACGCTAATAGCAGCAACTGATCCCCGTATTGGATTTTGATCTATCAATTTTTCGTTTCGTAACCAAGTAATGGCATCGCACATTGCCACAAAGCTGCCTGTAATAGAGGCTGTTCGTGTCCCACCATCTGCCTCAATCACATCACAATCAATCAGAATTGATCTTTCTCCTATCTTGTCAAGGTCAATAACAGCTCGAAGTGACCGTCCAATAAGACGTTGAATTTCCTGTGTCCGTCCGGAAACATTTCCACGCCTTCCATCGCGAGATACGCGGGTATTAGTACTCCGCGGTAGCATCCCATATTCGGCGGTAACCCAACCATTTCCACTTTCTTTCAAAAAAGGAGGGACTTTTTCATCCACACTAGCCGAACAGAGTACGGATGTTCCCCCCATAGTAATTAATGCTGATCCCTCAGCATGCGTAAGGTAATTGCGCTGAATTTCAATGGGACGCAACTGGTTGTTATCTCGACCATCACCTCTTAATTCAGTCGGCACAGATTTTTCCTTTTTTAGTTGAAAAAAGTTTTAATAGAAAAGCCTTACATTTTTCCTTCTGCTGTTTTAATGAGTTCCAGAGTCTGGTTAGGATTTTCGGAAGCTATTAGGTCTTTTCGGAGGTTATCATTTCTTAGAAGGCGGGAAATGTGAGCAAGTGCTCGAATGTGGGGCCCAGATACATTCAACGGGGAGATTAGTAAGAAAAATAAGTAAACTGGTTGTTCGTCTAGTGATTGAAAATCAATACCTTCCTTCTTAATCCCAAGTACTCCAACTAAACTATCCACAGAATCCGTCTTTCCGTGGGGGATGGCAACTCCTTTACCAATCCCAGTACTCATTATTTTTTCACGTTCTAAAACGGCATTGAGCACATCGGAACAGTCATCAATTTTACCCGATGTATTTAAAGCGTCAACAAGCTCCTCAATTACTTCCTGCTTCTGATTCCCTTTGAGGCGGACTAGGATTGTTTGTTGGTCTAATAACTCTTCTAATCCCATACAGTTTCCTCACTTCTGATCCACGTGATTCTCTTATTAATTCTTGTCCTATGGTAAGATACTAAAAGAAAGCCGTTTGATAATCTAATATCAAACGGCTTAGTGAAATTCAAGAATTTTTAAGGCCACACATATCGCACATATCGTCAATCAACCTCCGGCTCTTTCAGCAAAGCTATTGGCCTTTTCATTAGCCGTTTCAAGTAACACTTTAAGGTCATACCATTTCTCAGCTGTCTTGAGATCATTTAGTTGGATTTGTAGGGTATCAACAAAAGCTTTTGCTTCTTGAGCTAGGGTCCGAGCTTCCCTTCCTCGTCCTTTTTCTATGTTCCCTGAGATTTCACCCCAATGATCCATAAAAGCCGGTAGAGCATTATCTATCTCACGCTTTGTTAATTCTTTCTGCACCAACATTTCTTGGTTAGCTGTTTCGATAAGCGAAATAGTTTTTTCAGCCGAAACTTTAGCGTCACTATATTCCTCCGCAGCCATATGTGCCTTAGCCTTTTCTAGTTCGGCAGAAGCCTCGCCAAATTCAGTTGGAGCATATTTGTCAACTTCAGCTGCTATGGCATTACTTATAGTTTGTTCTGCTGCCGTCATAGCTTCGTTGGGTGGTCCCGCACAGGCAGATATCCAAAAACTACATATGGCGAAGCTGAGACACGACAGGAAGGTCCGATTAGACATTATAACCTCCAAAAATTAAATTAATAAAATCCAAACTTTATTGTCTTAGTCTGCAGAATTAATCATAAGGGCTAGCATCCCCACCACGATTTAACCGCTAGTACTTGTAATATATTATAGACAGATTAGGCTAGGTGTCCAGAGAAAAACTAGATTATTATAAAAAATTTGATTAGGAGCACTGAAGATAGAGATTCAGTGAGTTTAATTTATGGGACGACTATTCAAGATCTCATTGCCCTGGCTTTACACTTGACATTTAGCGCGTCCTAGAGTAGAGTTCACTCTCGAACTTGAATTTGTAAGACCTATTTGACGAAAGTCTTTCGTGTTGGTAATCCTTTTTGAGAAAGGACTTCATTAGAAGAATGGTTCCTGAAGACACCATAAAAAGGCAAATAAAACATGTTCTGAAAGGGACTGATTTTGATTTAGGTAGAAAGTATGAAGGTAAAGTTAGAGATAACTACAGTATTGATCAAAAACGAATTATAGTAACCACCGATCGTATTTCTGCTTTCGATAGAGTTTTGTGTGAAATTCCTTTTAAGGGTCAGGTTATTAATCAAACCGCTGCTTTTTGGTTTAACAAGACCAGGCATATAGTAGAAAACCACTTAATTGATGTGCCAGATCCTAATATCTTGGTGGCTAAAGAATGTTGTTTGATTCCTGTTGAAATGGTTGTTCGAGGCTTTTTGACGGGTGTAACCACAACCTCGGTATGGCATCATTACTCCCAAGGTCTCCGGGATTTCTGTGGAAATTCCTTGCCAGACGGGCTGAAAAAAAATGAAGCCCTGCCCTACCCTATCATTACTCCGTCAACCAAGGCCCCCAAAGGAGGGCATGATGAATCTGTTTCAGCAGAAGAAATTTTGCGAAGAAAACTGGTAGAGGAGAATATATACCAAGAAATGGAACAGATAGCTCTGGCCCTTTTTAAGTTTGGGAGTGAACTTGCGGCAACTAATAACTTAATTTTGGTGGATTCTAAGTACGAGTTTGGTCTATATGAAGGCCAAGTTGTGTTGATTGATGAAATTCATACCCCTGATTCTTCACGGTTTTGGATAAAAGATACTTACCGGGATCGTTTCTTAAGGGGTGAGGAGCCAGAAAAACTGGATAAGGAATTTGTCCGAGGCTGGCTCGCTAATCGTGGTTTTCGTGGAGAAGGGCCAATACCTCATATCCCCGATAGTATCCGGATAGAAGCCGCAAGACGATATATAACGGC
>CAZQGS010000016.1:0-2039 GCA_964593235.1 uncultured Gemmatimonadota bacterium | reverse complement strand
TTTCATCAGGTATTTATTAAAGATCCAAACGGCATAAAAATAGAATTATCAAAACCAATATAAAAAAAGCGGCCTCCTAAAAAGGAGGCCGCTTTATAAACTTAACAACTATAAAAAATTAATTAAGCGCCACGTTGTGCTGCTTTAATTTTTTCCGCTGTAATTGGCCATGAACGAACACGGGCACCTGATGCATTATAAATAGCATTTGCTATAGCAGGACCGACAACCGTAGTCGCAGGCTCACCACATCCAGCTGGATAATGTCCATTTTGAATAATTGCAACATCAATGTCTGGTGCTTGATTGATACGCATTGGAGTCCATGTATCAAAATTACCCTGATCAATAGAGCCATTGCTCATAGTAATATTTTCATACAGAACACGACTAATACCATATAATGCAGAACCCTCAATTTGAGCTTGAACATTTTTAGGATTAACCGCAGTACCAACATCCATCGCTATAGTTACTTTGTTAACTGTAGGCTCCCCTGAATTCGGATCCACATGAACTTCGGCCACAGCCGCTGTCCAAGTCGGAGATCCACGTTCCTGTGAAGCAACCGCCGCAATACCTTGCGCAGTATTAGCTGCCATAGGTTTAACCCCATATCCAGCTTTTCCTGTCGCAGTTAGCAAGGCATTTCTTAATCTGTGACCACCACCAACAGTGTTTGGAGGCGAACCAGCATTTCTGCCTGTTGCATTCATCATAGAAAGTCTTAAATCCAAAGGATCCATACCGATTTTATGAGCAGCTTCATCAATAAAGCTCTCGACAGCCCACCAAGTCCAAGTCGGGGCAACGGCACGCAAGAAACCAGCTGGCGCTGCATTCCATATTATCATGTTATTAGCTGATCTTACATAGTGGTTAGGAATATCATACCAGTGATCAGAACCATTGGTTGCAAACTGGTCAAGTTTTCCTTTTTTATCCACTGATTCAGCCATAAATCCAGGTGCTGCACGAGATAAAGCCCATCCCGAAACAGTAACATGAGTCATAGAATCAACTTTACCATTCTTTATTCCACCCTTTAAACGTTGAACTGTTTCACTTTGATGGAAGTCAAAGCCAATATCTTGTTCACGAGTAAACATCATTTTTACTGGACGACCTATTTCTCTAGCAGCTAATGCTGTAATAACGGTCATATCAGCTTCAGTTCTTCTACCGAAACCTGTTCCAGAATATTGTTGATGAACGACTACATTCTTAGGATCAACACCTAAAGCAGCTGATGTGGACCCTACATTCGCTGTTTGGAATTGGGTTCCACAATATAAATGCCATACACCTTCGTTTTCTAAAGCAACACAATTCATAGGTTCCATCATTCCATGATAACCTGTAGAAGTTTGATACTCAGCTTCAAGTGTTGTATCAGCGCTAGACATACCTGCATCCACATCACCTTCTAACAACCATGTGAACCCTTGAGATTCGTCAGCAATAATATCCCTAGAAGCTTGAGTCATATCTGCTGAAGAAATATTAGCATTAGGTCCTCTGTCCCAGGTTACATCTATTGCAGCAGCAGCTTTTTCTGCAGCCCAATAAGTTTCACCATAAGCAATCGCATAACCAGTATTTATCTTATTGGCATCTCCTGGAATAAGAGCATGTCCTACATATCCATCAATGGATTTTGCTGCTGAGTCATCTGCAGAAAGTGGAACTGCACCATAACGTGTAGGTTGAGTGATTATACGTCCATAAACCATATTTGGTACAAAGACGTCACAGCCATATTTTGCAGTACCAAGGACTTTTTCAGGAATATCCAAAGAATCAACAGATTGTCCTACGACTTTATATTCACCAAATTTCTTAAGCGAAATAGCCTTCATTTCATCTTCAGTGAATGTTCTGTCTATTGTAGTAGTACCTAAGATTTGAGAATAAGTTACTGAATTACCTGAAGAACTATCTGTAACTACAGAATTACTTGCACTACACTGTGATGCAGGGACTCCAAGCATTTTTGCACCTGCTTCTACTAAAGCAATACGCGCTGAAGCACCAATTCT
>CAZQGS010000015.1:0-19778 GCA_964593235.1 uncultured Gemmatimonadota bacterium | reverse complement strand
ATTTCATCCTCATCTCCACCTAAATTATCGATTGCTTCCTGGAGGAGAGGCGGTTCAATCGTTGCTGGATTGACTGCTACAACTCTAATATTATCTTGGGCATAGTCCAGTGCTAATTGTCTGACTAAAGAAAGGTCCCCCCCCTTACTTGCAGCATAGGCTGATACCCCCTTTGCTGATTGGAGACCCTGAACACTAGCTGTATTTATAATTACTCCTCCCCCGTACTTTTTCATTACCGGGACGGTGTATTTGACCATTAGAAATCGACTTTTAAGATTGATATTTATAATCTTATCCCATTGCTCCTCAGACAATTCATGAGCCTGGAGATAGTCACCTGTTGGCTGTATTCCAACATTGTTACACAAGACATCTACTCGATCCCAATTTTCGACAGCTTTATCAACGAGCTTACGGCATTCTTCACTTTTTGATACATCGGAGTGCAGATATCGGATTCGGTCATTGTCATATGATATTGTTGCTCCTGCCTCATCATCAATATCAGCGCAGAGAACATACGCTCCTTCACTAGCAAAGGCACGTACAATCCCCTTACCTATCCCTTTGGCTCCACCTGTAACGATAACAACTTTTCCCTCAAACTCTGACATTATTGTTCCTTTCATTAAATTTTATCTTATAGCAATCGGGCGAGCAGGTGAACCAGTCGCTCCCTTAAAACGGATCGGAGTGTGAATAAATAAAAATTCATACACTTTATCCTCTGATAATTCATCAAGATTCATATTTTCCAAATTCCAAACACCATTGCGGGTGATTAGTTCCTGGTGGACTGGGAAAGCTAAATTTTTATCCGGATTTGGTACTACTTCTGTCGTCCACTGATCCGAACCAATCATTGATGCTTTCTTTTTTACAATCCATTTGGCAACCTCCAAACCAATTCCAGGAGGATTAGTATTATATTTATTGTGGTCCTCCCAGTACTGAGCCCAACCATAGCGAAAAAAATATGCATCTCCTGGTTCCAAACTTTCTTCTGAAATACCCTGGCGTTGCAGAGCCCCTTGGACATCCATCACTGTGACCTCATATCCATGCTCCAAAGATTCTAAACCCTTGTACGCTGCTACATCTACGAGAATACCACGAGTAATAAATGGTTTAATATTCTCAATCCCTAAGTTTTTGAGCCCGTAGGGACCCTTAATTTCATCAATAGTAAATCCATTGTAAAAAACATCTGTTTCAGCTCCATCTTCCATCTTGATCCGTTCCCCTATATGCCCAGGGCCATCAAACTGGGTACCAACTTGGCCTATTTCCCCCACTAGAAATTCGTCATGATAGATTAGATTATTAGAACCTAGAGGTTCCCCCGTGGGAGAACCTGGAATTATCAAAGAATAAGTACGACTGCCAAATAGAGGCATGTCCATACTGTATATCTGTCCTATTTCGTAAATCTGGCCATCCTTTACCAATGAAAGTGCTTTAATAATTTTGCTTGGTGTTATCCAATTCGAACCGCCTGATTGATCATCCTGCCCCCAAATTGGATGCGGCCACCATGGACCTTTATCTCGAGTTTGAGCGCTTACCTGAAGAACTAAAAGATTAGATATCATTAAAAGAAATATTAGCCGAGCTAATTGCATGGAGTATCTCCTTTACATAATTCTATACTTCTGTGTCTGAGAGAATACTAGGGAACAGAAAAACTTCTTTATTTAGAGCTGTCACCCTCTAATCTAATGAAAGGCACAGATTTAATATGGTGCTCCAGATAAATCTGATCCCTTACACATGTTCAAAACTAGGCAATTCTGAAAGAAACGTAAAACTACCGCCAGGTTTGTATTCACAACAAAAATGAGTCTTACCATTGGTAGCTAAAAGAAACTTAGCATTTACTACAGAATTGTACTTTGCCAGTTGCTCAAATACAGCTTTACTTACTTGGATTTCAGGGGCCTTGCATTCCCCCATGAGGATTGGTTTACCTTTAAAATCATGCATTATCAGATCTGCACGAATGGGAGTACCTCCATATTTGAAACCTTTTTCTACAGCTGCATAACCTGCGGGAAAACCACGGTCTTTAATAAGGTGATGAATTAAGTGCTGCCGAACCCACTCCTCAGGTGTTAAGCGAACATACTTCCGTCGGATCTCATCGAAAATTACCCGTCTTCCGTGGCTGTCACGGTTGATTTCAAAATCATAGTCTGGAAAATTTAATTGTTGCATGGTCAAAGTTTTTCAGAGAAAGAATGTAGTTTTAATCTGAAGGCTGCCCATTTTCGATCCAATCGACTAATTGGATACTGTTAATAACATCTCGAAGATCAGTCAGGGGGACTTGTTTTTTTTGTACACAATCTAAGAAATGTCTATGCATCTCGAGTATTCCTTCATAACTACTAATATCATCTGGATTATTACTATTAATATCCCATCCCTGAATAATAGTCTGTTGGTCATCCTCCCAAAGATCTAATTCCTCTGGTAATTTCATATAACAGCCGATACCTACCCCATGCAATTCTGCCCTCAATACCCTTCCACCAGAGGCTCTATTGCCAAATATGACACCAGTTGCATCACTAGCAAATCGAACTAGGGCAGTATAATGATTCCAATCTACGGAGCCAAATTTATCTCTATATCGAGTAACCTCCACAGCTTCGCTACCGACGAGGAAACGAAGAAGGTCTACCATGTGAGTCACGTCGTTCCAGAGAGTTGTCGTATACTCGGGTGAATCAAGTAACATTTTTTTGTTGAAAGTGGCGACTGCATGAGATACTGGACCTCGACTATGAACTCGGTTCATAGCTTCCCGGACAACATCGGTGTACCGACGTTGATATCCAACCATCGCATACACTTGGTTCTCTATAGCCGCTTCCAGCAACTCATGGGTTTGTTTGCTATTTGCCCCGGGTGGTTTTTCAATAAATATATGTTTCCCTGCCCGGAGGCAATCAAGAGCGGGTTGAAGTAACCATTTTTCATGCATAATACAATATACCACATCTAAATCTACCTCTGCCAACATCGCTTGATGATCTCTGTAGACATGGGGGAAATTATACCGATTAGTAACTTGGTTAAGGCGCTGTTCATCTAATTCGCATACAGCAGTCATTTCTATATTATTTATCCTCTCAATAGCAGGATAATGAGCACTCTGCGAACGACCACCAGCACCTATAAAACCTGCGCGTATCATACCAAACTCCCCTATATTTTAACTTTTAATGTACCATCCAATAAAGTTTGTAGAGCTACAAATTATTTTATCAAACTCTAAATTTCTGGGAGCACACAAGACCTGGAATTTCTTTAATTTCTGTAATACTGGAAAAGCAAACATTCTTGTCAAACCGTGTATAATGTTAAGAATATCAGAACCCAAATCGGGTACTGATCTCTTATTATCGGCGGCGCCGACCTGCTCCCCGACCTGGGTTCGAGGTTTCAAGTCTGATTTGATTTGTTAATGAAACAAGTGGTATTGCTGTCATTAATATAGCACAAACACTGACTGGTATCCCAATTATAATAATTAAGCTGTAGTCCCGGACCAGTCCGGTCGTAAAAATTACGGAAGGAAAAGCTAGTAGGAAAATCCCTATCCCGAATATAGTTATAAAGTTTATTGCCCGAGACATACCACCACGTACAGAATGACTTACAGGTTGCCGACGAGCCTCTTGTAAAAAGCTTTTGACATGACTATAGCTCAGAAAAGATATTAAAACCGTTAACATTCCTATCGCTAAAAGAACTAGAACATTTGAGACCCTAATTCCATCAATAAAATGATATACTATGCCACCCGTGACTATCATTGTATAAACCGAAACTACTATAGTCATCACAGCAAACCGAGCGCCTATGCGAAATGAGATATAGAGGCTAATGAGAATGATAGCAAGCATAACACCATTCCATTCTCCCAACCAATTATTTGATTGAACAAAGGGAACCATTAATCTAGCAAAACTTCCTACTGCTCCTCCGACTAATGCCAGTATTATACTTTTACCCGGCCGGTCGTCTATTCTTGTACCAACAATAACAAGAACTACAAGTATTGCTATATAAAGAGAATAGAGTAGATCTCCCGAATTGATCAATCTTGTTAAATTACCACTTATTTTATATTCAGGGTTAAGAACGGCTGAAATGACCCCAGAAATAAAAAGTAAAAAGGCAAATGTATATACAACTCCAGGCTGATCAATTAACTTATTATAAAATATACCTAGTTTTTTTTCCATTATACGCTCAATTTTTTAAGCTGCCACTCTGTAACTGAAGAGGATAAAAGCATATGGGTTAGAAGGGAATATGTTAGAAGACTTCCTGCCACTCCTGAGAAAAGTACCAAGCCATAGTTCACCATGCCTTCAATTCCAGCAACAATTAGACAGACCGAAATTAGGAGTAAAATAGTGTGGGCCCATACTAGAACAGGCTTGGCCTTCGTAAGAGTTTCTAATACTACTTGTCGTACTGAAGAACCCTTTTGAAGTTCCGTACGTAGGTATTCAAATAGCCAACAATGAACAGCAGTAAAGACCAAAAACCCCCCCAAATACCCTGCCAAACCTGCAAGGGTCAGGTAAGGGTCTAATCCTGCTATTTTCCAGAGTCTTAGGATAGCCAGCGTCATTATAATCTGGTAGATTATTCCGACGATGAATGCTATTCCTGAAACACGGTACCTCACAAGAAACAATATACTAGCCAATCCCAATCCTCCAAAAATTGCACTAATGGATCCCTCCAAAACATGATCTTCTTCGGCACTTGCTGTATTCTCTGTGGCTTGCGTCACCGTTACGCCTAAAGGGGGTAATTCGGTTTCCAAAATAACACCGAGAGCTCGCGCTTCTTCCAGAGTTTCTCCTCCCGGGATTTCTATGCGACCATCAGGAATTCTACCTTGGATACCTAAGGTTACATAAACCTGTCGATTCATTTTGATAGCTAGACGGTTTCCCGAATTGGCGCTGGACAAATTGGCAAGACTCTCCCGTCCTGTATCATTTAAGAAAAGACGGACGGCGTAAGCTCCTCTGTCGGCTGTAACCGATGCATCTCCTACAACTATTGATGATAATGGTTGAACATTAAGGTCAAGATTTTGATTAATAAAATATAACGGATAGTACTTAATTCCTCCGCGTTCAATTGACTGTGATGCCCAGACAAATTCTCCCGCTGGTGGATTAGCAAGGTTAAAAGCTCGTATCGTCTCGCGAACGGTTCGATCTGCTAAGATCTGCTTTACATCAGCTATATTACTCTCTTTCACCACTATATCTGAAATTCCGTCTTCCATTGATATACTAGATAGTAAAGAGCTAAAAGACACATTTTCTAACATATTAGATTTGACTGATTCTAAATTATATTTTTCATGTAAGATCTCATCTATACGACCACGCAATTTCTGTACATCGATACCATCTTTAAATAGATGAAGGGTGATTGAACCAGGTTCACTAATAATTCTTTTGGTTAGTTGACTTTTCATATTTATTGGCACTATTATATTGAAAAGATTTGCCTCAAGTTCTGTGATTTTGGGTTCTGAGACACCAAAATTGTTCAACCGAGTTCGCCAGGTCTCAACAAGCTCTTTTACTGCTCGTTGCCTTCCCCTTTCCGTATATCGTTCGATATCTAATGTGACTGAAGAGCTGGAACCTCCTACTAGGCCAATACCAGGGACTGTTGCTTGGCTATACAAAGCCTTTCTTTCCCTGGGGACTATACTAGAATCTGATAGTAACCATAAACTTAGGGTTGGGAAGGCAAGAATTCCGGCGAGCATTGTTGTCGTCAGGAAAATAAGATAAGAAAAACGAGTCTTAATAGTTGGTTCCTTTCAGAAAAAATAAAATTTTAGTCATTTTTACCAATTGCTTATTTTTCTTGGGACATGACGGATTATATCAACCATATCACGCACTGCTCTCTCATATCCTATAGTCATTGCCCTTACCGCAACAGGATAGCCAACAACTACTTCCTCTATTTCCGGTATAGTTAATAGATCCGCGAGTGTCCTATAATCAACTCCTCGTCCAATAGAAACACCCATATTTAATCGCGCTGACATTTTTGTAGCGCTCGAAATTTCATCAATAACTCTTTTCTTTTCTTCTGGGTGGTGTTCATGGATATAGGAGCTTACATCAATATGCACGTAATCCATCCTGAGTTCAGAACATTGTCTCACCTGTATTGCTTCAGGCCTGATCAATATATTCGTCAAAATCTTGTTTTCTTGCAACTCTTTTACCATTCGTTCGATGGGTTTTTCTAATAAATCATCTTCTGGCCAAGATGTCTCAGACCATTTATCACTTAAAGTTTGGGGTGTATAACCTACAGGAACAAGAGTAACCATATCTGGAGAAATCGTCAAGATACTCTGTAAACGTTCTAGATCTGGAGTAGTAATCAAGTTCAGGTGTGTATGAACAAGTCGTCGGATAGAATCTAATTCATTTCCTATGTATATTTCGGCATTAGATAGCCAGGAAACGGTAATAGCATCGGCCCCACTTACTTGTGATATTATAGCTGTTGTCATGGGATCTGGTTCACCGCGATTGGCTATGTTACGTAATATAGCAACCTGGTCTATGCATATACTTAGTTTTACCATTGGAAAAACCTCACTTATAGTCCTCTAGGAGATCAGAAACTGTCACGAATTTGATTCCTCGTAGTTGTAGTCTTTTCATATCGTTAGCTAGAACATTTAGAGTATGACCTTTTGCTTTAGCAACAACTATAGCCTGTTTATGGTCTAGGGCACTCAAGGATGCTAGATCTAATTTCTTGGATATTATGGCGGGATTGTCAATAGTATCTATAACACCCCAAGTCTGAAGTTGCTCATTAATATGATCTACCTTGTTAGGCAAATATATCCTTCCTGGACCATCCAAGTAATATTTTTTATGCTTAGTTATTTCATCAATTATAGGATCTAAAATATCACGTTCAGTATTTTCTAGATTGCCAGGGAATCCTAATATACCACGGGCGCGGGGGAGGGAGCTTAAAGCATTTCTAATAATACGGCGATTTACTGTTTGATTGTGGTTGAAAATAACCGATCTCCGACGGGGCGCAGCCCTAGTAAAAACCTTAGGTTTGACAGGCAATAATAATAACAATTCATGTTGACTAGTTTCAATGTTTTCTGCTAAATCTCTGGCACCCGAAGCCCATGGCAATAAAGCAAATGTCAATGGCTGTTCAAATTTCACAAGCTCCTCGGCTACTATTTGAGATTCCTGATCTGAGTATGCGATGACTACAGCTAGACGAGCTGTTTTCTTCTTTAATTTAGGATCAATTTTTATGTGAAGATTATTAGTAATAGTACCACCATAGGCTATTTCAAAAATCAGCTCCCCTGATCGGCTACGTTCCTCAGCTCGAGCTATATTACCACCGACTCCCACGATAGCTCGAGAAATTTCGAGATTACACTCAGCAAGCGAATAGCCGGGAGAAATAGATACTCGTTGTCCGAGGGGGGTGTATTTGCCCTCTTTAATTAGCCTCCTTGGCATTGTCTCTTTTATCCTGGCTGGAGACACCTGCAAATTTATCAGAGCACCATATAAAGCCAGATCTAATTTGTGATAAGTCTGTTGGTGAGTTTTCCAAGCAGCAGTTTGGGTAGAATCCAAACTAGAGATTGGAACTGGTCTATCTAACAACCAATTGACCAAAAACTTTGCTTGGCTTTCATACATCAATATCCAAACGGCAAGAACCATCAAAATGAAAGCAAATATAACAAGAGAATAATATAGAAATCGAAGTCTGAATTGCCTTCGCTCATTAATTATTTTTGATCGGAATGCATGTGAAGAACGGTAACGTATCATATGGCGTATTAGGAATGTTCCTTAGTTTTTTCTCTTATATTCCCATAGAGCATTGGCTAGTGCTGAAAATTCAACCAGATCGAGAGTTTCACCCCGGCGGTTGAGGTTTATGCCGGTATATTCTGAAATATCACTTGCACAACCTGGGTTCAAACGATTTACTGCATGGTGTAACATCTTACGGCGCTGCTGAAAAGCTGCCTTGATCAAGCTAATTAAGAGGTTGACATCTCGAACGTTAACAGGTGGCGAGGCATGGGGAGTTAACCTAAGAACTACTGATTTTACCGCTGGTCTCGGAGAAAACCTACCACTATCTACGTGAAACAAAGATTCCAGAGCATAATAATATCCGATGATGCTCGTTATCGCTCCGTACTCCTTGGTACCCGGAGTAGCAGTTAATCGACTACCTACCTCACTCTGTAACATGACTACAGCACGCTCCATCCTTCCATGGTTTTTAATCATCTGCCCCAAAACTGGACCTGTTATACCATAGGGCAAGTTAGCCACAAGCACAAATCTACAATGTTCTGAAGCATTCATCACCTCGGAAAGATTAAGACTAAGGACATCAGAATTTAGAATGGTTAAATTATCGTAAGTAATATATGATTCTTGAAGCAATTTCGCTAAAACTGGATCTATTTCTACCGCAGTTATGCTGCCAGCGCAGTTAATAAGGTGACGAGTCAACGCCCCTGTACCAGGTCCGATTTCAAGAACATTAGTATTGGATGTTATCCCCGCAGCCTTAATTATCTGGCGGGCTATATTAGAGTCCTTGAGAAAGTGTTGTCCTTTAGCCTTAGAAGGGCGAAAACCTATTTTTCGAAGGTCACTCAATATATCTTCAGGAGTATTATTAATTTGGCTCACAAGATTTGGAAAACCCTCTTTGCATTTTCTGTTGTGGTTCTAGCAAGATCTATAACTGACATTGATCGGTAATTAGCAACTGCTTCAGCTGTACGCAAAAGATATGCAGGTTCGTTACGTCGGCCTCTATGTGGTACAGGAGGGAGATATGGAGCGTCTGTTTCGACTAGTATCCGGTCCTGAGGTAAACTAGGAAGGATTGTCTTAACTATTGAGTTTTTATAAGTTGTGACGCCACCAAATCCTAAAAATGAACCATAAGCCAAAGCTTTTCTTGCCATGGTTATATCCCCTGTGAAACAATGCAGAACTGTTGTAATTTCATTATCAGAGTACTTAACTATTTTTTCCATTACTTCAGCATGTGCATTTCTGTCATGTATAATAACAGGTAGACCAGTATCTCGTCCCCATTCTAGATGCCGACAAAAAAGTTTTTCTTGTAAAGGATAGGTTGAATTATCGTGGTAAAGATCAATACCTGTCTCACCAACAGCAACCACAGCAGGATGATTAAAAAGGGACTCGATTTTCTTATAGTCTGTTTCACTAGCTAGGTGGACATAACAGGGGTGAATTCCTACAGAAGCGTAAATCATTTCATATTTTTCAGCAAGCCTTACAGCTTCGATACTACTTTTTAAGTCAAAACCAACCGCAATCATCCGGTTAACTCCCACGTCCATTGCTCGCTTTATTACATCGTCACGATCATCATCAAATTCAGATGCCATAAGATGGGTGTGGGTATCAAAAAACAAAGTTAGTGCTCGGTTTATAGATGAGAAGTTAAAATCGTTAGTAGGTTCTTAATTTTAATTTAAATTTATGTTATTAATGCCCCAGATTGAACAACGGTCTCCGGGCTAAGGAGTATGGGAGCACCTGACTTGTCCTCAGTTGCTAAAAGCATTCCAGCGGACTCAACACCACGAATTTTTGCTGGTTCTAAGTTAGTTACAACTACGACTTGTCGTCCAATAAGTTTTTCCGGAGTATAGTCGGGAGCAAGACCAGAAACAATCTGGCGTTCTTCTTCTCCAACCCGTACTAAAATTTTAAGCAACCGGTCAGTATCGGGGACTGGTTCTACTGAAATGATGTCTGCAACGCGGAGCTCAGCTCGGTTAAAGTCATCAATGGATATTAGTTTGTTCATTTTTACCTCCTCAAGCTCTAATTCCTCCGATTTGGGAGCTGAATTTCCCTTCGAACCGATGCTACCAAGCTTTTCAATCTGCGTATTAATAATTTCGTCATCGAACTTTTGAAAAAGTATCTCTGGGATTCCTATAGGGGTTCCAGCTAAAGATTCATCGATACTAAAATCATCCCATTTCAAATCATCAACTTCACCTTTTAATCCTGTCATCCTCCACAATTTTGCAGCGCTAAATGGTAAAATTGGAGCCATAACGAAAGCCAAAACCCTTAATCCCTGAGCACAGATATATAGAGTCGTTGCACACCGAATTTTATCTTGCTTTTGTGTTTTCCAAGGAGCTTGATCATTAAAATATCGGTTTAAGTTGTTACCCATAAGTATTAATTCGCGGATAGCGCTTCTTACTTCAAATGCTTCAAATTTTTCTCCGATAATTTCAGGGCCTCTAGCTAAAAGCCCTAAGATTTCCTTATCACTTTGCGAGAAAGAACCAGGGGTTGGAATTTTCCCATCAAAATATCTTTTAATAAAGGTCAGGGTCCTATTTACAAAATTTCCAAATATATCGGCTAGTTCATTATTATTACGAGCCTGAAAATCTTTCCAGGTAAAATCAGAATCTTTATTTTCTGGGGCAATAGAAGCTAGGCAGTAACGCATTGGATCAGGCGGAAACTTGTCTAAGTATTCATCCAACCATACAGCCCAATTGCGACTTGTTGATAGTTTTTGACCTTCTATATTTAGGAACTCATTTGCCGGAATTTCAGTGGGGAGAATAAACTCTTCGTGCTCCATGATCATAGCCGGCCACAGGATAGCGTGAAAAACTATATTATCTTTCCCCAAAAAGTTGACGAGTTTGCAGTCTGGGTTTAACCAATAGTCTTTCCAACGGTCCGGAGATCCTTCTTTTATGGCCCATTCTCTGGTGGAAGATATGTAGCCAAGAACATTTTCAAACCATACATACATAACCTTGCCTACTAAATTTTGGACCGGCAAATCAACCCCCCAGTCCAAATCACGAGAAATCGGTCTGTCTGACAAACCTACATTAAACCACCCTGCACAATAATTCCGAACGTTATCCTTCCAGTTTGTTTTGGTTTCGATCCACTCCTGTAGTTTCGATGACATACGAGCAAGCTTGAAATACCAATGGGTTACTGGTCTGACCTCAAGAGGTCCATCGCAGAAGTCACTATGAGGGTTTATTAGTTGAGTAGCATCAAGAATTGTACCACACGCCTCACATTGATCGCCCCGAGCTCGATCTGAATCACAGTGCGGGCATGTACCTTCTACATACCGATCAGGTAAAAACCGATTACTAGCAGGGCAATAGATCTGGTTAACTTCCCGTACTTCAAAACATCCTTTTGATTCTAGGCGTTGAAAATATTCTCTTGCCGTTTGATGATGGATAGGCCGCGATGTCTGGGAAAAATTATCGTATATAATTCCAAAGTCTTCGAGCGACCCTTTAATAATTGGATAATACTGATCAACGAGTTCTTTAGGTGTTACACCTTCTCTCTCTGCTGCAAGTGTTATCGCCACACCATGATCGTCAGCTCCACTGACGTGTAATACATCACGACCTTTCATACGTTGGTACCGAACGTAAATATCACCGGGCAAATGGACACCAGCAATGTGGCCAATATGTAGTTTGCCATTTGCGTAGGGTAAAGCATCGGTTACGAGTATTTTTTCTTCGGCCAAAACTACCTCAGGGATTTTCATTATTGGAATCCGATAAAATTGTTTTCCTCAAACATAACGATAGAAGATGCAAAGTCATTTGTCAACGGATCAATCTCTAGTAGGAACAGTGTTTGAAAATAAATTTGTTCGTCCTGGGGCTGCTTGTTTTAGTCGAAGCCTCAGAACAAGCACAAGGAGAGTTAACTGAGCATTCGCGTTCATCACGATACTTTGCTTAGCTTCTTCGATGTGCTTAATGCCCTTTTCAATTTCTTCCATTGCCGTTGTCGAAGCTAATTTCTTAATCAGTTCAAAACGATCTCCAAAAAGATTGGATGGAGAACTATCCATAGCCGAGTGAATAAACATTTCACGATATAATCTCAAAAGATGATCGAAGATCTTATCTAAGACCGGTTCCTCTCTGTGTTTCACCGTGAGAGATTCTACTTTCTCAAATAATTCAAATGGAGATGCTTGGTGTATAGTTTTTAAAAGTGCAAGAGCATCTTCTTGTAACTGAACACCTGTCTCGGACATATTTGTCAACGCTTCTGAAACCTGGCCCTCTGACATCTTGCTTAGTTCACTAGCGTTAGCAGCATTAACATCGTACCTATCCATTAAAATTGTATTTAATTCAATATAAGATAGGCGGGAGAAATGGATAGTCTGACACCGGGAAATAACAGTTGCCGGAAGCCCAGACCAACGAATAGTAGTCAGTATCAACATCAAATTACCAGGTGGTTCTTCAAGGGTTTTGAGTAAAGCATTAGCTGCAGGTGTATTCATCCGATCAGCATCAACAATGATAGCAATTTTTTTTCTCGCCTCGTGTGGCTTGCTCAACGCAGTTCTTCTAAGTGCTCTAATATCATCTACCGAAATAAGATCATTTTTGTTGTATAAGGGCGCGGCATAGGGATCTTCTGCCAAAAGGTACATCAATCCTTCCTTTCGACGTTCTCGAATATTTTTATTAACAGAGGAACTACTATCTGTTTTGGGAACTTTGACTGGTGGCGCGCTTGATGACGACGGAATAACCAAAAAAACATCAGGATGTTGAAGGTTACCTATGCGCAGACAGTGGCGACAAGTACCGCATGGTTCTCCAGGGC
Source organism: uncultured Gemmatimonadota bacterium (assembly GCA_964593235.1). Classification (GTDB taxonomy): domain Bacteria; phylum JAAXHH01; class JAAXHH01; order JAAXHH01; family JAAXHH01; genus JAAXHH01. The sequence goes on along the minus strand of CAZQGS010000015.1, from coordinate 6,999 downwards.
CGTGCTCGCAGTTGAGTCCACAGGCTAATTCAATAGCCATTGCTTCAGCCCCTACTCCTTGAGGACCACAAAATAAATAGCCATGGGCCAACCTGTCTTCTTCTAGGGCTGCCATTAATCTTTGTCGCTGTTCCAAATGACCAACAAGTTTATCAAAAGCCATAGTAATTAATCAGTTAAGGGACTAACTACGTAATGAACCCTATTTGAATTTTCCGATGCTGTTTTCAATGTAAAACCATCAAACTGGCCAAGTATACTATAACCCGCAAGCGAGCAAAGTTCAGCTAGTTTTTCCACGGGATAAATACGTTGTTGATGCCGTTCACGAGTAGAATATCGTTTACCAGTATGGTTAAAGGTAAACTGAAATTCATTTACTTGAATTCGCGTTTCAGGTAGGTATTCACACTTTCGGATATAAGAAAAATCTTTGGTACTCTCCCGATCAACCTGATTATGGAAATACCTTCGAGAATTTATCTCGGTACAGGCATCAAATATTAAAAGTCCACCTGGACTAATAACAGAATGTAAATTCCGCAACATGCGCAGGAGATCTGCCTCTTCCGTAACATAATTGATACTGTCGTAAAGACACAAAATAGCATCGTAGGAGTTAACTGGCTGAGTACAAATCATATCACCAACCCTGTAATTTATTTCCTGACCTGTTTCTCTACTCTTACCTTCTGCGATTTTGATCATGCTTTCTGACCTATCTAAACCTGCCATCTGATACCCCCGTTGGGCTAGAAGACAAGACATAGTGCCAGTTCCGCAGGCCAGTTCGAGAATTCTACTAGGGGTAACCTTGAACCGGGTGAACAACATCTGAATATAGTCACACCACTGTTCATAATCTACGTGCCGCATTACGTGGTCATATATCTGTGCTAGATACAGGTAGGGAACATCGGACGTACTGGCGAGATTTTTGTGGGGATGGTTACTCATTAATCTCCCGCCTAGGAATTAGAACTGTTGTTTTAAGATCAAAAGAAACCTTCACCAATCGGTTCATCGTTTAATACTTTATAAAGAGATTGAGCTGTATTTTTTGATACGTTACCATAAGGGATATCCAAAACTTCAATTTCTAATTTCCTAATGGTCGATATGATTGTTATTCTATCGCTAACCTTTATCTGATAACCGGGTTTTATTTTTTTCCCAGCAATAGATACCATCCCTCGGTCACACGCTTTTTTGGCACCATGACGCTGTCTGATTAGCCTGGATCGTTTTAGAAAAAGATCTACTCTCATTTCAACTTTGTTCAGAAACTAAAATATAACGGAAACTAGGGCATACCAATAAGATCACGCTCTTCAATATATAATTCTCGGCGTAAATCTCTAAGCCACCGTGCTCTCTCACGATTCCACTTAGCCTGTTTAGCGAGATAAGTAATCTGCTGAAAATTATCTTCCAGTGAGAGCTTATCTCCACCAGTTCTATTGTTCAGTAATAGGATATGGTAAGAGGTCAAATCTTGGTCAACCACCCTAATAGGTTCAGTAATCTGTTTGATGGAAATATCGTCTAGGGCAGCGTGATACTGGGGAAGTAATTGATCGAGCAAAAACTCTCCGATATGACCACCATTAGGAGCAGATGCAAGATCCTCGGAGAATTTCCTAGCAGCATCAGCAAAGGTTTCGTCACCACTAATAATCCGTTCACGAAGCACCGTAATCATTTCCATTGCTCGGGTGTCATCTTCAATAGATTTCGGGATCTGAATTAGGATATGACGAACACGAATTTCATCGCCCTTGCGTTCCTCCATTTTTATTATGTGCAAACCAACATCAGTCTGAATGGTAGCACTTATCTCACCCAGTTCGAGATCAAATGCTGCGTCTTCGAATACTGACATGAAAGTACCACGGGGGAAAAACCCTAGGTCTCCCCCATTTCGTGCACTGCTTAAATCCTCCGAAAACCTTTTAGCCATCTCAGCAAAGCTTTCTCCCGAAACAATACGACGCCTGATTTCATTAATCCGAGTGTTCATTTTTGATACAACTTCGGGATCTGGCCTAGAAGAAATCATTATATGGCTGAGATCGAGTTGAACAGGATTACTTGGGATACTGTCATAATTGCCTTCATAGTATTGCCCTACCTCAAGACCGGTAACCCGTACTTCACCAAATCTTTCTTCCTCTAGTCTTCTTTGGAGCATTTCTTCTTCTTTCTGCCTTCTTAACAAGCGATTCCAGTTTCGCATTGTCATCCCAGAATTTGTTACTAATTGTTCGAGAGCCTCGTGGGAGCCAAGGCGTTCAGTGTACTGATCTACAATCTGTCGCACAGCACCGTTGATCTGTTCTATTGGCACCAAAACACTATCTCTTCGGGCATAGGCCAAGACAACACGGGTATCAATCATGTCGTTCAATAACTGTTTAGGAAGATCTTCTGGCTCGTCTTCACTATCTTGCATTCGGAACATTTTTACTGCTTCTACTACGTCAGAATAAAGAATAATTTCATTGTCAACCACGGCCACAATATAGTCTACCACCTGCTGACAATAAACAGGTCGACTTAATAAAATTAAAATAAAACTAAGAGACAGCCAGATATAACGAATATTCGAAAAAATGGTCATTCTAATCCTTTTCTATATTATTTGTTTCTCTGAGTTCAGGCAAAACTAGATTCCCACTGAACAATTCAATATTAGCTTCTTTCCGGAGGGATTCCACGAACTGGCCTATATGTTCACGCCTCCGGTCTATAAGAATTCTTGTTGCAATTTCACCATGAACTTCTTCTAATGGTATCATAGTCCCTGCCTCACGCCGGTCCATTACCCTGAAGATATAGGAACCTGACTCAGAAAGAACCGGCCGTGATACCTGTCCAACATACATTGAAAAAACCAATTTTTGTACTGAAATATCACTAATGTCAGATCTTTTTAGATATCCTAAATCTCCTCCACGAATCGAAGAAGGATGAATTGACCTGGTCCGAGCTATTTCTCCGAAACTACTCCGGCGTCGAGACAACTCGCTTCGAATCTGTCGGGCTGACGCTTCATCTGGTAAAACAATTACGGATAGTTTGAGTTCTGGTTCATGATAAATAAAATTCTGTTGATGTTCCTCATAGTAATCTTTAACCTCATCGTCCCCAATATCACTTAAGGAATCCGATTGGATCCGTTCTAATAGAGAATTGGCTAAATGATCTCTCCTCATTCGATTAAATTCACGAACTATTTCTTGTTCGTTATCTAACCCTTGTCGCAATGCCTCCTGAAACAACAACTCCGTCCTAATCCAATCTGAAACCCAGTCTTTTCTCATTTTATTGGTTATCGAAGCCAGATTAGTTGCTTCCATTTCGGCTTCTAATTCAGCGATCGTTAATACAGTTTTCCCGACTCGAGCGACATTTACTTCAGGATCAGTTCCAACCGTGGGGTCAAGTTGACACTCTAGAAAAAACAGACCTAAGCTCATAAAAAATATACTGGAAATCATAGATCTCATATTACTTTGGAGTACTCCTATCTATAATTTTAGCTATGACGAGTGGGCAATTATCATTAACCATTTATAATAGTTTTTGCAACAAATTTTTTGCCATCTCTACCTGTTCTGCTTCTGATTTACCGGTAAGACCAACCTGAATCAGGAAAGTATCTCCCTGTGGAAACTCTATATCTAAACTTGGGTCTTCTGATATATGAACTATTTTTTCTTTCGAAGGGTATAAATTATCCTGATAAACTATGCTAAGCGATTTATGACGAACTGTGAGCTGTTTCAAACCTATTTTTTGCGCTGTATGACGAATGGTCACCAAGTCAAAAAGAGCCTGCGTTGGCTCTGGAAGTTTGCCAAAACGGTCCTTCATTTCCTCACGAATTTGAATAATCTGATCTTCGCTATCAACCTGAGAAAGTCTTTGATAGAATCCGACTTTGAGTTTACGATCAGAAATATAGTCATCAGGCATGTAGGCACTAACATGCAGATCTATAACAGGCTCAGGGTATTCCTGCACCACCTTACTTTCACCCTTCAATTCCTGCATAGCTTCCTTCAAAAGCCGACAATAGAGATCAAAACCAATAGCTGTGATGAAACCGTGCTGTTCAGCTCCCAAAAGATTCCCGGCCCCTCTAATTTCTAAATCTCGCATGGCAATATGGAAACCTGACCCCAAAGCGGTATACTCAGAAATTACTCCGAGTCTTTTTCGGGAATCCGGTGTAATTACTCCCGCAGCAGGTATCATAAGATAAGCATAGGCCCTATTATTTGCTCTACCTACCCGACCTCTAAGTTGGTATAATTGAGCCAAACCGAATCGATCGGCTCGATTTATCAAAATGGTGTTTACACTTGGAATATCCAATCCAGATTCAATTATCATAGTAGAGACAAGACAGTCATATTTGTGATCCAAGAAATCTACCATCACCTGTTCTAATTGCTGTTCTGGCATCTGACCATGCCCAACAACAAATGAAACCTGGGGCAAAAGACGACGCAGAAAATCAGCCATTACCTCTATCGACTGTACCCGGTTATGGACAAAAAATATTTGACCACCCCGATCAACTTCACGCATAATTGCCTCGCAGATTACGTCTTCATTGAAGCGCACCACCTCAGTATGGACGGGCAAACGGTTTTTCGGAGGAGTAGTAATGAGAGACATATCTCGGGCCGTTACCAAAGACATATGTAAAGTTCTTGGTATTGGGGTAGCTGTCATGGTTATTACATCTATAGCCATTTTCAACTGCTTAATCCGCTCTTTGTGAGCAACCCCAAAACGTTGTTCTTCATCAACAATTAACAGACCAATGTCATGGAACACTATATTCCCTTGTATTAAGAGATGAGTTCCAATAACAATATCTACTTCCCCTGTCTGTAACCCTGCAATAATGTTCTTCCGGTTCCGAGTAGAAACAAATCGACTTAACATTCGGATTGTAACAGGATAATCTGCGAGGCGTTCAGTAAATGTCGTTAGGTGCTGTTGGGCTAATATGGTGGTTGGAGCTAAAACTGCGACCTGTTTTCCATCTAACACTGCTTTGAAGGCAGCCCTAATTGCTATCTCTGTCTTTCCATAACCCACGTCTCCACAAACTAATCTATCCATGGGGACAGGTTTTTCCATATCAGATTTTACATCGAATGCAGCCTTTTGTTGATCAGGAGTATCTTCATAGATAAAGGAATCTTCCATTTCTTTTTGCCAAGATGTATCCTCTGAAAAAGCGAAACCAGGACTTGATTGCCTCACAGCATATAATTTTACAAGGTCTTCAGCAATATCTCGAATAGCCCTTTTTGTTTTATTTTTGGCCTGCTCCCAAGCCTTAGTGCCTAGTTTAGATAACGTCGGATTGTCATTATCGGAACCAACATATTTCTGCACTCTATGTAATTGTTCAATGGGAATAAAAACTTTATCTTCGTCGGAATATAGTAGGTTTAGACAGTCTCGTTCTCTTTCATCTACCGCTATCCGCTTCAACCCTAAGTACCGCCCAATACCATAGTCTATATGGACAACATGATCACCTTCTCGGAGGCTAGTGAAATCCTCGATCACCACACCTTCCTTAAACCCTTTTCTGCGTCTCTTCCGATATCTATTAAAGATTTCAGCATCAGTTAGTACTACTAAAGGAAGATCAGGGAAAACAAATCCAGCATGGAGAGGCCCCAGTAGGATTTGGATATCTTGGGCATCCAAACCAAGGATTTCCTGTAGTCTTTCAGCCTGCCCCCCATTGTCACATATTATAATAACATGCGCTTTTTGTGATTTCCATTCTCTAAGGCGGGATTTTAGGAGATCAATAGCACCGTGATATACTCCAGCGGTTGCAGTACCTGCAGAATACCAACCCCTGGTATTCTTTGTACTGCGAGACATATTTATTGACCGATAGTAATTCATTTCTCGGTTGAAATCGCTCCATCCCATGATGGCTCCGTCAGTTTCTGGTACTAAATCTCCGGCTGCCAATTTTGAATCCCGGGAGGTTTCATATTCTTCAGAAAACTTCTTGGCCTCTTCCTCAAGATTTTCGGGCTCACATCGTACGATTAGAGTTTGATCTGGTAGATAATTGGTAATCGTTGCCGCGGAAGGATGAAAAAAGGGTAGATACCGTTCACTCCCTTCAAACAAACCTCCCTCCATAATTTGATCTACCAATTCCTCGGTATCAATTGATAGTTTTCTACCTGTCTTTCGAATTTGACAAATTGCTTCGTTTCGGGTTTCGGGATTATCGATCATTTCTCTATTGGGCAAAATGTTTAATTCGTTGATATTCTCTGTCGATCTTTGGGAATAAATGTCGAATAACCGTATCGATTCAACCTCGTTGCCAAAAAATTCAATCCGGCAAGGCTTTTCTAAATCAGATGGATAAATATCAACAATACCACCTCTTACACTATAATGGCCCGGCAACTGTACCATATCTGCCCGCTCATACCCAAGATTAACAAATTGACCAATTAGTTCATTTAGTTGTAAAGTTTTTCCTTCAGAAATATTGAAAGTTGATTTATTAAGAACTGTTGGAGGAATGGTACGCTGTAGAACAGCCCGAACTGTTGTAACGATAACTTGAGGTCTACTTTCCAACAAGGCACGGAGAGTTTTTAATCGTGTGCCAGACAACTCCCCAGAAGGTGAAATTTGGTCATACGGCAATACTTCCCAGGGTGGGAACAACGCTACCAAACTGGGATCAAGTAAAGCACTTAAATCCTCAGCCAATTCCTCTGCATTAGCCATATCTTCAACGACAACCAGCATCGATCCCCCACAATGCCTGTGAGCATGTGCTAGAAGAATTGCCCGTGAGGATCCAACAAGTCCCGAAATATTAACCGGATCTTTCCCGTCGTTAATCGATTCGAGATATCGTTTCACAACTGGCGTTGTGGCTGAGATGTCTAAAAGGTTTAACAGGCACATACGAGAGAAGTTCAGTTA
>CAZQGS010000014.1:0-1611 GCA_964593235.1 uncultured Gemmatimonadota bacterium | reverse complement strand
TATGCCATCAAAATTTATCGAGACAATGAATAACAAAGATACTCTAATTGCTGAAGTACCTGGGGGTGGTGGCTGGGGAAATCCTTTTGAAAGAGATCCCAATTTGGTTTTGGAGGATGTCATAGCCGAAAAAGTTTCTATTAAAAGGGCAAAACAGGTTTATGGTGTGGTTATAGACAAAACCCAAAAACAAATCAACTACTCTGAAACCAACAACCTTAGAAAACAACCTAAAGCATAATCACTAACTAAAATATAAACAATTTTCTTAAGGAGTTACGATATGATCCAAGGTCTTTTTTTATTTGACGAGGCTGACAAGTCCAATCCAAAAACAATTCTTCGAGAAACCCAACAAATAATATCGGAGTTAAACAATGTAGGCCTTAATTACAATACATACCCTATCAGCACTACCACCATTCGGGGAGAAATGCTCTCATCGCAACCTACCAGTGACTCTATCAAGACTATCCAGGAAAGTTACCAACTTGGTCACTATGACTTAGCATCAATTGGACCTCAATATAGTGATAATTACAAAGAAGTAAAACGACGGAACTCTCAACTTCATTGGCATCGTGCACCTGAAACACGGCTCTTCTTGAATGGAGGCGGATGCTTTGGTATTTTTACAGGAGAATGGCTAGGAATCTGCCTCTTAACCGCAAGTTGTTCAATTCAAATCCCCGAAGAAACATACCACTGGTTTGATTTCGGGAATATCGACCCCAAAAGTCCTCCAGAGTACGATGTGGTACGGTTTTGGAAAAGTTCGGAAGTCGTAAAATCTTCTATGGAACCTCAGCCAGCAACAGATGTCGGGAATCCTGTAAAGTGGATCCAACCTTTCCCTACGTACGATATTCTTAAAAAAACATTGCTCAACTCATAGAAGAGGTCAGTCACTAGCAATGCTTCAGTTAACTGAACCTAAAACCTTGATATCCATTGGCTATCACGGCTTTACATTTCTCAAGATATGCAGGAAAACCACCAGTATATGGCATGTAAACCCTAGGCGTTCCTTTAATATTGGCCCCTATGTACAACGAATTACAAGTTGTCCGCAATGACATCTCAGCCACTTCATTCACATGGTTGACCCAGTTATCTTCGGCCTCAACGGTTGGTTGAATCGTCGCATACTCGTTCTTAATAACATAATCAATACAATCGGTAATCCACTCAACATGTTGCTCAATGGTAGGTATCATATTAGTCAAAACTGAAGGGCTCCCAGGACCAGTAACAGTAAATAAGTTAGGAAAGTCAGCTGTCATAAGACCTAAATAACTACGGGGTCCATCCTGCCATTTTTCCCTTAGTATCTTTCCCTTAGCTCCTAATATATCTACATTAAGTAGTGCACCAGTTATATTATCAAATCCTGTTGCAAATACGATTGCATCAACATCGTAGACATGATTACCCACCTTAGGACCCTTTCCGACAATACACTCGATAGGTTCATTGGATACATCTATCAAAGTAACCGTTTCTCGATTAAATGCTTCAAAATAATTTGAATCTACACACAACCGCTTGCATCCAATAACATTATCAGGGCATAATTTCTCAGCAGTTTCAGGATCATGAACTATTTCCCTG
>CAZQGS010000013.1:0-7852 GCA_964593235.1 uncultured Gemmatimonadota bacterium | reverse complement strand
TATCATTAGTAGTCGAAAACCAAGCGGGCGTATTAGCCCGCATCTCTGGGTTGTTTAGTGGGCGTTGTTTTAATATTGAAAGTATCGCAGTAGGTGAAGGTGCAGAAATAGGAACCGCCCGAATGACGATCGTCACCCAAGGTGACGAAATGATTATAGAGCAAGTAATAAAACAATTAAACCGGTTAGTTGATGTACTCCGTGTGGTTGACCTAACTGAAGATAATTTTATTAATAGAGAACTTGCCTTAATCAAGGTAAATGCCAACCAAAACAACCGGCAAGAAATTGTCCAAATCGCTGATATCTTCAAAGCAAAAATTGTTGATATTAACCAAAAGACTCTCATGCTAGAAGCTACTGGAAATGAAGATAAAATCGATGCTATAATAAGCATGGTGAGGCCCTTCGGTTTAAAAGAAGTTGCTAGAACCGGCCGTATTGCACTCGCCCGAGAATCTCTTAGTAAAGATAGCCCTTCACCCGAAGAACCGCTTCCGAGCTGGGAAAAAGAAAGAAAGAAAATTCCAGCAGATCTTGCTTAAGCCGACCAAACTGTTAAACCGATCAAACTGAAGGAGAAATAATGGCCCGTTTATTTTATGATCAGGATGCTGATCTAAGTGTAATAAATAATAAAACAATTGCCGTCATTGGTTATGGTAGCCAAGGCCATGCTCATGCTCTGTCACTTCGTGATTCTGGCCTAAATGTTATAGTAGGATTACGGGAAGGTCCATCTTGGGAAAATGCGATTAAAGATGGGTTTGAACCTCGGACGGTAGTTCAGGCTTCTTCAGAAGCCGATATTATCATGATGCTTGTGAATGATGAATTGCAGGCACAATTGTTCAACAAATTTATAGCCCCAAATTTAGCTGAAGGTAATGCACTTGCCTTCGCCCATGGATTTAATATACATTTCAACCAGATTGTTCCCCCAGAACATGTGGATGTCTTTATGGTAGCGCCCAAAGGACCTGGCCACCTTGTTAGAAGAGTTTTTGAAGAAGGTGGGGGGGTACCTTGCCTTCTAGCGGTTTATCAAAATCATACCCAACAAGCTAGAGAGATTGGCCTTGCTTATGCAAAAGGGATCGGAGGAACTCGGGGGGGCGTGATAGAAACCACATTTAGGGAAGAAACAGAAACTGACCTCTTTGGGGAGCAATCGGTTCTTTGTGGTGGATGCTCCGAACTCGTACTTGCAGGTTTTGAAACACTAGTAGAGGCGGGATACCAACCGGAGGTAGCCTATTTTGAGTGCCTCCACGAACTTAAGCTTATTGTTGATCTGATGTATGAAGGTGGAATAGAAGGAATGCGTCATTCCATTAGTAATACAGCCGAATATGGTGATCTAACAAGAGGCCCTCGTATAGTCAATGATGAAACACGTTTAGAGATGAAACGAATTCTTGGTGAAATCCAATCAGGCATATTTGCAAAAGAATGGATGTTGGAAAACCAAGCTAATACTCCCACCATGAGTGCTCTAAGAAGAAATGCTTCGGAGAAAAAAATTGTCGAGGTTGGCCGGCAATTAAGAAAAATGATGAGCTGGATTAAAGAGAATCGTTAATTTCAGTAAAATCGTTTTAATAAGGAGCTCGGGTGATGCGAAAAGTTGATATTTTCGACACCACATTGCGAGATGGTGAACAAGTTCCAGGCGCCTCGTTAAATCGAGATCAGAAAATAGTGGTGGCCGAACAACTTGCCCAACTTGGTGTTGATGTTATTGAAGCTGGTTTTGCAGCATCTTCACCAGGAGATTTTGCAGCCGTAAAATCAATTGCGGAACAAGTGGAAGGTCCTATTATTACGGCTCTAGCTCGTGCGGTTGAATCAGATATCATCGCAGTAGCAGAGGCTGTTAAACCAGCCAAACGGCCCCGGATCCATATAGTATTAGGGACTTCAGACACCCACTTAAAACATAAATTCCGTAAATCTCGCCAACAGATAATGGATATGGGTGTCAGGGCAGTATTGTTTGCTAAAAATTTATGCGAAGATATTGAATACTCAACCGAAGATGCCTCTCGGAGTGATTTCTCATATTTATGTCAGACAGTAGAGTCAGTAATTGACGCGGGGGCTACTGTTGTAAATATACCTGATACTGTTGGTTACGCAGTACCGGAACAATGGGGAAGTTTAATATCTCGGCTCATCCAAACGGTTCCTAATATCGAAAAAGCAAAAGTAAGTGTCCACTGTCATAACGACCTAGGGATGGCCACAGCAAATTCTCTAGCAGCAATCAAAGCAGGAGCGAACCAAGTAGAATGTACTATTAATGGGGTTGGTGAGCGGGCGGGTAATGCTTCCTTAGAGGAAATAGTCATGGCTGTTAAGATGCGTGGAGAGTTTTATAATGCTTTTACTAATATAGAAACAACAGAAATATTTGGTACAAGTCTTTTGGTTAGAGATTTAATGAATATGCCGGTACAACCTAATAAAGCTATTGTTGGACGGAATGCTTTCGCTCATTCTTCTGGCATTCACCAAGATGGATTCCTAAAACACAAACAAAATTATGAAATCATGAGTCCATCCGATGTAGGTATTAAAAATAGTGATATTGTCCTGACTGCACGTTCCGGAAGACATGCCCTTAGACACCGACTTGAAAAGCTAGGTTATGTTTATACCGATGAAGAAAAGGAAGATTTTGAAAAAGTACATGTCCGGTTTTTGAATCTGGCAGATCGTCAGAAAGAGGTGGGCGATGAGGATCTGCACAAAATAGTTAACGATACCCCGATAGAAGTTCCCGAGCATTACCTTCTGAATGATTTTAAGGCTACCTCCTCGCACTCAGGAAAAGCGGATGCTACAGTAGCAATTCATGTCAGTGGTGAAACTATTAAAGAGGTTGGTGAGGGAGAGACGCTAATACTGGCGGCTTTAAATGCTGTTGAAAAAATAACCAAATTACCCACCTATGTAAAAGATATCCAAACCTCTTCTGCAGGTAGAGAGGGTGCTTACCATGTTCAGATGGAGATAGGTTACGATGGGCAAACTTTCAATAGTCACGCCTCAGATACCGATGTAGTAAAAGCTAGTATTCTCGCGTATCTACAATCACTTAATCAACTAATCGCCTCACACTCTGGACAAATACTTCATTAAGTCTATTTATTTAATACGATAAATTGGAGGTTAACGTGTACAATATCGCGGTTATTCCTGGCGATGGAACAGGTCCAGAGGTAGTGCGTGAAGGACTAAAAGTACTAAAAGCAGTTTCCGAAAAATATCAATTTAATTATGAACTAACAGAATACGATTTTGGTGGTGAAAGATATCTTAGAACAGGTGAAATTCTTCCCAAGGAAGGTCTTGAAGAATTGGGCCGATATGATGCTATCTATTTAGGAGCAATAGGACATCCTGACTGCCCTCCTGGATTACTTGAAAAAGGTATTCTTCTAACTATTCGTTTTGAACTCGATTTATATATTAATCTTCGTCCCGTGAAACTTTATCCTGGTGTCGAATGTCCACTTAAAGACAAAGGACCTGAAGATATTGATTTCGTCGTAGTTAGGGAGAATACTGAAGATCTTTATGTAGGAGCTGGAGGGGTTTATAAAAAAGGGACCGATGATGAGATTGCAGTCCAGGAATCAATTAATACACGGAAAGGTGCGGAACGTTGTATTCGTTTTGCTTTTGAGACTGCAAAAGCTAGAAACCGTCAAAATAAAGTAACCCTTTGTGCGAAAACTAACGTATTAACTTTTGCCCACGATCTATGGGAACGTACCTTTTATGAAGTTAGCGAAGAGTATCCTGATATTACGGCTGACTATGCCCATATAGACGCGACATGTATGTGGATGGTGAAAAATCCGGAGTGGTTTGATGTTATTGTTACAACTAACATGTTTGGAGACATTATTACTGATTTGGGAGCTATGATACAAGGTGGTATGGGTGTTGCTGCCGGTGGTAATATTAATCCAGAAGGGACATCCATGTTTGAACCTATTGGAGGTTCCGCTCCCAAATATACGGGGCAAAACGTTATAAATCCTATTGCAGCAATTGCTTCATGCCAGATGATGCTGGCACAGTTGGGAGAGTCCCAAGCAGCCGATTCGGTAGAACGAGCTGTTGTAGAGGTAGTGAGTAATAAAATGGTGACAATGGATGCCGGGAAAATGGGGCATAGTACAACTGAGATTGGGGACCTTGTTGTTCAAGCTCTAACTTAAGAAACTATAAAAATAATAAAACTATGTCGAACAGTATCCTAGAGTAAATATGGTTTTTAATTCCTACCAGATAAAGTTATCAAATTATAAGATGGCCAGTCCCCACTACTCAAACCGTCTTAATTAATAGAAACATCAGGATTTTATTACAAAAATCCGGACTAATAGAACCAAGTTTGGCATGTGGTAATATTTCTAGGCCGCAAAAATTGCCAGGTACCTTTGTAATTATGAAAATAAAACAATTAATAAATACGGGACCCCGAAAAATAGAGTTACAGGAACAATTATTTCAAAAATTATCAGACAATAGTATTCTTGTTCAAAATGAATATACAGCGATAAGCGTAGGCACAGAGGTCTACAATTTTATATATGGTAAAGAACCTAATAGTAAAACAAAATTTCCTAGAACTACAGGATATTGTAATGCCGGGATAGTTATTGAAGTTGGAAAAGAAATCAACGGAATTGTTCCAGGTGATCGGGTGGCAGGACAAGGTAACCACGCGAGCCATTCTATATTGACTGGAATGATTCATAAAATACCCGACACAGTATCATCCAAAGAGGCCGCTTTTATGGTTATGTGTGCAACTTCACTACATGGACATCGGGTAGCAAACCCTAAACTAGGAGAAAGTGTAGTAGTTACTGGCATGGGAATTGTGGGGCAATTGGCAGCATCTTTTGCGAGATTGAGTGGAGCTTTACCCATAATTGCTATTGACTTGGATAATTTCCGCCTCTCTCGAGCTAAAGCACGGGGAATCGATATCTGTATAAATCCTGAAGAAGTATCTGATATTTCCTCAATAATTAGTACTAATTGTATTACAGATGGAGCCGACCTAGTTATAGAGGCGACAGGAATCTCTTCTATTTATCAAACTGCTCTTTCTCTTTCTAGAACAGGTGGCCGTTTCTTAGCGCTAGGATCTCCACGAAATTCAGTCAATTTTAGCTTCTTGGAGGATGTACATCTTCGAGAAGTAACTATTCTCGGTGCTCATCAACCAAAAACCCCAGATGAAAGTGGAATATATTATCCCTGGAGTAAACAGCGGGATAGAGAATTAATCTTACATTTAATGAAAACAAAAAAATTAGTGATTGAAGACCTGATAACTCACGAAGTAAATCCCTTCCAATGCCAATCTGTTTATGATATGCTAGCTGATTATCCCCACGAAGTGTTGGGAACTGTTTTTGATTGGACAGAATGATAATTATCTAGAACACTAACTTGCCTTGATTAAGAAATTGTTAAATTCTTATAAAGTCCTGGAGGAGGTAACCCTTAAGCTGTAATGAGGTTATTAATACAACGAACTTGGTGATACACTAGAGATAATTTTCTGCTTGACTTCAACCATAGATTCTCCGTTATGTAAAGGGCATTCTGAGTATGTTATATTTTAACTAAAATTTAAACCGAGTTAATTAAGGAGATGTATCCATGACGGTTTCTGTTAAACTTTTTGCAACGCTGAGAAAATATTTGCCTGAAGACGCAGTCAACAAAACCGTTACTCTACAGCTTGAAAACAATGCTACAACTAATGATATTATTCGTCTTTTAAAGATTCCTGATGGGCATATTCACCTGATCTTAATTAACGGCAAGCATTCATCGGAGGATTCTCCTATCTCTGATGGTGCTGTTGTAAGTTTTTTTCCACCAATTGCGGGCGGACTTTAATTTCCGGTGACTAATTATACTTATTATGGTTTTCGTTTGAAAGATGCGTTTCAAGGACTAAAACGGGCACTTCAAGATGAAACAATTCCTATATTGTCGTCCTATCAAAATACGAAAGAAGCTGGTTTTACAATCCAAATCTCCTCGGACATAGGAGATATAATACTAAATTATTGCACCACTACTGAACACCCACTAGGAAAACTTGGTAAAATATCCGTCATTAATGTCTCAGTTGATGATAATTTACCCAATATTAAAACCGTATTAACTTTGGCTTTTCTAAGAGGTGGAGGTTAATATCATGCGGACTAAATATGTATTATTAGGTTGGGTAATCATTTTTATGTTCCCGCCTTTAATTTTAAACGGCCAGGGTTCAAAAACTAATCCCAACCAAGATGACTTTTCAAAAATCACAGCTTCACTTACTCAGTTAAAGCAACAAAATGCCCGTTTTATTATTCCAAATACCTACAAAAATGTCAACCGAGCGTATGACGATTATATCCGTTCCATACGGGATGGGAAAACAATAAATGAAATGCAGGAGGCTTATTCCAAATTTGAATCTATTATGGCTAGAGCAAAAGAACGGGTTAATCGGGCGAATGAAGTCCTAAGGCTTCCACTTTCTAAACGTACTGACGCTGAAGAGGTTAATGCTCACACAATTGTACCTGATACATTTTCAGTAGCAGAAAAACAACTTTACAGGGCGATTGCGTTACTAGAAGATGATAAAGTTTCCGATGCTTTTAATTTAGGCCAGGATGCCGCATTACTGTACAGGCGTGCAAAGATATTAGTGATAGAAATGTCCCTCATTGGACCAGCCAAAGTGCAATTAGCAGAAGCAAGACGGAAAAATCTCCATAAATTGGCACCTGTTTCTTTTAAAACAGCATACAAGTTGTTAGGGGAAATTACCGAAGCGATCGAGAATGATCGCCCTATTTCACCAGAACTCCAAAAACAAGCGAATATAGCCCAATATAAAGTTCAAAGAGCAGTTAAAATAGCCGCTTATATTGATACCCTCCAAAAAAACCAAGATAATTGGGAAAAGCTTATACTATTACAAGAAAAATTAGCCAGCCAGCCAGCAAATTTTGTCGGAATATCTCCAGATTTTCTCGTAGATAAACCTCAAGATATAGTTATAGAAAGTACCCAAAGGTGGGCAGCCCGGCAGGATTCACTTATAAGGTTAATTGAAACGGGTCGTAAAGAAACCAGCGTTTTAAACGGAAAAATTGATTCGTTAAATTCCTCAATCAAACAACAGCAAATCCGATTATCAGCCATGGTGGAAAATTTTCAGCGTGACCTTCAAAAAAGAAAAGAAAACTTGGATCGAGAAAAACGTGAAGTTCAAGCCTATCTCCGGGAAAAAGAGTTACTTGACGCAGCAGCTGAGGCTCGATCAAGATTTAAAAAAACTGAAGCGATTGTAAAAAGGAGTGAAAACAAACTAAGTCTAAATCTTGTTGGAATTTCTTTTAATGCTGGCAAGTCTAGCATTTCAAAAACTGCCAAACAATTATTGAAAAAAGTAGAAGAATTTATTCTTTTGTATCCAAAAGCATTAATATCTATTGAAGGACATACGGATTCCACAGGAGATAACAACAAAAATATATCGTTGTCAAAAAGTCGAGCGATGGCCGTTATGAATTTCCTTTCACAAAATACTAAACTTTTAAGGAAACAAATGACAGCTACTGGTTTGGGAAGTTCCAGGCCAATTTCAACTAATAAAACCCGAAAAGGTCGTGATCAAAATCGGCGTATTGACCTAATAATAACTTTTAGCAAATAAAAATGTTTATAATTTTACCAGGTTGTGAAAAATTTATTTAAGGAGAGTGATTTTTGAAAACCGAACTTTATCAAAACATAAGACTATATCTTTTCT
>CAZQGS010000012.1:0-71227 GCA_964593235.1 uncultured Gemmatimonadota bacterium | reverse complement strand
AATTTTTTAAGAGAGTTAGGTCTCTACAATTGTATCTGGCGATGCGCAAATTACCAGCATTGGTGATATTGCAACAGATTCACGCCTGGTCGGGCAATCCGGTTATATTTTTGAAGACCGTTCCGTACTGATCGGTTTCAGTTACTGGTATTATGTCGCTGCCGTCGATAACGAAAGCGCCGTCCAGTATGATTTCGATAACTATGTACAGGATCAGAATTCGTCCCAGCAGCAAATAGCTCGTACGATAAACGGTCTTGAAAGCTTCTACACCATGAACGCAAACGGGACAGATGGTCGCTGGCATGGCCAGTATCCTTACCGTGGCTTAACTGTTGGCCCTGAAGTACCTGGCCAGGACGTTATTCCAACAACGGTCTCCCGTAATACTGCGTCAGCTGGAACAGCCGAGTTTGAAAATCTGATTACGGTTGCTCCAAACCCATTCGTCTTTCAGGCGCAGTGGGATTTAGCTACTAAGTCGCAGTCCGTTAAGTTTTTCAACATGCCTGTACCTTCTCGGGTCACGATATTTGATTCGGCCGGATTGCAAGTTAAGCAGTTCGGGGTACCTGGTGATAAGACAACGACGGTCGGTGGTGTAACCAACTGGAATCTGAAGAACGATTCCAACGTGCCGGTTGCCAGCGGTTTGTATATATGCGTGATCGAAGCCGAGATCGGTGGCGAGAGTTACGCGAAAACGTTGAAACTCTACGTCCGGCGTTAATCGCGGCACATTCCGCGCTGTAGTTTTTAGAATACTACTGCAGCGCGGACAAGTCGTCCGATTCAGGGAGGTTATCTAATGAGTTTATTTGTACGGTGGGGCGTTGTTGCGGGATTGCTGATGGTTTTATCAGCACCTGCGCAAGCCCAGGTTTCCAAGACCGGAACGGCCGCGTCGAAGTTTCTGACGCTGGATTCCAATGCTCGCATTGCGGGTGTTGCATCATCCGCCACATCCTACACGGATTTGGGTGCGTTCTCGGCTCTTTCGAACCAAGCCACCATGGTTTATGTTGAGGGCAAGGGTGCAATCGGCGTTAGCTATGCGCAGTATTTCGCAGAGATGACGTTGTTTAGCGCTGCACTAGTCTGGAATCTCGGAGATAATGGTGCCTTCGGGCTGGGTGTGCATTCGCTGCTTTCTGGCGACATTCCCTTTACCACTTCGACTGATCCAACCCACCAGTTCGATACCGCAGGTCAGAACTTTACAGTAACTGATCTTGCGATCGGACCTAGTTATGCGAAACGTCTAACCGACTCCTTCGCGGTGGGTGGTTCTCTAAAGTTCATTTCGGAAGGCACCAGTGGTGCCGGTGATGTAGATCGTACCAGTCGAACCGTAGCGTTTGATGTAGGTACGATTTATACAACCGATTACAAAAATTTCCGAATTGGTGCTTCGTTCCAGAACTTTGGTCGCGATATGCAGTTTATCGAAGAGTCTAGTGCCAAAGCTGAACTTCCTACTACTTTCCGTATCGGTGCTGCTATCGAGCCAACCGAACTACCGGTTGGTAGCCTAACAATGAGCGCAGAATTATGGAAGCTTCGTGAGTACGCTTCTGTGCTTAACTTAGGTATGGAATGGTGGGTAAACGATTACATCGCAGGCCGCGTCGGCTGGAAAGCCGGCTATAGCGGGGGCCAAGATGAAGGTCTCTCTGCAGGTGCTGGCCTGAGATTCAATCAAGGTGAGCTTAGTTTAAACGTTGATTACGCGTATACGCAGTTCGAATTGCTCGATGATCTGCATCGCGTGTCTGTCGGTGTCGGCTTCTAAGAAGAATTATTAGCCATATACCGCTGGATGCAAGGCAAGAAGCATAGGGAAGAATCCCTCAGTCCGGTTCGATGAGGGATTCTCTTATGTAGCCGACGGATTAGAATAGTAAACAGTAGATTAGCGAGGCAATTAAAAAGAAATAATGAGTCCTACTAATTTGACAAGAATCGTAATCGCTACATTTTTTTGTTTTTTAATCATCCTAGACTCAATGGCATTGCAAGTCAGTGGAGTAGTAACGGATGGGAAGGATCCTGTCTCGGGTGTCCGAGTTCGACACCACGGCGCACGAGATTTTGTTGTTACAGATTCTAAAGGTAGATTTACTTTAAATATTGTTGAAGAACCGGTTCAGCAATATGCTATTACTGCTGGTAAGGAGGGTTGGATTAACGGCGGTGTGTTGATAGACCCTGCAACATCATATACGACTATAGTAATAAAAAAAGTACCTGATGAAGATGATACCTCGTACGATTTTATTACCCCTCATAAATCCCTAGTAGATCTACGTGAAGAACCTGAAGAATTAGAAAGATTACGCAACAGTACTCATACTGGTTTTGAGGAAGGTTGCAACCTTTGCCATTTTGAACCGACATGTTACCTCTGTCATCGAGATCTTTATGACCAATGGGCTTCTTCCCAACATGCCAAAGGCGTAACAAATCCTTGGACTCTAAATCTTTATGATGGAACAGATGCCGATGGAAATGAGAATGTGGGGCCAGGCTTTCGATTAGATTTTCCGGATGAGGCAGGAGAATGCGCTGATTGTCATGCGCCTACAGCCGCGGTTAATTCTCCTGGCAAAACGGATCTCAAAGTTGTATACAATCGTTCACTGGCTTATCCTACAGAACGAGAATATAAAACCTTAGAACGGATGGAATACGAAACACTTGCTGGGTCGGTTGATGCAGCTGGCATCAGTTGTGATTTTTGTCATAAAATACAGAATGTTGACGTTAATGAACACGCTGGTATAAATGGTTCAATTACCTTGCACCGACCTCGCATGGACGAGGACAGAGAGAACCGGTTGGTTAAAGGGAAAATGCACCCGATATTCGTCTATGGACCATATGATGATGTTATTAATTTCACACCGCTACCGGGTGCAGCCCAGACATCTCCCATGGTAGCCAGTTATAATCCAATTTATACGAGCAGTGATTACTGTTCTGCCTGCCATCAGCATAAGAACAAGCATGGATTGCCTTTCATGGATACATATAGAGAATGGAAGGAAAGCCCATATTCGGCGATGGGGATTGAATGTCAAGACTGCCATATGGAACCTGAGCCAGACGGCTATGAACTTGGCTCTTTCGTAAACGGTGATGCTGAGAAATTTTGGACACCCATAAGTTCCCGAGATCCATCTACAGTTAAAACTCATTCATTTCCTGGAGCAACCGAAGGGTTATTAGCCAATGCTGCAACCCTGGCCATTGATGCTATTGTTGCCAACGACGAATTGACCGTAACAATTGATGTCCGAAATGTAAATACCGGGCATCATATACCATCAGGCATAACTATTAGGAACATGTTGTTATTAGTAACCCCTGTACTCTCAAATGGAGATACTTTGCAATACAAAGGGGATCAGCGAGTGCCAATTTATGGGGGTGAAGGTAATCTGTCTGAAGGAAACTTTGCGGGTTATCCAGGTAAAGGGTTTGCCCTAGTGTTTGGCGATGATAATGGTAATAGTCATGTAATGGATTGGCAAGCAACTCGCATTATCGAAGATACTCGAATTAAAGCACGTGAAGTTGACCGCTCGGTTTATAAATTCGACTTACCGGCGGGTTCTGATCGTGTGGATATTTACTCTAATCTAATTTACAGAAGAGCATTCAAGCCATTGGCGGATCTTAAAAAGTGGACGCAGAAGGATATGACTGTGGCATCAGATGTCACCACTGTTCGACCCGTCAAAATAATGAAGGCTACCGTGCCTTCAGATGGACTAAGCCTTCGCAATCGAATTCGATCTTATTTCGATTGAATAAGTACGGTAAGCGCGGGTTGTCAAAATCCATTTTACTTCTCTGGGGCAACCTGTTAAAATAATGACAGACCCTTCTCTATACCGTACAGCATGAGAATATGCGCAATCTCCTTCTTGTAGTCTTTCTACTTTATACCCCATTACTAACGGACACAGGGCCTTACCTCACGTTCGTTTCTTCAGTTCGGCAGGATGATGCTCTCAGAACATTGTCGCCGGAAAATGAGCAACGGCTACTCAACGATATCATTTATTTTCGCCAGCAAATAGAGGAAAATAAAAGCGAACCAGATAACTACTTTAATTTGGGATTAGCAGCTATAGCATTAGATAAATTAGCTACAGCTGAAGCCTCTTTGGAAGTAGTCATTAAGTTACGTCCTCAGGATATTGATGCTCGGTTTAATCTAGGAATGGTCTATGCTCGCCAGAAAAAATATAGTGAAGCTATTGATGCTTTTACTCGTGTTGTGGGAATGAATTCTGAATGGGCGGAACCCCATTATAATTTGGGACAGGCCTATAAGCTTTCTGGAATGTTGATTAAGTCAATTAAATCATTTGTCAAGGCCACAACACTTGATCCCAAAAACAGCTTATTTCATTTTGGTCGAGGAACTACCGAGGAAAAACTAGGTGCATTGGGTGATGCTGCAATTTCTTTCACAAATGCGGCCTCCATCGATCAAAATTATTTGGAAGCCCATCTTTCGTTGGGAAACGTTTTATTTAAGCAACGTAAATTTAAAGAGGCCCAGGATGCATTTCGTGAAGTTTTACGTATCGATTCTCGTATGATTAAGGCATATTGTCAACTGGGCATGATAGCAATGGCCGAAGGTAGCATTGATAAAGCAATTCAAGAGTACCAGACAGCCTTAGATATAGATAATAACTCGGTGGAAGCAAAAGCTGGGATAGCACAAGCTATGCTCAGAGCTGGAAAGATCGAAGAATCTATAAATCTTTACCAAAACGTTCAGGTTATGGACCCAGAATCAGCTTCCTTGAATTATCATATGGGTACAGCCTACGCTGCAGGGCAGAGGTATGAACAAGCCCTAGATGCTTTTTCAAAAACGATAGAAATAAACCCAGAATATGCTGAGGCCTATCTTGCTATTGGGAATACCCTTAATACGATAGGGAAACAAGAGACTGCTAAAAAGTTTCTCGAAACCTTTCAGCGCCTGAATATATATAAAGAGGAGTTATCTCAGGCAGAATCCCTTGTAAGACTCCATCCTCGGGTGGCAGAAGTTCACTATAATATGGCTACAGCTTTAGCGCAGTTGAGCAGATATGAGGAGGCCATTGTCGAGTTCCGAATAGCCACAGAGTTAGCCCCGCGTTTTGTTCACGCCTATAATAATTTAGGGGTAACATATGTACAATTAGGCCAGTACGAAGAGGCTCTTACCGCGTATCAACAAACAATAGTTTTAGATTCTACATTTGTGGATGCCTATACGAACCTGGCGTGGCTCTACACTGAACATGGCTCAGATTTAGATAGAGCACTACAACTTGCGGAGAAAGCTGTTCTAATTTCTCCAACGGTTGTATCTTACGAAACATTGGCTATTGTGAGGAATGCTAGGGGAGACTACATTAAAGCAGATGAGGCTATGGCACAAGCGATCCAGATTGACCAAGGGAATACAAATCTAAAGAAACAATGGGAGCAGATAAAGAAACTTAGAGGAAGTTCATGAATTTCTACTTTGGAAGGAGTAACGGATGAGGCAGGTGAAAGCCGGTATGCTGCAATTCCTGGCAGTCGTAGTCCTAGTGTCAGGTTGTAGAGATGGAGGTGATGATGGAATGTGGCGCGGCCGGATCGATGTCATATCTGGAGCTTCGAGAGTGATTAGTGAATCGCCTATTCTGCACCCACCTGATCAGACTGCAGATATTACTCTTCTGGAAAATCTGGTAATTGACGGACGTGGAGATCACAAGTTTTCTTCAATCTTTGGTATAACTACAGATCGTGATAAGAACATCTATATTGCTGACTCTGAACAGAAACACATACTTAAGTTTGATGAGTCAGGTAAGTTTTTGGCTTCAGTAGGTTCGTTAGGGGTTGGGCCTTTACAGTTTAGAGCACCTGTTGATATGGTGTTAAATAACGAGGGAATGTTATTTGTTTTAGATAGCGAACTTGATCGAGTGACGGTATTTAATCCAGATCTCACGTTTGCTGATATCTGGGGAACTCAGGTTTCCAAACCTCGACGTATACGGATTGATGCTGAAGGGAATGTGCTTATTTTTGTAATAACTCAGCACGATCAGATTTATAAGTTTACTCCCAATGGAAACCCAATGGGTAAGTTTTACAATCCTATGGAGACCATGCGTCGTACAGGGACAATTAAAGAATTTATTGCTTATTCGGATGCGGCAATGGAAACGACAGAAGATGGGTACGTTATTGTCTCGGCAAGACATCCTTACTGGATTCGTAAATTTGATCGAGTAAATGGGCTCGAACTAGAATTTAACCGAGAAACTCCCTTTAGAATGGAACCTATGAAACAATGGGAAGCTGCTAGTCGCCCTCCCCCTGTGGGGATTTCAGGAGGCCTTGCGGTAATGACCAACGGTCGAATTATGAATACTATACAGTATCAGGAATTTGAACAGGTCGGACGGAACCCAATGGGTATGCCTATGTTAAAAATGACCAAGTTAGACAGATGGTACGACTTTTTTACTCCAGAAGGAAAATGGGAGATGACGGGGCAGTTTGATGTGAGCGGAGTGCCAATGCATGTTGACCGGCAGGGTCGTATCTATTTTGCAGATTTGGACCAAGATAGAATTTATAGATATTCCTTTAATTTCCCGGAGGAGTTAAACTAGTGCGAGGAATTCAAATTGTAAGTGTCCTAATGATTATAACCTTGGCTTGTAATCGCACCCCAGATGCTAACAGCATAGCTGGGGGAACCTTCGTTGGTTATACATTTTCGGAACAGGCTGTTGTTGATACTGTTATAGATGTCGAAGCTGGTTATACGTTAACCTTTAAGGCATATGATCTAGGTGAAGATACTCGGTTCATTGTATACGTTCAGAAAAAGATATCGGGTGAATATTTTGCAGGAATTATACGCTTAGGGATAGAGGATCCCCATGGTAATGTGTATACCCATTACCATAGTGCCGAAGCTGAGGCTATAGATCGGCCAATAATGTGGAAACGGCGGACTTTGGGAATTCACCAGGTTACGGTTGACTTTGCTGTACGAGGAGGATCACAAAAAGCGAATGCAACCTTTGAGGTACCATTGATAAGAGAACCGGTCCCTGGTTCCATTTTGGTGGGAATTACTCTTGGTATTTTGATCATTGTAGGCCTAGGTATATTTTTGATTAGAAAACGTAAAAAAAGAAGTTAATGTTAATAAAGGATCGTCTGGATGCTAGGAGTTGATAGTTTAATGCTAGATCTATTCCGAAATCTGACGTTTCCCCGCCCTTCCATTATACTTATAACTTCATTCCTTATCATTTTCCTTTCTTGTACCCGTGTTGAAAAACAACCAGAAACCGTTCCCAGTTTCGTTGAATTTTCGGATATTACGGAAAGTTCGGGGATAAACTTTCGGCATACTAATGGAGCTTCAGGCCGGTACTTTTTCTTGGAGACAGTAGCATCCGGTGGTGGTTTTATAGATTATGATGGTGATGATGATCTTGATATATACCTACTTAATGGAACCTCTATACCTGGATATATATCTGAGAAGTCATTATCTAGTGTTCTTTATCGAAACGACGGAAATGGAAAATTTACTGATGTGACTTCATTGGTGGGAGTCGGAAATATTGGTAACTATGGGATGGGGATGGCCGTAGCAGATTATGATAATGATGGTGACGATGATCTTTTTGTCACTAATTATGGTAGGAACGTACTTTATCGTAACGAGGGTGGTGGATATTTTTCAGATGTTACAACTCAGGCAAAATTAGAAGTAAAAAATTCCCCTTTGTTCTCCACTAGTGCAGCTTTCTTAGATTACAATCGTGATGGATATCTAGATCTATATGTTTGTGTATATGTAGACTTTAGTTTTGACACCAACAAAAAATGCTCTAGGGACGGTATTCAGTCTTATTGCGGGCCAGATATATATGATGGTATGCCGGACTTATTGTATCGTAATAATGGCGATGGAACTTTTTCTGATGTATCCATAGACGCTGGGATAGCAAATCCTAACGGAAAGGGACTTGGAGTAGTCTCTGGTGATTTTGATAAAGATGGATGGCCGGATATATTCGTTGCAAACGACTTGACTCCCGATTTTCTTTACCGAAATAATGGTGATGGTACTTTCACTGATAGGGCTCTTTGGGGAGGAGTGGCTTATGGTGAAGATGGTGTTGCACGAGCCGGGATGGGTGTCGATAGTGGAGATTACGATCGGAATGGGTACCCTGATATCTACGTGACAAATTTTTCTTTGGAACCTAATTCTCTGCATAAAAATAATGGTAATGGAACTTTTACAGAAACTACTTTTGCAGCAGGGCTGGGTAACCCTACTCTTCTTTTCCTCGGATTTGGTACCTCTTTTCAAGACTTTGATCAAGATGGGTGGTTAGATCTTTTCGCGGCAAATGGCCATGTTATTGACAACATTGCTCTTTTTGATCCTACGATTAATTATGCACAAACTAATCAAGTGTTCTGGAATCAGAGGGATGGACGATTTAAGGATATTAGTTCTAAGGCTGGTGCTCCATTTCAGATAGAACGGGTTCATCGTGGTGCAGCTTTTGGAGATATAGACAATGATGGAGATATTGATGTTTTAGTAACAGCAGTGAATGATAGTCCTCTTTTACTGCGTAATGAGGGACTAGGGGTTAATGGCCAGGGCTCCAATAATAGTCTGCTAGTTTCGACCGAGGGTACTGATAGTAATAGGAATGGGATTGGTGCTCAGGTCATAGTAGTAGCAGAAAATGGTCGTCAAAGTCGAGAGGTTAGAAGTGGCTACAGTTATTTAGCAGCGAATGACCTGCGGGTTCACTTTGGTCTTGGTCCATCTAGTATTATTGATTCTGTTATTGTAAAATGGCCTACCGGATTGGAAGATGTAGCTACCGAAATCGAGCCGAACCGTTGGATTACTTTCCGTGAAGATGAAGGCGTCGTCTCACAAAAGCGATTTCATCACCGGTAAAGAAGCGAATGGTGAACAAAATTACAGGATAACCAATTATCACCAGGATGACTTCCCATAGCCATGAGCTATTAATAACTATATGTATCCCATAGAGCCCACCACATACTAAAGCTACCTTAAATAGTCGTAAGTATTCATAAGGAACTGGATAGTACTTTCGTCCAACTAGATATAGTCCAGTTACCATAACACCGTAGGCCACAACTGATGCTGTAGCCGCTCCGTACATGTCAAATTTGGGAATCAACCACAGGTTCAGTAGTATACAGATAAGAGCTGCAGTACCCGTAATATATGGTAATAAAGTAGTTTTTTTCTTTAGGTATATAGCAACAGTTAGATTGACATAAATCCCATAAAGAACGTACGCAGTTATAAGAAATGGCACTATTTTCACTCCGTCCCAATAGGATTCTTCAATAAGGGTATAACTGCCCCATTGAAGACGGACTAAATCATCCATAAGGAATGAAAGTGCTAGGAATAGCCCACCAGCTATAACTAGAAAATAGGTCATGACGCGGGCGAAAAGTGGTTTTGGGTTTTCTTCTTTCGATGTTTCAAGGAAGAAAGGTTGCCAGGCTTGCCTAAACATTGTGACAAAGATTAACATTCCTACACCGAGTTTTCGAGCCGCATGATAGATCCCTAGTACTTCAGTACCACTCATACGTTCTAACATGACTCTATCAATCGTTTCTATAATTATAATTGAAGCACCAGCTGGTACATAGGGTAGTCCGAATTTTAATAGTTTCCCTATAATATTGCGAGACCATGACCAGGAAAGCTGTTTAAACGTCAATATAGTTAAAATCAGAAAAACAACACTGGAGCCGATGATATTACTAATTAATATCCCTTCTAAACCCATATCGTGTACGACCACTAGATTATAGTTTCCGCCAAGTTCGATAAAAACTTTCAATAATTTTAGGCTTGCAAATGAGCTAGCTTTGCCATCTCCGCGTAGCCTGGCAAACGGTATTGCATTCAAAGCATCCAGTGCCAAAATAATCCCAGCAAGTTTAACGTAACTCGTAAGAGATGAAGAAGTAGAAATAATAGGTGCAATTTTTTCCGCAAAGATAACAATGAATAAAACAAGAACTATTGATGTTAGTATAAGAGATAGATAGGCAGTACTCAGTATTTCCGATCTTTTTTTATTATCTATAACGTAGAATCGAAGGAAAGCTACATCAATCCCATAAAGAAAAAACACATTAGCGATCGCAATAAAAGAGTAGATTAGTCCATAATAACCAAATTGGTCAATAGGCATTACATGAGTATAAATTGGTACTAGTAGATATGCTATTGATCGGCCAAGGACATCACTAAGTCCATAAATAGCGGAGTGAGCTGTCAGTCGTTTGATACTCTGAAACATAGACTTTGTTTTGAAATGGTCAGAAGTTTGTTATTTAGAATTGTTATTGACTAAGATCAATACTTTGTTCTCTTGCAAAAACTGATTTCCCGAGATCAAGGAATGCTAATATAAATTATTATTATGGTATCTAGGACAATAAAGGGCGTCAAGGGATTAAGACTAGATATTTATAATACTAGTATGGGTTTATATTTACACTGGTTCCTTTTAAATTATATCATTAGAGATAAAAAGTTCGTTATTTTTAATGAATTTCTTTATCTTAGATTGTAGTAAGCTAATTTCTTAGATATCCAACATTCCGTATCATTAAAATCGGTAGGAATTACTTTGTCAGAGATAATATACGGTCGGAACCCGGTCCAAGAAGCCCTACGATTAGGTCGTAGTCTTAACCGAATTGTGATTTCTAATAGCGTGTCTCGCCATGACATATCAGAAATATTAGAACTTGCTAGAGAGCGTGGCGTAATTTACCAGTTTGCAGACAAAAAAAAGTTAGATTATTTAGCCAACGGGAAGCATCAGGGTATAATAGCTATGGTCGCTGGTGGACAGTATGTGGAGCTATCTGATCTGCTTGGTTCCACTAGGACCGGTGAATCAAACTCTTTTTTAGTCTTGCTAGATAACATACAGGACCCAAGAAATCTTGGTGCTATTATTCGAACCGCTGATGCTGTACAGGCAGATGGAATCATAATCCCCCGTCGAAATGCAGCAGGGCTGACAGGAGCTTCGGTGAAAGCCTCTGCAGGAACCAGTGCTCATATGCCAGTTGCCCGAGTTGGTAACATGAATAATGCCATACAAACACTCCGCGAAAATGGTTTCTGGCTGATTGGCTTAGCTACAGATGGGCCTACCCCCTTTAATAAAATTGATTATAGAGGCCCAGTCGCTCTCATAATTGGTGGAGAGGATAAGGGGATACGTCCACTGGTGAAGCGGAATTGTGATGAAGTAGTACATCTTCCAATGGCAGGTCATGCTGGTTCCTTTAATGCATCCGTCGCCGCAGCTTTAGTCTTTTACGAGGTTTTTAAGCAAAGGAATGAGATTTAGGAAGTAGTTCCAAGTAAAATAACTTTAGGTAGGGACTAACGTAGGAATGTCGATTATTAAACTGGTTTTAAAATCATTTGTCTAACCATACCGCTTAATAAGCGCATATTCTTACAAACTAATTGACATACTGAGAGTTAGAAGTTATGGTGTCCGTCTCGATGACTTTAAAAAACAGATAGAAAGCTTGTTCTTGTTGTGGCTAAAGGAGCATAGAGTAATTATGGAAAAATATGTATACTATTTTGGTTCCGATGAAGCAGAAGGTAGCGCTGACTTACGTGATCTTTTAGGTGGGAAAGGTGCTAATCTGGCGGAAATGAGTCATCTGAAAATACCCGTCCCTGCGGGCTTTACCATTTCCACTGAAATCTGTACATACTACGATAGTAATAATTTCAAATATCCTGTGGATCTTGATAGACAAATTTGGGAAGCCATGGCGCAGGTTGAAGCCACGATGGATGCTAAGTTTGGTAGTCCTGATAATCCACTTCTTGTATCTGTTCGTTCAGGAGCACGATCTTCAATGCCAGGTATGATGGATACAATTTTGAATCTGGGTCTAAATGATATAACGGTCAAGGGCTTAATTTCGCAATCGGGAGACGAACGTTTTGGCTATGACAGCTATCGTCGATTTGTTCAAATGTATGGTGACGTGGTCATGAAAGTAGGAACGACGGATGATGGCCGTGATCCATTTGAGGCACTTTTGGAAAGTAAAAAAGAAAGTCTGGGTGTAACGCAAGATGTAGAACTCGACGCTAATGACCTTAAATTATTAGTCACGGATTTCAAAAATGAAATTAAGATCCGGACAGGTGTCGACTTTCCAGATGATCCCCGAGAGCAACTTTGGGGAGCTATAGGAGCAGTTTTTGGGTCGTGGCATAACGAACGAGCAGGTGTGTACCGAAAACTTAACAATATACCGGATGAATGGGGTACCGCAGTCAATGTTCAGTCAATGGTCTATGGTAATATGGGTAACGACTGTGCAACTGGAGTAGCTTTTAGTCGTGATCCAGCGACCGGTAAGAAACAATTTTATGGTGAATACCTTATCAATGCTCAGGGTGAAGATGTTGTGGCTGGGATCCGAACCCCTAAGCCTATAATTCAACTTCAGGAGGAAATGCCCGACGCCTATCGCCAACTGATCCAGATCTGTGATACCCTAGAGACACACTACAAAGATATGCAGGATATTGAGTTTACCGTCCAGAAAAACAATTTGTGGATGTTACAGTGCCGTGATGGGAAACGGACTGGTTTTTCAGCTATTACCATCGCAGTGGATATGGTTAAAGAAGGTCTTATAGATGAGAAAGAGGCTTTGCGCCGTGTGGACCCAGATCAGTTAGAACAATTACTTCGTCCGGTATTTGATTTGGGGGCGAAACAGCAAGCGGAAAATGACGGATTAATTCTTGCTAAAGGTCTCAATGCTGGACCAGGTGCAGCATCAGGGAAGGTCGTTTTTAATGCTCACGACGCTGAAAAATGGTCTTCCCAGGGGGAGGAAGTCATTCTTGTACGTATTGAAACTTCTCCCGAAGATATCCGAGGGATGAATGCGGCATCAGGGATTTTAACTGCTAGGGGTGGGATGACTAGTCATGCTGCATTAGTAGCCAGACAGATGGGAAAGGTATGTGTTGCTGGCTGCGGGGATCTCAATATAGACTATAGTGCCCGAAATATGAGTGTCGGCAATAAGGTGATTTCGGAAGGAGATGATATCTCAATTGATGGATCCACCGGAGAGGTTATTTCAGGAGCGATTCCCACTATTCCATCAGAAGTATTGCAAGTTCTTTTAAATAAAACTATGTTGGCGGAAAAATCAGAGGTTTTTCAACGATATCGGGACTTGATGACCTGGGCAAATAGGACTCGCCGCCTCAAAGTTCGGACGAATGCGGATCAACCCGACCAATCAGCTACAGCTCGAGCTTTTGGGGCGGAGGGTATAGGTCTCTGTCGGACCGAGCATATGTTTTTTGAGGAAGATCGAATTGATTCGGTTAGAGAGATGATATTAGCTGATAATGAAGCAGGTCGTCGGGCTGCACTAGCTAAACTTTTGCCCATTCAGAGGAGTGATTTTGCAGGTATTTTTGAAGTTATGGATGGTTATCCTGTCACAATAAGGACACTCGATCCGCCGTTACATGAGTTCCTTCCTCATGAACAAGCTGCCATTGAACAACTTGCTGCTCAGATGGGAATCTCAACAGAGTTGTTAACCCAGAAGGTAGAGGATCTGAGAGAAGCGAATCCTATGCTTGGCCACCGCGGGTGTAGACTCGGAATAGCATATCCAGAAATCACTGAGATGCAGGCTAGAGCTATCTTTGAGGCCGCGAGTGATTGTTTAAGACGTAAAATCAAAGCTATTCCAGAAATTATGATTCCTCTCGTGGGCCATATAAATGAGTTACGGGTACAGACTGAGCTGGTCCGTAAGGTTGCTGCATCTGTGGAGTCGGAAACGAAAATCAAAGTGGACTACCAGATCGGGACAATGATAGAATTACCACGAGCAGCTTTGACAGCTAATGAAATAGCAGAAGAAGCCGAATTCTTTTCCTTCGGAACGAACGATCTGACCCAGACCACATATGGACTTTCTCGTGATGATGCAAAATTTATCCCAGATTATCTGAATTCAGGAATATGGAGTGAAGATCCATTTGTTAGCATCGATGAGAGTAGTGTAGGTGAGTTAGTCAAAATTGGTGTTGAACGTGGCCGTGCTGCTAGGGTTGGTCTAAAAGTAGGTATTTGTGGCGAGCATGGCGGTGATCCAGCGTCAGTAGTGTTTTGTAACCGTGCGAATCTAGATTACGTTAGTTGTTCTCCATACCGTGTTCCAATAGCTTGTTTAGCGGCAGCACGAGCTGTTCTCGGAGGCTAGACTATTAAGGGCCTAGATTATTTATAAAGGTTTGTTAGAATAGTTAGTTTTGATATCTACTGTTTTTGAGGAACTTTTCTTATTTAATGACGATTAGCATGAAATTTTACATCCCATCTTGACAGGTAGATGATTTTGAATGAAGTTCCTTAACTCAGATTAAGTCGTTATTCTTCAGTAGAAAATTCCTAACCCTCCACTGGTAACACCATGCGTAAGATCGTCGATCTTCTCTTACTGTTTCTTTTCTTTTCAACTCTAGGGGTTAATAGCCAACAAGTGAACTCAGTTGGGAGGGAACTGCCCAGAGATGCAGCCCCACTGAAAGAGCAAAGGCTTCGATTTTTCGAGATGGATGGAACATACATGGAGTGGTTCAAGACGATATATAAAAGAAGTCCGGCGACAGATTTAATATCTGAACCTTTGCTTCGGCAGGATAAGGACTATCAATTAGTAGCAGCAGGAGCAAAATCATGGGAAGCAGTATCTGATGGGTACACGTGGTTATTCCATTTACGATCTGGAATGCAGTGGAATGATGGCCGCCCATTCAACGCACATGACTATGTTTATACCTTTCAACGAGGCGCTGACCCAGAGAATGCTTATGATTTCGAATGGCACTACCAAATAATTAAAAACTGGGAGGCTGTTGTGTCTCGCCAACTCCCGGTTGATTCATTGGGAGTGGAGGCTATAAATGATTCTACTCTTGCTGTACATACCGAGCAGCGAGTACCATATCTTCCCTACAACCTTGTTATGAGCTGGGCTTCACCTAAGCATGCTGTCGCTAAATATGGCGATGAATGGTCAACTCGAGCAGAAACACACATCTCTTCAGGGCCATTTAAGGTATCTGAATGGCGTAAAAATGAGGTTATCATTCTGGATGCTAATCCAATGTACCGGGGATCGACTCCTTCCTATTTAGAAAAGGTAATTATTAGAGTATTTTCACCGGCTGCCCAACCACTCATGCTTTCAGCCTACACTGCTGATGAAGTCGATATGATTTTATTATCTGGCCAAGCGGCTTTGGCTCGGGTTAAAAGTGATCCTTCCATCAAAAAAGAACTCCATACCATGGTCAATTTTATAACTTTTTATATGACTATGGATACCTATAATCCACCATTTAACGATCTCCGTGTTCGAAAAGCTTTTGCTCATTCTATTGATAGATCTGCCCTAATGAATTCTGCTCTACGAGATGTGGGTGTTGCTGCCTTCTCCATGTTACCGCCAGGGTTCCCAGGTTCGGATCCAGAAGCTTTCCAAAAAACATTTAAATACGATCCAGATAAAGCACGGCAGTTACTCTCGGAAGCTGGTTACCCAGATGGACAAGGTTTTCCCCAAATAGATATCTGGATACGGACAAATGATATTTCAAATACACGTATTCCATCCGAAGCTATTCAAGCCATGCTAGCTGAAGTTTTAAATGTAAATGTGGGTATCAGAGTTATTGAACGAAAAGTGTTTACCGATAGTCTGAATAATCACGAGGTACCGCTTGCAATCGTAGCTTATAGCCAAGATTACCCTGATCCCGCTAATTTGCTTGGGATATGGCGATCAGATGGACGCCATGCGTGGCATGATGATATTTTTGAACGATTAATGTATGAGGGCAACGAGTTCATGGGGGCAGCTGAAGACCGATATTCAATTTATCATAGTGCGGAACAGAGGCTTATTGAGGATGTAGGAGGAATTTTCCTGTGGCATCCGGTTGAACATCGATTATGGAAATCCAATTTCTATAGTTCATCACTATTACCTAATCGGTTGGGTATGGAAATCTGGGGGAATGATACACTTATGAACGGATATTTTCGGAAGGATAAAGAATCAACTAACTATGGAATTTGGAATTGGTTGAAATCTTTTCTCGATTAAGAATATGGTTATTAACTGACCAAAGTAAAGTTTTCCAAAATAGTATCGTCGATTAAGATACCCAATCCAGGTTTATCTGTTACAGGAAACTTCCCTTGGCTTGGTAATGGCGGATCTAATGCTAACTGGCACCATTTCGAATAGGAAGAGTGATTGTGTTCCATTATAAGGAAGTTCGGGATAGCCGCAGAAAATTGAATTGTTGCAGCGATAGCAAGTAAGCCTCCACCACCAACATGGGGAGAAATAGGTATATTATAAGTATCAGCTAGAACAGCAATTCGTTTCCCCTCTGATAAACCTGTCCTACCAATATCTGGCATTAATACATCACAGATCCGTTTTTCGAGAGCTTCTCTCATTTGATAGCGGGTACGATACCATTCGCCATTGGCAACAAACATGTTGAGAGCCGCTGTTATGGCTACGTGCCCTGGTAGATCATCAGGAACTGTTGGGGCTTCCAGCCAGTATATATCTAGTAGTTCAAGATCACGTCCGAGTTTGATGGATTCAGTGACGTCAAAATCAGAATGAAGATCTACCATAATAGCAATGTCTGATCCGATATGATCTCGAACAGCACTGACAATAGCTAAAGTTTCCTTTCTGTCGCTTGCCGGTGAAAGTTTCAGACCCTTGTATCCAGCAGATATAAGTTTCTCAGCCTGGTCGATTACTGTTTTTATGTTCCGTCCAGGACATCCCGCATAGAGGGGGATCTGTTCCCTAAATTGGCCTCCTAGCAGTTTGTGAACTGGTTTTCCAGTTGCCTTTCCTTTTAGATCCCACAATGCGATATCACAAGCTGCAATAGCATCTAAATAGAAACCTGTTATGTGACCTCGTTCACGCATAGCATTATATAATAATTGCCATATCTGTTCTACATCAAACGGATCTTTACCAAGCATCAGAGGGCTGCATAAATTAGCTACAATAGTCCCAGTCGTTTCTGGAGATACAGGACTCTGTCCTTCTCCATAACCAGTTAGGCCATCATCAGTACTAATCCGTACTACCAGAGTTTCATGCATGTTTGATTTTATCGTGTTTCGTCCCTTCGGAATGGTATATGGGGAGGAGTTAGGTTTGGCTAGGTTGTCATTCCTAGAGATCTTAACAGCAAAAGCTTCAACTTTAGCAATACGCATGTAATTCTATCCCTTGTTTATTATTAAAGTATGTATAATCAGCGGGTTGCACTAGAAAGATCTGTTGATTTTAACTAGAAAACTCTATCATTAAGACCCTAAAATCTGGTCACCCAAAAAGGTTAATCTATACATAAGGCGTTCGTATCGATTATGATCAAACGGGGTTGGGGCGTGGAGGGTGCAACGGTTATCCCAGACTACCACGTCTCCTGGCATCCAGCTATGCATATAAGCAAAACTATCGCTTATAGCATGATCTAGCAAATTATTCAGCAAGGGTTTGCTTTCAGAATCTTCTATACCGATAACAGATTCAATATGACATAGGGGAAGATAAAGACATTTCTTTTTGGTTTCTGGGTGTGTCGCTACCAAAGGTCGTTTCACTGATGGTATTTGTTTTTGGAGTTGTTTACTTAACCTAGGGCGATGAGGGTTTTTAATCCGAAGTTGTTCATTAAGATAGTTATATGAATGGATGGTTTGAATTGATTCTATATGATTCTTGATAGATTTTGGCAGTGCTTCATAGGCAGCTGTCATTCCAGCAAATCCAGTTTCTCCTCCTTCTGGTGGTGTGTGGACACAAAACATACAAGAACCAATTGGTTGAGGATTTCGGAAGGAATCGTCCATATGCCAAAGCAGTGGAGGAGAGTCTGCTTCGATAAACAACGCGCTGTATTTCTCAGCTTTCTTAGAATTACCAATACGTAGAATTTCAGGGTATCCCGGAACTAAAAATTGAGAGTCATATTTCTCATTTTTTTCCAAATCCCCAAACATTTTGACAAATTGACATAGGTGGTATGGATCAATGTGTTCCTGGTTACGTATAATGATTAACCCACCCGAATTATGAAAGGCTTCTAGAACTTCCTTCATTACAAGCTCATCTGGCCTTGCTAGATCAGTGTTAGCAATTTCTAATCCGAAACCAGATTCTGTGAGTGGTCTATATAAGGATATAATAGGAATATTCCCTGGATCTGTTAACGGAGCTGCCCTCGACCAAGAATGGGCCACACAGTTTCAACAATATCGTTTCTAATACCGTAAAGGTAATCATGTAAAAATAACGTAACATCGGTATATGCTACCATT
Source organism: uncultured Gemmatimonadota bacterium (assembly GCA_964593235.1). Taxonomy (GTDB): domain Bacteria; phylum JAAXHH01; class JAAXHH01; order JAAXHH01; family JAAXHH01; genus JAAXHH01. The sequence continues at coordinate 52,649 of CAZQGS010000012.1, read as the reverse complement.
AAATCAAGTCGGTCTCCAATGGCGATTTCGTGATTTGGCTCATTAAAGGTAACTGTACCATGTTCGGCTGACATACGTACACTTTCTACATTTTTCACACCAACGGGCATAGGCATTCCATGCCAGGCCGGGATAGTTTTGAAACCCGCATCTACTAGAAGGCGCTCTGGAATAGGTCTGCTGGTTACTGTTGCGTGTACATATAGGGCCGGTTGTGTCCTCACACCCCAAAGAGTGTACATTACATCGTTAAAAATAGCTCCTCCAGCTTGAATCTCGGTAATGCCTTGTAGGTCGGGAGTTACACTCAGAGTTCCACTCCCTCCTCCGCTCACAATATCACAAGGTAGACCTGCCTCTCGACAGAGGTTTGCAGAAGAAACCAACTGTCCTACTGCTCTTTTGATTTCCTCATGTTTCCAATCCAATTCTTCATCTACACACGCATGGCCTTCCCATGCCATTATTCCTCGAAACTTTAATCCAGAAATACGCTGAATTTCCTGGGCTAGTTTTACTACAGCTTCCCCTGGCTGAACCCCAGCCCTTTCCATCCCAGTATTGAGTTCAATAAGTACACCAATTTCAACCCCAGTGGCGGTAGCTGTTTTGCCTAAGTTATCTAATGTAGCATCGCTATCGACTGCAACTTTTACGTCCGCCTGTTTGCAAAGATGAGCTAGTCTCGTATATTTTTGCTGACCTACAATTTGATTAGCAATCAGAATATCTTCGATGCCGCCAGAAACCATTATTTCGGCTTCGCCGAGCTTGGCACAAGTTACGCCAATAGCTCCGACTTTAAGTAACTTGTGGGCAATAGCAGGTATTTTAACACCCTTAATATGTGGTCTCCAATTCACGCCAGCTTTGGCAAGTCTTTGGCCCACGACACGAATATTGTTTTCAAGATGATCTAGGTCCACCCATAGGACAGGAGTGTCTAGTTCCGACTTGTGCTTTCCGACTTCATCCACAATAAGTCCTTTCTCGTGAAAAAGTGAGAATTAATTGTTTTAATCCTGACTTATAAAAGTTACTCTAAACCCAAACATATTTTAATAAAACATCATGTGATAATTTTTCGTTTCTAGATTAGAACCGGCCGTCTATTATGCGCTAGATTAGCCTCACCGTCAAGCAAGTTTAATTTAAAGGAGTTAATAAAATATTGGTCTCAAAAACCATAAATCAAATAAAAGCAAACAGTTTTAAAAAAATTAGTAAGATGAAATAATAAAATTAGTAGATGATTTTAGAGTAATATTGAACAACCAGAAATGTATTATTACTAATCTAATTTTCCTTGCCTTGATATCGTTTGTCCTTAAATGGGGAAACAAGGGTTTCTCCAGGGAAGTGTAACTTCCCATTAACTACCCATCCACAATCTCGAGCATCCAGTTCATTTATAAGATAGTTTTTCCACTTTTCTATCTCCTTTTTATACCAGGGTTCATTCACTAGATTAAAGCATTCTCCAGGGTCTTCATCCAAATTAAAAAACTGTTCCTGGTCAAGTCGAGGTAACCATACGAACTTGCGATGACCGTCTGTTACGTATTGCATTTCCTGCTCAGGGGAGTAGCACAAGCAGTGTTCGCCATGAATATATGATCGCCAATCTGTAGGTTTCCCTTCTTTTAACGGAAGAAGACTAGCTCCAGTCACAGTAGGTGGTACATTCAAACCAGCAACCTCAATTATAGTTGGCATAATATCACGGAGTTCAACAACAGCATCAGGGACAGAATTTTTTACGACCGATCCTGAGTTAGCAGAAGGGCAGATGATTAGTGGTATTCTTGAACTTCCCTCGTATGCATAAGTCTTGCGCCATAGATTGTGATCACCCACCATGTCGCCATGATCTGACGTAAATATGATCCAAGTGTTTCTTAACGTTTCGGGTTCGTAGCGTTCCATCCAATTCTTCAGGCGACCGATCTGTGAATCGATATATGAGATTTCTCCATAATATCCAGATCTCCCTCGATGAATACGTTGAGCAGAAAGTTTTCCTCGCCAGGCATTAACATCTGTTGCTTCGATAGAAATATCATGGCAATTTGACCAGTCACCAATGTATGGTTTGGGTGTTTCCGGATTATTATAGTACAGGTTAAAATACCACTCGGGAGGAACATATGGTGAATGAGGACGGGCAAAGCTAATATTAAGAAAGAATGGTTTGTTTCGATCCCGGTCAGCAATAAAATTAATTGCTCGGCTCATAGTCCAAGCGGTCGGATGAAGATACTCTTCAGTATGCCAGGGTCGCGCAATCCAAGAATTCCAGTTAATCCCGTGATCATCAGGAGTAATATCTCGTTTTTTTTCCCGATCGAACCATTGACGGTAATCATCCGGGAGGCCTTTCCCGGTCATACGACCAGATTCGTCCAGTTCAGCGGAATCAAATCCCATATTCGAACGGTGCGGTTTAAAATGGCCCTTTCCGACAAGATGTGTCGTATATCCAGCATCCGAAAGAGTGCCAGCTAGGGTATGTGGGAAATCATTAGGTATAGGCCCTTGTCCACTTCCCATGCCAAGAACACCAGTATGCCACTGATCCATACCAGTCATTAAGGTTGAACGAGCAGGTATGCAGGAAGGTACTGCAGTGTAGGCATGTGGGAATCGGATTCCACTAACAGCCAAATGATCAAGATTAGGGGTTTCTATTACCGGGTGTCCGTCGCAACCTAGGCAATCTCCACGCATTTGATCTGCAATTATAAATATGATATTTGGGGAAGACATTTCTTAACTCTCATACAATAATGATATCTTCTATTTGATTAGAATAATTTACTAAACTATGTGTCCTTATTTTTATGTCAACAACGGTAAGATAAGTTCCTTTTAAAATATGTTAGTATTAATTTTTAAACACCTTGACATTAATTTTTTCTCTTCCAACTTTCATTCATTATCTGACGCGTAGCGTGGAGAGTAAAATTCTATAGAGGAGACATTCGTCATATAGCCTAATGTAATAGGTTATATGACGAGTGGGTTAAGATATTTTAGTTAGCCTTGGTTCCAAAACGATATATATATTTTGCTTAGCTACAAAGGTTTTATCTGAATGATTAAACTCGAATTCAATCTTGGGACAATACTTATTGATGGTCTTAATAATAATGGTTGTGAATTAATTTTGCCTGGTTGCGTATTTGATAAGCGAGTTATGCTATATCGTGCCCCAGCTCGGTATTACCGGGAGATTGTTACATTCCTTACTAATAGAAAAATTCCGTACCAGGATAATGCTCGGGCTTACGAGAAACTAAATTTATCTCTTCATATAGACAGATCACCTTTCCCTCATCAAAAGGAAGCATTAAGCTCTTGGTGGGAAGTAGGTGGACGGGGTGTAGTGGTATTACCAACAGGTGCTGGTAAAACGTTTGTAGCTCTGATGGCGATGGTACAAGCCCAGCGTAGCACATTAGTTATCGTTCCTACAATAGACCTGATGCAACAGTGGTATGGGGTAATTTCTAGCCAGTTTGACATTGAAGTGGGTTTGATAGGGGGAGGCTATTTTGATATCAGACCAGTAACAATATCTACCTACGATTCTGCATTTCTGCATATAGAAAAAATCGGAAATTATTATGGATTGGTGGTTTTTGACGAATGCCACCATTTGCCCGGCCCCTCGTTCCGCACGATAGCTGAACTGTCATTAGCTCCTTACCGATTGGGTCTAACAGCAACCCCAGAAAGAGAGGATGGTGCCCAGGATCTGTTAATCGATGCTATAGGAGATACCATTTACAGACAAGATATTCGATCTTTAAGTGGCGAATATTTGTCGGGATACGAAACAATAAAAATTAATGTACGTCTTTCATCTGAAGAACGTACGAATTACCAGGAGGCTAGGAAAATTTATAGAGGTTTCCTTAAAAAGCATAGAATATCTATGTATGGTCCAAGTGGATGGGTCCGTTTTTTAGCAGCAACATCTCGAAGTGAGGATGGTCGGGAGGCTTTCGCAGCTTACCGAACTCAAAAAAATATTGCTCAGGGATCACAAGCTAAACTACGAGTACTCGAGAGGCTTATTCAACAACATCGGGAAGATCAGGCCCTCATATTTACAAACGATAACAAAACCGTATACCGTATTTCTCGAAAATTTTTGGTTCCGGCAATTACCCATCAGACAAAGGTAAAAGAACGTCAGGAAATACTTGCTGCTTTTAATGCTGGAGAATACCCTTTTCTGGTCACTTCGCGAGTGTTAAACGAAGGAGTGGATATTCCAGAGGCTAATATAGCAATTATACTTTCCGGTTCTGGAAGTGTGAGGGAACATGTACAGCGTCTCGGTCGAATACTCCGACAGGCGGAAGGTAAACACGCCATTCTATATGAACTTGTAGCTGAAAAAACTATTGAAGAGTATGCAAGCTCTCGACGAAGGAAGCATAGCGCTTACCAAAAACAGTCGACTTAAGGACTGTAATATGTTAACCAGTGACCTTGTCCGAGTGCGAGTTCGAAACAATAATATCCACCTTCCCTACATAAATGAGGATGATCAAGATAATCTAGCCGTTGCGGAAAAGCTCATCGATATCTTTAAGAGTAACAAAAATGGAACCCGCCAGGAGCTTGATGAAGAATTATCGGATACTACAAGCTCGGGGCCCAATTTTATTTTCTATCGAGGTCTGAGTAAACTCCTTAAAGATCGCTCTGAATTTGTTTCTGATTCACCCATCCCTCCGGTGGAATTACGAAGACGGATATTTAAATATTCAGCTGCTGTTTATCGGGATAGGACGAAGTTATTTATTAATCGGCAGGCTATTTTGAAAAACGTCGGTAAAACATTTTCTATAGATTCAGAAGGGATTGATAACGCTTTTTATGCCGATCTTAAACAAGTAGAAAGACTACAAAATTTTCAACCATGTGCACCAAAATGGTTGTTGAGTAGGTATAACGTTGCTTTAGTACAAGCAGTCCTATTCAGGGCCTCAGAATTCGATTTGGTAATTGAAGGAGAAACTCCAGCAAGATATCAGAACCTTTTCCGAAAGATTAAATTTTTCCGTCTATTGCACGAGATAAAAAAGGTAGGGACAAGGAAATACCACGTTCATATTGATGGACCAATGGCTCTTTTTAAGTCCTCACAGCGGTATGGATTACAAATCGCCCAATTTTTCCCGACAATATTACACAGCTCCAAATGGGAAATTACTGCTTCTATAATTTGGGGTAATAAACGACGTGAGTGCAATTTCCAATTAGATTCAATAAGGAATTTAAAACCCATCAATCATCTAACTGGGCAGTGGATGCCTGAGGAAATAGGTTGGCTCAAGGAACGATTTACTCAATTAAAGTCAAATTGGCAAATAGCAGCAAGTAAGGAAATAATAGATCTTGGAAGCCAAGGAATCTTAACTCCAGACTATATTTTTAGTAATGACCTTACTGGCACCCAAGTATACCTTGACTTCCTTGGTTATTGGCGGTCCCAAGGACTACAGAACCGTTTAAAACTAGTAAAGGCCAATGGACCTCAGAATATTATCCTAGCTGTATCAGAGGCACTTGGTATAGATAAAGAAGTTTCGGATGAATTTCCTGGAGAAATATATGAATATCGGCGAACTCCTGTTGCTCAGGATATTCTAAAGATATTAGAAGCAAGGGAGATTGATTGGGCTAAATAACAAGATTTTTTCAAACCATACCCAAGATAAATAAGTTGATTTTTCTGCATCCATCAACTTAGGTTAAGAATCTAACCACGGCCCTATATTAAATTGGTTTACTTAGATTCCTTAAAATTTCTAAGGAATTTTTTAAAAGAGAATGGAATCATGAATGCATTACTGCAAAAGCTTAATATTAGTGAGATGAACGAAGGAGCTAGTACTGGGATAGACGGTTGGATATCTAGTAATGGACCAATCTTGACGTCTTATAACCCGACTACTAATGAACCAATATCAACTGTACAGCAGGTAACTCCGGAAGTTTATGACCAGGTCGTTGAAAAAGCTAGCATAGCTTTCAGAAGTTGGCGTATGATCCCAGCACCAAAACGGGGTGATTTGATCCGGGATCTGGGCAATATTCTAAGGGAATATAAGGAACCCTTAGGGGAACTGGTCTCTTTAGAAATGGGAAAGATAAAGGAAGAAGGGGTGGGGGAAGTTCAGGAAATGATAGATGTTTGCGATTTTGCAGTAGGACTTTCTCGTCAGTTGTATGGTTTGACTATTGCTAGCGAAAGGCCAAGTCACAGAATGTACGAACAGTGGCATCCGTTGGGGATCATCGGAATTATAACTGCCTTTAATTTTCCGGTTGCTGTTTGGTCGTGGAATGCTGCTCTTGCTTCAGTATGCGGTGATGTCACTTTGTGGAAGCCTAGTAGCCAAACGCCAATAACAGCTTTAGCAACACAACATCTTTGCAACCGTGTTATGGCAGACCATGGGGTAGATAGCATTTTTAATTTGGTTATTGGTCAGGGCAAAGCATTAGGCGATCTCATACCAAAAGATCATAGAATTCCTTTAGTTTCATTCACTGGCTCGAGTGCCACGGGTACTAGTGTTGCCCAAAAGGTGGCTTCTCGACTAGCTCGAACTATATTAGAGCTAGGTGGTAATAATGCGATCATAGTAACAGAAAATTCTGATTTAAATCTCGCAGTTTCTAGCATTGTTTTTGGAGCTGTTGGCACATCGGGGCAACGCTGTACTTCAACACGCCGTGTTATTATCCATAAAAATAACATCTCGGAATTATTAAACTCTCTTAAAACAGCATATAGTCAGATATCTATAGGTGACCCATTAAACAAAAATAATCTAATGGGGCCTCTTATTACGAAAGATGCCGTGAATGATATGATGTATGCTATAGAACAGGCGAAAGTGGAAGGTGGCGAAATCATATCAGGAGGAAATCAGCTGCCTGGACTTGGTGCTAACTTTGTTGAGCCAACGATTATTCGAATGCCTGCTCAAACTGATATAGTAAAAAAGGAAACGTTTGCCCCTATTCTTTTTGTCCTTGAATATGAAACGATAGACGAAGCCATCCACCTTCATAACGATGTTCCTCAGGGGTTATCAAGTTCAATATTTACTGATAGTCTCCGTCAGGCAGAACGGTTCCTTTCGGCTATAGGTTCAGATTGTGGGATTGCTAATGTTAATATTGGTACATCGGGTGCTGAAATAGGCGGTGCATTTGGTGGAGAAAAGGAAACAGGTGGGGGACGCGAGTCAGGTTCAGATTCGTGGAAGGCATACATGCGACGACAGACAAATACTATTAATTGGTCGACAGACCTTCCCTTAGCCCAGGGGATAGATTTTGACCTGGGAAAATCGGATGTTTAAAAAGTGAGATAGGGCTAAATAGAGATCACTTTGAAAGGAGGGATTTAATTAATGACATCAACAGAACCTTTTATTATAGACAAAAATCTAGGGGAATGTCTGGATCAAAATGAAGCAGATTTTCCTAGAGAGAATTCCGAGGGTCGACGAGTAGTTCTTCCTACACAGGACCAGAAATATTTATTCGATAAAGACGGTTGGATATTGATCCCGGAAGTTCTTTCACAGGTTGAAATAACAGAAATGCGATCCTTCTGCGAACAGTTACATAAGGACCCAGAATCAATTTCTGAATCTGAACGATCTGCCATAGGAGGACCACTACAAAGTTTAACAGACCACCCAGTTGTTGTAGGCTTCCTTAATGAATTTTTGGCTTATCCAGGGTTGTCGAGTCAAATCTGTTACGGTTTTCGACAAGAATCTGCTAATCTCCTTTATCGAGAAGTTGGTGATGGGGTATTTGGCCCCCATAATGGTAACGGTATGCTACGACTGCCGGGTGATTCCCATCTCTACCGTTGTATCCCTGGTAAAGCTAACTCTGGTCTTACACGAGTGGTTTGGGAACTAGGGCCTGTAACAGAAGGGAATGGAACCCTTTTGATTTCAGGTAGCCACAAAGCTGTTTATTCAGCACCAAAATCTATTCAATCTCCGGATTCGCCTATCTGGGATACTTATACGTGCCCTCCTGGGTCATTGGTCTTTTTTACTGAAGCCCTTACTCATAGCGCAAGGCCATGGGCTAATCTTGAACACCCTCGTGCAGCTATTTTCAGCTGTTATAATACGGTCAACAGCAGGTGGCACAACTGGGAGCCTCATCCAGATCTTCTTGCCGATATGCCACCACTGCGGCAGACGCTCTACCGGTCTGTACACGTAGCCAACAATTTAGTGGGTGGAGAAATACACTAAAACCCATTACAAATTAGGGTGAAATTTGTAATGGGTCTTCTTTTAGTATCTTAGCAAGGCAATACAGAAGATAATCAGCGTTTTCTTTATTGAAGACTAGAGGAGGTTTGATTTTTAGTACGTTGTGTAGAGGTCCATCCGTACTAATCAAAATACCGTGGTCACGCATTCTATTTGATATATAAGTGGCTTGATGATTAGCTGGTTCCAAGGTCTGATGGTCTAAAACTAATTCTACGCCAATATATAAACCCATACCTCTTACATCACCTATGATCGGATTATTTGGAACTAAGTTCCGTAACCCTTCAAGTAGGTATTCTCCTACTATCAGAGCATTTTCCTGTAATTCTTCTTCCTTAATAACTTCTAGAACAGCTAATCCGATAGCGCAGGATACTGGGTTTCCTCCAAAGGTATTAAAATATTCCATGCCGTTATCAAATGCATCAGCAATTTCGGGAGTAGTTATCACAGCGCCTAGTGGGTGTCCGTTTCCAATGGGTTTCCCCATGGTCACAATATCAGGAACAACATCTTGCGTTTCAAAGCCCCAGAAGTTTGTCCCAACTCTTCCGAAACCCACCTGCACCTCATCGGCAATACAGATACCTCCACCATCACGGACATGTTGGAAAGTCTCCATAAGATATCTCTTAGGTAATACTATTTGTCCACCACAGCCAGGGAGAGATTCAGCAATAAAAGCACAAACATCCCGTTGTTGCCTAGCTAGTAAGTTGATATAATCCTGCACATGATTTGCATATTTGATACCTGCCTCTTCAGAATATCCCTTATAAGAGCCACGATATGGGTCAGGAAGAGGTAATTTATGCACATTATGGGGAGGGCCGTTCCCACCTGGTCCATCAAATTTGTAAGGGCTAATATCAATTAGTGAGCTCAAATTTCCATGATAAGCTCCGTCGAGAACAAGAAGATCATGGCGCCGTGTATAACATTGGGATAAGCGTAAGGCGAGGTCATTTGCTTCACTCCCAGAATTGACGAAAAAACAAACACTTAGAGGATCAGGTAGTCTTTCACATAGTTGCTCGGCGTAGTTTACGAGATTATCGTGCAAGTACCGAGTATTTGTATTTAATATAGCCATTTGGTTTTGGCCTGCTTGATTAACTTTGGGATGACAGTGCCCGACGTGGGCTACATTGTTTACTGAATCTAGGAAAGCTCTTCCTTCATCGTCATATAGATACTGGAGAAGACCGCGAACGATTTTGAGTGGTCTTTGGTAAGAGACACTAAGAGCGCTTCCAATATGATTTTTCCGAGATAATAATATCTCTTCACCAGGTCGTGATTTCGGTGGAAAAACCTCAGGTGGAATTCCTATCATAAGATTTGGATCTGGAGATAAGCTAAGCCATACGTTTCGTTGAGTAGCACCACCAACACCAGGGAAATTGCCCTTATGGCCCAACAGGTCTGTTATGATTTGAAAATGAAGATGGGGTGGCCACCCGCCGTTTACTGAAGGGACCCCAAGCGTAGCAAATTGTTCTCCTCTATCAATATTTTTCCCTTCGTATAGATCATTAAGAGATTCTATGCTGAGATGGCCGTAGAGGGTAAAAAACACGTCAGTAGAGTCATCGCATGAATGCTCTAGTATTATACACGGCCCGTAATCAAGACTCTTACTATTGTTTTGAAAGCTATGGACCTTACCTTTCAATGGAGCAAAGACTGGAGATCCAGCGGGTCGAAAAAGATCTAACCCTAAATGAATAGTTCGCTTTTCAGGAAGTTCTTCCGAATTGAGTTCAAATTCTTTTGTGGTGTAGATCAGGCGAGGCTCATTGTATCTACCAATCGCTACGTTTGCCTTAGCTATTTTCATTTCTTGCCAAATTTTTGTGCTAATTTCATCTACGTTAATATCACCAGTAATGAAACTGTTCCCATGGGCACTCCCTACGCTTAGGTCAAAAACTAAAGCTGACGTAATATCTACATTAGGACCCATTACAGGGGCAAATAATTGCGATTGCGATTTTAGGTACGATTCAATTCGTGGGGTTAGAGGACTAGGTGATAGGTCGCAGGCTTCCCGAAAGTGATATTCTGCAAGGACCGGTGGGATATTATCCAGTTTTTCAAGGAGATCCCATGCCTTTTTTTCACTTACAGATAGGTAGGTATTGTCAGGCTCAGCTATTTGTTGAAAAGCTGAAATACATACACTCATAGACAGTCTCATCGTTGCACACGAATAGAGTAGTTTTAAATCTAATTCTGTCAAAGGACATTCAGTATGGTATCCTTTGACGAAATTTGTTGCAGCTAATAGCGGATCTCTTTTCCCTAGCATAATATAAGCTATCGCGACTGCTGGCTCAAAAAGAGCACAAGAATAGGTTATATCTCCAAAGTCAATCAATCCTGTTACTGCAGTTTGGTCTATTGCGATGGTTTCTGTCCTGAGTCGACGAACTAATATATTTTGATCATTAGCATCATTATGTATGAATTGGCGAGGCAATAAGGAAAGATTTGGGACCACACTTTTTTCATAATGCTTACAAAACCTCATCACAAGTTCTTGCCTGGCACTAGTAGGAATGTGGTTGAGATACTGCTGAATAACAGAGGGCCCATTTTCCATATTCCATATAAGATTGGTCTGTTTTTCTCTATGTGAAAAATTTGCCAGTGAACAGGTTAACCGACCTAGAAAGATTCCCAAATCATTTAGTAAGGTGGGATCTTGGGGATTGGTTCGATAAAAAGGGCGGCCTTCAACGAAAGTTAACATTCGTACAAAATGTTTTAATCCACCTTCCCCTATTATTTCTTCTATACGCTCCCCGTTTTGAGTTTTGCAAACTAATGGCCATGTGGTCCCATTAAACTTTGAACTGAGGTGATCTAGAGCACTATGTTGAAGGTCAAGTACATCATATTTCTCAGCTGCACCGGATATTTTGAATACAAAACGTTTATTGTTTTTGTCCACAACCAGGAAGTTTTGGTCTCGTTCACTAGGTAAAGCGTGTAGGGTCCCCGATATCCCAAATAAGGAAAAAACTATTTTGGCTGCTTCTTGCAGGGAGAAACGAGGACGCATTTCGGCTATAGAAGACATTAATGTCCCATTAGTTTTTAAAGTTAATTTATGATTTAGATTTCTGAAATCATACCGATAAAAATTGCTAACCTACTTTATTGATCTACTTGGTAAAATCATCATTGTTTATATTAGTCGAACTCCCTCGCCAATTTGGCAGGTAACCTTCCGTAGGTTCAAATCCATAAGAGGGTCCAATTTGATTGACTGTTTTCCAGGGCCAAGCTTGACCACCAATTATTCGAAAATCAGAAGCTTTTCCGCAAAGCCAGTAAAACATATGAGCTGCGTAACGTGCAGACCTATGGCCACCATAATCAGCATCGCGAAAATCGAAATCTTGCTCCATGATCCAGTCTCGTTTGGGAGGCTCAGTACGCCAATAACTATATTTCAGCATATGCCGTAACCCAGTTTGGGTAGACATTCCACGTCGGTGAAGGATGCTTTGGTGGTGTAACCCTATGGTTCCAGCCGGTCCTGAACATAACACTCCTGATTCTTCTGGCTTTTTATGAGTTGTTTTAAAATGAGAACCAGGTATGACTTCGGTCGGTCCCATTGCATCTGGAGTATCTTGCGGGAAGTAAAATACTTCGACAAAGTTAACTTCTGGTCCAAATATATGGTCAGAATCATGGTGCCAAGTTTGGGGTCCTTGGGGACACTCTACTTGATGGTTACTTGCGAGGACAGGTAGTGCTACTTTGTGACCAAGAAGGGAACGAATAGCGCCTACCAAAACAGGGTTAAGAAGAACATTATCAATAAACCAATCTTCTAGAAGTATTGAGCTTGGTTCATGGGAATCTCGAATTCTTTCAAGATCTTGGATGGTCATACCATCAGGGAGATAAGTTGGTTTTATAGGAATTTTTCCGTTTAAATAGTCGCAAGTATATTTATTAATCTCATCGGGTATTATACCTTCGAAGTGTAAGTATCCATCTCTACAAAAACGTAACACTTCTGTATCAGTGAGGGAAGGAGCACAGTCAAAGGTTCGAGTTAATGTATCAAAGTCCATTTTTATTCCTTGATTATAGGCTGCCCTATCGGCAAGTTGACATTGCAACTGTAGCGAATTATAGGTATTCAAACTATTTAATGTTCTTAGGCTAGAAGTAACAAGGATTTTTCAGGCTGTTGAACATTACAAACTGAAGAAAGAGATTCGGCCCTATGGGAATTTACGAAGATATCGGTGTACGGCCAGTAATCAATGCTATAGGAACAGCAACTCGGTATGGAGGGGCCTTGATGGCTCCCGAAGTTATTGAGACAATGAAAATAGCATCGCAGGAATTCTGCCTTTTGGACGAATTACACGATAAAGCTGGAGAAAGGGTGGCTGAAATGCTAGGAGTTGATGCTGCCTACGTTACTGCTAGCGCTGCATGTGGCCTCGTTATAACTTCAGCTGCTTGCATGACAGGGACTAATGAGAATAAGGTTTGTCAATTACCGGATACAGCTGGAATGAGATCTGAAGTGATCATTCAAAAATCTCATCGAATACCTTACGACCAAGCTATCCGTTTAACCGGGGCTAAATTGGTTGAAATAGATGATACTGATGGCCCTCCATTGGAAGCTATGACGGGGTCAATCAGCGACAAAACAGCCGCTATTTTTTACCTAGGAAAGAAATTTAAAAATAAAAACTCAGTGCCATTAGATAAAGTAATATCCATAGCTCATACTAAGGGAATTCCAGTTATTGTCGATGCTGCTTCGGAATGTCCACCTGTATCTACCCTCACTACTTTTACAGAAATAGGAGCAGATTTAGTAATATTTAGTGGAGGGAAGAGTCTTCAGGGCCCTCAATCGACTGGTCTTATAGTTGGGAGAAAAGATTTGATTAAGGCCTGTGCCGCGAATGGAACTCCCTTTGCTACGGTGGGTAGACCGATGAAAATCAGTAGGGAAGAAATATTAGCATTTATTAAAGCACTGGAAATCTATCTGAGTAGGGATCACGAATCCGATAAAAAAGAATGGGGAAATAAGATAAGAAATATTGAAAAAATTCTTTCTGAAATTCCTCATTTAAAACTTTCAAGGAGTGAAGTTCGCGAAACTTATATTGTTCCGCAGTTGGAAATCACTTTAAATCCAACAGCAAAGATTAGTGGAAAAGAAGCGATAGCCTCGCTACTGGGCGGTACTCCTAGAATTGTGGTACAGGAGTGTGGAGAGAATGGATTTGTAATTAATCCCCAAAATTTACAGGACGGACAGGATCAAATCATTGCTAAAAGGTGTCGGGAAATATTGTCGTAGAACTGTGCCACTCATTTACTATTTCAAGCCTATAAGTTAGCAGGTATCTATATGATATTATATTACATAGGGCGGGTTTTTTACTAGTTTGATTTAACAGAGATCTCATTTACTTGGAATACCTTGTCTGGATTTTCTGCCAAATATTTTATCTCCTGTAGAAAACGGGCGGCAGGCGCCCCATCGACAATTCGGTGATCGAAGGTTAAGCTTAGAGTCATAAGCTTACGAATGCCTATAGAGGCACTTGATTCATTAATAACAACTGGTTTTGGAGCAACACGACCTATGCCAAGGATAGCACACTGGGGAAGGTTTATCATGGGCGTAAAAGCGTCAATATCATACATCCCTAGGTTGGTAAGAGTAAAGGTGCCTCCTTCAAGTTTAGCAAAATTAAGTTTTCCAGTTTTGGATAAATCTATTAATTGCTTGGCTGTTTGTGACATTTTTTGGAGAGATATTGTAGGAACATCTCGAATTACTGGAACAACTACTCCCTCCGGAGTATCTACAGCAATTCCAATATGGATACCTTCATTCATTACTACTCCATCTTGCCAGGAAGCATTCATTGAAGGATACTTGATGAGTCCTAAAGCGGAAATTTTAGCCATGAGGGCATACCAGGATGGCTGGGTACTATGAGTGAAAAATGAAGATAAAGTAGTGACATCCACTTCAGTGTTAAGGGTAATTGGTGCTGATTTTTGGTGTGAATCTACCATTCTCTGAGCAATAACGGATCTTCGGTTTTCTGTAGAACTGAGTTGAGGTTCCGTTACACATGATTTGGTATTTACTCGGTTATCGATGGCCCGCTGTATATCTTTTTCTACAATTCGGCCTGTCTTTCCACTTCCTTGCAAAGAAGACCAATCAATAGTTGCCTCTTTTGCTAAGCGGAGTGCACGCGGACTAATATTTTGTTTTTCTTCTTTGCTCCGGGGTGTTGTGCTGGCTATAGTATCTTTCCTATTTGTTATGCCAATTGGTCTGTCAATTACTGAGTCCACTTGAGTGCTATCTTCTGGTTGTTCAGGAGAATTATTCTGATCAGCTTGAGTTTTTTGTTGTAGGTTGCTTTGAAAAGAATCAATATCATTTTCTGATAAGATATAACCTAATATTGTCCCGACTGGAACCAGTTGGCCAATTTCTGGAGAGTCATGTGGAATTTTAAGTACTCCTGATTCAAATGATTCAATCTCCGTTGTTGCTTTGTCTCCTTCAATAACACATACTATTTCGCCTTGCTTAACAAGTTCTCCATCTTTTTTCATCCATTGGACTAACATCCCTTCTTCCATATTCCAGCCGAGACGGGGCATGGGGATTTCGTATGACATAATTTTTCCTACTCCGCAATTAAATTCTTAATGGCTTCAGTAATTGAATTCTTATTTGGTATAACCGCCTGCTCGAGTACTGGGGAATAAGGGGTGGGTATATGGGCCCCATTCAAACGTTTGATTGGAGCATCTAGTTCGTCCAATCCATATTCTGTTATGTGTGCAGCTATCTCAGAACCTATCCCACATGGCATGAAGGTTTCATCAACAATTAGAAGTCTCCCGGTTTTTTTTACAGAATTAAGAATAGTATCCACATCAAGCGGAGCAACCGTACGTGGATCTATAACTTCGAGTGAGACCCCTTCTAGAGATAGATCTTCAGCAATATCTAATACTCGATTAACCATAATAGAAAGAGCTACGATGGTCGCATCCGTCCCATTCCGAGCTACCGCAGCTTTTCCAAAAGGAATCTGATAATCCTCTGTGGGTACGTGCCCTCTAGAGTTTAACAATTCTCGGTGTTCAAGAAATAAAACTGGATCGTCACTTTGGAGTGACGTTGTAAAAAGACCTTTTGCATCACTAGGGTTAGAAGGTAGTACGACACGAAAACCAGGAATGTGAGTAAATATCGGATAATAACTACCAGAATGATGTGTAGCTGCTGAATGGCCGATACCAATACAACCTCGAAGGACTATCGGCATTCTGATTCGACCACTACTCATATACTGAATTTTTGAAGTTTGGTTTATAAGTTCACCTAATCCATCAAGTATGAAATCCAGGAACATGAAGTCTACTACAGGTCTAGTTCCCGTCATAGCGGCACCAGTGCACATACCGATGAAACCTCTTTCACATATTGGAGTATCGCAGAGTCTTAAAGGACCATATTTTTCATATAACCCAGCAGTAGTTTCAAAGTTTCCCCCTCGAGCCCCAATCCCTTCTCCCACTACAAAAATTGTTGGATCTTCAGCCATAGCCTTGGAAAGGGCTTGGTGAGTAGCCTCAGTAAAGGTCAATTCATTCATTTCGACTCCTTATATACGTACTTTGCGACAGTTTTTTTGTCGGGCCATGGACTGGCAGAAGCCTCTTTATCAGCAGTATCTACAACTGACCTAACGTCAGCATCTATTTGGTCTAGATCTTTTTCGGTCATGATTCTATCAGAAATAATAACATCTCGAAAACGAGGTATAGGGTCCTTTGTTTTCCACATCTCTAGTTCTTTTTCTGACCGATATACTCCAGTAGGGCTCATCCCTTCAGCGTGAGGTCTTGTTCGGTAGGTTTTAGCTTCAATCAATGTTGGTCCCTCACCGGTTCTGGCTCGAGAGATAGCTTCACTGCTTGCTGCTTGCACAGCTAATACATCGTTCCCATCAACTTGAATGCCTGGAATGCCGTAATTTGATGCTCGTGAAGCTATATTGGTGTTCCGAGAGGCATAGGAGAAGGGTACTTCTGTTGCGTAGAGATTATTTTCACAAACAAATAATACTGGCAAATCAAAAATAGCGGCAAGGTTAAGCCCTTCATGAAAAGCTCCATTCCCCACAGCACCATCTCCAAAAAAAGCAACACCAACTGCACCAGTATTCATTAGTTTAGAGCTATACCCTGCACCGGTTGCTTGCAGGATACAGGGGCCAACAATTCCGCTAGTCCCCATCAAACCTATCTCAGGGGCAAACAAATGCATGCTTCCCCCGCGACCGTTAGAAATCCCGGTTTCTCTTCCATACAATTCAGCAATAATTTTATTAGGGGGCACTCCCTTTGCTAGAGCGTGCCCGTGCCCTCGGTGCGTGCTAAAAATAGAATCATCTTCTGTCAGGCAGGCACAAACCCCAGTTGCAATAGCTTCTTCCCCTATATAGGTGTGGCAAGCACCATGAATCAACCCAGCCATAAAAGATCTAGCTAGTCGTTCCTCAACCGCTCTTATCATCGCCATAGTACGATATAACGTTTGGTAGAGTTCGAATTTATTCCTAGTACTTGTCAATGTTAATATCCTTTTACTAAAAGCCTTGCCTGTGATACTTACTGGGGTAAATTAAGTTAATAATCCGTAATAATACTAGAATATTGTTCTTAAGGGCAAGGTAGATTTATCTCTCGCAAGATGTTTAAGGGTAATTGGTAATGGATGCTAGAGAATCAGAAATGAACCATGGCCTTACTGCGGAACAAGTTGATCTGTTCAATGAGCAGGGTTATTGGGTAGCAGGTAAGTTACTTAAGGACGATCATATCCAAGTTTTAAGGTTAGAGTATGATAGGGTCTTTAGAGTAGCTCGGGAACAGGGTAATTATCGAAATCTTTCTATTAATGATACCTGTGACCCTAATAAAAAAAGAAATGCTCGTTCACAAATGCTTCAGATTACGCAGATGTGCGAACGAAGTATAGAATTTAGAAAATTATTATATGATGAAGTAATTTTAAATGTAGTTGAATCATTGTTGGGACCTAATATTCAGTTGTTCCACGACCAAGCGCTTTACAAACCTCCACGCCAAGGAGGCCCAGTTTTTTGGCACCAGGACAATGGCTATTGGAAGTGTTTACCAGCAACTTTAGTAAGTTGTTGGCTTACGTTGGATGATGTGGATTGCACAAATGGTGCGATGCATCTTGCACCAGGAACCCATCGAAGATTAATCCCTCATGACGAATCAAACAAAACTAACGCACTCCTTGATCTGGGTAACAAGATCGATAAAAAACAAACTAAGGTCGTGGATTTACCGGCTGGAGGGGCTATGTTTCATCATTGCCAGACAGCACATTATACGCCACCGAACCTTAGCGACCGTCCTCGGAGGGCCTTTGCTATACACTATATGACTCCTGGGACGAAACGATCTCATTCAGGCGAATATATTGGTGTATCATTCTCACATCCCATGCTTAGGATGAAAATATAAGGACATTAAAATGAAGAATAACTCTGAATGGCAACCACTTGGCCCTAGTATTGAAGACATCCTTGCCCAAGAGAATGATCCACTCCAAGCTCTTTCAGAAGGGCGGATTCCGGCTATTATCTGTCGCCAGGCTTATCCTCGCAAAGATTGTCAAATGTTAATAGATCGGTTTATTGAGCGAGGGCTTATCCGTGATCCAAGTGATACTAACCAAGGAGCTAGTGTTAAGCGAACACGAATCGATATTGGGACTAGCCTTGCAAATCTAGGGTCGAATAAGGAAAGCTTTCTTGAGCATGCAGCTGGCACACACAATTTATACGAAACATTATTTAAGGGTTATGAAGATCCTATAAAATTATTATATGGAACACTCGATACCCTTGCAAGATCCAAACGGGTAATGACAGCTAGAGAGCCGGATGGGCGGCAATATGGACCAGCGATTTTTCGGGTTCACTATGGTGGCCATACTTACCTTCCTCATATAGATCACGTCACTTTACGTGAAAAGCGTTTTGATTATGCTGTTACTCGTTTTTCTGACCAATTTGCAGGTGTTTTGTGTTTTCAGAATGCTACCTATGAGGGATCTAGTACTCAGGCGATACTTCACAATTGTCTGTGGAATCCTGATGTGGAGGAATATATAGTCACTAATACCTTTCATGAATATGCTAGGCGTAATAATATAAGCAACTACACTGTTAATCTTGAACAGGGTGATCTATATTTTTTTAATACACGTTTGATTCATGAAGTGCCAGCGGTGTTAGGTGATGCCCCTCGCATTGTTTTAGCAACGTTTATCGGTTATTCTCAAGAAGATGATGAAGTCTATGTATGGTCTTGATGACTACAACCTGGAATTCCAGAGTGGTTCATCAAACCCCTTTTCCTTATTCTCATAACGTGACATAACAAAAAGCAGATCTGAGAGTCGGTTTAGATAAGGTAATACAAATTCTCCTATTGCTTCGTTTCTTGCTAAGCTCGTTACTTCCCTTTCAGCACGTCTACAGACTGTACGGGCTAGGTGTAAGTAAGCAGATCCCGATGAACCACCAGGGAGGATAAAGTTCTCTAATGGGCCAACAAGAGGGTTCAATTCATCAATTATCGTTTCAAGGTTGTTGACGTGGTGTTTTTCTATTAATGGAATATTAAATTCCAACTTATCTTTTTCGGGAAAACAGAGATCTGACCCTAGATGAAACAGCTCGTTCTGTATGAGGGATAGACTTTCAGCTAGCTTTGGACTTAAATCACATGAAAGAGCGATGCCAATAACCGAATTAAGCTCATCTATCGTACCATAACTCGCTATTCGGGTAGAATCTTTAGGTAAGCGTTGTCCGTTCCCGAGAGTTGTTGTCCCATCGTCACCCTTCCGAGTATAGATCTTTGTCAACCTTGGCATAAAACCTCCTAGGTTTATACTTTACGCTGTCTATGCAAAAGATATAAGAAAAATGGTGCACCAAGCACTGTTGTTAATATGCCAATTGGTATTTCCGCTGGTGCTAGGGCTGTTCGGGCAATAAGGTCAGCCCAGACCAATAATATGGCTCCACCAAGCGCCGCCATAGGTGTTAATATACGGTAGTCAGGTCCAACAATTAATCTGACCATGTGTGGTGCAAGTAATCCAACAAAACCGATAATACCACTAACTGATACTGCTGCGGCTGCAAGGCAGGCAGAAGCTGTTAGAAGGATCAGTTTAACTTTTTCTACATGGACACCTAATTGCGCTGCCTGTTCATCTCCCAATAATAGGACATTCAATTCCCGGGCATAGATTAAAATGATTCCCAAACCAACCGTTGCATATGGCAACAACATCCAGACATGATCCCATCTACGAGCAGACAAACTGCCCATCAGCCAAAAAAGCAGTTGGCGTTGATTTTCTCCACCCATTATCAGCATATATGAGGTGACTGAAGTTCCTATTGCACCAATAGCAATGCCAGTGAGAAGTAGTGTCGTAGAAGCCACACGACCTCGGCGTCGGGCTAATGTATAAACCAATAGTGTTACAGATAGGGCTCCAAAAAAGGCGGCTATCGAAACAGCGTTAAGTCCAAATATCCAGAACTCCATATTAAGGGTTATTGCTAAAGTAGCGCCTAGTGCAGCCCCAGCAGATATACCCATAATATAGGGGTCTGCCATGGGGTTTTGAAAAAACCCTTGCATTACTCCACCCGCACCAGCTAGTGCAGCTCCAACTAGGATAGCAAGAATAATTCTGGGTAATCGGATTTCCCAGACGATAGTCTCTATAACTTTGTTTTTTGATCCAAGAGGAGTATTTGTTGCCCAAATATCTTGAGTAAGTACATCCAATACACTTTCGGGGGGGATATATACGGCACCCATCCCGACAGAGAATGCACAGGAAACCAACAGTATTCCTAAAGTAACGGTTAAGGTGATTTGGTGTTTCATAAGTTTTCCTATGTTTCAGCTGTTCGGTTTAAGAATAACCTGAGGAGCACCGGAGTAGGGACTTTTGATAATAGTGACATCCGTTTCAAAGACTGCTTTAATATGTTCATGTGTGAGAATCATTTCTGGTGTTCCTTCAACATATGTATAACCATTTTTAAGCATGATCAGCCTGCTACAATATTCCGATGATAAATTGAGATCGTGGGAAACGCAGAGCACTGTTAGTCCATCATTGTCACATAACCTGCGGAGGAGATCAAATATTTCAACCTGGTGATTGAGGTCTAAAAAGGAAGTGGGCTCGTCTAACAATAGAATAGAGGGTTGTTGGGCGAGAGCTCTAGCTATTATCACTCGTTGTCTTTCACCACCTGAGAGCTCATGTATTGGACGATCTCTAAAAGAAATAGAGTCAGTACGTTGCATAGCTTCGAGAGCTATTTCAAGGTCTTTAGAGCTTTCCCCTTGAAATCGTCTAAGGTAAGGTGTTCTCCCCATGAGTACAAGATCTAGTGAGGAAAACGAGAACGTTATAGGAGTCTGTTGAGGTATTACTGCAATTTGCTGTGCAATCTCCCTTACAGAGTATTCCTCAATAGCTTTTCCATATAGCTTGATTCTTCCCTTACTAAGTTGAAGTATGCCCGTGAGGGCTCGTATCAGAGTACTTTTCCCAGACCCATTCGGTCCCATTATGCCCAACATTTCTCCTCGACCAAGAGAAAAGTTCAGATTTTTCAAGACTGGACGTTGATCATATCCACAGGAAATATTTTCAACTTTTATAACGGTGTCCAAATGAGATTACTCCAAAAAAAAACCAGCCTTCTCGTGACAGAAAGGCTGGGACGGGACACCCAAAATGCGCGGGGGGTAATCCTGGCTCCGCCTCTCTACTCACGGAGAAGCATAAAGCAAAGCATACAGGCAGGTCTCCTGACTGACGGATCGTTCTACTCCTCAAGTCTTCCCGCTGGCCACACAGAATAATCTAGCCGGCAGTGACGAAGCTGAGTTTCGTCCCCGAACACAGTGGCGGGCCCGTGATGGATTTTAACCATCTTCCCTTTTCAGTGGTATAATTATTTTACCACCACCTGTATCTATTCGATTATCAATGCTAATTTACCTTCTATATTCGGTTATGTCGACAAAAATTTTATTTTTCTGGGAAAGGATAAGAGAAAATTTAGGAATTTGATTTTAGAATTACCTTACAATTCCATAAAATCTGGAAAGAATTTTGGGTGAGATAGAAAGGGTATACAATAACCTTAAGAACCACGTGAGCATTAAAGTCCGAAAAACCCCCTTATTTTCCCACCGACGTGCTGAAGTTAGGATAGGTTGGTCGATCCAATCTAAGCCCCCTTCTTTTTTAAGAAGGTTGGCAAATATAGTGTCTTCGAAAACTTGAATTTCTGGATATCCACCTAAAGTTTCGAATGTCTCTCTCTTGGTGTAAATAGCTTGATCCCCATATGTAATACCCAATATACGTGACCGGAAATTTGTTCCCCATGCAATCAAGCGGTATATTCTATTCTTATTAGCAATTTCAAAACGGAATCGCCCCCCGGCCATATTACGAGTGTAGATGGATTCAACAATACATTCTAGCCAAAGGTTAGGTAATTGTGTGTCGGCGTGAAGAAATAGTAACAAATCACCGGTCGAAGCGAGGGCGCCAGCGTTCATTTGATATCCTCGTCCCCGCTCACTAAGAACGATGCATCTTACTGCTCGATATGAATTAACTATACGTACAGTTGCGTCTGTACTTCCGCCATCAACAACTATTATTTCTAAATAATTTAATATTGGTGTTTTGTTTGTTTGATCTTCTGAGTTGGATATCTCTGAATCCAATCCAAATTGATTCAGGCAATTTTTGATTGCTGTAGCTTCGTTAAAGGTTGGTATAATAACACTTACTTTTAGCATTTTATCTGAGAATTCGTTCCAATGTCCAGATAAATGCCTCATTTTCTGACCTTGAACCGGTCGAGATACGGATATGATTTGGGGAATCCCATTGGTCAATTCCAGCACGAACCATCACCTTCCTTTTCCATAATTGCCGCACGATTTGCTTGGTCTCCTTTCCAAAACGCGCCCAAACAAAGTTGGCGTGGCTAATTCCTACGCTGGCTCCAAGTTTTTTTAATTCAGCAGTAAGGTAGTCGTTACCCTTCCAAACAGTTTGCTGAGAAAGCCTTACATGTTCATGGTCACCCAATGCCGCAGTTGCGGCGTAGACGGACAGTATATTTCGGCCAAGAAGGCCCATAGAAAAAGGTGATAGTTGATCTATTATATTACGATGGGCCACTCCATAACCTACACGCATACCTCCAAGCCCATAGATTTTGGAAAATGTTCTGAGTACAATAACATTATTTCTTTCCTTAGCAATTTCAATAAAATCTAGGTAATTCTTGTCTCTAACATATTGAATATAAACTTCGTCTATGGCTATTAAGACGTGAGGTGGGACCTGATCTATAAATTTAAGTATTGTCTTATGCGAAAGTAGAGATCCGGTTGGATTATGAGGGTTACAGATTATAACTAACCCAGTACGATCATTAATCAAGGTACTCATATGTTGGAGATCATGATTCCCATCTGCTAAAACAGGTGAGCGATTTGCAGAAACGTTAAAACCGGCTTCCAGTAACTCGGAGCCAACACGGGTTATCTGTCCGTAGGAAGGCAAAGCTTCAATAGTTTCTCCAAATTTCATAAAAGCATATAGGGCTAGTATTTGTAGTATTTCTGTTGTACCTACTCCCAAGATTAAACCATGCCTCTCTCCCTTAGCTTTAAAATCAAATCCGGATGGTTTTGGTATATCTAATTTATGGTGTTGAATAATTGCTGCCTGTAAGGTATTTGTATAGTCATAGCGATTCATCCAGTTTTTATGTTGCATTACAGCATCTATAGCAGCTGGAGAAGCTCCCAAAGGGTTTTCGTTAAAAGCTAGGCGAACTCTGCCCTGTTGGACACCTATACCGCTGATATCTGATGGCATTCGGCCAGAAAGAATGGTCTGAGCTGATTCCCGAGATTGAATGCCAGTAGCTAGAATTGCAGTACTAGAAAGGCCGCCTAGGAGAAATTCTCGCCTTGATACAGGATTGTCTGCTAAGATTTTCATTTATTATTAAGGGTAAAGTGGATAAACAACGATATATAAATTTCTGAACTTATTTCTACAGAGATAATTAGTTAGTATTTTTGTAGAATACTAACCGATTATTAAACGGATCTTTAATGTTAATTTCTAAAGTTCCCCACTCTGTTTTTTCGATGCTTGGTTTACAATATTTATAGTCTTTATTCTTCAACTCTTTATGAAGTAAATCAAGATTTTCAACTTCGATTCTTACACAGGATCCTATGCTACAATCGTCATAATGTTCTGATAAATGTAATATTAAATCTTCTTTGATTAATCCTAAATACAGTGGAAAATTTTGGCTAAATCTATGTTCAAATACAATAGAGAACCCCAAAAAATCAATATAGAACTCCCTAGCTTTATATTCATCTAATATTCTTAAGCAGGGAGTAATATTTTTAAAGGTGTAATTATTCATTATAATTGTGGGAAAGTATCTTGTAAAAATAGTTAACGGCAACAAAACTACATTAAGATTTTAATTTTTGATAAATTCCATGTAATATGCGGTAATATTATGATTTTGGAATCTGATTAAGTATCTGAAAAGTTTTCAATATGATCAAAGACCTTTTCAGAAATATCATTATGTTTTATTCCTGACTCCCGCATAACACTTTCTACCCCTTTTAATTTTTTAATACGAACAACTAGACGCTCGAATTGCATAAGATTTTCTATCTCTATCCCAAAGTTTCCATCAGCTAGCCCGTCGGTAGTTTTCATCGCGGCGTGAGTAATATTTATTCCAGCTTCTGTAATCGTTCTAGAAATCTCGTTAAGTAGGCCATGTCTATCGGTCCCATGGACTCGCAATCCCACTATAAATAACTGATCTTCCTCCACATCCCATTCAACCTCCAGGCGCCGCTCAAGATCATTTACTATATTCAAACATCCTTTGTTGTGAACAGTAACTCCCCTACCACGGGTAATAAAGCCAATAATTGGATCTCCAGGTATTGGTTGACAGCAATGGGCAAAACGAATGAGTAAATTATCAATGCCTTTCACTTTGACGCCACCCCGGGAACGCCGCATTCGATCCATGAAACGAGTTAATGCTGATTTTTTAGTTGATTTAGCTTCCAGGTCAGAGTCTATTGGAAGTAATCTTTGAGCGACTTGCGTGACGGTATGTTCTCCCTGGCCAATCGCAGCAAAAAGTAGATTAGAATCTGAAAAACCATATTCCTTTGTTAGTTTTTCTAAGTCTTCAGGCACCGGCTGATTTATCCTTAGGCGTTTTATTTCTTTCTCAAGCATATCTTTACCCAGATTGATGCTCTGATCAAGCGTAGTTTTCCTGAACCAAGATCTTATTTTGGAGGATGCTTTGGTTGTTTTGACGATATCTAGCCAATATGAGCTTGGCGTTTGTTGTTGCGTAGTCACGATAGTCACAGTATCACCATTATTTAATTTTGTAGCCAGAGGAGCAATTTTCCCATTCACTTTTGCCCCGCTGCAATGAAGCCCGACGTCGGTGTGGATGGCAAAGGCAAAGTCTAGTATGCTGGCTCCTTGAGGTAGTTCTTTAAGGTCTCCACGGGGAGTGAATACAAAAATAGCATCATCATAAAGATCCATGCGGAGGTAATTCATAAATTCTTTTGGATCTGTCATGTCTGTCTGCCAATCTAGAGCCTGACTTAACCAGGCTTGCTGTTCTTCATTGTTAACTACCCCTTCTCCTCCTTCCTTATATAGCCAATGAGCAGCGATGCCAACCTCTGCTATCCGATCCATCTCGGGCGTTCGGATCTGAATCTCAGCCATTTCGCCATTCGATGCGATAACTGTAGTATGAAGGGACTGATACATGTTCATTTTTGGGCGCGAAACATAATCTTTAAAACGATCGAATATGGGGGTGTATAAGGTATGAATAATACCAAGGGCATGGTAACAGTTAGGTACAGAGTCAGTTATAACACGAAGAGCCAGAAGATCATAAATTTCTTCAAAAGGAAGATTCCGACGCTGGATTTTTGTGTATATACTGTAAAAATGCTTTGCTCTTCCACTCACTGTGGCATCAATCCCAGCTTCTTTCAGGGATTTGACTATCGGGGCCTGGATGTCCTCAATTAATTGTTCACGTTCTTCACGTTTTTGATGCAGTTTTCTTGTGAGGTCTTTATAGATCTCAGGCGAAAGATATTTTAGGCTGAGATCTTCCAGTTCTGATTTGATCTTAGCCATTCCGAATCGATGAGCTAATGGGGCATAAATTTCTCTTGTTTCTAGTGCGATTCGATATTGCTTTTCTTCTTCCAGGAAAGAAAGAGTCCGCATATTGTGTAGTCTATCTGCCAATTTTATAAGAATAACTCGGACATCCTGGGCCATTGATACTAACATTTTACGAAAATATTCTGCTTGTAATTCCTCCTGACTTCTGAAGGAAAGTCCGGTTATTTTTGTGACACCATTCACAAGTAGGGCTACTTCTTCACCAAATTCCTCTTTTAATTGCTCAATAGTAACTTCTTCCACGTCTTCCACTACATCGTGAAGGAGACCTGCGGCAATTGTAACAGCATCTAATTGCAAGCTGATCAATGTCAATACCACCTGTGTGCAGTGTACCATAAATGGTTCCCCTGATCTACGCACCTGGTCAGCATGATGCAAGGAGCTGAAACGGTAGGCCTTTTCGATCAAATTTAAATGATCATCAAGCGTTTCGTCGGAATTAATTTCAGGGTGCGAAATAGCGTATTGTTCCAATAAAACCTGTACCGGAACTATCATAGAAGAAGTTAGGGGAGTTTCTAATGTAGTAGTCATTAGGATACCCAAGGTGCCGGGTGATTATCCAGAATATGGCCTGACCAGGTCAGGTGCATTTTTAAGTAATACCTAAATCACGGCAGAATATTTCAGGTGGTAGGTGTAACGTTACTTATTTACAATTAGTTAACTAATACCAATATAGATACAGAGTGATCGGTTTCCTTGTCAAGTCGGTTTTGATTCTTTAGGTAACTATAAAATTAGATACTTTATGAATGAACTTGTCAAATACTGCCCTGTAGTCAGGGGCAATATGGTGTATATTTCGGATATTTTCAAGCATGACCCGAGTTTCTGTTTTTTTACGGTCGTAAACATCGGGTAAAGGTTCAGCGGTTTTAAAAGGAAATTCATGAACCCCTAGATCTAGATGTAGGGTTTTGGCTGGAGCAAGGTTTAGTATTGATTGTGCCGCGGAAATAACCTTGTCTTTCGGATTGACTACGAGAAGTACTCTGTCGTGAATTAACTTCATGCGGTTTTCAAGTTCGTTCCCTTTGAAAAGTATTTGTTCCAACCAATGAGTCGGTTTTTCAAATAGCTTCCATTGTTCAGCATCAAAAGAGTTAGTTAAAAAAGACTTGTTTCGTAGATAGGCATGCAAGTTCCGAGCGGCCAAACTATCCATAATAAAAATACTTTCTGGGTTTATCCCATCCAGTGGAGCACCAGATGAAAATAGAATTGCTCGGCTATTAGAAAAAAAATCATTAAGTTGGGAAAGCAGAAGTATTAATGCCATGTAACCACCGGCAGAATAGCCAAGGAAATGTACTTTGCTACCTACTTCATAAAGTGGGTGATTTCCCGTATGGATCTGGGTTACAAGATCTAAGGCATCTAAGTAGGACTGTAATCCTCCAAGGTAATAGCGCTCAGGTGATTCACTTAAACGTTCACTTATTCGGCTATTAAATAAACTTACTTTATTGTTGCCGGGTATTCTAAAGCGTTGGTAAGCAGTACGGCTCTGGTTTTTGGAATTCCAGAGGGATGAACGTCTTCCAACATGAAAAGAAAGTGGGAAAAGAATAACAGGAAGATTTATTTGCCTAATGAAACTACTTGCCCATGGTAATATTTGGCCATAGCTCCCTTCATTTAGACCATGGAAAATGATCAAAGCCCCTTTTTTTTTTAATGGAGGCTGATCAATAGGTTCAAGTATTAGGTAATTGAATATGCGATTTTCAGTTATAGATTGGTCCTCCTGAATAAGAAAATCAGTCCATCTCGAACGAAAAATTTGACGACGCAACCGAAAATTAGTACCAACCAATAGGTTTTCCCCACCGGTTCGAGATAATCTGTATAGTTCATCGGGTTCGTATATGTTTTTTGTCATATAACTTGTCTAAGAGATCTATACTGAGGGATACGATATGTGAGTAGTCCTCTGACTATTAAAGACAATTTATATAAACTATTGTTTGATGCCTAATGATATCGATTACCTAAAATCAAACTAAAAATTATGTAAAATAATCGATTATAGTTTGTTTTCTCACCAAACTATAATGAGAATCACAGTATTTTATATAGCCAACAGTTGTTAGGCAGGGGGCGGAAATAAAAACACCTATTCTTTTTCCTTTACTAAACGATACTTTAAGATTCTCAGAAATTTGCGGTTTGATCTTGACATTATCAACATTTTACTCTAGTCCAAGGTTAAAACATATCTGGACTTTATAAATTAGTAGATTGACGAAGGGTGTAATTCAATATTAACTATTTTAATTTAGATCGAAAGAAAAAATTGGCGAAAAAATTCGCTGCTTTTTTCTATGTAAATTGGTAGGTTCAGAGGTAATGTTATCCATCCATAACGATTAGGATTGACTTTAGGATACCTTAGCAATATAATCAATTGGTTTTCGGTGTTAAGAGACAATAAAAAGTAACGAAGGATCAATGTATGGACTCGCTAGATCTTACAATACGGATAGCTGGTGAAAATGGCGAAGGGGTTCTTACTGTTGGTGACGTTCTTGCGGAAGCTTTGGCGCGGTCGGGTTTGTATATATATACCTTTAAAAACCTTCCGGCTGAAATCAAGGGCGGTGCATCTATGACACAAGTCAGGGTGCAGGATACTCCTGTTCGGTCGCCAGGTGATGCACTAGATATCCTCATGGTTTGGAATCAGGAGAATTATGACATCCATGTGGGGGAAGTTAAGCCGTCCGGAGTTGTGATATTTGATCCTGATGAATGTAAACCAGACGAGAATTTAGAGGTTTTGCAAATTGCAGTACCACTCCAAGATATTACAAAAACCATAATAAAAACGATGAAATCAAAAAATGTATTAGCTTTTGGTGTTTTAACTGCTTGTCTTGGTATCCCTTGTGAATCTGCTGAACAAATGGTTGCTGAAAGTCGTTGGGGACGACGTAAGGAGTTTCTAGAATCGAATATCAATGCGCTGAAACAAGCCTATATTTATGTGGCAGAAAATGATATCGATCTAGGCCTGAGGGTTAAGGCAACAAGAGAAGTAGGTGATTCACAATTGATCATGACAGGGAATGAAGCATTGTGTATGGGAGCACTTGCTGCAGGTTGTCGTTATTATGCTGGGTACCCAATCACACCAGCTAGCGATGTTATGGAGACATTGGCAAAAGCAATGCCA
Source organism: uncultured Gemmatimonadota bacterium (assembly GCA_964593235.1). GTDB lineage: Bacteria > JAAXHH01 > JAAXHH01 > JAAXHH01 > JAAXHH01 > JAAXHH01. The sequence continues at coordinate 23,638 of CAZQGS010000012.1, read as the reverse complement.
AAAGTCGGTGGCGTTCTGATGCAGACGGAAGACGAGATCGCAGCTATAACAGCTGTGATCGGGGCATCTTTTACAGGTGCTAAAGTAATGACAGCAACAGCAGGCCCCGGTCTCTCTTTAATGGTTGAGGCGCTTGGCTTGGCAACCATGGAAGAGATCCCAATAGTTGTTGTTGATGTGCAGCGGGGGGGGCCAAGTACAGGAATGCCGACCAAAACCGAACAATCTGATCTTAATTTGGCTATCTATGGGGCACATGGTGAAGCGCCCCGTATTGTAATAGCTGCTACTAATACGGAAGATTGTTTCTATACTGCGGTTAAGGCTTTTAATCTTGCAGAAAAATATCAGACCCCTGTTATTTTGCTGAGCGACCAGCATTTGTCACAGCGAGCTCAGGTTATGGCTCGTCCCGATCTCAAACAGATAGAAATAGTAGATCGTAAATACCCCGACTCAAATGACGTTACCGCAGCTCAGCAATTTAATCGATACGAAATGACAGAGGATCATATTTCACCTATGCCCGTGCCGGGGCGTCATAGACAACATTATGTAGCGACGGGTTTAGAGCATGACGAGCATGCCCATATTGATTACTCACCGGAGGCTCATATTCGGATGACGGAAAAACGGTCCCTGAAAATAGAGTCTGCCGTGAATGAACCAGGGTTTGTTCAGCGATATGGAGCTGAAGATGCTCAACTAGGCCTTATAGGGTGGGGTTCATCGGAAGGTCCTATTCTAGAAGCATTGGATCGAACCAGGGCAAAAGGATACAAAGTAGCAGCCCTGATCTTTAAAATGATATACCCCTTGCCAGAAAAAGAAGCAAGAAATTTTATTGATACTATCCCAATGGTTTCAGTAGTAGAATTAAATGCGAGTGGTCAATTTGCTAACTATTTACGGGGAAGATTATCAGCTTCTCTTGAACAGTTTAACATCATTACAGGGTTACCTTTCAAGGCAGGTGACATCGAAGATTATATAGAAGGAGTTCTACAGTATGGCTGAAGTCCGTGCTGCGAAAAAAAATAATACAGAAATAACTGAGCAGGATGAAAAGATTGTCAAACGCTCCCTTAAAGACTATCGGAGCGAAGTTAAGCCTACATGGTGTCCTGGCTGCGGAGATTTTGGGGTACTATCTGCTCTACAACGATCTCTAGCCGAACGAAATTTGAATCCTAAGGATGTGGTAATTGTTTCAGGCATAGGTTGTTCAGGGCGATTACCAGAATTTGTTAATGCTTATGGTTTGCATGTAGTCCATGGTAGAGCGTTACCTGCTGCTCAAGGTGTCAAAGCAGCTAATCCAGAATTAACTGTTATTGCTGTTGGTGGTGATGGGGATGGATTTGCTATTGGAGGTGGGCATGTCCCCCATGCTGTGCGCCGTAATCAGGATATTACTTATATCGTAATGGACAACCAGGTTTATGGATTAACTAAGGGACAGCCTTCACCAAGTACGCCGAGTGGAATGGAAGCGTTGCAACGGAGTATATCAATGCCCAAAATGGCTCCTTATGAGGGGGTATTGGAGGGACAGCTAAATTTCTTGGCGATGGTATTGGTTTACGGTTGCAGTTTTGTTGCTCGGACCTTTTCGAGCCAAGCGAGTGATATGGCTAGACTTATTGGCGAGGGACTTGATCATAATGGTTTTTCTTTCATTCATGCTATGAGTCCATGTCCTACATTTTATAACACATACGACCCTTGGAAAGAATCGTTTGTTCCTTTGCCAGATGGTTGGGATATTAGCGATCGTATCAAAGCGATAGATTTAGCAATGGAAGAAGTGACTGACGGGGTATTTCACAGTGGGCTATTTTTCCAAGATCAATACCGAACATATACTGAAAAACTTCAAGATGTCTATGATAAAGCCTATGGCAACGAACAAGCTACCATCGATATGCTGATGAACCAATACTCCTAGATTTCCTCTTGATGTCCCTGCCCCTAATCAGGCAGATAATCATCTGTCGGTGAGAAAACCTTGTTTCGTATCTCCTCCCTGAAGGGAGGAACTGTTACGTTCGGGAGGTGTTAATGCCCCCCGAACGTTATTCAGCGTTAGTCCTGAAAAAAATCAGCGTTGATCTGAATATATTTTTCATATTCATCCGGAGTATCTTCTTCGGCAAAAATAGCTTCCACCGGACATTCGGGCTCGCAAGCACCGCAGTCAATACATTCTTCCGGATCGATATATAGCATACGTTCACCGTCATTTGTATGAATACAATCCACAGGGCAAACATCTACGCAACCCTTATCCATTACATCAATGCACGGCTCCGCTATAATATATGTCATCCGAGCCTCCTTACTAGCTATGCTCTTCCCAAAAAGTTTGGCAACAGCCTATATGGATGTGTCTAACCATTACAAAGTATCAACGACAAAATGAACCGAACGTTGCCGCTTACAAACGGTGTAAAATAGTTGGTTGCGATTCCTATGTCAAGCGTGAAATCGGTTGACGTTAGGGATCTACACCTTTAAAATCAAAGTCCATGATAAAGTTTGATATTCCCGCTAATCTAGCTGATCGTTATGATATATGTATAAAGAGAGTTCCAATTGGTAATTGGGTAGAACTGGAGATCTTGGCGGTTCGTGACCCAGATATTCTTATAGACGAATTGGATCCAGAACAATATGATGAAGACGAACGACTGCCTTATTGGGCAGAGATTTGGCCGGCAGCAATCGGGCTAGGGCGACACCTTTTTGAGTACCCTTTACCTGTAGGTTCAAAGCTACTTGAGTTAGGGTGTGGGCTCGGAGTAGCAGGTATAGCAGCAGCGGCAGCTGGTCAGGAAGTAGTCGCTTGTGATTATGAAAAAGATGCCATAGCATTTTCTCGCTATAACGCTAGGTTGAATGGCCAAGAAAAAAGTATATCTTTTCGTTTCTTAGACTGGCGGAGCCCCAACCTTAATCAAAAATTTCATATAGTAATCGGGTCAGACATTATTTATGAGACTCCTAACCATTATCCGATTCAAAAATTACTAGATCAGACCCTGAAAACAGGTGGAATGTTTCTTACCAGTGATCCTGGTCGAAGGGCAGCAGAATCCTTTGTTAAGTCTATGATCAATCATGGTTATCGTCATAGTAAACAGTCTCGAAAAATTAAATATGAAAAGAACGAGAGCAAAATTATCGTCCATCGATTTATAAAAACTGAGTAGGTTTTAAGGTTTTGATTGGGTCACCAATGGTCGTAGAATTTTCAAATCTGTGTAACGACATCCAAGCTAAACTACAGTTAGCTGGCTGTTTAGCGGAAAAAGAAGGTGTAGATGTTTACCTGGTAGGGGGGACAGTAAGAGATCTAATGCTTAATCGTCATATAACAGATATAGATTTGGTGGTTCAAGGAGACGGATTAAGTTTTGCCAAACGTTTGGCTCAAGAGTTAAAAGGTTATTATATCCCCCATTCTAATTTCCTGACCGCAACAATAAAAATGCCAGATGGAAATATTTTCGATATAGCTACTGCACGTAGTGAGATATACGAAAAGCCAAGCACTTTACCGAGGGTCAAGCCAGCTTCATTACGGACAGATCTGAAACGTCGCGATTTTACCATTAATGCGATGGCGATTGCTTTAAACGCAAAGTGCTATGGTAAATTAATAGATCCTTTTGAGGGGCGAAAAGATCTTGATGGTTGTATTGTTCGAATAATTAACATGAGAAGTTTTATAGACGACCCAACCAGGATTTTTCGAGCTATCCGATTTGAACAACGACTACAATTTAAAATCGAATTTGAAACACGTGCATTACTTGACGATGCCGTTGAAAAAAAAATGATAGGCGAGTTGTCCGGAGCGCGAATTCTCGAACAACTAAAATTAATTTGTCTTGAAGTTGATCCCTGGCTAAGTTTTAGGCGTTTGGAAGAGCTTAAGGTGTTTCAAGGTATTAATTCCAATATCGTAATTGATAAAAATTTAAAATTATTGATTAGCCAGGTTTGTAAGTTTAAAAAGATCGGATTCTCTAAAAAGGAAAATGGTTGGGTACTGGTTTTGATAGCATTATTGAAGCCGTGGAAGGTAGATATTTTAAAAGTAATATTAGATCATCTAAATCCGAGCCGCCGTATAAGGAAAGCTATTGAAGATATGCCTCGGTGGAAAACCGTAGAAAAAGCTATTAAAACTGGGGAAATAAAAACACCAGCTGAATTTTTTCATCGAGTCCGGGCAATATCAGAAATTACAATACTATTTGTCAGTTTAACTAATAATGATAATACTATTCGTAAGCGCTGCGAATTGTATTATCACAACCATAGAAATTTACAACTATCTGTCAATGGGGAAGTGCTTCGTGAACTTAATATTCCTGAGGGCCCTGTTTACAAAAAGATTCTAGATGAGGTTTTATCAATGAAAATAAATGGCGATGTCAGATCTGATTATGATGAATATACGGCCGTCCAGAATATTTGGGCACGTCGAAAAAAACAAATGCAGAATTAAAAAATGATTTCGAAAAGGAGTATTCATGCCCTTTGATTTTAATGTTCTTTTTGAGGCGATGCCCGCTATACTGTTTGCTCTGACCTTTCACGAGTATGCACATGCCTGGGCAGCATGGAGACTGGGTGACCCAACTGCCCAGAAAATGGGGCGTCTTTCCCTAAACCCACTTGTTCACCTTGATCCGGCAGGTACCATTATGCTTGTCATTACCGTAATGAGTGGATTTGGATTAGGATGGGCCAAACCTGTTCCAGTAGATCCCACTTACCTTCGTAACCCCCGGAAAGATATGGTATGGATTGCCCTAGCTGGCCCTATGGCTAATCTTGTGTTGGCATTCCTTCTAGGAGGAATTCTTACTTATTTTGGTTCCGATCTTGGAGAAACTTTGAGCAAAATGGTTCGTTATGGGCTTGTCATTAATCTGGCGCTTGCATTTTTTAACCTGTTGCCAATACCCCCCTTAGATGGTTCACGTGTTTTAAAGGGGGTCTTACCTATAGCGCAAGCTCAGCGGTTTGGACAATTAGAAATGTATGGTCCTGTCATGTTAATAGGTTTGATAGTGGTCGACCAAATATTGAGATTAGGGATTATTAGGATCTGGATTGGATTACCAATGCAGATTAGTTTGGAGCTCATGAATAAGCTTTTTAGCAGTCTTTAAACGAGAGGGCCATATTATAAAATTCAGTTGTGAATCAATTCATCTAAATCTCAAGCATCCTTTTCGTATTGCTCGGGAGGTTAGTGAATCTAAGCAAAATGTGATAGTGCGTATCTCGGATGGCGAGTTTATGGGGATTGGAGAAGCTGCTCCCTCCCGTTACTATGGGGAAGACGCTTCGTCAGTTCTTTTAGCACTTGAAAACGTGGATAAATTACTAAGTAAAAACCCTTTTGAACTAGAAGCGAACCTAGCCCGACTAGTATCAAAATTATCGGGCCATCCCTCTGCGAGAGCAGCCGTAGATATTGCACTACATGACCTTGTCTGTCAACGACTTAGAGTCTCCTTGTCCAGTTTTCTAGGACTAGATTCGCTTAAAATACCAATAACCTCTTTTACTATTGGAATAGATAAACCCTCCACTATCGTTAGTAAGGTTCGAGAAGCATTAGAATATAAAGCTCTAAAAGTTAAGTTAGGGTCTAAGCAAGATCTTGAAATAATGCATATTATTCGTAATGAAACTGATGCACAGATTAGAATCGATGCCAATGGGGGATGGACTGTAAATCAAGCCGTAGAAATGGTAAATTGCCTAGCTGAATTTGGTGTAGAGCTAGTTGAGCAACCTTTACCTCCAGGCTTACCTGAGGATTGGCTTAAGGTACGTGAAGCTGCTCCAATGCCAATTTTTGCAGATGAAAGTGTCCTAACCTCGTCAGATATCCCAGCTATGGCAGGTTTAGTAGATGGTGTCAATATTAAATTGATGAAATGCGGGGGGATTCGTGAGGCTTTGAGGGTAATTCATACCGCACGGGCGCACGGTATGAAAGTTATGTTAGGTTGCATGATTGAATCATCAGTTGCAATTACAGCGGCAGCACACCTTGCCTGCTTGGCCGATTATATTGACTTAGATGGCAATCTATTAATTACTAACGATAAATTTGTAGGGGCGAGGGTAGATAAAGGAAGAATAGTTTTACCTGACGCGCCCGGTATTGGGGTATTCTCTCAGTTAAACTAATAAGGCTGTTCTGAAACAACGATATATTTATTTTTCAAATCAAGGCATCGTAGTATCATTTTCATACTTTTCTAGAGTCATCCGGCCATTACGTAGCACACCATAGGTATAATGCTGGAGCCAATCCCCCAGATTGATATATACCTTTCCATCTTTATCCCATAGGGCTGGGCGATGGCTATGGCCCAAAACTACTATATCATAACCTTCATTAAACAATGAAAATACAAGCTCTCGATGATTTTCATTGGGGTCTATGGTAGTTGGTTTGGTGTGGGTGCGACTCAGTCGAGAAAAAAGTCGACCTAAAATAAAACCAAGGTCTGGATGAATTATTCGAAAACTATTAATAAAAAAACGATTATAAAGAATTTTGGAAAGGATTTTATAGCTAAGGTCACCAGGTCCCAGGCCATGGCCATGAGCTAGGAATATTCGGCGACCTTGATGATTTACAGTTAGGGGGACATGGCTTGTTTTTAGGCCAACCTGTTGATCCAAAAAGGTTCCTAGAGAGAAATCGTGATTGCCTGAAATGTAGGTAATTTGTGTGCCATTTTCTACGAGCACATTGAGCTCATAAAGGACAGTGTAATGCTGACGGGGAATGACACTCTGGTAGTCAAGCCAGAAGTCGAAAAGATCTCCAACTATGTATAATTGGTTGGTTTTGCCTCTAAGGCTTCTTAGGAAGTTAAGAAAGTGATGTCGTCTCGGTTTCTCAGAGACGTAATCTTCAGCACCAAGATGGGCATCAGAAATGAAGTATATAGGAGATTCATTCATAGTAAAAACACCAATAAAATCGGTACCAAGCCCTGTCTTTTTGTCATAACACCTAATATAACTTTGAATTGACAATATCCTCGATCCCTAGTTAATTAAAATACATAGGTCCATAGATTTCCCTACAGAAATTTTTGGCTTAAATTTCTAAATTTTCCCATCCAGATGATGGTGAAATGGAGAGAGACCAGATGGCAAGAAAAAAACTTTCTTCGTTAACAGACCTTGAATTAGATGTCATGAATGTCGTTTGGCGGCTAAATAGAGCAACAGTCCGGCAGATTGTGGAAGCACTACAAAGCTTTCGCCCTTTAGCCTATACGACAGTCCAAACAGTGCTTTCTATATTGACAGAAAAGAAAGTTGTAGAATATACATGCGAAGGCCGTGCTTACGTTTACAGTGCTATTGTTCAGCCTGAAGGTGTACGGAAAGAAACGGTCAAAGCTCTAGTAGATAAACTGTTTTCCGGATCATCCCAGTCTCTTGTTTTACATCTAATAGAGTCAGATTCGGTTACTACTGAGGAAGCAGAACAGTTACGTCATTTACTTGACCAAATAGTCTCGGGGGACGCAGGTGATTGATTCAGGATATATAATATTTCTCTTGGATCGACTAGGTAAGCAAATAGCTGAATTGTTGTGGTTGCCAAGTCTTGAAACATTTATTTTTGGGTTTCTTGTTTGGTTTTTATTGTATGTTAAAAGAGGAATTTCTCCCAATCTTAGGCATTTTCTATGGGTCTTGGTTTTGGTGAAGCCATTACTTTCATTCCTACTGCCTTGGCCGGGTCTAATTCAATTTCCATGGGACATAGATATACACCCAGGACATCCTGTTGTAGATTTAAGTAATATTGGATATTACGTATATGCTTGCGTTGGTCTAGTCTGGCTGGTAATTGTTGCCCTTAGCTTGATTAAAACCGTTACCGGAATCGTAGTAATGACTAAACGCCAACGTCGTTCTGTTCCTATTACAGATCCTAAAATTTGTAGGTTATTTGACAACTGTCGAGCGGAATTGGGAATTAAGAGAACCGTGTCATTACATGTTTCTGATGAATTTGACAGTCCCTCATTAATAGCTCTTGGTAACCCCGTAGTCTTGGTTCCCTCATGGTGTATTTTGGAACTATCCCATATAGAACTTAAACACGTACTCCTGCATGAATTAGCCCATTATGCTCGTCGGGATCATTTTACCGTATTACTCGTACATTTTTGTCGTATCTTCTTCTTTTTTCATCCAACAGTATGGTATGCAGCACGCAGAATAGGTATTGAGGCAGAAAGAGCTTGCGATGTGAAAGTGATTCATTTTGGTAAGCAGCCTTTAAATTATGCCTCGACATTATTAAAAGTGGCTAGTGCTAAAGTCCGAACACATTGGCATGTTGTACTTGAGTTAACCCAATCAGCTTCTTTGGCTGCAGTAAGAATTAGAGATGTTTTAGGTCTGTCAACATCTCATGAACGTAACAATAAATCCTCTCTGGTCATTTTAGCTTTAGGCATTTTTATGGCGGTGGTTCCCCTCTTTCAATCCACAGTAAAAGCACCCGGTGAGATGCAAGTTGAATTATCAACTAGTATGGATAATTTAGTAAATCTTCGACAGATCAATCTTGGCTTAATTCCTTCCGATCAAGATGACGTGAGCCAAAGGGTGGCCATTTCAACTATTAAAAAAAATACACCTGTAAATCCTAGTCCAGTGTCTGAACCAACCCTTCTAATTGATGGAAGACCTTCACCGCGTAGATCTATGATAGCTATAATGAACAAACCCAATAAAAATGGTACTGATAAAGTCGTCAGTACTGAAAGAAATCAAAAAATCCACTCTGCTATTCTAGGAGTCTCATCAACTTTTGACTTAAATAATAGAGCCGCGCAGGTGGGGAAAAAAATAAGATCAGGAAAAATCGAGGTACAGGGCCTTGGTTACACTGGAAATGAGTTGTTTAATTCTAACAAGATATCTCTAAGCGCAGGATATTTTGTGACACAAACTCATCAGTTGGGTCTTATGTTCTCAATTAGGGAGCCAACCGACACCGAAATAGCTACAAAGGCTCCGTTTACTTCTATTTCAACTTTGGGAGCCGGTTTGCTTCGGGGTCGGAAGATAGCCGGATTTGGAAACTTAAGTTCATTACCTGGTCAGTCTTTCAAGAATCAGGAAGAAAAGAAGTTAGATCAAATAACAAGAATCGGAGCATTTTATCGATACAACCTTCCTATTTTAGGGAAGTTTTTTACACCCTTCTTAAGTTGTGGTACTGGCTTAGAACTTAAGCGTGAGGATGATAATTCAACTATAATTGATGCTGGAATCGGACTACGCTATTTCTGGGCGAAACATGTTGCTGTTCTTGCCCAGGCGGCTTACCGAAAAGAATTAGATTATACTTCACATATTCGTCCAGAAATTTCTTTAGGAATCTCTGCTATATTTTAGTGTTTTCTCATAATGCACCAAGCAAACGTCAAACGGATTAATGGATCGTAATACATCTCAACCCACTTCTGCTCTTATTATTGCTGCTGGTGCCGGTGCCAGGCTACAGAATCTAACTGGCCCACAACCAAAACCTTTGATTAAAATCTTAGGGTTGCCTCTAATTAAGAGGATTATATTGACAGGAAAGCGAGCTGGAATTAAACGCTTTGTTATTGTCACAGGATACGAGCAAGAAAATCTTCGGTCGGCCCTTTCTCCTGATTCGACCCTTGCGGACTGCCAAATTGAATGGGTTCACAACGACCGCTGGGATCTGCCCAACGGAGTTTCCGCTCTGGCAGCAAAACCATATTTTAAAGAACCTTTTATTCTACTTATGGCTGACCATCTGTTTGATAAAGCAACCTTGGAAAAATTGATTGTAGAGCCCTTTGGGACAAGAGACTGTGTCCTGGCTATTGATAGAAAGATTGATGGGATTTATGATCTTGATGATGCAACTAAGGTAAGGATAGACGGAGAGTTAATAGTAGAAATCAATAAAAACCTTCAAAACTATAACGCAATTGATACTGGTATGTTTCTTTGTACCTCAAGTCTTTTTGACGCGCTAGAATCAGTCAACGGTCCAGAAGGGTGCTCTCTTAGTGATGGTATAAGAGTTCTTGCCCGGGATGGTCGGATGCGTCCATTTGACATAGGTGAAGGATTTTGGCAAGATGTGGACACCCCTAAAATGCTTTCTCATAGTGAAAAAACTTTATTGCAAGGTCTCACTAAGCCAACAGATGGTTGGATTTCACGTTTCATTAATCGACCGATATCGACACGAATAACAAAATGGCTAGTTAAAACACCCATAACTCCCAATGTCGTAACTTTAATTACCTTCCTTTTTGGCTTACTTGGAGCAGGATTAGTACTAGATGGAAGTTACTGGATGGTGTTAGTAGGGGCATTATTTTTTCAGATGTCATCTATTTTGGATGGGTGCGATGGAGAAGTAGCTGTTTTAACTTTCCGTGAATCCAAATATGGCTCTTGGCTGGATACCATCACGGACAACTTGACCTATTTGGCATTTTTTTCTGCCATAATTTGGGCATATGCTGCCCAAAATGACCTGAGTGTGGTTAGGTATCTAGGGATGGGGTCTGTCATAATAGTGGCCTTAGCAATTTTGGTGATGTATTACTATCTAATTCAGACCGGAGGAAGTGGTAGTTTAGTACGTTTTAATAAGGCTTTCGAAAAGCACACAATCGGTCGTAGCAACCTAATCGCAAGGCTACTAAATTTATTCAGGATGATGTGCAAAAGGGACTTTTTTACTGTGGTATTGTTTGGTTTAGCTGCTTTAGGATTGCTTAGCTGGATGTTTTGGTTAGTAACAGTTGGAGGATTATGCATGGGGTTGGCAATTTTCATCTCGACGGGTCGACTATTGGCTCATGACAGAACTGTGAAACAGGATCTTTAATAGAGGCTATGTAGATGAGAGGAAGAGCCCATGAGGAAATTTATCTACAGATTAAGAGGATTATTGGCCCTCCGGATCAGAAAAGATTTTAATTTCCGTCGCGTTCAAGAAACTATTCCGGCTATTCGGTGGTTAAGACCTAAAAGAGGTGAACGTATCCTTGATATTGGCTGCGGAGAGGGAAGCTATAACTACCGTATTGGTCTTCAAGGTGCTTATGTGTTAGGGTTTGACCTCAATAGACCGCAATTGCGTCGAGCTATTGATTACCACAAAACCTCTTCTACTAGTTACTTCTGTGCTGATGCTGGAATATTACCATTACATTCGGGCCAGTTTGACACGGTTATGAGCCTTTGCGTTTTTGAACATCTTCAGAACGACCGTGACACCCTAAATGAAATATGGCGGGTGTTACGACCGGGGGGGCGGATATTATTGACTCTTGATAGCCTCACTCATAAAAGTATAGACGATACATGGCGTGACTTGCACCGGAAAAGACATAGTGTTGTTCAATTTTACTCTCATGGGTCAGTAGCGGTATTACTCGAAGAAAGTGGATTTAAATTAAATCGATATCAGTATCTTCTTCGTTCCAGATTTGATCTTTTATTAATAAGACTAAGCTATACAGCTGAACATATGCATACAGTACCGGCTACTTTGATTCGTTTAGGTCTAATTTCGATAGGCCGGATGGTATCTGCTGTGATCAATTTGTTTACTGAAAATAACAGAGGCTGGACTCTCCTCGTCGAAGCTAGTAAAGAAAGTCAATAACTATGCCAGAAAAACGAGAAGATTCGATTCCCAATAAAAAATTATCAGTGTCTGACGGGTCAGTAATTGCTGCAGGTGCGTTTATTAACTTTATTGGTACAGTAGCACGATTAAGCAAGACATTCGCCTTCATCATTATTACCCGTTTATTTGGTGCCGAAATTTTCGGACTATCAATGCTTGGGTGGACAATTATTGATATGTTGGGAAAGGTTGGGCAATTTTCCCTAGACAAAGGTCTTATCAATTTTATCCCACGGTATCGTAAGGATAAGGATGTTGTAAGTACTTATAGAGTTATTGTTCAAGCTCTTGGAATAAGCCTTACTCTAAGTATGTTGGTGGCCACAGTACTTTTTTTTAGTGCGTCTTCTATAGCAGAGAATATACTGAACAAACCTCGTCTTACCGGTATTCTTCAATTACTATCAATAGCTATGCCATTAATTTCTCTGACCACTATCATAATGGGCATTACCAAGGCTCACAAGATTATGAAATACGATGCACTAATCAGGGGAGGCATAGAACCTCTAATTCTCTTCGGGTTGGCATGTTTTTTGTTTTACTTTGAATGGTATACGTATGGAATAGCAGCAGCACTGGTGGGTAGTTTAGCATGTAGTATGTTTTTGGTATTGTATATTTTTACCAAATTTTATTCCTGGAAAGAATGTTTTGCCCACCTAGGGGGAATACGTCTAATAACTCCATTGACCCGATTTTCTTTGCCAGTAATGGGCTATGAACTAGTCTATATGTTGATGATCCGAATAGACGTACTAATGGTCGGGTACTTTTTGTCTGCTGCCCAGTTAGGTGTGTATGTTGTCGCGGTTGAGATCGCATTGGCAACCAAGAAAGTACGGCAGTGGTTTGATCCTATTTTCAGTCCGATTGTCGCTGAGTTAAATCAAAGTCAAGAATTGAACCGCCTAGAACAAAATCTTAGGTTAGTAACCCGGTGGGTACTTACGATTGGCTTAGCTGTTCTTTGTGGACTGACGCTTGTTGGAAGAGAATTACTAGGTTTATTGGGTTCCGAATTTGTTGCTGGTTTTGTGGTATTGGTTGTTCTCGCTATAAGCCAAATTATCTACGCTGTTATGGGTTCGGGAGATATTATTCTAATAATGTCCGGCCGCCCTTATCTTAACCTTTTTAATACTATTTTTGTTGTCATAGTAAATTTTGTTTTTAACCTATGGTTCATCCCAACAATGGGTATTTTAGGAGCCGCTTTAGGAACCTTAATATCATTCGGACTTCTGTCTCTCATTCGTTTGTTCGAAGTCTACCATTTTTATCGTATTCATCCATTAACTTGGCGAATCTCCAAACCCATTTGTGCCGCTGCCCTAGCTTTTGGGGCGGCTTTTTTCGTCGGAGGAATTTTACCAGACTCTAATTTCTTACATTTGATTATTTTGCCGATTATCTTTCTATCTGGTTATCTAGGCATATTATGTTTGCTAAATTTTGAGGGGGATGATCTAATAATACTTAGGCGTTTAAGAGGTCATATGCCTTTTTAATTTCGCTCTTCTATTGACAACGGATCAAAAGGGAGTTTATCGAAAGGTGGAAAACAAAAATAGTGAATTTTAGTGTTGTCCTATTTATTGATACAGAACCAAAAATAACAGGAGCCCAGCGATCAATCTACGGGTTTCCCTTGCTCGAACGTCATTTTCGGGTCTTCGCTTCTCTAGGGGCAAGTCAAGTGACAGTTATTGACCCCTCAGATATAGGTGAAAGAGAAACTATTTTTAAAAGGTTTGAGGATATCTGGTTTCAAGAATTGAAAAAAGTTAATTGGCTCAGAGTTAATGATCCTACTGACAGTTGGTTAACTGGAAATGACGAATGTATTCTTCTTTTAGATGGACACCATTTGTACGATGAACGGGTGTTAAAGGCCATGATTAACAATGGTCCCAATAAAAAGGTTATTGATACAAGTTCAATTAATCCATGTAGACTTTTGTTTGCGGATCTTAACTTGCTTCAGAATCTTACTGTTAATTGGTCGGATTCAGAATCTCTGTGGTCCGCGGTGGAAGGTCTATCAGAAAGATCCTGTTCTGTTTTTGATCTTAGTATCATGAATCCCTATATTGTAGATCTTCGACGTAATATTTCAGCATGGTGGGTAATTCTTGATTCAGATAAAAAAATACTAACGGCTGAGATGTTTTTGATCGATGCTGCCCAGAAGGGTACTTTAGATTTCCCCGCGGAATTTATCCATCCTCCTTTAGAAAATCGGGTTACAAAATGGATATCAAAAAAAGCAGTCACCCCTAATCAGATAACAACCGTAACAGTTCTTCTTGCCTTCTTGGGAACTGGTCTGATGGCTCTTGGATTTTTAGCCAGTGGCTTAATGTTGGCATTTCTCGTTGGTATTCTGGATGGAGTTGATGGAAAACTTGCCCGTACTACTGTCAGATGTACTCGGTTTGGTGATAAATATGAACACATCTTAGATGTAGTATACGAGCTGACTTGGTATTGGGCAATTGGGTGGATGCTTAGTCAAAATGGCACTTTAACAGGTCCCTTTATATTTAGTGGGACAATCACCATTTTTTATTTACTAGATAAAATGGCAACAGGTATTTTTAAATCACGTCGAGGCATTGAACTCTTTGACTATGCGCCAATAGACCGTTTTTTTCGACGGATTGGCGCTAGGCGTAACATAAATGTTCTTTTATTGTTGGGTGGACTTGTAATAGGGATGACGGAAGAATTATTTATTTTTGTAGCGATTTGGACTTTTTTTACTGCTATTTTCCATTGGAAACGATCACTTTGGCTCTTATATAAGAGTAGACTTAATGGCAAACTGGAGATGCCAATTTAGTTTATTTTCGTTTTGGAATTTTTTCTTTAAAAATGGATCCATTGGAAAACTATGACGTTTAAAATAAGTATAACAGTGCTGTATTGTATGTTATGGATAAAATAAGGAAACATCGTGCGAATTTTGCTCCAAATACTTGTAATAGTTCTCTTTGTTGGATCTACGATTGCTCAGGGATCTAATAAATCTGTTCAAATGAATTTGAAACAGTGTCTGGAAAGGGCGTTAAGTGTAAGTCCGGATATTGAACAGGCAATTCTAGAAGTCGAAAAATTAGAAGCAGGGCTTAGTCAAGCCAAATTCGCCAGTATAGTTCCTCGATTACAGTGGACAGGTATTTTGGGACCAGCACCTGGCATCGCAGGTGATATAGAAAACGTAGAGACTATTCGAAGTGATCTCTCTAATATTGGCCTGTTTTCACAAACAAAATTTGAATTGGTCCAACCGCTTTATACTTTCGGTAAACTTTCTAATACCCGGAAAGCTGCCAAATTTGGTCTTGAAGCGGGTGAAGCCGCTGTAGAGTTAAAGAAGGCAAAAATAGTTCTACAGGTAAAAAAACTATTTTTTGGACTTCTCTTAGCGAGCCGACTTCATGAAATAGTATTAGAAAGTGAAATCAAAGTAGGAAATGCCCGGAAACTTGTAACCCAAATGATAGAGGAAGATTCTGAAGTAGTCGGCCAAAATGATCTATTAAGAATTGATGTTTTTGAATATGAGACGCGGAAAAATAAAACAAAGGTTGAGACATCTATCAAAATGAGTAAGGCCGCTTTAATGAAGTTACTTGAAATTGATCGCTCTACAGATTTCGAAATCATTTACCCTGATATTATTGACTATGGAGTTGTTCTGGAAGGACTTAGTATTTACATTAAAAAGGCTAAAAACCGACGATATGACCTCAAGCAGCTCCAGGCAGGTGTAGTAGTACGACGGGCTTTAATGAAAGTGTCTAAAAGTGATTTTTATCCCCAAATTGCTCTTGCTGGTACACTACAATGGGGCATAGCTCCTCATCGACCAGAATTGGACAATCCTTTCTTGAAAGATGAGTTTAACTTTTTTCGTGGTGGTGCTGTTATAACTCTCAAGCAGAATTTTAATTTTGGTTTAACCAGAGCAAAATATCTAACACGAAGGGCTGAACTAGAATCTTTGATTAGTAAACAATCTCAAGCTATGAATGTGATTGAACTGGAAGTAGAAAAAACATACCGTCAAGTAATCGACGCTCTTTCTAATATGAAGGATAGTGATCGAGCTTTTCGTTCTGCAAAAGCATGGCTGACTTCTGCAAAAATGGGTTTTGACGTGAACGGCGATATAACTGAATTACTAAATGCCCACACAGCATATGCAAGAATGCAGGAAGAATATGAGCGATCTATCTTCGGTCTTCAAGTATCCTTGTCTGAGTTGGATTATGTGACAGGCGAAAAGTATTAGTTAGAGTCAAGAATATAAGAGTGGAGGACGGGGCATGATAAGGGTGGGGAGACAATGGAGTAAATTACTTCATTTGGTACTTGTAGTTACCATTTTACTCTGTGTAACAATTATCGATTTTTCTTTTTGTGCCCATATGATATTTAGTTCGATCCATTCTAAAAGTTCCTCTTACTGCTTGATCATGCCAAATTTTGCCTGGTCTAATACTCTTCAAGAAGGAGTAAGTTCTAAGTGGTCTATTACTATTGATGACTTTGAGAAATATCAATCTGGTAGTTTCCCTGGGGGATGGCAACCTTGGCGAGGAAATAAAGATAGTGCCCGAAATGTATATACTATTCAAAAAGAACAAGAGAATAAGTATCTCCGTGCTAATGATGATGGGTCGTCCATTATAATTCGTAAACGTCTCGGTAATTGGGATGCAAACCAATATCCGATACTTTCATGGCGTTGGAGAGCCAGAGTTTTGCCAGAAAACGGGAATGAATCTATTGGACCAAAGAATGACAGTAGTGTGGCTGTATACGTTGTTTTAGATCAAAATTTTATTGGGATACCTAAAACGTTGAAGTACGTCTGGAGTACTACACTTCCTGTTGGTACATATCATCGTCGGGAAGGTATGGGTCGCCCCCATGTGATTGTACTTCAAAGTGGCAAAGAAAAACTTGGAGAATGGGTGAACGAGTCGGTTGACGTATATGCTGATTATGTTCGAATTTTTGGCAAGCCTCCCCCAAGGAAAGCCGTGGGTATAGGTGTTTTAACCGATGGAAATGCAACAGGGACAGAATCACAGGGTGATTACGATTCTTTTGTTATTCATCGTCGATTCAGCGACCCATAATCTGACCCAATGGAGGGGGAAAATGTTCTGTCTTTACCTGAAGTTACGACGGTTATGGATAGTTGTTTCAATAGTTTCTATTTCTTCGTTAACTTCTTGGAGCTATGCACAGGAGAAATCACCCATAGAAACCTTGAAACTAAGGGATGCTATGCTACAAGAACTGGATATATCCAAGGGGAATTTAATTCAAGAAGAAACAATGCGACGTTCTATTATTTCAGGTTTTGATTTTAAACGCCATAGCCGAATATCACTTGGAAAATACTGGCGTAATAGAACAGAAGAAGAGCAAGGTGAATTTGTATCAGTTATGCGTAAATGGACTGAACAAAAGGCACTAGATAAATTGCGTAAGAGTTCGGATAAAACGGATTATGATAGCCAAGACGTTCGAGGGAACCAAGCACTAGTAAAAACTATTCTCTGGTACAAGGGTATCAAAACCCTTGTCGATTACAAGATGGGATTGATAAAGGGGAAGTGGCTTATCTATGATATGGTTATAGATGGAGCTAGTATTGCCCTTGCTAATCGTGATGCATTCTATCAGAAAATTAATAAATCTTCTTATGAGGAATTGCTCAGTACTCTCCGCCTGAAAATTCTTGAAAACGATCAATAATACCTATATATTATTTGTCTTGTTTAGTTAGTGCGAGAAAGTGCGTAAGGATATGTACTATAATTATAGGAGATAGCATGCGAAAAACACCGTTTAAACGGTGTATCTTTTTCTTAATTGATGGTGCCCGTGCGGACGTAATGGAGAAAATGATAGATGCGGGAGAACTCCCGGCTATTCAAAGGTTTGTATTGGACAAGGGGGATTATCGAAAAGCAGTAACATCGTTCCCTTCAACAACTGGACCAGCCCACGTGCCATTTTTGACCGGGTGTACCCCCGGTTCATGCAATCTTCCTGGAATTCGATGGTTTGATCGCTCGCAACCTCAAAGGTTTACCCATTTCAAGCAGTCTCGAAGTTATGTGGGGCCAGGTGGTTTTTATGTTGATAGTGACCTTAAGGATAATATCCGTACTATCTTCGATTATTTTGAACATCCAGCGGGAGTTTTTAGCTTTTTAAATAAAGGTTTAGGAATCTTTGAAAATCAGACAATAATAGCTAAAAATTGGTACTGGCTTTATGGCCATTTTTCGGGTCGCTGGCAGGTGGTAGATGAGGCCGCTTGGGGTTATGTAGATAGGGCAATAGCCAAAGGAGTAGATTTTGTTTCGGTCGTGTTCCCAGCAGTAGACGAATATTCACACTATACGGATCCTTTTTCAGATGAAACCCTGAATGCATACCAATCATTTGACAAAGGCCTAGGCAGGCTGGCCGAAAAGCTCCAGGCTCAAGGGACATTGGATGATACATTGTTTGTAATATCAAGTGATCATGGGTTAACTGCTACACACACCCATTTCGAACTTTGGTCATATCTCAATGAGTTGGGATTTGATACCCTTTACTATCCAAAGATTTTGCGTAAAGATTGTAATGCAGTTTCGATGGTCTCCGGTAACGGGATGTCACATATATACCTTAAGGAGGGTGATTCCTGGGCGAAAAGGCCGACTTACCCAAATATTTGTAACATGGGTAATACTAATGTAATTAAGGCACTCCTGTCTAGGGAAGCGATAGATTTGGTCTCGACAAGATCGCAAGAGGATACGGTTCTGGTCTTTGGTAGTAAAGGAACCAGCGAAATCTGGGAAACAGCTAATGGGATTGGTTATCGAATAGTAGAAGGGAATGATCCATTTGGCTATCATAATTTATCAGGAGAATTAACTCAAGAACAGATGCTTTCTGCGACTTTTAATACGGATTATCCTGATGCTCCATACCAATTGTTGCGTATTTTCGGCTCACCTCGATCAGGTGATCTTATAGTCAGCGCTACAAATGGATTTGACTTGAGATATAAGTATGAAAATCCTGAACACTATGGAACTCATGGTTCACTTAATCGTGAGCATATGCATGTTCCGTTGTTTATAAATACGAAGATTTCAACAGAATTTGTACGGACCGTAGATTTATTCCCATCAATGCTCACGTTGATGGGACACACTGTGGAAGGCAAGATAGATGGTACTAATTTTGTTGCTGCGGCATAAAACACCTTAAAAGAGGGAGTTACCGTTAATGTCGGAACAAAGCTCAATAATCTCTAGGCCGGAATTGGGACAAACCTCTCCTGGGTCTGGGCTGTCCGCCGATAATCTTGGATATGAAAAAGGATTGTTAAGGCAAATGTCCTTAACAAGAAAACTTCGAGGCCTCCTCAAGTACTTATGGGTGCGTTTAAAGGGAGGTCCGATGTCTGTTAATTTAGAGGTAACCTTACTTTGCAACGCAACTTGTGATTTTTGTGATTACTGGAAATCTAAAGACCCAAGTAAAGTGACGGATTATGACTATTTAGATGCAATCAAAAAGCTAAATCCTATGACTGTTACTTTGACAGGTGGTGAACCAATGCTTAATAAACAACTACCAGAAGTAGTTAGAGGGATACGGGAATCTTTAGGTTTTGTATATATAGGTATGGTGACTCACGGATCTCTCTTAACAGTTGAAAGGGGCATGGCCCTTTGGGAAGCTGGTATTGACCACATTTCAATTTCGTTAAATTATATGGGGCGTGAACATGATCAAGAACGTGGTATCGACGGATTATATGGACATATATTTTCACTGGTCCCTGAATTAACAAAAAAGGGTATTAATGTGATATTCAATACGGTAATTATGCGGGATAACCTAGATCACTTAATCCCGATTGCCCACATGGCCCGGTCTATAGGAGCGAAGGTGTCTTACAGCTGTTACAGCGATTTCAAAAATGGAAATGAAACCCATCTGATTGAATCTTCCCACTCAGATCTGTTAGATAATGTTATTAAAGATCTAGTCCGTGTTAAATCTAGTTTAGGAAATATTGTAAACTCATCATGGTATCTTAAGCAGATCCCGGCTTATTTCGAAAACACACTACCTAAATCTTGTAAAGCAGCAGGGAAATGGTTGGTGCAGTTAACTCCTGAGGGTAACATAAAACCATGTGCGGAACTACCTGTAATTTCTGGATACACAGATTTCAAACCAGTTTCAAAAAAAATAGATTGTAACGAATGCTGGTACAGTTGCCGTGGGGAATCTGAAGCTTCATTGAGAGTAGGGCGAGTATGGGAACTTATAGTTAGAGCATGGAAAAACACTTAATTACTTTTTGCTAGTTCCTTCAATAAAATTTTGCCAGTGTGCGAATATCGTGAAGAAATAATATCCTCCGGAGTTCCAGTAGCAACTATGTGACCACCAAGATCCCCACCGTCAGGACCTAGATCTACAATCCAATCAGCCATTTTAATAATATCAAGGTTATGTTCAATAACCACCACCGTATTCCCATTGTCCACTAGTTTCATAAGGACATTGAGAAGTTTTTGAATATCATCAAAATGCAAGCCTGTAGTTGGCTCGTCTAACAAATAGATTGTTTGTCCGGTCCCGGGCCGGGACAATTCTTTGGCAAGTTTAACTCTTTGTGCTTCTCCTCCAGAAAGTGTAATAGCGGACTGCCCCAAACGGATGTAGTCAAGTCCTACATCATTTAGAGTTTGAAGCATATTTTGGACGCGGGGGACGTTGTTAAAGTGTTCAAGAGCCTCAGCTACGGTCATCTCCAATGTGTCAGAGATGGTTTTCCCTTTGTAGGTAACCTCCAGTGTTTCTTTCATGTAACGCTTACCGTTACAAATTTCGCAAGTCATCCAAACGTCTGCCAAAAAATGCATTTCAATTTTGCGAACGCCTAAACCCTGACATGCTTCGCAACGCCCTGAAGGTATATTAAAACTAAATCTTCCAGGTTTATATCCCCTGATTCGAGCTTCTACCGTCTGTGAAAAAAGCGATCTAATCGGTGTAAATAATCCTACGTAAGTGGAAGGATCTGATCTAGGAGAATACCCGATTGGCGTTTGGTCTATGTTAATTACTTTATCTACAAACTGTAAGCCCAAGATCTCGTCATGGGGGCCAGGACTTAGTTGGGCACGGTGGAGAGTAGAGGCAAGAACAGGATAAAGGATATCATTTATCAATGAACTTTTCCCGGAGCCAGAAACACCGGTGATACAATTGAAAAGCCCCAAAGGTAGTTTTACATCGATATTCTTGAGATTATTTTGACGGGCACCTAATATAACGATTTCTTTTTGACTTGGCTTACGACGATCGAGTGGCTTTTTGATCCTTATTTGGTTACTCAAATATTGGCCGGTCAGTGAAGTTTTAAGTCTCATTAGCTTTCTAGGAGGTCCTTTACCAACAATTTCTCCCCCTTTAATACCTGCACCAGGACCAAAATCAATTAGGTTGTCCGCCCGTTCAAGAGTATCTCGGTCATGTTCTACCATAATTAACGTATTACCAAGGTCACGCAGGTTCTCAAGAGCTTTGATTAGTCTAAGATTATCTTTAGGATGAAGTCCGATAGTAGGTTCATCCAGAACATAAAGGACGCCAGTAAGCCCAGAACCTATCTGGCTCGCTAATCGTATCCGTTGAGCTTCTCCCCCCGAAAGAGTTGGTGCTTTACGGTCAAGTGTTAGATAGTGTAACCCTACATCTAAAAGGAAGCGCATCCGGTTTCGGATTTCGGTCATTATTTCGGCGGCAATCTGCTTTTGAGAATTTGAGAAAACTATTCCATCTATGAAATCTATAGCTTGGTTGATAGGCATAGCACAGAGTTTAGCGATAGAAATATCTTGGATCAGAGCAGCAAGACTTTCAGGGCGAAGTCGTCCACCTTTGCAGGCAGAACATATGGTTGGATGAAGTATCCGTGCTAGTTCGGGAAAACGATTGGCATATCGAGCAACTAATTCAATTGTAGGGAATATCCCTCTGAACTGAAAGGACAACCCATAACATTCTGTGTCATTTATCCATTGCTCACTACCATGGAGAAAAACGTGAAGTTGCTCGGGTAGAAGGTTAGCAACGGGTGTTTCTAAGGAGAACCCTAAATCAGCTCCAACCAGTTTTAGTTTTTCAAGAATAGGTTCGGCATTATTTTCCCCCCATAGGGCTACGGCATTATCCCTAATAGACCTAGAGCGGTCCGGCATTAATAGATTAAGATCGATACCAGGTTGAGTACCAAGTCCTTCACATTCCCGACACATGCCTGACCTGTGGTTGAAAGAGAAACTCTGAGATGATAATTCTTCATAACTGGAACCACAATCTGGGCACGAATAAAACTGATTGAACCTGATATCATGTATTTCTTCTTTATTTAGTTCCTGAACTTCAGCTATTAAAAGGCCGCTCGAAACCTCTAGGGCTGTATCAACTGAGTCAGCCAGACGTTGCTGTACATCAGCCTGCATAATAATTCGATCTATTACTATGCAGAGCTCATGACGACGTTTTCTATCGATCTGAATATCATCTTCAAGTCTTTGGGTCTTGCCATCAATCCGTACCCGGATAAACCCATTTCGACGTGCTCGTTCAAGAAGACTATCGTATCCGTCCGAACCTTCAGGCTCTACAGGAGCATGCAGGGTTACCCGTGTTTCTGGAGGGAGAGTCATAATTCGATCAACAATTTGACTGGATGTTTGAGCTCCAATAGGCACCTTACAGGAAGGACAATGTGGTATTCCAACCAGAGCATAGAGAGCTCGGAGATATTCGTAAATCTCAGTAATAGTGCCAACAGTAGATCGGGGATTTCGTCCCGGTGATTTTTGCTCTATAGATATAGCAGGTGATAACCCGCTGATATAATCAACTTGTGGTTTTTGCATTTGTTGGAGAAATTGACGAGCATAAGCGGAAAGGGATTCCACGTATCGCCTTTGTCCTTCAGCATAGATCGTATCGAGAGCTAAGGATGTTTTCCCAGAACCAGATACTCCGGTGAATACGGTCATTTTGTCTCGTGGGATTGTGATAGACACATTTTTTAGATTATGTTCATTAGCACCGTGTACCGATATCTGAGTTATATTGTCTTCTTTGGATAACATTTGTTGATTTGATGGCGAATAGTTCAATTGGTCTGGAGATATTAGAGTTTTCGCTAATATTCGACCAGTTGAGGAGTTATTGGCTTTTATTACAGCTTCCGGAGTACCCGTCACTATAAGTTGGCCACCTGCTTCCCCTCCTTCAGGGCCGAGGTCAATAATCCAGTCGGCGGTCTTAATAACCTCTATATTATGCTCGATTACGATAACAGTATTACCGTTGTCAACAAAGTTATTGAGAACTTTAATAAGATGAGTAATATCTTCAAAATGAAGCCCGGTTGTAGGTTCATCTAGTACATATAGAGTACGTCCAGTACTTCGCTTACAAAGTTCACGAGCTAGTTTAATGCGCTGAGCTTCTCCTCCGGAAAGAGTAGGAGCTGGTTGACCTAGCTTTATGTAGCCTAATCCAACATTATTTAGGGTCCTGAGCACTCGGGCGATTGTTGGAATATTTTTAAAAAGTTTTAGTGCTTCTTGGCAATCTAGGTTAAGTACATCTGCTATTGAATGTGCTTTGTATTTTACCTCTAAAGTTTCTCTATCAAAGCGTTTGCTATTACATACTTGACATGAGACCCACATATCAGCTAGAAAATCCATTTCTACCCTAGTTGCGCCATTCCCTTCACAAGCCTCACATCTGCCGCCTTTA
>CAZQGS010000011.1:0-2075 GCA_964593235.1 uncultured Gemmatimonadota bacterium | reverse complement strand
TATTAACATAGAAAATATGCGTTTAATCAACTTTAGAAATTATTCCAAATTTATTTTTAAAGCCGCGCTGGTGGCCAAGGGGGCTAAAGCAGTAGATACGAGAAATAAAGCCAGTAGGATCATAAAGTTGGGCCTAGCCATAGTACCACTAATTGTTGAATCGACCGCCATGACCCCGAAGATTAATGCGGGGACAAAAAAAGGTAAAACTAAAAGGGAAAGCAAAAAACCTCCCCGACGTATTCCCAATGTTAGAGCCGCCCCGATAGCACCGATAAGGCTTAGTACAGCCGTACCTAGCATCATTGCAACAACTAGGGCCGGGTAACCGTTAGGATCCATGCTAAGCAGAACACCCATTATTGGGGCCATAATTGAAAGAGGAAGCCCTGTGGTTACCCAGTGAGCTAGAACTTTCGCAATTACAACAAGCTCCATTCTTATTGGGGCTAATGCAAGCAGCTCTAGAGTGCCATCCTCGAAGTCAGGTTTAAATAAACGATCCAATGATAGTAGAACGGCTAAAAGGACCGCAACCCAAATCACACCGCTGGCAATTCTTGATAATATTTCTGGATCCGGACCCACAGCAAGCGGAAATAGTGTTATAGTCAAAAGGTAAAACATTATCACCCACATAGTGCTACCGCCCTGGGTTAGTGCTAGACGGATGTCTTTTTCAACAATTAACTTAAAGGCGTTCACTAAGAGTTCCCTAGCTCTAAAGTGTTTGCTGGACTGATATCCAGGTTGTTATGGGTTGCAATCATTGCGAGACCACCCATCGATAGATGTTTTTTTAATATTTCTGTAAACAAAACCTCTGATTCTCTGTCGAAAGAATCTGTTGGCTCATCTAGAATCCATAATTTTGCAGATTCTGCTACAACACGTGCAAAATTGAGCCGACGTTTTTGTCCTTGAGATAAAAAAGATGCTGGTAATTCGGCCAGATTTTCGATGTTGAGGGTATGAAAAATTTTTTCAGTGGTTTTATTGTTCTTTTTTCTCAATCGAACCCAGAAATCTAGATTTTCTCGAACCGTCAGCGATGGTTTTATCGGATCCAAATGTCCCATATAGGATATTTTGCTACTATATATATCTGGATCCAAAGGCGAGTGGTTCCAAGCTATAATTCCTTCTTGGGGCTTGAGAAACCCCGCAGAAATTCTGAGGAGGCTTGATTTTCCACTTCCATTGGGCCCTTTTAGCAATAACACAGAGCCTTCGGGTATATTAAAATCTAGAGCGCTAAATATCACTCGCTCACCACGGATACAGGTAAGCTTTTGTGCCGAAAACGTCATGCAATACACCTTTTTATTTCCATAGTAGCTAACCGCACAAATGAATCCCTAGGGTGATGGAAGAAAACTATCTTATAACCCTCATTCATCAACTTGTATGGGCCTTCAGGGCTTGGTATCGGTTGCATTGGCGTCTCTTACTGAATGGAGCAGAATCCTGGCTAAAATAAAATCTTCAGATTTTCAACGTATACTTAATGTTAGCGGCCTTGAGTATACCTACTATAGCATCGCTTCTGCCGAAGGCCTCCTCGGCGATTTAACAGGTATGCCTAGGTCGCTCAGAGTACTTCTTGAGAATCTGCTGCGTCATGCTGATTCTACGGATGTAACCCTAGGAGATTTGAATGCAGTTGGTTCATGGCTGGATAATAGTAATCGGGAAATTATTTTTCGACCAGTGAGAGTCTTGATGCAGGATTTTACGGGCGTTCCTGCAGTTGTTGATCTTGCAGCTATGAGAGATTCAATTTCAGAGCTGGGTGGAGATCCGCAGAAGATAAATCCTCTTGTACAAGTAGATCTAGTTGTTGATCACTCAATCAGCGTAGATAATTTTGGCAATTCAGATTCGTTGCAAAAAAATATAACATTGGAAATGCAGCGCAATTATGAAAGGTATTCATTATTGCGTTGGGGACAAAACACGTTTGATAATTTTCGAGTTGTTCCTCCGGGAATGGGGATATGCCATCAGGTTAATCTTGAACATCTAGCACAGGTTGTCTGGAGCGTATCCAGGGATGGGGTGGAATTAGCTTACCC
>CAZQGS010000010.1:0-20444 GCA_964593235.1 uncultured Gemmatimonadota bacterium | reverse complement strand
GATCCGCATGTCATTGCTGCCCGCCAACCAGTTGTTAATTTTGATGCTGATAGTGATGCTCACATTGTGCGTGGGCTTGTAGCCATTTTACTAATGGTCTACTCAGGTAAAACACCTCAGCAAATATTGGACACAGACGTTCAAGTAATCTTTGAGGGTCTAGATCTTAAGTCTCATCTTAGCCCAAGTAGAAGTAATGGTTTTATAGCTATGGTTAAGAAAATTCGTTCAATAGCTAAGGCAGCATTAAATAACTAGCATTCACAACAGCTCACTGATTTTTTAAATAATCTGATAATGCTTTCCATCGATTTTGCCTAAACATAGAGATCAGCAACTATTTTATCGATTAAACAACAATGATCCTCGGAAATAGTCCAACCTACAGCTTCAATATTATCTTCAACTTGTTTGACCCGAGTGGCTCCGCAAAGAACAGAAGTTATACCCTGTTGACGAGACGTCCAATGAATGATTAATTGAGCAACTGATTTGCCATATTCCTCTCCGATAGGTCTTAATCGATCTAGTATTTCTAGGGTTTGATTCATAGCTTCCCCTTTGAATCGATTATCTTCATTGCGGGAGTCACCTTCTGGGAACTGATGCCCATGTCTATATTTTCCAGTCAAAAGACCCTTATAAAGTGGCCAGTAGGAAATTACACTAATTTTGTTGTTCTGGCAAAAAGGTAGAATATCATTCTCGATTTCTCGAATAAGAGGATTGTATGGTGGTTGGATTGAATCTAAGGGGGTATGTTGGGAGAAAGTTGTTATCTGGTTTAAGTCGTAATTACTTACCCCAATCGCTCGAATTTTGCCCTGTTCTTTGAGTTTATAAAGTGTGGCTGCAGTTTCCTCCAAGGGAGTATTATCATCAGGCGCATGTATCTGATAAAGATCTATATAATCGGTATCTAATCGTAGAAGACTTTCTTCAATTTGTTTGTTAATCCTCTCCTTCGAACTATCTCGGATTAGGTTATTGCCTTCCCAGTAAATGCCACATTTAGTGGCTAAGATAATTTCTCCTCTCCTCTGCCTGATAGCTTTTCCAACGAGTCTCTCAGATTCTCCGTTTCGGCCGTACATATAAGCCGTGTCAATAAGAGTGATTCCGCCATCAATAGCTGCATCTAATGCGGCTAGTGATTCTTTTTCATTTGTTCCAGTCCAGCCTTGCCCTGCTATGGGCCAACAACCCATTCCGATCACGGAAATTTTAAGACCAGAATTTCCCAGATCTTTGTAAATCATATCTCAGATCCTTTATATTATAGTTGTGTTTTTGCAGTTAAATTAGTGATTGTAAGAATTGTACAAAAAGACCATTCAATTTCCAATTGAATTTAATTTAAACAAACATATATTAATTAGGGCAATACAGGTTTGTATAATTTGTGAGATAAAATAATGCTCGTTTTGGTCCCAGACAAATGTTATTGAGTGAATCCAATATTAAGGATGTTTAAACTAAAAATTCCTTAGTGCTTTCTAGAAAACTATGTTTTGGTCTAAGAAGATATGTGGTGTCAAACTAGAAATGTAGAAATCAAATAAGGGGTCATTAAAGATGTTAAAACTCAGTTTTTCTCTGGTTGTGCTGTTACTTTTTTATGGACCTGCTAGTTTTGGAGGTTCGCCCTCGGTAGCCGGGGATTATGTTGAAGTTCGGTCTAATCACATTCTTGGTGGAGGCTGTACGTATTCATCCGAGGCAGGAGGGGATGCCAATCAAGCTGTAGTAGCATGGCGGATAAATGAGGGCGAGCTGGCAGGGCTATCCGTAGTAGCGGTTATTCTTGGAGCAGGTAACCTGCAGCTTGGTTATCATGATAGAGAAGCACTTCTGTTTATCGATAATCGGGCAACACCATCCCAACACGAATCCATAAAAAAAATCTTTACTCTCCGGTATAAAGCGCTTTTGGGGGCAATAAAGAAGGTGGAATCGGCAGGAATTTCCTTTAACTACGAAGGTCAACAGACTTATCATGTTTTGGTCGATAACCAGGTTAGGGTGGCGACCCGATCAATGGTTGAGTCAGACCACGAGCCCAACTGTGATCGTATGATCTGGTATGAGCCCTTTGTAGGTGATGCATCCGCTACGTTGGTTCAGACGTCTTCTCATTCGTACAATGGTTCAGATTTGGTAGTAAATTGGAGTATACCCAATAAACGTAGTGCTTATGTAGGAACGTTTAAATTTACGCCTTAAGACTACGCTTTAACTCCTTTTAATTTTCCTACTAGACAGAAAGAGAGTTACTGTAATAGGTTTCCTTCTGTTAATTGTGACTACGGTTGTTACCTCGTTTTTTGGCCTTATCCTCAAAGCGGCTGACCAAAAAGGCCACAATTCAATTGCGGTAGGCAGTTTAAATTATTCCTCCGGAGCTATATTTTCTTCTATACTTTTGCTTACTGATTCTGGTTGGGAATGGCACTGGAATACAGTATTTATTGGTAGTATATCAGGTGTTTTTTACTTTGTTGCATTTTGTTTCTTGATACGGACGTTGTTACAGGGTGGTGTTGCTATAACACTAGCAATAGTTCGTTTATCAGTAGTCATCCCCATCTTATTCTCGATTGTGATTTGGCATGAAATTCCAAATTCTTTACAGATTCTAGGGATAGTTACAGTTTGCCTCGCTTTGCCTTTCTTGAGTTTAGGTTTGGGTAGACAGGCCTCTCGACCCGTGCGTGGTGTATTATGGATCTTAGTAGCTCTTTTTATCACGACTGGATTCTGTCATTTGTCCCCAAAGGTCTTCAGTGAACTTGCCCCTCAAAGTCAAATGTCTCTTTACCTCTTTTCCCTCTTTGTCGTATCTGGTGTGATGGGGTTGGTTTTCATTTGGACAAAATCTATTCAGATTAGCTTCTATGATGTTCAGTGGAGTGGTCTTTTAGGAGCTATTAATGTGGCTGGTACTTGGCTTTTGGTTGTAACACTCAAAGTCCTTCCTGGTACCATTGTTTTTCCATTCGTTAGTGCTGGTGGTCTTGTTCTCACGACTATTGTTGCTATTTTATATTGGAAAGAGGATGTCCGTGTATTATCCTATATTGGTATAGGTTTGACTTTGATTGCTGTAGTTCTAGTCAATAGTTAAAGTTTTAGAAAATAAATATATAAGCCTGAAGGATTAACTCTGTGGTTAAAAATATTGATCAAACTCGTCCAGTGGTAGGTGGAGGTAGTAATGTTGTAGATATTATCTACCATGTTAATCAAATCGCTAAAGGGGATGAGAAAACCTATATAGTTCCAAACGAACAAGGTTTAACTGTTAGTGAAAGACCGGGGGGAGTTACCCTTAACCATTTAGCATGGTCATCTCTTTTGGGAGTGCCCACTGGTCTCTTTGGTTTCCAGGGAGATGATCAATATGGCAATATAATTCGTGACGAAATGGACCGTCATAGGATCGAACGTTCAGCAATTTTGATTAGAAAGGGCTATTTATCCTCTTTTTCCGTAGTAAATGTATCGGAGGATGGAGAGCGTGCAATTTATATGTCTAGGGGATTAACAGCTGAAACAACACCTGAAGACGTAGAGAAATATTTTGCCGATTATATTAGTTCTGCTTCTATAGTTACAACAGAGATTTCACAATTTCCACTGGATACAGTCGTCTCTGTACTTCAAATAGCCCGGGAAGCCGGTGCTATGACAGTACTGGATGTTGATATTTCAATAGATTTTGCGGTAGAAGTAGCAAGGCTTGGTTCTAGGGAACAATTGGAGCAAGCTCTGAAACTTGCCGACGTTTTGAAGGCATCCCAAACACCAGCATCGCAAATATTAGAGTTCAGTGGCGGAATAGAAAAACAAGCTGAGGGTATTTTTGAACGGTATAATCCGTGTTTAGTGGCCATCACTGGAGGAATTCAAGGTTCTATTCTAACTGATGGTATTCAAACTATTAGATCATCACCCAAACCAGTGGAAGTTTATGATACTACTGGTGCTGGAGATGCATTTTTAGGAGGAATAATAGCGGGGATTTATCATGGGTTAAATCTAGAATATATTGCTGATTTGGCTGAATCGAGTGGTGCCTCATGTTGTTGTGTGCCAGGGGCTTTCCCTCAATTAGAAGCCAGCCGTAAAGATGTTTTGAATCTATACGGTGGTACTCCATTGCCTATAAAATTATCTCCTGCACCTGAAAGAGATGAGTCGTTATTTTTTTCGAATCACCCAAAAGAAAAATCCACTACTCCAGTAGGATTAAAATTGATACTTCAAACGGCGGAATCGCTTACTAATCTTCATAGAAGTATGTCTAATAATTACTATGACGATGCGATCACCCTAATCAGGGAAGCTGAGAATTTGGGAAACCGGGTTCATGTAACAGGGGTAGGGAAGTCACGGCATATTGGCCACAAACTAACCGCAACCTTTCAAAGTACAGGAACAAAAGCTTATTTCTTAGATCCAACTGACTGTAACCACGGTGACAGTGGTCAGATAGAGGATGGAGATATTGTTATAGCCCTGTCTCACAGTGGTGAATCTGTCGAACTAATTGACGCGATTCGTACAGTTTTAGCGAACGGTGCTATTGCTATTTCAATAACTGGGAACGAATCATCAACTTTAGCATCTCTAAGTACGGTAGTACTTGTTGTACCTGTGAAGGATGAAGCCGGCCCCTTAGGAGTTGCACCAACAGTGAGTACATCTTGCCACCTTGCAGTGGCCGATGGATTGGCAATGGCTCTAATGGCTGATCGAGGCTTCACCAAGAAAGATTTTGCGCGATATCACCCAGGTGGAAGTATAGGGAAGAAACTAAAATATTCGGAAGGAGAATCATGAACACCCCTCTAAAGCCAATCAAATTGATTGCGTTTGACCAGGACGATACCGCATTGTTGCCCGACGGAAGACCATCCTCAGAAGGTTTGAGAGCCATAGAAGAAGCTCTCGAACAGGGTGTTGTGGTTAGTTCAGTAAGTGGTCGTAACATTGACCGAAGCAGTGAACCCTTCGGTGGTGTTCCGACATTGTTTGATAGACTTTACCTGATAGCTAACAACGGGGGGATTATTCTTGGGCCAGCCAAGCAGGGGAAACGACCATTACTTTTCGAACAGCGCCTAGCTCAAGATACTTTTAGAGAACTCCTGGATTTCATAGAAGAAAACTCTTTTAATTTTGTATACAGTTGGCTTCGAATAACTGATGACATTCCCGTTGATAGTGTTATAACTAATGAATATACCGCATCTATCGCTTCGATTGAGGACCAGAGCCGTGCTTCGGTTGACCAGGACACTAAACTTTTAGAACGTCTTAGAAGTGGTGATTACCCGCTTCCGCCTAAGATGTTAATTCTGCCTGGACTTTCTAGAAGGGAGGCTGTGTTGTCAGATATGAAGGCTCGTTTTGGATCAGACCTTTATCTTGTAAAAACAAATCCGGATCGTATCGAAATCATGCATGCAGATGTGAACAAAAGAGTTGCTGTTGAGTTTATTACGCGAAAACACGGTTTTTCGATGAATCAAGTAATGGCTATTGGTGATGGTGATAATGATTTGCCGATGCTTTTTAATGCTGGTTTGGGAGTCATAATGGGCAACGCACAGAGTGCAGTTATAGATAAAGGTAGATCGGAAGGGCTAGTCATTGCTCCGGCTAATCACGAGAATGGTTTTGCATGGGCGATAGACAATTTTGTATTGAAAAAAGAAATAAAAAAATAACTTCTTATAAGGGATGTTTGATTGGTCCTTCTGCAATTAATACTCTGCCGGTTTAGGATCCTCAATTACAGAACACAAGAGTTGTAAAACCAGTATTCTGGATTCTATTCAGATTATTGACACAGACCTTTACAGTTTCTATATTTGTTTATTCGAATTTCCCAACTTAATTTTAACTCACAAGGAGTACTTGATGGCCACGGTATATCGCGTTGGCATTATTGGGTGTGGAAGCATATCACACCTTCATATGAGGGGATATCTAGGGGAAGAACGTTTTCGAGTAGTTGCACTCGCAGATCCGGTGCCAGAGGCTCGGAGAGATTTTGGGGAACAGTATGGTATAGAAAAACGCTATGCCGACGCCCGGGAGATGTTAGATAAAGAAAGCCTTGATGTCGTAAGCATATGCACCTGGCATAAACATCATGCACCTATGACTATAGCTGCATGCGCTCGGCAGCCAAAAGCCATTTTATGTGAGAAGCCTATGGGTGTGAACATGGGGGAATGTGATGAAATGATGGTAGCCGTCCAGCGTAATAATGTTAAACTCGCGATCGCCCATCAACGAAGATTTAATCCGGTATGGACGGATGCCCGGAATCTTATTGCTGAAGGAGTTATTGGCCAAATTCGCCAGGTAACTTGTAGTGGTGGCCAGGGCTTACTCAACGACTGTTCGCATATGTTCGATTTTATGCGTTATGTCCTGGGCGACCCTTCTCCCCAATGGGTTATCGGAAACATTGAGAGGAAAACCGACCGTTATGAGCGGGATATTAGGATTGAAGACAGAAGTGCGGGTATTGTAGGTTTTGACAACGGTGCTATAGGGATGCTACTTCAGGAATTACACCCAGAACGGCGTCAAGGTGGTTATATTTATGGAACCGAGGGTATGATGGATGTCGATGAGCAGCGTGTGAGGCTGATCGGTCCTAAAACAAATGGATGGGAAGAGCGGCCGTCTACAGGAGAGGATCCCAGTGTGGGGCAAGCCATAGAACTAGCAGATTGGATCGAAGGAAAATCAGGGCATCGAGGTGAGGCCTCTAATGGTCGGGCGGCTGTGGAGATAATCATGGCCATTTACGAATCTGCGCGTTTACATGAGGTTGTACAGATGCCTGTCCGGACTCATAGTTCCCCAATTGAAGAGATGATTGAGGCTGGAGATCTACCAGTCGAACGCCCCGGCCGTTATGATATTCGGGCTTTCTTGCTGAGGGGAGAACAGATGCACGGCAGGAACAATGAACAAGAATAAATTGGTAGAGATCGGCCAAACTAAACTAAAAATTAACCGATTAGGAATGGGTGGTGCACCCCTAGCTGGGTTGTATTCTAGTGTCCCCGAAGAGACAGCTAGAAAAGTTATAAATACATACCTTGGTCATTGCCTAGGATTTTTTGATACAGCGCCATTATATGGTAGTGGTATTAGTGAGATACGTTTGGGCTCAGTATTATCAAGTTACGATCGTGACTCCTTTGTATTGGGAACTAAGGTAGGCCGTCTCCTTGTTTCAGATCCTAAAAGGGATCAAGACGTATGGTCCGATGATCTACCTCCCATAGGTCCCATTTCTGACTATAGTTATGATGGGACTATGCGTTCTTTTGAAGAGAGCATGCAACGTCTGAATCTAGAGCGTATTGATATTCTCTATATTCATGATCCAGATAATCACTACGATGAAGCAATACAGGGTAGTTATCGAGCGTTACTAAGCTTACGGGAAGAAGGTGTCATTAGGGCTATTGGTGTTGGAATGAATCAGGCAAAAATGCTTGCCCGCTTCGCTCGAGAGGGGGATTTTGATTGTTTCCTCTGTGCTGGCCGATACACTCTCATAGATTATACGGCTATTAATAACCTCTTGCCTATCTGTGAGGAACGAGGCATCAGTGTAATTATTGGTGGCCCATATAATAGTGGAATCCTTGCTCAGGGATCTATAAACGGCGCAAAATATAATTACCAGCCAGCTCCTCTTCCTATCTTAGAAACAGTACGTCAAATTGAAGCTATCTGCACAAATCATGGTGTTCCACTAAAAGCAGCCGCACTCCAGTTCCCTCTTGCGCATCCAGCTGTAATCTCTGTAATTCCCGGTGCGCGATCTCCCGAAGAAGTAAATGAAAATGTAAAAATGATAGAATTTGATATTCCTATCGAATTTTGGAGTGAACTACGTATTGAAAAATTACTCCCGGATAATGTTCCTTCCCCTTGAGGTCCAAGATGATAAAAAGTCGTTCCCTGATAAAGAAATCTACAAATAGCTCTAGCATCAAGAATGACATTTTCAAAAATTAGAACGAAATGGTTTAGTTTATAAAGCTTGTATGTGCAGGAAAAAAATTATGGCTTTTGAGGGGGGTGTCTATATTTGTATAACGCTAAACAGCTAGGAGTAACTAATGATTGAATGTCAGAGATATGGGATGATTCTTAAAATTCGTCCAGAGCGAATTGACGAATATAAAAAATATCATAAAAAAATCTGGGTTGATGTAGCAAAAATGATCACGGCATGTAATATTAATAACTACTCAATTTATCTGAAAGATGAGTACCTATTTTCATATTTTGAGTATACAGGCGACAATTATGAAGCAGATATGGCTAAAATGGCCGCAGACCCTGTTACTCAGAAATGGTGGGAAATAATGATGCCAATGCAGGAGGCATTGCCAACTCGGAAT
This sequence comes from uncultured Gemmatimonadota bacterium, assembly GCA_964593235.1. Lineage (GTDB taxonomy): Bacteria > JAAXHH01 > JAAXHH01 > JAAXHH01 > JAAXHH01 > JAAXHH01. The sequence goes on along the minus strand of CAZQGS010000010.1, from coordinate 12,000 downwards.
GAAGGTGAATGGTGGGCAGAAATGGAGGAAGTATTTCACCAAGACTAGGGGTAATTTCAAGTCAAAAATCTACTCTAAATTTTTCAAAGATAATATATGAGAATTTAAAAAATAGGATCAATTGATTTTTCTAATTAAAATCTATTTGACTCTTTTTTTGCCCATGAGGAGACCATATGGCTCTTACTAATAAACAATTAGAACAATTTCAAGATAGAGGTTTAGTTGTTGCTGAGAACGTGTTGACTGATGCCGACCTTGATCCCGTGATTGATGTTATGAGTGATTTTGTTGATAGGCAGGGAGAGAAATTACAAAAGGAAGGGAAAATTACCAATCTTTATCAGGAAGAAACATTCCTAACACGTTATGCTCATCTTTTTGCTCAGAGTGCAGAGATCGGGAAGGGTATGGATATTTATGAATTGCTTGCCAAGCCAATCTTTGATTTTCTCCGTAATGACAATCTGCTTGATGCCGTTGAATCAATTTTAGGCCCTGATATTACTTGTTCTCCCATCCAACATATTCGGGCTAAGCCACCTTCTCGTTTAAATGATAGTCCATCATATAATGTCCCGTGGCATCAGGATTCAGGAGTGAGCTGGGCAGATTCTGATCAAACGCTAGCACTAACTTGTTGGATACCATTGGTTGATGCAACTGTTGAACGGGGCTGTTTGGAAGTGATTCCAGGTGTAAATCATACTGGACATCTAGACCATATATCAGATGCAGGCACTCGAATACGGACAGACCTTATGCCTCAAACTAAATCAGAACCGGCAGAAGTCCCCAAGGGTGGTGTGGCTTTCCTGAGTCAGTACACTCCTCATCGGTCAGTTCCAAATTTGACCTCTTGGGATGTCCGTTGGAGTTTGGATTTACGGTATGTAGCTTATGGAGAACCAACAGGTCGCCCCTTTTTTCCAGACTTTTGTGTGCGAAGTCATAATCATCCGGAAAGAATTTTGGTCGATCACGAAGTATGGAGAGAAAATTGGGTTGCGGCTATGGAGAAACAGGCTCTTAATCCTAAACAAGCGCACCGTATATCTGAAAAAAAATAAAACCTGTTATGTAAAGTGAGGAAAATGTTATTAAATCTAGTTTAGGCGGGTAATTTTAATAACAGCAACTTAGACCTAAATTTATATTGTAATATCGGGAGGCGAGTTATGCTCTGAAATTTAATTTCAAGTACCAAGTTTGGTGCTACACTGGGAAGTCTCTTAATCCCCGGATTGGGACAGATTATTAAGGGGGAAAAGAATAAAGCACTCATACATTTTATTCTAGCTATAGGGCTTTGGATTTTCTCTTATGGGTGGTTAATACACTTGTTTTCAGCAATTGATGCTGCATTAAGGAAACCTTATATCAAGGAATGTCATTAGTAGCTTCAAAACTAATTAGAGTCATACTTTTTACAGCAAGGTTGTACAAATTCAAAAAGTAAATATTTCTAAATAATTGTCACAACGGGAATTAGCAATAGAAAGCGAGGTTGCAGTGCAATTTGGTTATGGCGAATACACCTACGAGGTATCCGAAGATTGGTGTAAAAAACCTAACTCATGGGATTTTGGATGGGTCCCAGGAGTTGCTTGTGATTCTTTAGATCAAGTCTATGTATACTCTCGGAGTAAGCATCCCCTTGTAGTTTTTGATCGTAATGGTAAATTTGTTAGGACAATAGGGGATGATATACTAAAAGATGCTCATGGAATATTCATTGACAGTGAGGATAATATTTTCCTGACCGATTGGCTGGATCATTGTGTCCATAAGTTTGATAATCATGGAAACCTTGTTCTGACCCTGGGGAAACCCGGAGAATATGGTAAGAAGGATGGCGTTCCATTTCGGAAGCCGACAGATGCAGTTACGGCGCCCAATGGTGATATCTATGTTTCTGACGGGTATGAAAATGCAAGGGTTCATCGTTTTACTAAAAATGGTGAATATCTTTATTCTTGGGGTGAATGGGGTTGGCAGCCAAGTAAATTTGAGCTCAGCCATTGTATCCGTATTGATCGCTATGAGCGTCTCTGGGTGTGTGATCGAACCAACGACCGTATCCAGCTCTTTGACCTCGAGGGGAATTATCTTGACCAGCGAAAGATAAATAAGCCTGATACTATTTACTTTGATCCGGTAGATGATATAGTGTATGTGGCAGAAATGGAACATCAGGTCAGTGTATATACCCTAGAATGGGAATTGGTTTCTTATTGGGGAGGTCGGGAAAAAAGTAATCAGCTAGGATATTTTTCCGGTTGTCCACATGGTATATGGATGGATTCCCAGGGAGATCTCTATGTAGGCCAAGTCCAAACAAATGCTGGATTACAAAAATTTGTAAAAAAATCACGATAGGATCTATATTGAACACCTCGAGATAAGGTAAAAATAATATATTTTTAGTTTGTTGGTTTAGGGACCATAATACCGAAGAATATAGCGAGGGAATACGAATGCGTATCATTGATCCACATACTCATATCTGGATTAACCATCCAGATTTTCCATGGCCACAAGAAACTGAAAACCCTCCAGTTGAGGATCGATCAGCAGAAACTCTGATAACCCTGATGGACCAACATGGTGTAGATAAAACAGTTCTAGTACAGGTTATTCACTATCGTTGGGATAACAGATATGTTGCCCACGCTATCCGGAAATATCCCAATCGGTTTGCTGGTGTTTGTCGTGTCAACCCAGAAGACCCAGCTGCACCTGACCACCTAAGCTATTGGGTGGAAAATCAAGGGTTCCAAGGTGTTCGAATTAGTCCGTCAGAAGGACCTGAAGGGAATTGGTTTCGGAGCCCGATTATGCCAGCATTATTTCAGAGAGCTACTAAACTTAAAGTTCCTTTGTTAATTCTAACTCGTCCCGGGCGATTGCCAGATCTGGCAAGTTATTTGGAGCAATTCCCAGAATTAGATGTTGTTGTTGACCATATGGCAGATGCACAACCCGATCGGCCTGAGGAGGTCTCCGAGTTGCTTGCTCTAGCTCGTTATCCAAGAGTTTATGTGAAAATTAGCCACACCTGGTCTATTTCAAAACAGTTGTATCCATGGAATGATACCTTCGCTATGGTCAAGGAAGTTTATAATACTTTTGGGGCCGACCGTATTATGTGGAGCACTGATTGGCCTGTATGTCTGGAACAAGCTGAATATGGACAGACTCTTTCCGTGGTGCGCGACGAAATGCATTTCATTTCAAATGAAGATAAATCTTATGTTTTGGGTGGTACAGCTCTCCGGTTGTGGCCTTTTAAACAAATAGAGGAGCAAGAAGAGATCCTGTAATAGTGTAAGGTAAATAGAAATCCAGTGTAACTTGGAAAGAAATAATGAAATCGTAATGACAGATGGGGTTTATTTATTTAAGCAGTTTGGAAAATCAGAAACAGACAATATTTCCAAAGTAGTATTTGGTAGTCATTAAATAGATCAGTCCTTTTGATTTTTAAAATATGTAAAGGAGAATTAATGAATATTTTGATCACGGGAGCAGCAACCCGGCTTGGGCAGACCATCGCTTCAATTCTCGAAGGACACGAGCTCCATTTAATGGATGAAGTCATTCCTGCAGTCCCTAAAAATTGTAATGCTATCGAAGGAAGTTTGCTTGATAATGAAGTTGTCTGGCAGGCAGTACGTGGTATAGATGCCATAATTCATACTGGTGAACCACCTAAGGACCTGCCTGATTCACCGGTCGAACGTGAACAATATTTACTGGAATTAGCTACTCGTGGCACTCATCAGCTTTTCAAGGCGGGGGTAGAAGCCGGTGTTAAACGTTTTGTGTATGGAGGGACACTAGATCTATTTAGGGCATATCCTGACGATGTTTACATAAGTGAATTATGGAAGCCGTTACCCGAACCCAATATGTCAGAAATGTCACGCTATCTAGGTGAACATACAGCGAGAGAATTTGCAAGAGATTATATGGTGACAATAACAGGATTACGCTTAGGAATGCTGGTCTCTGAAAACGAAGTATCGAATCAAAATCCTGATTTACTTTGGCTGGATTACCGTGATGCGGCGCAAGCTTTTCGCCTAGCCTTGGAACGGGACGCTTCAGATGAGGTTTGGTGGACTAGACGTTGGGCCATATACCATATCTGTGCTGATCTAGAAAATCCCAAATACCTTATAGACCAAGCCCGCACTATCGGATATAAACCGATACATAATTTTGCCGCTAACTGGTAGGAGAATAGAGATAATTATGAAAAAAGTTTTGGTCCTAGGCGCTTCGGGGCTTATTGCTCCCCATATTATACCAAAGTTGGCTGAAGATTATGATCTTATTCTTGCTGATGTAAAGGCTCACCCTAACGGGTTGCCTATCCAAAACGTTGATGTTCGCGACTATGAACAAGTACGTAGTTCTTTAGATGGCGTAGATGCTGTATTAAATTTTACGGTTCTCCGCCATGATAAAACCTCCAGTTTCCAGGTTAACGTTTTAGGCGCCTGGAATATCATGAAAGCTGTAGCTGATACTGGAATAAAAAAAGTGATTCACACAGGACCAGCACAAACACTCGAATGGTATAGTCATGATACTAATATCCCTGTAGATGCTCCAGATGCTCCCTCTACTGACTATTATTTGCTTACTAAACATCTTAGTAATGAAATTGTAAAAAGTTTTGCTCGAAAATATGAGATACACACTCTCTGTTATCTTTTTCAAGGATTGTCTGCCAGGCCAATGAAGCTTTCTCAAAAAACCTCAACCCGTGATTTTGTTATTATCTATGATGATTTAGCTGTAGCCTGTCGTCAAGGACTGGAACTGGATTTAGTTCCAGATTTTTATCAGGCTTTTAATCTTCACAGTCATTATGGTCCGGAAAAGTATAGTCTTGAAAAAGCAGAACGGTTATTAGGGTACGTTCCTCAGGAAAAATGGTGGGATTGGCAACGGAGGTCGGTTTAAAGGTAACGGTTGATAGTCAGGATTCGAAATATCTTATTAACCCATTTTTAATTCGGGTGCAATATTGCCCACATAAATAGGAGTATTATTTAATGTCCCAGACGATTCGTATATTTGTTGGAACCTACACTCAGACTAGTAGCAAGGGCATCTATGTTTATGATATCAATTCTGAGACAGGTATCATGGAATATGTTAGCCACATAGGTGATATTCAAAATCCCTCTTTTCTAGCACTTTCACCTGATGGTTGTTTTCTCTATGCAGTTGGCGAGACGAGCGAACCGCATGGAGGGGTTTTTGCTTATACAGTTGACAAATTAGGCTCATTAACTCGTCTGAATAGCCAATCTTCAGGTGGTGCCGGCCCATGCTCTATCGATGTCCATCGCAGTGGTAAGGTTGTTTTGGTAGCAAACTATGGTGGTGGCTCGGTGGCTTCTTTCCCGGTTAATAATGACGGGTCATTAGGCGAACCAGCCTCTGTGATTCAACATACTGGTGCAAGTGTTGATCAGAACCGGCAGAATGAGCCACATGCTCATATGATTCGTCACGACCGAGACCATAACTATGTTTTTTCACCAGACTTAGGAACGGATAAAATTTTTATTTATACAGTTGATCCCAAGACTGCAGTACTAACTCCTCATGGAGAAGCGGGGGTGCCACCTGGTTCTGGGCCACGACATATTGAATTTCATCCCAACAGAAAATTTGCCTATGTAATTAACGAGATGGGTAATACGATCACAAAATTTAAGTATGATTCAAAGGCTGGTATACTTACTGAAGGCGATACTGTTTCCACATTGCCTGTTGATTATAGCGGGGTTAGTCACACTGCCGATATCCATATGACTGATAATGGGAAGTACTTGTATGGATCTAATCGAGGCCATGATAGTCTTGCCATGTACCAAGTGGATGAGGATACGGGTAGTTTATCCCTGCTAGGTATTGTGCCAACGGGAGGTGAAAATCCACGAAATTTCTGTATTGATCCAACTAATAATTTTGTTCTTACAGGGAACCAAAGTTCTGATACAATCACCTATCATCGTTTAGATCCAAATACCGGACACCTTTACCCTTCTGGTGTCGTAGCTGATATCCCTATGGCAGTATGCCTTAAAATGGTATTGGTGAACTGATTGTTCTCTGAATTATCTCATAGTCCACAAGCAGGGCAGAGCTGCCGTGATAACCCCATCCTGAACCCAGCATGGCAATTATTTGTAGAGCGTGCTCGAAAGGAGAAAATCCCTTTTGAAACACACCTCAGAACTTACCAAGCTATTTTCAAGGACATTAAGGTAGAAGATGGCCCTCCAGTTGTTTGGATGCCTGATGATAAGATGATCCAGCGGTCAAATCTCATGCTTAATATGGAGACTGTTGGTATAGCTCAATATGAGGATTTTTATAAATGGTCTGTTGGTGATCTGCCTGCTTTTTGGACTCATACAATTAACAAGTTAAAAATTAAATTTACAAAAGCTCCCACCGCCGTGCTTGAGCCGAATATTGATATCAAGCGACCTAGGTGGTTTCCTGGTGCAGAGCTAAATATTGTTGATAGTTGTTTTACAGGCGAACCTAGCCGAATAGCTATTATCGCTCCTGGAGCTAATGACCAGAGGCTAACTTATATCACTTATGGTGAGTTAGAAACAATGGTTAATAGGGCATCAAATGGCTTTTTGGAACGAGGCTTAGCTCCCGATCAACCGATTGCATTATACATGCCGTTAACTGTCGAATGTGTCATTGCTTATCTAGCAATTATTCGGGCGGGATCGTGGGTGGTTTCTATTGCTGATAGTTACCCAGAGGCAGAAGTTCGCCGCCGCCTGGCCCTTACTGGTGCAACTTGTGTCATAACTCTCGAAAAATATAAACGTGGAGAAAAATTAATACCTTTATATAATACGGTTGTTAATGCCGGGGCTTCAAGAGTGATAGCGGTACTATCATCCAACCAATCATCTGGCCTTCGCCAAAATGATATCGCCTGGTCCGATTTTCTTACGGATGTCGAAAAGTTTCAATCGATTACTGGTGAAGCAAATCGTACGAGTAACATTCTTTTTTCTTCGGGCACTACAGGCAACTCTAAAGCTATACCGTGGAACCATCTGACTCCTATCAAGGCTGCAATGGATGGTTACTACCATCAAGATATCCATGCTGACGATATCGTTTCTTGGCCTACTAATATAGGATGGATGATGGGCCCATGGCTTATCTATGCCAGCTTAATCAACGGTGCATGTATAGCGCTTTATCCAGGTGCAACTAATACAACTGATTATCTTCATTTCATTCAAAGAACAGGAGTGACAATTCAGGGATTGATACCTTCTTTGGTCCGGACTTGGAAACATTATAAGATGCTAGATAACCTAACCCTTCCAACCATTCGCTTGTTTAGTTCTACAGGTGAACCTGCTAGTCAGATTGACTATTTGTGGCTTATGAGTAAGACTGATTACCGAGTACCTATTATAGAATATCTAGGTGGTACTGAGATCGGGGGTGGACATCTCACGAGTACAGTTTTGCATCCATCTTCACTGGCAACATTTACTACTCCTAACCTAGGAATAGAATTTCGTATTCTTAATGAGACAGGGTGCGAAATTCAAGAAGGTGAGACAGGAGAACTTTTCCTTAGACCCCCAGCTTTGGGGTTGTCAGAGTATCTCATCAATAGCAATCATGAGGCGGCCTATTTTGATGGCTGCCCTCACGGGCCCCACAATGAGATTTTGCGTCGACACGGAGATACAACTCAGTTACTACCTAGGGGATATTATCGGTCCCAAGGGAGAGCCGATGATTCCATGAATCTGGGAGGGATAAAAGTCAGTGCTCTCGAGATTGAACAAATTTTGGATAAACATCCTGATATTTATGAAAGCGCAGCGGTTGCCACCCAGGCAGATGAAACCGGCCCCGAACGTCTGAAGGTTTTTATTATTGCTAATAGGGATAGAATTAACCTTGATCTTATTATTTTAAAAGTTGAACTTCAAGCTTTAATCTCGTCGTGCCTAAATCCATTATTCAAGATTGATGAAGTAAGGCCTTTGCCTAAACTTCCAAAAACACCATCTGGAAAAATTGTTCGATCTTTATTGCGAGAGGTCATTTAAATTACAATAACAACCGGAAGAAATATTAAAAACTGGTAAGTCGGTATACTAATTCAATCGAACTTTCAGTGAAGTTTAACTATTTGAGGCAAGATATAGATCGGTTGAATGTTTATAACTTGATTTATCTCTTGCATAAATTAGTCTTTGTAAAAAATATTATGCCATAGGATCAGTCGTTTGATATCAAGTTGTTACGGTTTGTTTCAGGTCTACTTTAGTTATCTTAGCCCGAAACTAAAATAAAAACTTACTTGAAGATATAAGGTAAAATTTATATGCCTCGAAGACGAGTTGCAATCGTGGCAGGTGGTCGAACTCCTTTTGTTAGAGCTGGACGTGCTTTCGCCGAAATTGACTCTTTGGGTATGGCGGTTCATGCTGTTTGTGGGATGTTAAAGAGAGCTGAAATCGATCCGAAGTTGATAGAATCCGTTGTCTTCGGTACGATGACTCCAGATCCACTGAAACCTAATTTAGCCCGAGAATTAGTCTTTGAGGCGGGCTTACCGAAGAGTGCGGAAGCTCATACAGTATCTTCCTATTGTATAACGGGCTTGAGAGCAACTACGATAGCTGCTGATGCTATAGCTGCCGGAAGAATAGAAGTTGCATTGGTAGGTGGGGTAGATTCATTGACTCGGGCGTCTTTCGATCTTTTTAAAGAGCCATCTACCGGGTTAACTATGGGTGATCACATGGAATTAACAGCTAAGAGCTGGCAAATTTCCCGTCGACATCAGGATGAAATAGCCTTAAATAGCCATAAAAATGCTATTGCTGCTCGGGAGAAACTTTCCTTGGAAATTCATCCATTGATGGGACAGAAGGTAGATTCGGGGCCTAGGGTTGATACTTCGCTAGATGCTCTATCGGTACTGAAGCCTGTTTTTGATCCGGAAAATGGCACCTTAACTGCTGGTAACTCTTCGCCAGTGACTGATGGAGCTGCTGCTATCTTGCTTATGTCAGAAGAAAAGGCTAATGACTATGGTCTAAACCCCCTCGCTTTTATTGAGGGGATGATTTATGCTGCCCAGGATCCATCTGATGGATTGCTTATGGCTCCTGCTATTTCTGTTCCCCAACTTTTGGGGAATCATGGTTTGACAATGTTGGATATCGATCTGGTTGAAATTCATGAAGCATTCGCGGCTCAAGCTATTGCTAGTGTTGCCGCTTGGGAGAAGGGGTGGAAGGGGAATCCAACTGGAGCAGTTGATTGGAATCGAGTTAATGTTAACGGGGGCTCTATAGCAGTGGGCCATCCCTGGTCGGCTACTGGTGCTCGTATTTTAACGACTCTTGCCAATGAAATATATAGGCGTGATGCTCATTGGGGCCTAGTAAGTATTTGTGCAGCTGGGGCTATGGCGGGTGCATTTCTCCTAAGGGGACCAGTAAAAAATTAGCAAAGTAGTAGGGCTAAAAAGATCTACCTTGGCTTGTGAAGTTGTATCTAATTTTTTGATAAAAAAAATAAATAGAGTAAAATCGGTTATATTTTGTAATAATTACTTGATTTAGAATTTGGACTTTAATATATTTTCCTGAGCTTGTGGAAGAAAAAATGAAAAAAGTTATTGACTTTAAGATATTTACTAGATTATCTACTTGTTTTCGTGGTGTAGCGTGTTTATACTAAGTCTTGCTTTCCGTAGAGGTTTTGAATCTTGGAAGGCAGGACGAACTTGGTAAAGAAGCTGAAGTTCCTCTTCCGCCTAACGGTGGTGCTGTAGCAAAGGGGGGCGGCTGTCTGAACTTTGTATAGATAGCGATGTATTATAATTAGGGATGTTTAACTGCACGCACCTTACTAAAAGGAGAATCAATCGTATGTGTGCTTGTTTTTCGCGACCTGAAGCAGGTTTCAGTTCACATGTTGTATTCTCCCCACGGGAGTTCAGCGAAAGCTATGTTGAATTCTCGAGCAACTTCAAAGACTTAAATTGTGTGATCATCAATCCTTTATAAATAAGGTTTAAGGAGAATTTACATATGCGGTACATTTCCAGGTTCAAGGATCGAATAAGTGGTTTGAGCATTCACAGCCTGGCGTTCATGATGATGTTTTCGTTAGTGGCTGGTCTCTCAACCTATCAGGAGGCTGCCGCTCAGAACCCGTCAGTGACACTGACGGCGGACGTAGCTTCAGTTGACGAGGATGCTGCTGCTGCGGCCACGGTAACTGTAACGGCGACATTGGCGACAGCAATGGCGAGTGATCAAACTGTTACAGTAAGCGTTCCAGAAAATGCCGATCGTTATGATTCGGATGGTGCTGGGACAGCTATAGCAGATTTTGATATTGTTGTAGCGGCAGGTAATCTTTCTAATACAGGTACTTTCGACATTTTTCCGACCGACGATGCCGAATACCTAGGTGACCTTACGGTTGCCATTTCTGGTGTTGCGACCGGCTCGTTTGTTACTGGAACTTCCTTGACCATAAAAGATGAGGATGCGGATCTAGTAATAACTAGCAGTGTAGCTTCTGTGGGTGAAGCTGCTGGCGAAACTTCTATAACTATAACGGTAACAACCGAAGATAACGCTAATCTTGCCGATGCTACGACTATTAATCTGACCTTTGACGGAGCTTCCGGAGGTTACACTATCGGTGGTACGCAGTCTATAACGATTGCTTCTGGTAGTAGCAACGCTGCCTCTGTGATAACACTTACGCCAGTCGTGGACGGGATTTATACTGGTGATAGAGATATCACGGTCTCGGGTACTGCCGGTGCTCTTACAATCTTTGATGCGACTATTGCTCTAACAGATGCTGAGGCAGCCCCTACTGCAACACTAGCAGCAGCTGCTGCTTCAGTAGCAGAAGATGGTGGAGCCGAAACTATTACGGTAACGGGTACGCTTTCCCATGGTTCAGCAACTGACGTTTCGATTGATATAACTGTAGCTGCAAACGCTACATTCTGGGAAGCTACTGCACCTTCCGCAATCACGATCGCAGCTGGTCAAACTGAAGGTACAACTACCTTTACATTGACCCCTGTAGATGATGAAGATTATGACGGTGACCAGACTGTTGCTCTTAGTTCGGCAACGAATACGGGTCTCTCAGCTAATCCAGCCAATGTTAACGTAACAATTGTGGATGAGGATTTTGACTATGACTTCTCCGCGAGCGTTTCAGCTATTACCGAGGATGGCGGTGCCCAAGCAGTCGTAGTTACAGCGACGGTCGCTGATGGTGGTACTGCTGATGCGATAACGACCGTAGACATTATTCTCAATGCCGGCGCACCAGCTGGACTCGCCATAGCTGGAACTCAGTCGATTACAGTCGACGTAGGCCAATCAAGTGGAACCGCGACCATAACATTAACGCCGACCGATGATGCTATTTATACCGGTGATCAGGATGTAATAATTGAGAGCGATACCGCTGGTTTAGATGTTGGGCCAGTTACGATAACCTTGTCTGAGGATGAAGCGGTGCCTACGGTGGTATTGACCTCGGACGTTGCTAGCATTGCTGAGGAAGTCGGAGCTGCAACAACGGTAACAATTACAGCTACCCTTTCTGGTCTGTCAGCTGTTGATGAAACTATTACCGTAAGTGTTGCTGAAAACGCCGATCGTTGGGATGCTGATGGTGCTGGTACCGCTATAGCAGATTTTGACATTGTTGTTACAGCGGGTAATGCCTCTAATACCGGTACTTTCGACGTGGAAGTAACGGATGATGATACTTATCTGGGTGACGCAGTAATAGCTGTTTCAGGCGGCTCTGATAATGAACTAGCTGTTACTGGAGCAGATATCAACCTAGTGGACGAAGATTTTGATGTTGAAATCACGGCTTCCACCTCAGAAGCTGACAACTCAATTGTTGAGGGAGCCT
>CAZQGS010000009.1:0-1569 GCA_964593235.1 uncultured Gemmatimonadota bacterium | reverse complement strand
CAATTGCTGGCCTTTCTATACCCTTTATGGTTCCTAATAGAACTACTGCTGCTGCCATAGTGCCGCCGGTGGACCCCATGGATATAACGGCATTTGTGGTTCCAGTTTTTACTAAATTAGTTGCTACTTGGATGGATGCAGTAGGTTTTTGTCTTAAAGCTAGAGCTGGAGCCTCATCATCTTCTATCTTTCCTTCTGAAGCTACAAAATGGAAAGGGAGAATTATAGTATCGTGTAATGATAGTTCTTGCTCTACTGGTTCTTTATCTCCGACGATAAAAACCTCTGCTAAACCGTTTTTGGCCGCTTGGATGGCTCCTTCTACGGGTATGGCGGGTGCGTTGTCTCACCCCATGGCATCGATAGACACCTTTAATAATTCAGTGTTAGGCAAAGTTCGACTCCTAATTTATGGGGCAATTATGGGTTTTTTAATGTCACCGAGGTTTCACCAGAGATGATGATGTCCCCATCTTGCCGGACTATTTGGACTGAACAGGTTATTTGAGTTCCTGTCTCTACATTTTCAGACTTTTTGATGCGACCGGAAGTTTGAATTTTGTCCTCTGGGTATACGGGGGATTTGAATCTCATTTTCATTTTACCTGTTTTATACCAGGCGTCAGCAAAATTCCTAACCATCAATTCTGAGATAGTGGCCGCTACCATCATGCCATGACCGATATTTTTGCCAAACTGTGAATTTTTGGCGAACTCTTCATCAATATGGATTGGATTGTAATCTCCGGAAGCGTCTGCATACATAAGGATTTGTTTCATAGTTATGAGTTTACTGATGGGTACCAGTTCGTCGCCAACTTGCTGATTTTTCATTCGATTTTATTTTCTGCAGGCAACATTATTGTACTTTTACCTTCCATCACCTGATCCCCTGAAGACCTCAACACCGAGAGATTCACAACCATAAATCTCCAATCACCTCTGATGTTATTGGAGGCAAGTGATGCGATACATCTCAAGTTTTCACCCACCCGAGCAGCATCTTTAAATTCCATTTCTTGGCCGACATGCAATGTGCCCCCAGGTATTTGTAGGTCTATCACTACACCTCTAAGACTCAATGCTGCCAGAGCCATTGGAGGTGCTAATTCTGTTCCTGAGCTATCAAGATGTCTCTCTGAGTCATCTTGAACGGCATGGAGATACAGGTTTACCTCTTCACGGCTAAGGGTATATTTTTGATCTGATACCTTGCTTCCAGTTTCTAAAAGAGAATAATCAACTACCAATAGATACTCGCAAATGCTTATTAATTCATATTGGAACTCAAAAAACCGCAAATTACAGCTATTACAAAGGAGATCCGAAAGCAATTATATAGCTACCATCCCAATATTTCTTTGTTTACTCGAATCTATTATCTATTGTCCAAAGGAATTACCGTAATTTATTGCTTTTTACATTTCATACTTATTTTGCTCAAAAACATGGATGAATTTGGTCGAATCAAATAGAATTCTTGTCAGTTGTATTGGGAGTGGAATTATTTGATAGATATAGAACTGATTAGGGAAAAGCCTGAGTTTGTCAAAGAGTCGTTCAAAAGGA
>CAZQGS010000008.1:0-15357 GCA_964593235.1 uncultured Gemmatimonadota bacterium | reverse complement strand
CTAACTAAAAATGGATGGTTAGACGGGATGAGAGTAGCTCAAGATTTTGATTTCCCTTAGGCACCAAACCGATTTACAGCGAATTGGCTGATATCAACATCTGTTTTCTCGGCCCCTACAATTTGACTAACCAGCTTTCCTGTAGCTGGAGCTAAAGATATACCAATCATAGCGTGTCCCGCAGCTATTACTAAATTAGAAACATTTGAGACCTTGCCCAAGAATGGTAATCCATCCGGCGTACAAGGTCGCAGTCCACACCATGTTTCCAAAATATCATTAGTTCCAATATCTAACGAAGGCAAGTAATTTGGAATGGCCTTAAGAATAGCAGCAATCCGACGAGGATTAATCTTAAAATCCATCCCACTAAGTTCTAGTGTGCCACCAATCCGCAAAAAGTCCCCCATAGGGGTAACCGCAACTCGTGACTCAAATAGCATTAAGGGGATTTCTGGCCACCTTGAAGGGCGCTTCAGGGTAATACTATAGCCCTTAGCGGGTTGAATGAGTAGTTTTACATCAAGCTGCTTGGTAAGAAAAGAGGACCAACAACCTGCCGTAACAACTACCGTACCGGCTTTGATTGGACCGGCACTAGTTTCTGTAGAAGTAATGCATCCATTAGATGTGGTAAATCCAGAAACTTGCGTATCTGTTAAGAAAGTTACATCCGTACTTCGGAGATGGTCTGCTAATCTTCTTACGAATTTACTTGGTGTAAGATGTCCATCCTGTTTAAAAAATAATCCACCAAGAGCCTTGACCTCCAGGTCCCCTAGCAAGGGCGCAAAAGAGCTTGGAGTCTGTTTGTCAATTTTTAATCCATATGAAGAAAGCAGTAATGCTTCCTGGTAGTTCTCTTCAAGCCCCTTAGAGGTCCGACACAGTGAAACCAAACCTTGTTTTTGAAAATTAAAATCTAACAGTTGATCAAGATCATTAAAAAGTGACAGACTTAAGAGACTCATATCACGAATTAACGGAATAGCTTTATGGACGGAACCTTCCCCACTTGCCCGCCAAAACTCCCATAACCATTTCATTAGTGGGATATCAAGCCTGGGTTTAATATAAAATGGACTTTCCGGTTTGAACATCCACCCTAATCCATGAGAAATAGCTTCAGGATTAGATAATGGCACACTATGACTAGGTACTACTAGCCCTAGATTCCCGTGAGAAGCCCCGGAACCTATTCCTGCCTGTTCCACCAGTATAACTTTGTAACCAGATTTGTTAAGAAAGTATGCTGCACATACCCCTACGGCCCCACCGCCTATGATTAATACATCTGTCGTTTTCATATTCTAAGGTTAAGTTATTCTCTAGCGATGTACATTTCTGTAAAATTAACCGTTTGAATTGATATTATAGGCACAACGCGCCCGTGCCGATCTTCTTTTATACCTTGAAGATATGGTTTCCTCAGTTCTGTTATAACTGGATGAAAAAGAAAAACTGCTCCCGCTTCCTCTGCCATGATGTGTTCAGCTTGGGCATATAGACTATAACGATACTCTGAGTCCATATGAGTATTAGCTCGATCAAGTAAATCATCAAAACCTGAGTTAAGCCAATCGTGCCGAGCATACCCTTTAGGCTGAGACCTCCAGAGGAGGCCTAGCATATTTGATGGATCTGGGTAGTCATAAACAAATGCTAACATTCCCAAAGGGATTTCCCATCCAAAGAGTTTTTCATTAAAAATATTACGCTGTTGAAATTTTATTTCTAGCTCAATACCTATTGTTTCCTTAAGCATAGCCTGTATTGCCTCTCCAGCGATACGGTTGATTCCCGTATCGGCAACTCGAAGCCACATTTCGGTTTGAGGGAATCCTCGACCGTTAGGATAACCAGCTTCTTCCATAAGCTGCCGTGCTTTAACCGGATCATATTTTTGGAATGACTCAAATTGGTCTGCCGAATATCCGGGAAAGCCAGGAGGGAGCATCGAGTAAGCTGGAATAGCAAGATCATTGAGAACCGTCTTACAGAGAGCTGGACGATCAATCGCGTGAGCAATAGCACGTCTTATCCGGGCATCATCAAAAGGAGGTTTTCTGGTGCGAAAAAATAGATACCATGTAGTAAATTCTGACATCCTATGTATTTCACCCATTAACTTAGGATCTTTACGTACCCGTTGATAGTCTATTGGGTCCAATCGATAAGCATCTATTTCGTTATTTTCGTAAGGAAGGGTGCCAGGTCTCTGAGCTCCGATAAATTTGACGATAATTTCTTCAAGAAAAGCTTTATGCTCCCCATTATAATATTGATCTAGGACGAAGCGCATATGAGAGCCTGTTTTCCATTCGGCTAGTTTATAGGTAAAATTAGATACACAGAAGCCAGGTTCTGTCCATTTAGGGCCATACTTTTCTACCTGCCACCTAGGGACAGGTGAAGAAGTAATGAATGAAACGATGTATGGCAGGTAGGGGCAAGGACCTTCTGTCAGAATTTCTAAAGTATGAGTATCAATTGCACGAATTCCAACTTCAGAGACCTCTTTTAGGTTACCCTGATTGAAAGCTTTTCCATTCTTAATTACATAATAGAGAAATGCATATATGTTTCCGCTTGAGGGATCTAACATCCGACGAAACGAGTATTCAAAATCAAAGGCAGTGACTTCTCGGCCGTCACTCCATCGGGCATCTTTCCTTAGGTAGAAAATCCATTTTTTCCCTTCAACATCAGACTCCCACTTTTCAGCTGCAGCTGGGACTAATTCATTATTTTCATCTAGTAATAAAAGCCGTTCGAAGGCAAAATAAGTGCCATCCGCTTCATAGGCGGCTACGCTTATATCTAAGGTAGAAGGTTCACGAAACATATACCGGAATTTTTGATTATCCGGCGATGCTGCGTCTTCTGGAAGCATTCTGCCAATAGAATTAAATCGATTCCCTTGGGTAGCTTGTGGAGTAAGATCATTCCCACTACACCCTACCAAAATGAATATTACTAATGCTAAATTTTTATAAAATCGGAAACACATAATGTTGTAGGATACTTTACTTGGTTAAAATGATAGGGTTTGGAACTCATGCCTAAGATGGCAAATGTTTGGTATAAAATCGTTCCCAGTTTTTGTACATTATTTTTTTAATGTCGTCTTCCGAATAACCTCGATCTTCAAGGATAGGTACTAATAACTGATAGTCCGCAATAGAATCAATTTGACTGGGCGCACCTTCTATCCCTCCTTGCCCGTCAGTATCTCCCCCAATAGCTGCAAAATCAGAACTACCTGCTAACTGACATACATGGTCGATATGGTCAACCACGTGGAAAAGTGAAATATCCTCTCGTTGAAAATGGTTACGCCGGTTAAAGGACCCGGTGGCTGACCAATCAATAGTGAACCATGGGCAAAGCATCCAGGTGTCCATAGAGGCACCTATAACGCCCCCTCTTTCAATGACCAATTTCAATTGTTCATCGGTAAACTGACGCTCACCAGGTACCAGTTCGCGGCAATTTTGGTGACTCGCCAAAATTGGTCCCTGATAATACTCGATAGCATCCCAAAAACTTTCATCTGATATATGAGTAAGATCTAAAATCATCCCACAACGCGCCATTTCTCTAAGCAACTCTTTGCCAGGACCTAGCAATCCACCTTTTGACCCTGTCCCGTGAGCATATGTACTTGGTCCATAGTGGGTTAAACTAACTACCCTAACTCCAGCATCAAACCATTCGAAGACCTGTTCAGGCCACAAAATAGGGTCCGCACCTTCCATCCCAAGAATCATACCAACTGGTAGGGAAACAACGTCCGAAGTTTTTTCCCATAGCTTTATATGGGCAGCTAATTCTTTTCCACTTTTAAGTATCAATCCTTCTCCCTGATCCTGGAGTATTTGATAATATGCTAATTGGCCACGGGCAGCTCCATAAACAGAAGCTGTTCCTTGGTAACCGGACAAAATACTATTCTCTCTCTTACGACGGACAGTAAATTTCATTAAAGCAGCAGCCACCCGACCACGACGCATTTCAGGTAAACAGGCAAAAGCTATATTATCTGAATTTTCATCAGCATCCCGAATTTCTTTTAAGGGAAGCGTCAAATCTCTATTCAGTTCAATACCGCCATATGCCATTGGATAATCACCATCGAATATTAACATAATTCTTCCTTTTATTAACTTTAGGATATTTTTTATTTTTCTAATTCCATCTTAAACAAACATGGTCGCTTTAATATAGTTAAGCTCATATAATTTTTACAGACAAACTGGGAGTTCACCCTTACTTTAGGATCTTGAATATATCTTTATGATCGGAACGTTACCTGCCGTTTAATTAAGTGTCAATATAAATTCTGATTCCATTAGCTATTTTTAGGGTTGTTCATACTCCTACACTTGCGCATATTCAGGCTTACATATATAATAGGCGTCCAAGAGGCTACTAACGATGTTAAGTTGATATAGTATTTATCGAATAAATGGACATTGTAAATGATGCGGGCTTGTATTCTTGTTAAACAAGGATTAATCGAACTTCGAAACGATGTTGATATTCCAATATTAGGCCCTAATGACGTGTTAGTTGAGGTGAAATCAGCCCTGACCTGTGGCACTGATTTAAAAGCCTATAGAAGAGGTCATCACCTTATGCCCACACCAACGCTTTTTGGGCACGAGTTTTCTGGAACTATTGTTGACAAAGGGAATAAGGTAAGTCGATTTGAAGTCGGACAGTCAGTAATGTCGGTGCATACTGCTCCCTGCCAAGAATGTATTTATTGTAAACGATCTCTCGAAAACCTTTGCCCCCATTTGACTCAAACGATGGTTTTAGGGGCATATGCTGAATATGTTAGAGTGCCTGGGCCAGTGGTTGATACTAACATGTATCTCAAGGATGACAATTTAGATTTTAGTGAAGCAGCTATGCTAGAGCCTTTATCGTGTGTTGTTTACGGTATCAGTCAAGCCCCATTGCGATCAGCTGACTCAGCCGTTGTGATTGGTGCTGGTGCGATCGGGCAATTACACGTTATGGTACTAAAAGAACTAGGAGTCAAAAAAGTGATTGTCACAGGGCGCCATGATTATCGGTTAAATATGGCAAAACAGGTTGGAGCTGATTGCATAATTGATAGTAGCAAAGAAAATGCTACAGAGGCTATCCTTGAAGAAACTGATGGACTAGGAGCTCCAATTGTTTTCGAATGCACCGGGCTTCCAAATGTTTGGGAAGAAGCTATCACAATGGTAATGAGAGGTGGATATTTAATTCTTTTTGGGGGTTGTCCTGGAGGTACCTCGGTAACTTACGATACGGCTCGAATCCACTACGATCAACTTACATTAAAAGGAATGTTCCACTTTACACCTGAGGCAGTAAATCAGGCCTATAAGTTGCTTTCAGAAGGCCGCTTAGATGTTAGCCCCTTGATTACTGAGTCACGTAAACTCGAGGACGTACCGAACACCTTTAAGAATTTTCAGGGTAAAGCAACAATGAAATATGCTATTATCCCTTAATAAAAGAGATTCCGCGTATGAAAGCCGTCAAAGTATATGATGTAGATGACGTGCGTATTGAAGAAATTCCTATCCCAACTATTACAAGTAGGGAAGCCTTAGTTAAAATACAAAGTTGTGGTATTTGTAGTGGTGATGTTACCCCATGGTATATACGCCGTAAAGTCCCACTTGTTATAGGCCATGAACCAACAGGAATAATTGAGGCTGTAGGAGAAGAGGTGGATAACTTTTCCGTAGGGGAACGGGTATTCCTTCATCATCATGCACCCTGCCATAGGTGTCGTCATTGTCGCCGTGGTAATTTCACAATGTGTGAGACTTGGAGAGAATCCAAACTTGATCCTGGTGGCTTAGCTGAATATGTTAGGGTTCCAGAAATAAATCTCCGTTATGATAGTCTAGTGCTTCCGGACTCTGTCTCATTCGATGATGGAACCTTAATAGAACCTCTAGCTTGCTCAGTTAAGGCAATTGAACGGGCAAGAATTCAACCAGGAGATATTGTTCTCATTATTGGATTAGGTTTGATGGGGATTTTAAATGGAATAGTAGCTAGGCAATATGGAGCCAAAATAGTTATTGGAGCTGATCGGATTCCATATCGTTTAAAGAAAGGCCTCGAGATGGGCCTAGACCATGTCATTGATGTCCAGGAACAAAATTTAGAAAAAACAGTTCGAGAACTTACCAATAATATAATGGCTGACACCGTAATTGTTGGGCCTGGAAGTATCCCAGCGATGAAGATGGGATTAACCTGCGTAGGTAAGGGTGGAATAGTATTATTGTTCATGGCTTCATCTCAAAACGACGTACTTGATTTTAAACCGTATGATCTATATTTTAGGGATATATCGATAGTCTGTAGTTATTCCTGCGGTCCTCATGATACCCGGATGGCGTTGGATCTGATCGAAAGTGGCGTAGTCCGATCAGATGAGGTAATAACCCACCGCTTTCCTTTATCTGAAACACAGCGGGGCATGGAACTTACAGCTACCGCTCAGGATTCTCTAAAAGTGTTAATTAATGTCAACCAATAGTGTAATATTTTTATTATTTTTATAAAGGAGATCATAAATGTCAGATTACGAACAAATCCCAGGACCCAATATTCCTTATGTGAAAGTATTAGTGGGTATTTTCGTAGTTCTATTTTTATACAATTCATACTCTGTTATTGGCGCTGGCGAACGGGGTGTTGTATTTAGCAAATTTGGTGGGGTCCAAGACCGCGTTTTAGATGAAGGCATACAATTTAAACTTCCATTTATTGAAGATGTCATCGCTGTTGACGTCAAAATAAAGAAATCTGAAACAGCTGCGACCGCATCTACCAAAGATCTCCAGACGGTATCTTCTACCATTGCTCTAAATTACCATGTCGATCCCGGATCCGTAAATACTGTTTACCAAGAAATTGGTATATTTTTTAAAGAACGTGTCATTGACCCAGCGGTCCAGGAAGCAGTCAAAGCTATAGCAGCACGGTATACTGCAGAGGAATTGATTACAAAACGAGCAGAGGTTAAAGATGAAATTAAACTTTCGCTTACTGATAGATTAAGAAACTTTAACATGGTTGTAGACGAGTTTAATATTGTGGATTTTTCCTTTTCACAGACATTTAATTTAGCTATTGAAGCTAAACAAACAGCCGAACAACAAGCATTGAAAGCACAACGTGATCTTGAACGTATTCGAATTGAGGCTGAACAAAAGATTGCCCAAGCAGAAGCTGAAGCGGAATCTCAACGCTTGCAACGACAAACAATCACACCAACCCTACTTCAACTTCGTGCAATCGAAAAATGGGATGGACATTTCCCTCAAGTAATCGGACAAGCAATGCCATTTATTGATCTAAAAACTATAAGTAGTCAGAATCGATAAGGTTCTGTAACTTGGTACTTTATTAAGAATTATTGCGCTTCGCATGTCCAAGGAGCTATCAATGATCGGTTTGAACAATCAAAAGTTAACACGAGCTGTAACATCTAAATGGGATGGGAGGAGGGATACAACAGGACGTCCTATTGTATCTGATGATATTTTAGAAAGGATGAAAAAAGTAACTGTCGAGGAAGCTTGGGGAGTAATTGGAGGTGAAGGATATAATTATCAGTTTGCTGGAGACTGGCAGATTCTTCATCCTGAACTAACTCTAGTTGGTCGTGCAGTTACAGGTGTTTTTCTTCCCTCTCGTCCCGACCTTGAAGCAGCAATTCAAGAAGAAGGAAATGAACACGGTTGTATTGGAGGCCAAAATTCTTGGATTATTGATACTCTTGAATCTAATGATGTGATAGTCATAGACCTTTTTGGTAAGGTGAAGCATGGTACTTTTGCCGGGGATAATCTTGGTAATTCGATCTATGCCAAAACTGGTAACGGCATGGTAATCGACGGGGGAATAAGAGACCTTCAAAGATTGCACGAAATTCCAATGAGCTCATACATTCGTGGTGTCGATCCTACTGCAATATCAGATGTTACTCTTCTTGGGATTAACGTCCCTATCCGGATAGGGACAGAAGCTACCTGTGTTCCTGGTGATATAGTTCTTGGGACCCAAGCGGGAGTAATTTTTATTCCTCCCCACTTGGCTGAAAAGGTAGTAATCGATTCTGAAGAGACACGGTTAAGAGATGCTTGGGGGCACCAACAGCTTCGCGAGGGGAATTATACTCCAGGGGAAATTGACCGCGAATGGACTCCAAAGATGAAAGAAGCCTTTGAAAATTGGCGAAAATGTCAGCCTAACTAAAAACTAAAAAGAAATCCGATAACTCCAAATGCTACGTAGGATAGTTAAATTAAAAAAACTTTGCTAGCATTTCTAGAATACATTTTCTCTATTAAATTTCATCATGCCCAGACAGTATTCACCTACTCTACTCGGATACGTACTATTGGGAATGTTGAACCAAACACCCCGATCTGGATACGATGTTCGAATAGAAATGATAAATAATCGAGTTAGCCAATTTAGCACGAGTCCTGGATCAATATATCCAGCACTGCAGTTGCTAAAAAAGCATGGGCTTATTGAAAGTGAAATCCTCCGGCACAGTGAATTAAAATCAAAAGAAGTATTTAACCTTACTAACAACGGAAAAATTGTTCTCAAATCGTGGGTTCTTAAAAAACTTACTTTATCTGATATAAAAGATAATCTTCCTGAATTAATGCTTCGTTTTCGATTTATGGAATCTCTAGTAAGCAATAATGAAACCTTAAAATTTCTTATTGACCTCCGGCGAAAAACTAAAACCTATACTCGTATCCTTAAGGCACAGTTTCAGGCCGAAACTGGCTCTTCTCTCTACAGGGAGCTAGAATTTCAAAGAGAACTCACTATATTAGATATCCATAATCAGTGGGCTACGGTAGCTATAAAAACGTTTGAACCTGCCTAGATAAAATGAGTATGATGCTATAGTCTTCACAAAAACAAACAAGGAGTAATTGCATGCGAACTAATAAACTTAGAGGTATTCTAGATAAAAACGAGCCATCACTTTCAACTCACATTCATACTGTTTGGCCTTCGGTCGTTGAACTTGTGGGTCATACAAACTACTATGATTATGTAGAATTTGTTGGCGAATATGGACCCTATGATCTTCACGACTTGGACAATCTAGCCCGGGCAGCCGAACTACATGGTCTTGGAATTATGTTAAAAGTTGATCAAGAGCCTCGAGGCTTTCTAGCCCAAAGAGCTATTGGCAGTGGTTTTCAGAGTGTGCTTTTTGCTGACTGCAAAACCGTTGAAGATTTTCGCTCCTGTGTAGAAATATCCCGCCCTGACACTCCACATTCTGGAGGATCCTAAGGTGTGGCTACCCGGAGATTCTCGTACATGGGATATGGTGGTAGTCAAGAGTACGTTAACGCTTTGGAGGAAATAGTAGTAGCAGTGATGATAGAAAAAGGCATGGCGGTTGATAATATTGAGGAAATTCTTGAAATTGAAGGAATCGATATGATACAGTGGGGGCCCGCTGACTACTCTATGAATGTAGGTAAAATTGGCCAGAAAAATGCAGTCTCGGAAGTGGAAAAAGTTGTGATAAAAAAATCACTCAATGCCAAAAAACATCCACGGGCTGAAATTAATACGGCAGATGATGCACGTTATTACCTAGACCTGGGAGTACGACATTTTTGCGTAGGCACAGATGTCCATATCCTTCATAATTACTGGGAAAAAGAAGGAGACGATTTACGCAAAGCTCTTGATGGGTCCTAGCCAAGTTATCAGGAAAGGGAAGTTACCTAATAATGAAAATTTCTTGCTGCTCCTGGGCTTTACAAGGTTCGGAACAAGATATCCTTACTCAAATCGCGTCAACTGGGCTTACCCATATTGACTATAGACCTTTTGATTTTCGATCTGATAAATCTAAGCAGAAGATGATTGACCTTGGTCTTATTCCAACCTGTATAGCAACAGGTTTTGGAATGCCAGACAATGTAGCTTTGGACTCACCTGACCCGAGTGCTCGTTTGGTTGCCTTCGAACACACTCGAGCTTCGCTAGAATATGCTGATCAATCTAATGTTCGGATAGCCTATATGCTGCCCGGAAAAGGAGATCATGCAGATGCGCTTAAATTCTACGGGGACGGTACATCGAAACTTGCAGATATAGCGAAACAATATGGCATCAAGCTATGTATTGAGCATTTCCCCGGAACTACATTACCCACGATTCAGAGTACTCTCAATTTTATTACTACCCTTAACCATACAGATTTATTCCTACTACTGGATATAGGACACGCACAAATATCAGGCGAAGACCCTGCTATTGCTGTTACTATGGCTGGCAACCGTTTGGGCTATTTTCACCTTGATGACAATGATGGGAAATCTGACTTGCATTGGGGCCTTCTTGATGGTATTCTCACTGAAAATGTCCTTAGAACCACCCTACAAGCCCTAACTAATATCGGATATAAAGAACCATTAAGTATTGAAATTAGTCCTAAACTTTATGACCCCCTAGCTACAATTTCTCAAAGTTTTCAACTTATGAATGCTATCTACCAATCTGATACGGAGCCATCCTCAGCAAGGTAACTTTCGTTACCTTGCCAATCATGGTCAATCTTATCTTCTATAGCATCATCATCTAGTTCAATCCCTAAACCTGGTTCTGTTGGTAACTCAACAAAGCCATCCTTAAAAACAAAAGGCTTTTTTAAATATCCTTCACCTAGGGTAGTATGCTCTTGTGCAACAAAGTTAGGAATTGATGCATCCAATTGAATACAAGCTGCTAGAGAAATCGGTCCTAAGGGGTTATGCGGTGCTATCCCTCCGTAATAAGCCTCCGCCATGCCAGCTATTAATCGTACTTCAAAAATACCACCAGCGTGACATAAATCTGGTTGGAGGATAGAAGCTGCCTGTTTCTCTAATATTTCACGAAATCCCCATTTAGTAAAACCACGTTCACCAGTAGCAATAGGCAGATGAGTTCCCCTGGCAATTTCAGCTAGAATATCTACATTTTGGCACTGAACTGGTTCTTCTACAAAAAACGGTTGATACTGTTCTAGTTCCTTAATCAAAAGCTTTGCTGTTTGAGGACTAATAGCTCCATGAAAATCTATGGCAATATCTACTTCCGAACCCGCAGCTTCTCGTAGTTGGGCAAAGTGGTTAGTCGCTGTTTCGACAAAACTCTTTGTTTCGATAATCCTTGCTGGATTCTGTTTGTGGTTATGAACTCCTGTTTTAAAACAAGTAAATCCCTGAGCAATAAAATCTTTTATCGTTGAAAGACTAGCACCACCCTTGTAAAGCCGAATCCGATCTCGGGTAGGGCCACCAAGCATTTTATAAATTGGGATCCCATTACTTTTACCTGCGATATCCCAGAGAGCCTGTTCTACCCCACTAAGTGCACTAGTTAATATAGGACCTCCCCGGTAAAAAGCATGGCGGTACATAGCTTGCCAATGATGAATAACCTTAGTAGGATCTTTCCCGATTAAGTATGGCTCAAGCTCGGCCACTGCCTGCGCACAAGTTTTTGCACGTCCTTCCAAGATGGGTTCACCAAGTCCAATAAGGCCTTCATCCGTATGTATCTTAAGAAACAACCACCGAGGCTTGACTAGAAACGTTTCTAATTTAGTAATTTTCATCTAATAACCCTCTTTGTTTGAAATTAGAATCAACTATTTAATGACCCCTTAATATTAATAATTAAAATTACCTTGCTCCGCAGGACTGTAAACTGGCTTGCATATGGCCACGGGTTTCAGCAGCAATGATGCAGCATTGCTCTAAAGTATAGTCTTTTGCACCAATAACTTCCAGATTAATGGGGCCAGTATAACCACCGTCGTATAGAGCTCTAATATAACCTACCAAATTAATATCACCCCGGCCATTTGCCTGATTTTCAGGAGTTCCTGGTCCAACTTGTGTCCCTCGGCAGTCCCGGATATGGACGTGCCTAACACTAGGAAGGACCGATTTAATAGCTTCAACTGGATTCTCTCCAGCACGATATATATGGGAAGGATCCATATCAATTCCGAAGAAGGGAGATGAAATTGCTTCTATAACTTGTAGCGTGGTTGGAGTATTATATATGCTAGCTCCAACGTGAGCTTTAACACAAAGGATAACCCCATATTTTTCTGCCATCTTTGATAGCTTTCCAAGCGAATCTATTGATGATTGTAGAGTTTCTAGATCATCAGACTTCCCGCCTGGACCACAGTTTATAATCGGTATACCAATTTCCGCAGCAGCTTGAAATGCTTTTTCCATTAACTGTTGATCCTGCGATGGCTGCTCCATAGCGAGAAGTTCTAAATTATAAGCCTCTGAAAGTTTTTTAATTTTTGGAGCGATGGATCGCCATTCTGATAAAACAAGATGCTCACTCATACCTTCAATTGCTGACAATTCTATACCATCATAACCAGCCATAGAAAGGTATTCGAAAGCTTTTTCTATATTATGTCCGCCAAATAAAACTGAATTGGCCCCAAGCTTCATTAAACTGTCTCCCCTATTGATTACTTGCATTATCCGTTGAACATTATATTAATATCGAATTTTCACAACACTCTCAGTTTCCCAAGATTCGATAGCAGCTTCAATTATTAATTGTGCTCGTAAAGCATCTTCAGCCTTCGCATCAATTTCTCCGGGATCTGTGCCGTCTAGGTTCTGTTCAATCCATCGGTTTATCCGACTACCAAATGTTTCGGAAAAACTTAACATTCCCCCTAAATTATAAAATATTTCGAGCTCTCTTGAATTTCTTGGATAGTATTCCAACTGTTCACATGCTTCTCTTATTACTACTCGTGCATCTGATCCAACAATATCACAAGTTTCCAATCCATAACTTCCTCCTGCATCGTAACTACCCGTCAAATGTCCTACTATACCATTTTCAAATAACATATTGACTTGGACATTAGACCAAATGTTCCTGCCTTTACCTTTTTTAAAAAAAGCCTGAACCTTTTCTACATCCCCACAGAAATAACGCATCACATCAATAGAATGAGGATGGAGTGCACGCATATGGAAATGGGGTGAGCTTTCGTTTGGATTATTAATCCACATAGTCATATTTACTATATTTAATTCACCAAGGCGTCCATGTTCAATCCACTCTTTTGCTCGGATTGCTGCTGGAGTAAATCGATGGTTAAGATTAATTCCATAGCGAATGCCTCTATCTTTGGCTAATTTTACCATCTCTCTTCCCTTGGGAATTTCATTTGAGATAGGTTTTTCACCCAGTACTGCAATACCAGCATCCAGTAATTCTATAGTAGGAGCATAATGGTCCCCTCCGTTTTCGACACCAGCAGTGCACACGCTAGCTACATCGATATTTAGTCCACTACTTAGTAGGTCCCCAATATTATAAAACGCCTGACAATTATAGGTCCGGGCAGCCTGGTCTGCCTTATCTTTCAGTGCATCACAAACAGCCACAATATTACAACCTTCATGGTCATTGTAAATTCGTGCATGTTGATTGCCAATTCCACCCAGCCCCACTACCACGACATTCAAGCCCATCTTGAGTTGCTCCTTTTTATTTGACGTTTCATTTAAATGCTTTCTGGCAACTATCTACTCCTACTCTGGAGCGTAGCAGCCTGATCAGGATCACCAATATGCATTATATCGTAAGCCTGTTGCGATGACTTAAATGCCCCAATCCCTTTGTGCCCATGCCAGTCACCTTGAGTAAGTATAGGATTGCGTTTTCCAGTTTCTCCAACCCGTCTTCGGATCCAGGATCTCATCCGTTTTTTTAATAGACTTACAACGTCAGGATATTGGTTAGCAAGATTATGATTTTCTCCAGGATCCTCCACTAGATTATAAAGCTCAACTGGGGGCTTGAAATGAAAATCTGGTTCTAATGCTAAAATTAATTTCCACTGCGGAGTCCTCCAGCCATGTTTCCGCATCCAGGTACACTCTGTAATATAAAACTCACTTTCAAAAGAAGAAACTGTTCCATCTACCATTGCAATAAGACTTTGCCCATCAAAATCAATTTTAGTTTTAATACCAGCTAGATCAAGTATTGTAGGTACAAGATCCTTATGTTGGTTGTATCCCTCAACTCGAATTCCTGCTGGAATTCTACTTGGATAACGGATTATTAGTGGTACATGGAGAGTGACATCGTAGAGTCCATGATGATCAAACCAACATTCATGATCATATAGCGTTTCGCCATGATCTCCATTCAGGATGACGATAGTGTCATCCATTATACCACTTGATTCGAGCGCTATAAATATTGACTGAATACAGGCATCCATATAAGCAATTGCACCATCATATTGTGCTATTACATAATCCTTATCTGTGATACCTGGAGGCATCCAGGAAGCAAAAAAATCACAAAAGGGTTTGAATGCCATGACGGGATCCATAGACCGATTTTTAGGATCACATTCATCTCCGTGATAGAACATCCGCTCGTATGGAGCAGGAGGCAGATACGGGGCATGGGGGTCCATATGGCGGATAAAAAGAAAAAAGGGATTGTCTTGTTTTGCTAGTCTATCTATTTCTGGAATAGTTACTTTGTTCAATTCCTGTGCTTTAGGGCTTCGTCCTTGATTCCAACTACCCCAACTAGGATACTCCAAATATTTGTCGAAGCCCCTTGAAGAAGGATTGCCTGTAAATCCTACGCATGTAGAAGAATACCCTTCGCCCCGCAATAGCTCTGGTAGGGTGGTTATCTCCTCCCGTAAACCACCACGATGTCGTAATGCCACTACCTGTGTGCTAAAGGCATCAAGACCCGTTAGCATCGAGGCGTAGGCACTCGTGGTAGGAATGTGGGGGCTATATGTTTTCTCAAACAAAACTCCACTTTCGGCAAATTTATCTATGTGTGGTGTTGTATGGCGAAGATATCCATAACAACTCATATGGTCAGCTACAAGAGAGTCGACCCCCAATAATACTATGTTGGGTTTTCGGGAATTTCTTTGGGAGGGCTTTGGCATGGGTAGTTCCCTTTAGGTTTGGGTTGGGACGATCATTTATACTTAAATTTTTATGCTGGAATAAAAAATTCATAATTATCTGGGTCACCATAACCTTCAACCCAGGTTTCTTTAAAACCATTCTGATTTATTGATTCTTTAACGATAAGCTTATTGAAAGAGCTCACATTTTCTGAAGCCATATAGGTTTCAACTGGCATCCAGAAGCACTCTTCTATCTCGCTATCCTGCATTTTAATGGTCAAATCAAGAGGATTTAACCGACATACAAAATATATGTCAGATTTACCATACCGATATCCATGCCAGTGTCT
>CAZQGS010000007.1:0-1508 GCA_964593235.1 uncultured Gemmatimonadota bacterium | reverse complement strand
AACCCAAAGATGTGTGCTTTCTTTTCAATATAATCAGCCTGAACAGAAGAATTTGTTAAAGCTGTGATTTGCGAGTTAGGCAGGTACTCCGCGATTTTTAAGGATAGAGAGCCCCATCCAGCACCCAGATCTAAAATGTTGCTGCCATCCTGAAGCCCTGCTCGCAGGATGTATGTGTCCAGAGTTCGGTCATCAACATCGTTGATCTGCACATCATCCTTGTTCCAGAAAGAGCCGCTGTATTTCATCTTTTTACTGAGAATATGTTCATAAAATAAGGTGGGTATTTCATAATGCTGCTGGTTCGCTAAATCAGTTTCTATAGCTATAGCTGATGCGTCACAAGTGGTAACGAACTGGCCCCGTACTTCTTCCAGTTTCGATGCCTCCAGGTTAGCTACCATATTCGAGTAACTTTGAAGTCTGCTCCTAAGAACGTATCGAAGAAATCGGTCCGGGATAATTCCGTAGTTTACTAAAAAGTCATACCACACTTTTTATCGTCTCCTCATAGATATCTGATGGTTATCTATGTGATTCGAGGCAAAGGCTCCGGAACAGTAGCTAAAGTAATAATTGAACTGACGCAGTAATTTAGTACTAAAGCCGGCACTTACCATATCCAAGGAATTGGATTCCAGATTACTTTTCCATTTTTCCAGAGTTAAAGCGTAATCCTGTCCTATTGACATAGCTTTATCGATGACAAATGAGTTTTTTTCAGACGCGTTTTCCAAGCGATTCAGCGAAGGTAGTAAACCTCCTGGGAATATATATTTCTGTATAAAATCGCAATTCTTTCTATATTGATCGTATCGGCTGTGAGGTATGTTTATTACTTGCAGTTGGAGCGATCCGGTATCGCTTAACAAATCCGAACAGTGTTTAAAAAATGTATCTAATCCGCTGTGTCCTACAGCTTCAATCATTTCTACTGAGAAAATATGATCATAGGTGCCTTTTAATGAACGATAGTCACCGAGAATTAAATTAACTTTGTCTTCTAAACCCATCTGTTGAATTAAATTCTGACAGTATTGAAATTGGTTAACTGAAAGAGTGACGCCTGTTGCTTTACATCCATATTTTGAGGCAGCTTCTGTGATCAGGTATCCCCAGCCACAGCCAATGTCTAAAATATGGTCAGTTGGAGCCAGGGTACTATTTTCAAGTAGTTTAGCTACCTTACGCTTTTGTCCTTGTTCTAAATCTAATTCAGTACCGTTAAATAATGCTGAGGAATATGTCATCGTAGGATCAAGGAAACCTTCAAAAAAGTGATTACTTAAATCATAATGATTTCGAATATTTCTCTTTGCCCAAAATTTATTATTACTACCTCGAATTCTTTGCTCAAATTGGGCTTTTATTTTACGAGGTGTAAACCGACCCAACGCCCCGACACCGTGTGTTTCCTGAGAAACTGACAATATATGAAATAATCGTGTTAAATCTGAACAATCCCATTTTGACTCAATATATGCGTGTGCGAATCCTAAATCGAAACC
>CAZQGS010000006.1:0-199879 GCA_964593235.1 uncultured Gemmatimonadota bacterium | reverse complement strand
AGCCATTATTCGTTTCAATAATCTGAGCAGAACTTGGCTTAGTAGTTATGTTTTCTCCAGTGAACCCTGGGAGACGGCTGTCAGCATCATAGGGATTTGGATAGGTAACAGATTCTGGCACAACCAAAGTATTAGTCTGATTGCCACCGCCACCACCAAACTCGGCGATCTGTACATATGGGCCTGAGAAGTTCGGCGCTGCAAACCTTTTGACAAGGTCATCAGCAACGAAGTCGTAGACCCGACCTATATTGTAATCCGCACCCAAAGTGAGGCCTTCGTGAATGAACCGTCCGTAAGGATGGCTCTGCTTCACTGACGCAGCCGTAGGATCGGTCACATCCGTAATAGCGGAAGCACCGTCGCTAAGGCCCAGGTTCGGCGGAACTATCGTACTATTGTAACCTACTTCGTGAGCAACGGTCGATGTAGGAAACTGATCAATGAAACCAGATGCACGGTATAGACGATATTTAGCAAAGTCGACTGTACCTTTACCTGGGTCAATAGCAGTTTCTGCATTATTCGCCCAAGCCACAGCGATCGTACCATTATTGGTCGGGAAGACCGATAAGGTTGGAGGTGGGGCTGGGTGGAAAAGTGCACCACTGTCAGCAGCGCGACCAAAATTAAGGGTCTCGGTGACGACAGAGCCATCATCGTTCAGCTCGTAAGTACCATCTGGGTTATAGACAGGAATTGTACGGTCGTTCGAGCCATCCCAGTAGTAGGTGTTGTTTGCAACATTATATTTGCGCTGCATCCAGACATCCTGGGCACGGAGGTAAACATCATAAGCACCGTCTTTACCAGCACCGATAATGTCAACATGCCAGATTGTTAAATCTTCGCCCGGGGCTTTAGTATAAGGTCCCCATCCAAGTGCATTTCGAATACAACCAGCACCGGAGGTCTCTTCTTTTGTATCACTACCTTCGTACGGATCAGGTACGATGCCAGCGAATACGCCGTCGAGATCAAAGAGGGTAACACTGTCATACATACCCTTTTTGAGGCCAATACCTGCA
The DNA here is from genome assembly GCA_964593235.1 of uncultured Gemmatimonadota bacterium. Classification (GTDB taxonomy): domain Bacteria; phylum JAAXHH01; class JAAXHH01; order JAAXHH01; family JAAXHH01; genus JAAXHH01. Next base: position 198,851 of record CAZQGS010000006.1, on the reverse strand, counting down.
GCGAGGCCTGGATTACCAGCTTGGGTTAAGTTACGGGGATCTCCCCATTTCTGGCCAAGACCTTCGCCGGATTGACCGGTTTGAGTTTTGGCTACCCAAGTACTGATGTCAGTGTTTCTTTCTAATGAAGAACCACTAAGAAACAGATTTGGATTAGGAGCACTACTACCACCTGGTACGTTGATTGTTTTGTTCTCAAGGTACTTAGTAGCAGAGCCTTCATACCAACCAAAAACGGTTCTCAAGTCAGAAATCCACCATTCATGGAGGTTGAAAAGGCCAACTGAGGGCGCTTCATAAATATCCAAAGCTGCTTTGGCATCCAAATCACCATTAGCACCATCACCACTACCTTCAAGAATCATCAAGGATGCTTCACCCACATGTAATGGGTTAAAGTTACCGTTGGTAGTATTCCAAACATAGGAATCAATACCAGGGTGTCCTGGATTATCCTCATCAAACATAGTGGAAAGACCTGAATAGAAACGTGGGCCGTATGGAGCTTGGTCGAAACGGCCTGAGTTAATTAGACCTTCAGGTACGGCCAAAGGCATTTCACGTCGGAACATTCCAGGTGGTGTTTTATCATCGCCACCCGTACCACCACCAGTAGCACCACCGGTGAGGAGTGGATTGTTCGTCCATGGTATATCAAAGTCATAATTGAAGATTGCAAAAAAGTTCTTAATTGGAACTCCTTGCTCCTCCAATGCGCCGTCCTGATTAACATCCACGTCACCATGTACGTTCAATACGTGACGTAAAAGGATGAAATCATTTGTATGGCCGTAGCCGTAGCTAAAGCTATAGGATTGGCGCAGGACTCGGATACCTGCATTTGTGTTGAATGTTGTTTCTGTAATAAACGGTTCCCGATAACCACCAGGACCGGTAGTACCACCAGCAAAACCTGGGCTAGAAGAACCACCCTGATCTGACCAAAAACCCTGAGGTGCTTGCTCGCGCTGGTGAGGCGGGGCACGATAGACGTTCGTGGTACCGATAAAAGAACCTTCGGCACGACTTATAGGCATACCGGCGACAGCATTAGGCTGGTAGGCCGTAATACCGAATGCCGATGCCCATAAAGGAGCATCTAAACCGCCCGCTGGAAACGTAAACGATGGATAGCCCATAGTAGGACTCATAGAACGTCCGGAACCTCTCCAGCCAACGCCGGTATAGGTGTCCGTTAGTTCGGAGTTCATGATAGCCATGTATGTCTGACCACCAATATAGGCATCCTGCCGCTCATCCACAGCCAGTTCGTTTGGGACTGGCACAATTCCAGTGGTTGCGGACCCGGCCGGCGCGTCGGGCAACGCCTTAAGGTATTGAGATACCCCAAGGATAGCTACCGACGTAAAAACAACCGCTCCGGCTATGACATATTGACGCCAATTCTTCAAAATTAACCTCCTTATGCCGATGGCGCTTGATTTAAACGCCACCAACCTTACGACGTGGAGCCTCGGTATTGAGCCGAGCCTCCACGGTTGGAATTACCAGGAGAAGTTGAGACCCATCCAAATGTCGCGCGGGCCGTTGTCCTGCGAACCAATTCCTCCAACAGGGCCACCTACGAGGCCAACAGGATCTCCACGACGTTCCCAACGGTCAGAAGCTGCGTTGGTAGCACCGCCTGAGATACTATAGATATTTACACGATCAAATAGATTATTGACCTGTGTAAAGACTCCAAGCCTGATATCACCCAGGTCAAAAGTTTTCTGGGCATACAGGTCTGTCGTCCACGTCCAAGGTGAGCGCTGTGATTCAGCCAGCAAGCCAAGTGGATCACTGGTTGTCTCATTAGACGTACGATATTGATTACCGCTCTGTGCTTTGGTCAGGAACGAAGCATTGATCCCATAAGGCAACTCAACCAACAAGTTGGCTACGAGACGATGCCGGCGATCGAAACGCGTAAACTCACGTATATACGTATCAGGTGCCGGTGTTCCATTAACAAAGTCATGGAAGGTAAGAATGGTTTCACCACCACGCTCACGAACGGTAAGTGGTGTGGTCAAATCAGATGTGAACGCTAATGTATAATTCGCACGGAGTGAGAAATTATTAGCCATCTGGCGACGCACCGATACCTCGAGTCCGCGTGTATCTTGAGCGAACGTCGGGAGTAAGATGGAGACTTCACGCTGTGAACCACCAATAAATGCTACATCTGGTGCAAACAACCAAGTTAATGGAAGGTTGTTAACATCACGGAAGTAACCAGTAACATCGAGGTAATAACCAGGAGATATCTCGGCCTGTAAGCCCATTTCATAGTTTGTTGACTTCTGGAATGGCAGATCGGGATTACCATGATTACGCTCGAAAGGTGAGGTCTGTACCAGGCCGTCGTAAAGATTGTTTAGCGGCGGACGCTGGTTGAAGATCCCATATGAATAATGCAGGGCAGCGCGGTCAGTAATTGGATGAGAGATACCAATACGTGGCGCTAAACCTGTCTTTATCGATGGAGCCAAAGTACGATACTCCGGATCGTCATGTTCTGGATCTGGACCAGGACGTGGACGGTACGGATTTATAGCGTTGGCATTAGCATCAAAAATATCAAGACGTAAGCCAGCGTTTACTACAAGGCTACCATATTCGATACGATCCTGGAGGTACGCAAAATACTCGATCGGATAGACGTGAGTCTGTCGTCCGGCGAGAGGCAGCGTACTAGCACTTGGATCGATGTTTAGATCATTGAAAAGAACAACAGCATTACCCATAGCTGATCCACGGGCGCTCTCCTCAAAATCATTCATAACCAAGCCGATACCACCTTTAATCTGGTGATTAGAGGTAACCTGGCTGGTAATGGCGAAGTTGATATCGGTCTTAAACGGATAACGACCCGTGTAGTTACCGAAGTCAGTAGTGCCATATGCTTCGTCACCATATACAAGGTATGGTACCTGAGAACCGCTACCCTGTTCCAAAGGTGAATAACCAACGGATTGAATAAACGCGTTGGACAGAGCAGGAAGTGGTTCTTTCCCATACTTTGGATTGTAGCTTTCATTGTACTCACGGAGGTGACTAAAACGAATTTCATAGAAAGTACGAGGACTTAGCGTATGGGTATAAGCTAGGTTAAGATGGAGACGGCCACCATAATGCTGGTTTAGGCCTTCCATATTATACTTCCAGCCGTAATTACCCTTCCGCTGGCCCTTCTTGCTGAAAAAGCCGGTGTCCTCAATAAGGCCGGACATTGACAATTTCATGCTTGTTTTTGGCCGGTAAGTCATCTTAATGAAAGTGTTCATCAGACGAGTATACTCGTTGGGGGTACGACCCCAGCTTTCATTAAAACGGCCTGAAGCAAACCAATTTAATTTGCTTCCAAGCGGTCCGCCTAAACCAAAATCAATCTGGACCGGGCGTTTCTCAGTCCGATTATTTCGGGCGTACTCGTTGTACTTATCCGGGGTGAATGAACGATCTCTACCAAAACTATTAGTTGAGGCTTCTGGGAGCCCATCCGTAAGGTAAGACCAGTTAATAGCCTCGACCTCTGGAATCACTCTATCATAGTCCCAATAATAGTTTTCCCGGCTGTAGCTTGCCACCCAACCCTCGGCTGGCCCGCTCATGCTAAGCCTGTCGAATGGATCCTTCAACAGAAGACCGTCATCTGCCCGATCTGCGTGGTTGTTGAACTCATCCGTTTTGTCAATAGCATCTTGGATAACCTTGCGAAGATCATCTTCAGACCAAGAACCTGCCCGATATGCATCAACGATATCGAGATCTGGTGGCTTAGTCCAATTGAGACCCTTTTGGCCTAACGTACGATACTCGAAGTTTCCATTGAAACTTGAGCCACCTTCACGCGTTACTACCGAAGTAATACCGGCCAAGGCGTTCACGTACTCAGCATTAAAGGTACCCGTTTTTACTTCTAATTCCTGGATCATATAAGGGTTGATAGTAAATGACTGACCCGTATTTTCGTGCTGACTCGTAACCGTTGAACCGTCAACGGTTGTCTGCTGATCCGACGCTCTACCACCGCGAAGATTACCAGCAAAACTACCTGCCGTGGTCATAACCACTTCAGCAATATTTACAACTGGGAGTGATTGAATTTCCTCGGCTTGCACGATCGTACGAGTTGAAGTCAAACTCTTTTCGACTAGGTCCCTGGTCGCCACAACTTCGACGGCCTCAGCAGATTCGAGTATCGTAGATTCGAGCTCGAAATTTATCGTTGAGGTTAAATCAGCGCTAACTTGAGCGCCAATAACACGCAAAGGAACATAGCCAATAACGTTTACCACCAAGTTATAGGTGCCAGGAGGTACATTAAGAATAAAGTACTCACCTACATCATTCGCCATCGCACCCAAAACTGTGCCTTCAACACGCACACTGGCTGCTGGCAATGCTTCTCGTGTCGCCTTATCAACTACGACACCCGAAACCTTACCTAACGAAAGCTGTGCCAATGCTTGAGTAGAGACACTGAGCAATAACGCAAAGACGAATGCGAAACGTAAAGCTCGTGAAATTGTTATAGACATCAAATTACTCCTCTTTAACAGAGCCCTTCTGATTGATTGTCAGCTTGCCCCGGCCTGCTGACGGAATCGTCATACATGCAGATTTTTTCGAAAACCAAATCTATCACGTTCTACTCTCAGTTGTCACCTCCCTCCATGCAATGGTAATGGGGCAATCATAAAAATTAAATGTATAATTCTCAATTCCTTACCAAATTATAAATCACTTGCAACACTTAACTGAGTCCACGTGCAAGGGCATGTACACGCGACCAAAACACCAAAACTTATAATAACTCCCAATACTACTACTGCAAACTGCGTGCCAACCTGACACCCAGCCGTCCTACAAAACCTAACACAACAAGCGAATACGGGGACGGAAAGACGAACACGTTCATCTGCGGAATAAACAAAAACCACAAACAACACGAAATAAATTTCATCTTTGCGAAACCACTGAAACAAATTTCACTACACAAACCAGCGACAGCCTCAATACCAAAAAATCCTCCCGCACCGCTAGAATCAAATCTTGCTTGACTTTACATACGGCCCAGAATAAGGTGTTGGGCTGGCTTAGCTCGTGAATAGTTATCGCTTACTGCGACTAACAAGTATATATTGAGGAATCATTGCAGTCAACTATTTATTTCATTTTTATAAAAAAACTGCTCTAGATGTATTCTTACAGTAAGGCATATTATGAAAAATAAAGCTTGGTTTCAATGCATTGAAGGCTGCAAAAAAACATATGCATTAAATGAAATTATTTATCGATGCCGAGATTGTGGTGGACTTCTTGAGGTTAGCCATAATCTAGAACTACTCAAAAAACACGACGCCGGAACTTGGAAAAAATTGTTTGATGAAAGATATCGCCGAACAGAATACCCTTACGGAAGTTCCGTTTGGGGGAAAAAAGAATGGGTCTGCCCTGATGTGGAGGACCACAACGTCGTTTCGATCTACGAAGGCGGCAGTAATCTTTTCTGGGCTGAAAGATTAGGTAACGAGATTGGGCTTAACGACCTCTGGGTTAAACAATGTGGGAATAATCACACCGGTTCCTTTAAAGACATTGGGATGACTGTTCTGGTCTCTATGGTAAACCAAATGATCAAAGAGGGCCAAGAAATCCGAGGCATAGCTTGCGCGTCAACCGGTGACACTTCAGCCTCACTAGCCGCTTACTGTGCTTCAGCAGGAATACCTGCAATCGTATTTCTACCACAAGACAAGGTTTCTATCACACAGCTCATACAACCTATCTCCCATGGAGCAATAACTCTCTCCCTTGACACCGATTTTGACGGCTGCATGGCTATTGTCGAAAAAATAGCAGAAAAAGAAAACATTTACCTAGCAAACTCTATGAACTCTCTTCGTCTAGAAGGCCAGAAGACAATCGGTATCGAAATTTGTCAACAGTTTGACTGGGAAGTCCCTGATGTAATAATTATACCAGGTGGAAACCTAGGAAATGTCTCCGCACTCGGGAAGGGATTTCTTCTAATGGAGGAACTGGGGCTAATAAACAAACGACCTCGGATTGTTTGTGCTCAAGCTGAGCAGGCTAATCCCCTATACCGAAGCTACAAAATGGGATTTCAAGAATATGAAGCTATCCAGGCTCAAACTACAATCGCAAGTGCCATACAGATTGGCAATCCTGTCAGTATTAAAAGAGCAATTCGTATATTGCAGGAGTTTAATGGCAAAGTCGAACAAGCGACCGAGAGCGAAATTGCAAATTCTGTAGCTCGGGGAGACTTGACAGGACTATATAACTGTCCCCACACGGGCGTTGCATTGGCAGCACTTTTCAAAATGGTCGAACGAGGAGAGATTCAGCGTTCTGATCGGGTCATCATTATTTCAACGGCCAATGGGCTAAAATTCACCGACTTTAAGGTGAATTATCATAAGAACCTGTTAGATGACGTCCAAGTAGAACATGGAAATGCCTCAAGGATATTGCCTGCTAATTATGATGAGGTTTCACGGGCAATCAACCAAATCCTGACATAATGACTAAACTGAGTTTGCCTTTTCTATTCATTCTAAATCTTGCTTTTCTCTTTTTGGGCTGTGTTAGCTCATCACAATTCCACAAAACAGAAATACCACCAGACCAACAACTAACAGAACAGCTAACGACCATCTTAGATCATCCCGATCTAGCTCCTATGACAATCGGCATAAAAATTATGTCGCCTATTACTGGGGAGACGATTTTTGCCCGTCATTCGGACCGACTATTTCACCCTGGTTCAAATATGAAAATGTTCACCGCAACAGGTGTCCTTCGTACGATGGGACCAGATTACCGATACATCACAAGTGTTTTTACGGAAAAAAATGCCTCTGTCAATAAAGATACCCTATTCACTTCGCTGTTCCTAGTCGGCAGAGGAGATCCTCTTTTAGAGTCGAAACATTTGACTAACTTAGCTAATACCGTGGCGAAAAAAACCACTGCCAAAGTTATCAAGGGGAACGTTATTATAGATCAATCCTACTTGGATTTAACTCCCTTCGGGGAAGGTTGGATGTGGGATGATATCCAATATCGATTTTCAGCACCAATCAATGCTCTTTCAATTAATGGTAACAGTATAAGAATACTAATTTCTCCGGGTGCCTCCATCGGATCTCCAGTATCAGTTAGAGTAGATCCTCCCAATGCCTCTATTAATTTTGACGTCCGAGCTAAAACAACGAAAGAATCCTCTCCTAATAGATTTACCACACCACCCATCAGAGTTGAGCGAGATTGGCAATCCAGAACTAACAAAATTCAGATAACTGGAACCCTAGGGATTAATGATCAGAAACAAGAGTTCTACAGGTCTATTGAGGAACCCGGGGTTTTCGCCGGTAGTCTCTTCCGTGATCAATTACATAGATTGGGTGTGAAAATAACTGGAAATATATATTACGGGCACACACCTCCCCTTGCTCAACCACTAGCCCACCACATATCAACACCGATCTCAAAAGCTTTGTCTCATTTGTTAAAAGACAGCGACAATCTAACTGCTGAATTACTTCTCAAAACCATGGGGAGATACAAAACGAGTAACCCCGGCAATTCCCTTGATGGACTGAAGGTACTTCGAAAAGAATTAGAAGACTATATTGGCCTGATCCCTGACAGTTATCGTTTTTCAGATGGCTCAGGCCTGTCATGGTATAACTATTTATCTCCAGATCAGATCACCAATCTACTGCTTAAAAACTATCATGACTCTTCAACCGGAAATATTTTCCGAGAATCTTTGGCTGTTGCTGGTGTGGATGGCACCTTAAAGCATCGTATGAGAAACACCTTAGCTATGGGAAATTTGAGAGCTAAAACCGGGACGCTGACCGGTGTCAGCTGCCTTAGTGGATATGTCTGGACTAAAAACAATAAACCTCTAATTTTTTCAATTATGATAAATAACTTTGTTGGTTCGAGCATGAGAGCCCGCCGCGTTCAAGACGAAATTGGTGTTGTATTAGCTAATTGCAGGCTAAATTAACCCGGAGGAGTTGGATATGTCAATTGCAACAGAGAACGATAAAAATGGCGAAATAGATCGAAGATACTTTACGAGTAAAACAGAAACAACTGCACGACTATTTGCCGTATTGAATCGAAAAAGTCACAATTGTGAAATAAAATTAACCACCCAAATTTCTCACATAGTAGGCCGAGGCGATGTCCTAGAATTAATCGTTACTACAAAAAGCGAAGCCTGTTCGAATTCTGAAATAAATAATGTCCATCATATAGGTCTTGTAGAAGTTTCCGAAACTGGGCTGTTATTATGTGATGATTCAGTTTCAGTTCTAGATAAGAAAATGGGAAATATTATTGGTTTCTACAAAAACCCATTATCTAACCACCTTAACATTGTTATGCAATGCGACAATATTAAAACCGGAAAAGAACTCGGACTACCATTGGATGCTCTAATAACTTTCTCAGGTATTCATGAGGACATAGACGATAAGATCGGGTTTTGATATGATTACCTAGAGCTATTGTTTGTCTTTTAGCTCATTACTCAAGGCTACATAGTTTTCGTATCGCTCAGGGGGCAAGATACCTTCAAAAAAGGCTTGCCGTACAAGACAGCCAGGTTCATGAACGTGAGTGCAATTATGGAATTTACAACCAACCAGGTAATCACGCATTTCTGGGAACAAACTAGGAAGCTCAGTAAAAGAGATATCCCACAAGCTAAGTTCCCTAATTCCTGGAGAGTCAATTACCATCCCCCCGAAATCAAGTTTGTGGGCAGCAAGGTAAGTAGTCGTATGCCTTCCCCTTCCTGTCGTTTTATTTACTTCTCTAACTCGGAGACCTAAACCAGGTTGAATAGCGTTTAACAAGGAAGTTTTTCCTACCCCAGATGGACCAGCGATTGCCGATAATTTATTTCGTAAAACAGATTTGATCGTACTTAATCCCACATTTGTCACCGAACTCGCTAAAATAACCCTGTAGCCACACCGTCTATATATTTCAGATATCTCAGGACAATGGCCGTTCTCCAAATCTATCTTATTAAGACAAATAACTGGAATCAGTTTTCCAGCTTCTGCTGCCACAAGCAACCGGTCTAACAACTGAAGGTTGGGTAACGGATCTCTAACCGAAAAAACGATAACCAGATGGTCAGCATTAGCTATCATTATTTGTTCGACTCGCCGTTTACCAGGAGCGAGGCGGGAGAGTTTTGACTTTCGTGGAAGAACTTCTTCTATCGCGCCCGTATGACCCTGAGTTTTTACTATCCGAACCTGATCACCGATGGCTACAGGATTTAAGATTCTGATTTTGGCTACCTGCTCTACTGTATGGTGCTGATCATCTCTCTCAGGATAAACAAGAGATTTCTTAAGCTTACTTCGGACAGCACAAGCAAAAATACCCTGCTCGGTTTCTACATCGAAAATACCCCGATGTTCCCGAATAACCATCCCAGAAGTGTTTTCCATCAAATATATTAACCCCTAATTCAATATCTGCTTAATAATTGCCCCACAGCTAGGATGGATCAATATCTTATAGGTCACAAGTATAGCCTGAAAATATCTCACCACTATACTACCGGGGAATCTTTTGTTCTTTCATCCAATTATGTCCGATCCACACATAATTCATACAACAAGTGGCGCATAATAATTTCCGGTTTAAATAAGCTTGTTTTTAAAGCTAAGTCGGCTTCGTATAATACTTCAAATCCATCTTGCAAAGTGCGGCCGGAAAGCAATTTTGATTGAGCAACATATCGGTCAAAAAACCTATTAAAACCCCAACCTAATTGCAATTTTTTCTTAATACTATCATCGGTCAATCGATCCCGTTTTAAAAATCTAATTTTCCATAGGATCATAAGGTGTCGGACAAAAAGACCAATCATTGCTTGAGGTTCATCCCCCGAATCAAGGGCACGTTCATAAGCACCCAAAGCCTTAGCCAAATTTTTCTCGCCCACGGCTTCGGTAATGTCAAACACTGAACCAGTCCGTATAGGGCCAAGGGTATTCTCTACATCCTGTATCTCTATAGTTTCCCGTTCGCCAATAAATATGACAAGTTTTTGGAGTTCACCTACTAACTCCCGGAGATCAGTTCCCACTATTGCAAGCATTTGTTGGGCTGCTTCGGATGTTAACCGCTTATTGTACTGAAGAATATGCTGTTTAAGCCAAGTTGGTATACGTTCTGGAAACAGGGTATAAAATACGACCGAATCTGAGGTTTCGGTCAACCGTTTGTAAATTTGTGTTTTAAGATTTATCCTATGACATTCAATTATTAGCACTGTACTTAGTACTGGCTGTTCGGTGTAAGTTACTAGCGCCTCTCTATCTTTCTGTGACAACCGATGAAAATCCCTTATGATTACCAATCTTCGGTCAGACATCATGGGTACTAATGATACAACCGGTAAAATATCTGCTGCGCCAACATCGTCCCCCCTAAAAACATCCAAACAAAATGGTTCAGTATCAGGTTTGACAACATAGTTAATCAATGATCGAATAGCTTCTTCCTTTAAGTATTCCTCGTCACCAGAAAAGAAATAAACCGGACTTATATTATTTTTTTGGATCTGTTCTTTCAGGTTTTCAGGTTTCATCCCAGTCAACTTCCCTAAAAAATGCCCCAGCATTATATAACTGTATAAAATAATTTCAGTTACAACTAAATCCCCTACACTATATATATTTAAGTAAGGAATGTTATAAAATACTAACGTTTTCTTATTTAATACATGATGAGATTATGTCCAAGACAGAAAAAATTATCCTAAAAGAGAAACTTGAAAACCTTTACCGATCTTTTGACCTTTCCATGATTTCGCCCGACCCTCTGGAAGTAGTACGAAGTTTCAAAAAACCGGAAGATCAGGAAATTGCCGGTATAATTGCGGCATCACTCGCCTATGGACGGGCTGAATTGATTACCGCTGCGGCCCGCGAGGTGTTAAAAAGAATGGGAGATAGTCCCTGGACCTTTGTCAAACACTATAATCCTAAAACAGATGCCCGACGATTTGATGGTTTTGTATATCGCTGGTCACGAGGACAAGATATTTCTCTCCTTGTTATGATCTTACAAAAAGCTCTTCAAAGCTACGGAACACTGGGTTCACTATTTTCCTCGGGGCACCTTCCAACCGCCCCCCATATTGGGGCAGCGCTTACATATTTTATCGAGACCCTATTAAGTTATATCACAAAAAACAAATTATTTCAACAACACAGAAGAAAGACAGGGATCCGTTATCTATTAACATCCCCAAAAACTGGTAGCGCCTGTAAAAGAATGAATCTATATATTCGGTGGATGGTTCGCAGAGACTCCTTAGATTTGGGTCTATGGAAAGATATTTCTCCTTCCAGCTTAGTAATGCCTATCGATACTCATGTAGCAAAAATATCTAGGAACCTAGGTCTAACCCAAAGAACTCAGGCTGATTGGAAAATGGCAGAAGAGGTAACCCAATCACTTAAATTATTTGACCCCAGGGATCCAGTCAAATATGACTTTGCTTTATGTCATTGGGGTATGTTAAATTATAGGAAACGCTGATATACATGTAGAAGTCACAATTTTATGGTTCTTTTGAAAACACTCTGATACATTGACAAATTAGTAACTCAACTAGGGAGAAAAACTTACTCCAACATTTATTTATGCTTGCCGAAGTCAAAAGATTCTTCCTATTTTACGGTATTTTAGCATAAGTCTAAAGAATATTGTTGGTAAAAGTTAGTTGTTGGGCCACCAAGGGACGGAGGAAACATGCTAGACCTGAGGTTTGTCAGGGATAATCTTGATACTGTAAAACAGGCAGCTATAAACAAAAATGAACAAGTGGATATTAATCAGTTTATAAACTTGGATTCCCGGCGCCGGGAGATTTTACAAACAAGCGAGTCCCTTAAACAGCAACGAAATACTGTATCTGAAAAAATTGCACTCATGAAGCGTAGTGGCGAAAACACTAATTCTGAAATTGAGGCAATGCGAAAAGTTTCAGCTCAGATTAAGGAAATCGATGCTGATTTAGTCCAAATTGAGGATCAACTGCAGGATATACTTGTTCGCTTACCAAATATCCCCCATCCCTCTGTTCCGATTGGTAGTGATGACCGTCACAATGTAGAAATTCGGCGATGGGGTGCTTCTCCCCAAGTAAAATTTAAACCTAAAGCTCACTGGGATCTCGCCGAAAATCTAGACATAATCGATTTTCAACGAGCGGGGAAAATATCAGGAAGTAATTTTGTCCTTTTCAAGGGTTATGGTGCGCGACTTCAACGTGCCTTAATACAGCTCATGCTGGATCTCCATATTGAAAAACATGGTTATACCGAAATTATTCCACCATACATAGTAAATCGTCAAAGTATGTTTGGAACAGGGCAGCTACCAAAAATGGAAGAGGATATGTATCGGACTGATTTAGATGATCTCTTCCTTATACCTACGGCCGAAGTCCCAGTTACTAACATGCATCGTAATGAAACGCTTTCTGAAGAAGACCTCCCTATCTATTACACTGCTTACAGTCCTTGTTTCCGGCGTGAAGCAGGTTCTTATGGTAGAGATACTCGAGGACTAATTAGAGTACATCAATTTGACAAGGTGGAAATGGTGAAGTTTGTTCGTCCCGAAAGCTCTTACGATGAACTTGAGACCCTTGTTACCGATGCCGAAGATGTACTCAAACTGTTAAATTTACCCTATCGCGTTATTGTTCTAAGCACTGGAGATCTTAGTTTCGCCGCGGCAAAATGCTATGATCTGGAAGTTTGGTCTCCTGGCGTAGATAGGTGGCTCGAAGTTTCCTCTTGTAGTAACTTTGAAGATTTCCAAGCTAGAAGAAGCAATATCAGATATCGAGATAAAGCGGGGAAAAGTCACTTTGTACATACCCTCAATGGATCTGGCATGGGTATGGCAAGAACTCTAATTGCAATCATTGAAAACTATCAGACTGAACACGGTAGCATTCGTATCCCTGAACCCCTAGTACCTTATATGGGGGGTCTGGAAGAAATAAGTTAAAAACTACAACTCGAAACCTATCTAATAATATTTTGATCTAGTAATGTCCGAAAATCTTAAAAAACAATCCCTCAACTCCTCTAATGCTGAGCAAACTGCCTATATAGGCCAAAGATTAGCACCTTTTCTAATGCCAAGTCACGTAGTGCTAGTAATTGGTGACCTTGGGGCGGGAAAGACTTGCCTAATTCAGGGAATTTGTAACGGCTTGGGGGTTAATGAGCCTGTGTTAAGTCCAACTTTTACTCTAGTGAATGAATATGCTGGTAATTTTCCTGTTGCTCATTTTGATCTTTACCGCTTAGACGACGCAGAGTCCGTCATGGATATCGGGCTAGACGAATATATGGATTCTCATATCTGCCTAATAGAGTGGGGAAATAAATTCCCTGAAATAATACCCGACGATGCGATTTCGGTTTTTATCAAAATTGAGTCTGAACAGCGAAGAGTACTAGAATTTATTAACCTCGATAATTTAATATCGGATTAATTCATCTAAATCTATATACCACTGCATCCCTAGATAATACTACCTAAAGGGGTTTCATAGGAGTTTGCCCGACGGATTGGTTTGATGGCAAGAGAGTTGGAACGTGGTTTTCTACAACTGCCAGCCCCATGGCTCGTTTTAAAACCTCATCCATGGTTGATACCGGTATCACATTTATTTGGTTTTTTATTTCAATTGGAACATCTACTAGATCCTTTTTGTTCCGGAGAGGAATTAAAACTTCTCGAACATTAGCCCGCAGGGCAGCAATCAATTTCTCATTCAACCCACCAATAGGCAACACATTTCCACGGAGAGTTATTTCCCCCGTCATAGCTATATCACACCGAACAGGAACACCAGCCAGAGCAGAACACAGTGCTGTTGCGATAGTGATACCAGCCGAAGGACCATCCTTGGGTATCGCTCCTTCCGGCATATGAACATGGATCTCAACATTCTTATAGAAATCATTTTCTAGGCCTAACGATAATGCTCTAGATCTAGCGTAGGTAAGAGCTGCCTGGGCAGATTCCTGCATGACTTCTCCCAGTTGACCCGTTAAAGTTAACCTTCCTTCGCCCTGACGGTTTAGAACACTAACTTCTATTGTAAGCACGTCACCCCCAGATTGTGTCCAAGCAAGCCCCGTAGCGAAACCTATCGAATCCTGCTTGATGATTTCTGAACCCAAATAAGTTGGGACTCCTAGAAAATTAGAAATCTGTTTCCGTGTTACCTGCTTCTGTTTCCATATATCTCCCTCAACTACCTTTCGAGCAAGCTTACGACAGACGGCAGCTATTTGCCTTTCAAGATCCCGAACCCCTGCTTCTCTGGTATATCCCCTGATAATAGATAACAAGGAATCTTTTCTAAAGGTAATCTGTTTGTCCTTAAGACCATGTGCTTTCACTTGTTTAGGCACTAAAAATCCCTGTGCTATAGCCAGTTTTTGAGTTTCTAAGTAACCTGGCAATTCAAGGATTTCCATGCGATCTCTCAATGCATGAGGAATAGTATCAGTAGAGTTAGCTGTCGTTATGAACAATACCTGAGAAAGATTGTAATCTACTTCGAGATAATGGTCATTAAAAGTGTTGTTCTGCTCAGGATCCAGTACCTCCAATAACGCTGATGCAGGGTCACCTCGCATATCCCTTCCTAGTTTATCAACCTCATCAAGCAATATCACTGGATTTACTGTTTTTGCACGACGCATAGCCTGAATAATTCTACCTGGCATTGAACCAATATATGTTCGCCGATGTCCCCGTATTTCAGCTTCATCATGCACACCTCCTAATGACATACGGACAAATTTTCGCCCCATTGCTCGAGCTATGGAGCGACCTAGTGAGGTTTTTCCTACCCCTGGCGGTCCAACGAGGCAAAGGATTGGTCCTCTTAGATGTCGGGTTAGCTGGATGACGGAAAGAAATTCAAGTATGTGCACTTTAGGCTTATCAAGCCCGTAATGGTCCTCATTTAACACTGACTCCACCTGAACAATATCCCGTTTATCTTTCGTTCGTTTTTTCCATGGGATCTCTGTTAGCCATTCTAGGTAATTTCGTATAACTGTTGCTTCCGGGGAGGTTGGGTGCATCTGTTGAAGTTTGTCTAATTCATTTAATGCCTTCTCATGAGCCTCTTTCGGTAGTTTAGCATCAGTAATCTGTTGAGCTAGGGTTCCCATGTTTTCTGGGATGTCCTCCAATTCACCCAATTCTTGCTTGATCACCCTCATCTGTTCTTGAAGGAAAAATTCCCTTTGTGATTTATGTATTCTATCTCTGACTTCACCATCGAGCTGATTCTTTATCTCCAGAATCTCCAACTCCGTCGTTAATATTGAAGTAAGCTCATCTAATTGCTCGATGATCGACGGCGCTTCAATAAGTTTTTGCTTTGTCTGAGGGGTCTGCTGTATAAAAGCCGACATTGTATCTACTAGGCGCTGAGAATCCTCCATGTTTTGCAGGGACAACAAGATTTCATCTGGTGCCTGCTGGTTTAATTTAATATATTCGGTGAACTGATCTACTGCTGTCCGTAACCTAGCTTGAACCTCTGCCTTGTTGTAATCTGGTTCTTCAATAAGAGCAATCTTAACCCGCATATAAGGCTCTACAGACAGGAATCGGGTGATTTTTGCTCGAACGATTCCTTCGACCAGCACCCGAATTAAGCCATTCGGCAATTTAACCACTTGCAGAATACGGGCCACGATGCCTGTTCTATGAATATCGCCTTTTACTGGATTTTCGATATCCGGATTTCGCTGGGCTGTTAGAAAAAGGAGACGGTCATTATTAACACCGTTTTCCAAAGCCTTTATAGAAGCTTCCCTTGCGATAATCAGGGGATACTCCATATATGGAAATACTACAACTTCTCGGAGGGGTATAAGAGGTAGTTTATCGTCAAATGTTATAGGTTCACTGCGATGTAAAGTAATCATGATAAGCACTCAGGAGATAATATATCTAGGAAGATCCCTATAGAAAAATTAGGCGCTCTGCTTGCTTTCTTTGTCTTGCACGAAAATAGGAGAAACTTTTTCCTTCACTGTTTCTTTAGTGATAACTACTTCTGTTAGACCCTTCTGTGTAGGGGCTTTAAACATCACATCCAACATCACATTCTCCAGAATGGAACGTAAAGATCGTGCCCCTGTTTTCTTGACCATTGCCTCGTCGACAACAGCTTGAAGTGCTTCATCGGTAAAAGTTAGTCTAACATTTTCCATTTTGAGTAATTGTTGATATTGCTTCACGAGAGCATTTTGCGGTTTTAACAAAATTTCCATTAAGGCATCTACATCTAAATCATTCAGTGTTGTAAGTACCGGTAATCTCCCTATCAGTTCGGGAATAAGGCCATATTGCAGTAGATCATCTGGTTCGACTCTAGCAAGAAGTTTTCCCGTATTGCGATCACTAGATTTTTTTGACGTTCCACCAAAACCTATAGTCCCTTCTGATACACGTCGTTCTATTATGTTGTCAAGATTGTCAAAAGCTCCACCGCATATGAAGAGTATATTTCGCGTATTAATCTGAACAAAATTCTGCTCCGGGTGTTTTCGACCACCCTTAGGAGGGACATTTACTATTGTACCTTCAAGCATTTTTAATAGGGATTGTTGGACTCCTTCTCCCGAAACATCACGAGTTATAGAAGGATTTGCAGATTTACGCGCTACCTTATCAACCTCATCTATATAAACGATACCACATTCAGCTTTTGATACATCATAATCAGCCGTCTGCAAGAGCCGAACTAATACACTTTCCACATCTTCACCAACATATCCTGCTTCTGTAAGGACTGTAGCGTCTGCTATACAGAATGGCACACGAAGCATCTTCGCCAGTGTTTGTGCTAGCAAAGTTTTCCCAGTACCGGTTGGCCCAATCAACATTATGTTACTTTTTTCTAATTCTACATCATCCTCGGAATTATCGTGCTGAATCCGTTTGTAGTGATTATAAACAGCAACGGAAAGGACTTTTTTAGCTTGTTCTTGACCAATCACGTATTTATCCAAGCCCTCTTTAATATCTGTCGGTAGAGGCAACGGATCAATATCTGAAAGAGTAGATTTATTCAGCTCCTCAGACAGGATGCCATTACACATTATTACACATTCATTACAGATATATACGTTTGGGCCCGTGATAAGACGTTCTACCTCATCAGTGTTTCTATTACAGAAAGAGCAACGGAGATCCTCTGTTTTTGACTGCTTCTTCATTATATCGCCCTACTTAGTTTTACTTTTGAGAGATTCTGCTATGGCTTTGGAAGCATCCGTTTCTACTAAATGGTCCACCAAGCCATATTCCACAGCTTGCTTGGGTGCCATCCAATAATCTCTATCAGTATCCTCTTCTATTTTTTCTACAGTCTGACCTGTATGATAGGCCATCACTTCATTCATGGTTCGTTTCATACGGAGCATCTCTTCAGCTTGAATCTCTATATCTGTTGCTGTACCTGCCATATGAGGGATCGAAGGTTGATGTATCAATATTCGTGAATATGGAAGGGCATATCGTTTCCCTTTTGTACCAGCAGTAAGTAAAAATGCTCCCATACTAGCAGCCATACCCAAGCAGTAAGTCTCTACATCAGCTTTAATGAACTGCATTGTATCATAAATAGCTAGTCCTGCCGTAATACTGCCACCCGGACTATTGATATATAACTTGATATCCTTTTCGGCATCTTCGTATTGGAGATACAGTAACTGAGCGATCACCATATTAGCTATGGTATCGTCGATTGGTGTTCCAATAAAAACAATACGATTCTTCAAAAGTAGAGAATATATATCATAGGCTCTTTCTCCACGACCTGTCTGTTCAATTACCATTGGTACTAACATGATGCTCTCCTTCTACTCCGTTTGTATATCGGCTTGCTGTACGAGAAATTCGACTACCTTTTCTTCTCTAAGGTCTGCTTCTATACGTTCTAGTCTCCCATTCTCTTGGAACATTCGTCGAACTTGGTCAACTGAAGCTTGACCCCGTCCTGCTATGGCCTCCAACCGTTCATCAATCTCCTTTGGTTCGACCTTTAACCCTTCTTTCTCACCAATAGCATCTAAAATAAGATGGCGCATAATCTGATTGGTAGCAACTGCCCGATACTGATCTCGAATCGAGCTTTCGTCTATTTCATTCTGGTCCTGAGTAGAGCGACGTGCATCTCCAACTACCTGATCTAGGTAGGCTGTTACCATAGATTCTGGAACTTCAAAGTCATGAGAGTCTACTATTTTAGTCACTAATTCCTTACGCATTTCCCAGTCTGGTTCCTTCTCTATTTCTTCTTTAAGCGACTCCCTAAGCCCATCTAAACTTTCCATACCTAAATCGACAGCAAAATCGTCATCTACTTCTGGTAGTTGTCGTTGAAGAACTTCTCGGACCTTTACGACGAAACATGCTTCCTTATCTGCCATGTTCTCATCAGGATAATCTGCAGGCAGTGTTGTTTTCACAAAACGATCCTCTTCAGCAGCAACACCGACTAACTGTTTATCAAATTCTTCTCCTAGTCGACCTGACCCTATCTGAAAAAATTGGTTCTCTTCCTTACGCCCGATTATCGGAACACCATTGTTATCAGCGTGCTGAAGATCAGCCCGGATAAAATGATCGTGCTCTGCTTTACCATCGATCTTTATAACTGTAGCATAACGTTCCCTTAAGGCCTCGATTCGTTTATTAATATCTTCTTCTGTAACTTTTACTATACGCTTGGTTACCCGAAGTTCTTTGTATTGTTTTAGTTCTATTGGAGGTTTTACTTCTACACTGGCCCGAAGTTTTAGATCATCACCTTCTTCGTATTCTATCTCCTCAATCACAGGCTGACTGATAGGTTCGATCTCTGCTTTTTCGTATGCACTCTTCAGATACTCGGGAATTTTTCTTTCGAGCACCTCTCCCCTAATTTCGTTCCCTAGACGAGCCTTAAGCACACTAATTGGCACTTTCCCACGTCGAAATCCTGGAAGACGCACTTCCCTACTATAGCGTTCGTAGTTAGTATTTAGTTCGGATTGAATCGCATCGGCAGGGACTTCAATCTCCACAATGCGTTTCCAAGTTTTGGGTTCAGATACAGTATATTTCAAACCAACACCTTCCTACTTTTTTGTGTTTTTAACATAACCTATCAACTCAGCAGCCTCTGGTTCCCTAAAAGCCACCTCGCGATAAACCTTTGAAACCGTGACAATTAATCTTGAAGTTAAGAGCTTGTCAACGGAAAAGAGCCCCAGTTCTGACTATTAAAGACTCAACTCTTATGAGAGTATGCGAGAGGGGGGACTCGAACCCCCATGGGTTACCCCACTGGATCCTAAATCCAGCGCGTCTACCAATTCCGCCACCCTCGCTAATCCAACTAAGCTTGCTCTCAACCCTTTTGTCGCGTTTTACTTTACTGATCTTGGTTATTTTTCAGAAGCGACTGATATTTTTGGGAATCTTTGATAATTTTCAATGACTCAATAATCTGCGAATCGTGTTTAACAGCGAACGCGTACCGTCCTGTAGGGCCCCAGAGTTTAGCGCTAATTTCACTACCAATATGGGCGACTAACAACTCCTTGTTCCTTAAATATGCCCTTTTCTGGTCCCTATTTAACTGAATCCTAAGGCCAGCTATTGATTCCATAGCCGTGGTGTTTGCTGACTGCTCCTCGACTATTTCCTCTAACTCATCTAGTGCCTGTATCGCGGCTGAAGTATATTTAAACGAGTGTGCTTCAACAAAACCCAGGAAATCCTGGAGAATTTCTTCTGTCACAACAAATGTGGATTGGTCCTCATTATATTCTTTTGAGAGGTAGTGAGAGGCATATTTTATGAAAAAACTTTGGTTATTCAAGGCTCTGATGAAGTTTGGGTATTTGTTGGGCTTTATCTCTATATCTGGATTAATTCCCCCACCCCCGTATACAGTCCGACCAATATTTGTTTTATATTTATCCCCTTTGGGTTGGACCATCTCCTCGGGAGATGGATTTTTGATACTATTATCAATGTCGATAAGTTTTTGTATCAATCTCCCACTGGGTGTATAGTACCGTGCAGTCGTCATTTTTAATGCCACTCCATTATTCATCGGAAAAATTTGTTGTACTGATGCTTTTCCAAAGGTGGACTGGCCCACAACTACACCACGATCCCAATCTTGGATCGCCCCTGCGACAATTTCAGAAGCACTGGCACTAAACCGATCAACAAGAATAACCAATGGTGCATTTTTGAGCGTAAACCCATCGGGCACATGATATGGCCGCTTATTTGTCCCTGTTCGCCCCATCGTATAAACTACAAGATTTCCTTTCGGTAGAAACTTCCCAGCAATACCTACCGCCTGCTCCAGTAAGCCTCCTGGATTTCCTCGAAGATCAAAAATATACCCCTTGGCGCCCTGATCCCCTAATTTTATCAGCGCTTGCTCAACTTTATGGGAAGCGTCCTCGGTAAACTGATTTAATTTAATGTACCCAATCCCACCTTCTAACATCCCCACGTATGGAACTACTGGTATGGTAATTATTGCCCGCGTCAAGGTATAGTCGATAGTATCTTGCTCACCATCTCTGCTCACCGAAATTGTTACTGAGGTCCCTGGCTTCCCTCGGAGAAGATCAGCAGCCTGGGCCACATCAATGTTGGCCGTTGTTTGGTCTTCTATCCCAACTATACGATCACCCGTTTGTAAGCCAACTTCATAAGCCGGTGTACCATCAAAAAGAGCAACTACAACAAGAGCATTGTCCTGCTTAGTAATCTTAATACCTAACCCACCATACTTTCCTTGGATCTGCATCATCTTCATTTCATCATTTTGTTTCTTTTCTAGAAACTCTGTATATGGGTCTAACGTACCAAGCATTCCTCGAATTGCAGCGTCTATAGCATCTTCTTCGTTTAAATCATCCACGTATTGTGCTTTTATCCGTTCTATAATTTGCTCTAATAATTTCAAGTCATAATTCTGTTTCCCAACAGCTTGGACACCATGAATATTAAGCAACCAACCCGTTCCCAAAAGACTTATTAGCGTAATTCCCGTCAAAATAAGGTTTCTTTTACGGATTATCATTATTCAAAAATCCAATCGTTTTTCCGAGGACTGTTGCCGCCCATATTATCAAAAACTGCCTGGTTCAACACAGTAGCATTTTAATGGTATTCAGCTAGCTTTTGGTATTTTTACTGATGTAAAAAAGCCGGGATATTGCCGTAATATTTGAAACTACCGCTATTAACACTAGTGCTATAGGGAGGTATGGTTCACCTAAGAACGCTCCAAGACCTAGACATATAATTCGTTCTGGACGTTGCATAAGCCCCACGGTACATTTCTGCCCAAGTCCCTCTGCGCGAGCTCTAACATAACTGACCATCAAAGAGCCACTGATAGCTAGGACCCCTGCTAATACGATATAAGCACTCAAATCTCTATCTTCTGCATTAAAGAGATAGAATACAATAATCCCACTTAAGACGGCAATCTCAGCATATCGATCTAATGTTGAATCGAGAAGAGCACCAAAGGTGCTTCGGGTACCTGTGGACCTAGCCAAGTGCCCATCCAAAACGTCACAACTCCCTCCGACGAACATGATTAGACCTGCCCATCTAAATTCCCCAAAACTAAATAAACAGGCAGACACCAGAGTGATACCAAAGCCGAGGATGGTCAATGTGTTAGGATTGATTCCTAAGCGCACAGCCGTCCGGACGAACGGCCCCAACAAACTAACATACCATGTCTTTACTTTGGACCTTAGCATGACATACTCCTACAACAAGCTTTATATTTCCCAGGTCTCCCGTCTTGTCCAAGCTAAATTTTAAAACGGAACTACAGGAAAGATTTTTTGTCGCGAGGAAATTCATAATTTAGGAACGTGATGCCAAAATATAGGTACCATCACCCTTTCAGTCAAGTAATAGTGATTATTATATCCGAGGCAAGCCCCTACTTAGGCCCAGCTTTTCGCTTGACAGACCTTGATAGAATCCGTAAATACAATTCCAAGTTTTCAACAGCTTGTAAAGTAATACTAATAACTCCAGATATTGGAAGGAAAGCATTTAGTGTGAGGTTTCAACTTTACCTAACACCTTCCTTTTTTTGATCCTCAGATCAACTACTTCACAGGATTGCAATGGCTGATACACTTCATTCAGATCGAGATAAAGGTGTTCTTCGGAGCCTTGTGGAACAACATGTCTCTACTGGCCAACCCGTAGGGTCCAATTCAATAGTTAATCGAGGATCTCTCGTTGTTAGTGCAGCAACTGTGCGCAAAACAATGGGAAATCTTGAGGACGCTGGATATATAACCCGACCACATCCATCTGCTGGCGGCATACCAACGGAAAAAGGTTACCGATATTATGTAGACACGCTTCTTCAAATAAATCCTATTAATAACAGGGATAAAGAAAGAATTCATAGGGAGCTGAAAAGTAAATGGTTCGATATCCCGGAGTTATTGGGCCATACGGCTTCCATACTGGGAATGGTTTGTGAAGAAGTAGGCCTTGCATTGGCTCCTAATTTTTATAATGGACGACTAGCCCGAGTGGAGCTGATCCCTGCATCTAACCGAAAAGTTTCATTAGTATTAACTCTAACGTCTGGACTTGTGAAAAGCATCGTCGCCGAACTGGAATTTGAGATCCCAGCCCAACGGTTGGCTGATACTAGCCGCTTCCTAAATGAACGGCTTAACGGATGCTCACTTCGGGAAATCAAAGAACAACTCGACGAACGACTGAAAGACACATCTCAATCTAGGCGACAGATTATCCAATTGTTTATTCAATACAGTAACTACCTCCTAGGCGTTGAAGAAAATGAGAAACCTCATATAGGAGGGACAACCTATATCGTATCAAAACCTGAGTTTGTTACGGACTATACGAAACTATCTTCTCTTTTAGAGTTTTTAGAACACAAACGAACAGTTGCCAATTGGTTAAATGAACGTCAGCAAAATGGCCATCTTTCGGTTACTATAGGCAGTGAAAATAGACAAAACGAAGTACAATCATGCAGTGTGGTTACGTCAACATATAGAATTGGTGACATGAAAGGTGTCATTGGGGTAATTGGACCAACCAGGATGCCTTATGCTCGATTAATACCTGTGGTAGGCTATACAGCACGTTATCTAAACAAGATGTTTGGCTGAGGGGATTCCGATTATGAATAACGAAAAAAATGTAGAGGTAAACTCGACCACACCATCAAAAAATAAAGGGAAAAAATCAGATACAATGCCTGAAGAAATTGAATCTGAAGATAGTGAATTGGGGAATTCTACTAGCATAAATGATAGTATTAAACCAGAGTCTGATCAAGTCCCCTCAGATAAAAACTTTAGTTCTAGTGACACACAAAAAACAGAAGAAGAAACAAACAACGAAGAGAATGGGCTTCCTGAAGACCAAACTGCTAAACTAATAGAAGAGGCGCGCCACTACAAAGACCGGTGGGTACGACTTGCTGCTGAATTTGATAACTACAAGAAACGAACCAATCGAGAATTTGGTAATCTAATTAAGAATGCTGGAGAATCACTGATTACAGAATTACTACCGATATTAGATAATATAGAACGAGCTCTCCAAGCTCCCCAAACTTCTGATGAGACTAGATCATTTGCACAGGGGTTTGAAATGATTAGTCAACAATTCCAGGAAAAGCTTGGAAAGGTTGGAATGAAAGAAATAAAGGCAGATGGAGAGATTTTTGACCCTACACAACATGAAGCTGTAATGGCTATAGAAAATGCTGAACAGCCTGCTGATACTATAGTAAACGTTGTTGAAAAAGGGTATACTCTTAATGATAAGGTCTTGCGACCAGCCAAGGTTATTGTAGCTCGACCTCCGGCTAAAACACCAGAATAAAGACGAAATGAGGCCAGCTAAAGATGGCTAAACAGGACTACTATGAAACCTTAGGTGTATCACGCTCAGCATCTGAGGAGGAAATCAAGAAAGCATACCGAAAACTTGCGATGAAATATCATCCCGACCGGAATCCTGATGACAAGGTTGCCGAAGAAAATTTTAAAGCAGCCGCTGAAGCTTATGAGGTTCTTAGTGAACCAGAGAAAAAATCACGCTATGATCAGTTTGGGCATCAGGGAGTAGCAGGGGATTTTGGTTCGGGAGGTTTTCAGTGGTCAGATTTTAGCCATGCTGGAGATTTTGACGATGTACTAGGCAACTTGTTTGGCGGGGGTATATTTGGTGATTTGTTTGGTGGGAAAGGACGTGGAAGACAACCTGGTCGTGGTGAAGACCTCAGAGTTAACCTTAGATTGACACTGGAAGAAATGGCCCAAGGCGCTAGTAAAACTATCCGTATAAAACGGTATGTTCCATGTGACCCTTGCCAAAATAGTGGTGCGGAAGAACCTAATAGCGTGAGAACATGTCCAACCTGTAGGGGGCAAGGACAGGTTCAACAGCGGGCATCATCTTTATTTGGAGTTGTTATGAATGTCACTACTTGTCCTAGTTGTCAAGGCCAGGGAAAAACAATAGATCGACCCTGTCGCTCATGTGATGGCCAAGGAAGACAAATGAAAACAGTTACCGTTAAGGTAGATATTCCTACCGGAGCTGGGGATGGAAACTACATGCGTTTGCAAGGGCAGGGACATACAGGAATCCGAGGTGCCACACCGGGAGACGTCCTGGTTGTTATTGAACAAGAACCTCATGAATACTTCGAACGTCAAGAAGACGATATTATTTTAGCTGTTCCACTTAGTTTTAGTCAGGCTGCCCTAGGTGACGATGTTGAAATACCGACTCTTACTGGGAAAGTACGACTTTCTATACCTCGCGGAACGCAGTCAGGAAAGGTCTTCCGATTACGTGGCAAAGGGATGTCCCACCTTAATGGATATGGCCAGGGAGATCAACTAGTTAAAGTGATTGTCTGGACACCTACAGGGCTGACGGATCGAGAGAAAGAACTGTTTCAAGAATTAGCCGGCCTTGACAATGGAAAGGTATCAGAAAATGACCGGGGGTTCTTAAAAAAAATCCGGGAAGAATTATTCGGCGAATAACTTTTCATATCACGGATTTCTATTGTTTCTATATTTTCGTGTGTTTCTCTCATGTCTAAATGGATTGAAATCACCATAACTATAACCCTTGAAACTCAAGAAGCAATCATCAATGCCTGCTGGGAACTAGGTGCGAATGGGGTTGTTCAATCTGGGAGTAGGCTTTCAGAAACCTCTGAACAGGTAACCGCATACTGGCCAAACCAAACTGATATCGGACAAAAAGTTCACCAAATCTCCATCCTCTGGGATAATCTACGAGATCTCGGTATTGCCTACGGCCCATGTCTGATCACAACCCAAGAAATTTGTGAAAATAAATGGGATCTGGTATGGAAAAAAGCTGTCCAGCCCGTTAGAATTTCGGAAACCCTCATAGTTGCCCCACCTTGGGCTCAGATATCGTGTTCTGAGGAGGTTAATATAGTTCGAATCAATCCCGGAACCGGATTTGGGACAGGAAACCATGAAACCACCCAGCTATGTCTACGCAAGTTGGGGAAATGGTTAAAAACCGGTGATAATGTTTTAGATATTGGCACTGGATCCGGTGTCCTATCTATTGCTGCCGCTATTTTAGGAGCATCTCAAGTTACGGCAATAGATAATGATCCCATGACTTTAGATAATGCTATCGAAAATGTCCAGTTAAACGATGTGGTCGACAGAGTAAACATTTTTACGGGTGATGTTAATCACTCTGAAATTAATGGTTGTTATCAGATTGTTATCTCTAATATAGACTACTCCAGTCTTACTATCCTCCTCCCTAAAATCATATGCCATTTAAAAAATAATGGCCGGTTGATTCTATCAGGGGTACTATCTTCAGAAACGAAAATTTTTGAGGCTAGATTATTGGATAATGATTTGGCTATTGTTGAACATGAAACTCAGGGAGAATGGTGGGGCGTAGTAGTAAAAAAAAATAACTCAGATTAAATTATTTGTGAATAGGTTAAATCACTTATGGAGTATAGTTACATCCCTCGTGAACATATCAAAAGAAATTCAGCGTTTATTTCTGATACTAATGAGCAGAAACACTTGACGAAGGTTTTGCGGAAAAAACCTGGCGATTCAATACTATTTGTTGATGGCAATGGTTGGATCTATGAGGGTTCTCTTGTGCGTATTCAACCTAATTTTGAAATTGAAATTCTCCAACGTTGGGAAGACCACAAGAAAAAACCCATTAATGTCACACTAGCGCCATCTCTTCTTAAAGGAAACCGATTAGATATGGTTGTAGAAAAAGCAACCGAGCTAGGTGTAACTTCTATAATACCTGTGCTCAGCTCTAGGACAGTAGCTGGTAGTCGTGAAATAGGGAGTCAACGCTTAAATCGCTGGCAACGGATCGCTTTGAATGCTATGAAGCAATCTCTTCGTTCCCGCTTACCCTATATTAGACCTGTGATGACTTTAACTGAAATTATTCAAAATGCTACTTCCTATGATCTGTCGATAATCGCTTGGGAAGAGGAATCTAAAATAAGTCCAGGCATGGCAATTAAGGGAAAATTGGATGTAAAAAATGTTCTTCTTATCATTGGGCCTGAAGGGGGATTTTCTCAAGATGAAATCATATCGGCCCGGGAAGCCGGTATGAAAACAATTTCACTTGGCAGTTCGCGACTTAGATCTGATACTGCTTCTATTGCCGGACTAACCCTGTTGATGAGTGAACTAGAATTACTGTGATACTAAAGCGAAACTATATAGACTATTAGTCATTGGAGAATAAGCTATGCCAAAATGTATTTTCTGTAGTATTACCGATCGGTCAGTGGCTACCGAGCTTATTTATGAAGATGAATATGTTGTGGCTTTTCATGATGTAAAACCAGTTGCTCCAATTCACATTCTAGTTGTACCTCGGGTTCATATTGAAAATGTAGCCGATCTTGGCCATGACTCAGACGGAGTTATGACTCAATTAACAAGAGTAGCTAACCAAATTGCTCGTCAATTTGATATTAAGACCGCTGGCTACAGATTGGTTGTTAATAGTGGCTCTGATGGTGGTCAAACTGTTCCTCACCTGCACATGCATTTGCTCGGAGGTCATCGTTTACCTGAACTAGCCAGGTAAATAAGGGTTTCAGGTACCGAACAAGAATCTCCTTGCTTTTTTAGCCAACATATGTCATATTTAGAGGGCAAACAGAGAGAGATCACATAAACTGGTTCACCCGATATTAGCATTATGAGAGGGGGTGGGAGGATGCCAGGTATTCGTGTCAGGGAAGGCGAGCCATTCGAAAAAGCCCTGCGTCGTTTTACCAAGACTTGCGAAAAAGTCGGCATCATGTCTGAAATACGCAAGCACCAACATTTTGAAAAGCCGAGCGCTAAACGAAAACGCAAGTTGAACGCCGCTAAACGAAAGAACCAAAAACGGCTCCTGCAGGAGAGATATTAATTAATTGGAGCAATATATGGGGTTAAAAGAGCGTTTAGCTGATGATATGAAATCAGCCCTCAGAAACCGAGATACCGTTCGTCTTGGATTGATTCGGATGGTTCGTGCACAAATCAAAAACAAGGAAATTAGTAACGGTAACGAGCTGGTAGATGGGGAGGTAACTGATATTGTCGCCTCTTTGATTAAGACTCGAAAAGAAGCGATGGATTTTGCAATAAAGGGAGACAGAAACGACCTGATCAATCAGGCGGAAGAAGAGTTAGAAATTCTTTACTCTTATCTCCCAGAACAGCTTTCAGAAGATGAAATTCGTTTGATAGTTGGGGAGGCGATTCAACAATCAAACGCAAGTAGCCCCAAGGATATGGGGAAGGTAATGGGAATTGTTATGCCTCGTGTTAAGGGGTGTGCTGATGGGAATATAGTCAATCGAATCGTACGGGAATCTTTAATGGAATAACCCGTTAAACCAAGGCAAACTAATCCTTTTTAAAGGCCTCTTCGAAATACCGGAGAGGCTTTCGGCTTTTATATCATGAATTGGATCGACATCGCTATTACAACACTGATTATCTATCAGATAGCCATTGGCCTTCGTAAGGGAATGATTAGAAGTTTTTTTGATCTAGCCGGGATCCTTTTAGTTGCTGTTATTTCCCTAAGCCAGTTTGGTCTGGTTTCAGAAATTTTGACTCGTTATGTGGAATTATCGTCCGGATGGCTGCATAGTATTAGCTTTTTGGGCTGCCTTGGAATTTCCCTTGCCCTTGTTAAAATCATGGTAGGCATAATAACCCGCCCGTTTCACAGTAACTCGCCTTTCCTTTTAAGCCGCTTATTTGGAGGGGTTCTGGGGGGGGTAAGGGGATTTATCATCTCAGCTGTTTTATTAATGTTAATGGTATTGATACCATTAACTGATTCAGCAAGACACCATTTTAATCAATCAAGCTTGGCCCCTGGAGCATTACCAATTATTAAAGGAATTATAGGTTCCATTCCAGGCTCCCAGCCTTTTATGGAAAAGCTGAAAAATAAACAAGACTCTATGCAACGCAATAAACCCGATAAGATTGCCGGAGAAGGGCTACCTGATTATTGAATTGATAGAATAGCCACGAGAAAGATCTATTTTATTTAAGTATAATGTTCATAGATTTCCTAATGCCTAAAAAGTGAAGTTGGATAATATTTGGAGAAGAGAAAAGGTTTTTCGAAAAAAGTCGCTGTCATTGTCTCTTTTTCAAGCAACCCGCATTTAAAAAATGATATATCTGACAACTCAGGCAGATTACAAACAGTCTGTGTAAGGCTAGCAATTATTTAAAACGTTGAGGTAGTTCCCTACTATGGCTAAGGATTCAAGAGTAGCGCTCCAGAAAATCCTCGATTCTCACCAAAATAGAATTTCTGAAAATAAAAACTATAACCAAGTTGCTGTTCAAAAAATTTCTCAGGAAAAGATATCAATAGGCGACACGGTATGGGTTAAATCAATTAGTCTGGAAGGTAAGGTTATTGAGAAAAGGGGAAATCGATACCGCATCCAAACTAAGACTATAGTAATAACCGCCTTAAAAACCGATCTCATCCGGCACAATCCTAGTGAAAAAACAAACCAGAGACGATCGCGAAAATCGTTCACCAGCAATATAAATTTGACTGGTCGATCTTTGTTAGAACTCAATGTAAGAGGATATCGTGTTGCCGATGCCATAGATGCCTTGGACCATCACCTTGACCAAACCGTTCTTGATGATCTTGATAAAATTCGTATACTCCATGGTAAAGGCACAGGGGCATTAGCCAGCGCAATTCACGAATTCCTAGAACATCATCCTTGGGTTAGGTCATATCATTTCGCCGAACAAAGAGATGGAGGGATCGGAGTAACCATAGCAATAATGACAGATTGAGAGGAAACTCCCCAAATTATTTGCTTGATTACCCTGAACTTGTTACGATGGCCACCTATGGTTTTTTCTATTGAAAGCCTTGACTATTACTTAAACAGCAGCGTATGAAAGCTTTCTATATCGTAACGAACTATATTCCTTGCCTGTAATGGCTTTTGCCTAGGGAGAAATACCATGGCACGGATACCCAATGACCTTATCGATTTGATCCGATCAGAAGCAGATATCGTTGAGGTTTTATCGGGTTTTGTAACACTCAAGAAAGCGGGCCAGAACTATCTTGGACTGTGCCCGTTTCATGATGAAAAAACTCCCTCTTTTAGTGTGAATCTACAACGTCAGATTTTTCACTGTTTTGGTTGTGGGAAGGGAGGTAACGTTTTTACCTTTCTTATGGAACACGAAAATATTTCATTTATCGAAGCTGTTCGACACCTTGCCCACCACCTTAACATAACAATACCTGAAACTAATAAAACTTCAGAAGCTGACAGCGAGGCGGAAAGCCTATCTCGTGTAACACAATTTGCTACTGATTTTTATCATCAGACCTTATTAAAAAGTGATCAAAAAGAATTTGTACGTCGCTATACTGTGAAAAGAGGCCTTGCAGAAAAGGTGATAAAGAGATTTTCACTAGGATACGCACCAGACGGGTGGGATCGACTCCTCAAAAGTGCAGCTAAGCAGGGTATTAACATTGAGTGGCTTACTAAAGCTGGTTTGGCTAAAACCAGTGGTAACCGGAGCTATGACACTTTTAGGAAACGTTTGATGTTCCCTATACAGGGCCCTAGTGGACGGGTAGTAGGTTTTGGTGGCAGAGCACTTTCTGACGAGGAACAACCTAAGTATCTAAATTCTCCGGAATCTCTAATCTATAGAAAAAGCCAAATACTTTATGGACTTTATCAAGCTCGCGATATAATAAGGGAGAAGGGGCAAGTTTTTATTGTGGAAGGGTACATGGATCTACTGGCGCTTAACAATCACGGAATTGAAAATGTAGTTGCTATTTGTGGAACAGCACTCACACGAGATCAAGCAAGACTTCTTGCACGGTATACTAAACAAGCATTTTTAGTCTATGATTCTGACCAAGCTGGAATAAGAGCTACATGGCGAGCTATCGAACCCTTGGTAGAATCAGGGATGTGGACCCAGATAGTTCGGTTACCGGAAAATACTGATCCAGATACATATGTAGGACAATATGGGGGCCCAAGATTCCTTAAATTGGTAGAACAAGCTGATTCTATAGCCGAATTTATGAGTCACCAATCTAATGTTCAAGAATCAGGTAGCCGAGAGGAAGTTTTTCGGACCTTGACTAACTTAATAAAGAAAACAACTAACTTGGTTCATCGGGAACAGTACAGAGAAGAGGCAGAACGATGTTTTCCTGCACTGCAAAGTCTTTTAGCCTCGGAATTACGTCAACCAGTAATGATCCGCCGAGATCTACGTCCGCCACAAACTGACCAAAAATCGCTTCTTGGTGGCGACCTCGTGGAACGTGGCTTGGTCCAATTAATGCTGATTGAAAAACCAATAGCTGAATTTGTTGAAAACCAATTGGAACTTGAGGATTTTAAAAATCCTCTTTATAAAAAAATTGCTGGATATATTTTTGGACAACTTACGGGGAGTACATACGACCCATCAAGCTTGATAGATACTATTAACGATGAGGCAATAAAACGGGTTATTTCTGAACTAATCAATATAGCTGACTCTGGTATTAACCTTAAAGAAAGAGCGCATGATCATATTACCCGTATTAAGCACAAATGCCTTAAAGAAAGTATGTCAAACTTAATAGGCGAAATAAAACAGATGGAAAAAGAGGGTAGAACCAATGAATTAAATGAGGCTATGGCAACTTATATGGAACTCAAAGAGCAGGAAAAAAACCTTTTACAATAATATATCCTAACTCTATTTTCTCGCTATCTTTTGCTTGACGATATACCTAAAAAGTCTATATTGGTGCTGTTTGATACGTATCCTAACTGGTGGCACCACGGGCCTGTAGCTCAGTTGGTTAGAGCATCCGACTCATAATCGGACGGTCCCAGGTTCGAGTCCTGGCGGGCCCATTGTTGGGCGCTTAGCTCAGCTGGTTAGAGTGCCACGCTCACATCGTGGAGGTCAGTGGTTCGAGTCCACTAGCGCCCATACCCTGAATCCAACTGAAGAAGCGAAGGCTTTGTGAAAGTCTTCGCTCTTTACTTTAATCCTGATTATTTATGTATCGTCTCTTAGCTTTGGATATCGATGGAACTTTAGTAAATAGTAAACAACTCTTAACGGATACTACGATAAAAGCAGTTCGGCGTGCAATAAGCCGTGGTGTTCTAGTAACAATCTGCACAGGTCGAAGTCTATCATCGGCAATGCCAGTTATTGAACGTTTATCATTAAATGCACCTTTCGTTTTGAATAATGGTGCTTTGATTTTTGATAACTTTATCAACAGAGCTCGATATATTCGGCATCTCCCGTCATATCTTGCCCAAAAAACTATCAACCTCTTACGCGATCTTAAGTTCCACCCTATCATATACGGACCCCTGCCTGAAGTCCGGAACTTCTATTATGACTCCTTCGATCCTAACAACCAGTCATTCATCAATTACACCAAGAAAAATAGAAATCGTGTCCATTTTGTAGACGACATATGTGATTTTCTCTCGCAGGGCCTAGCATGTATTTCTTGTGACGATCAGATCGAAAAAATAAAAGATCAA
Source organism: uncultured Gemmatimonadota bacterium (assembly GCA_964593235.1). Classification (GTDB taxonomy): domain Bacteria; phylum JAAXHH01; class JAAXHH01; order JAAXHH01; family JAAXHH01; genus JAAXHH01. The sequence goes on along the minus strand of CAZQGS010000006.1, from coordinate 166,522 downwards.
GAGAGTTATATAAGAAAACAACTTTCAAGAACCGAACTGATTCTTGAAATAAGTCCTTGGGATCCAGCTTTTTGCCACCTTACGGTCATGCCTGCTCGGGTATCAAAGGGTACCGGGCTTGAGAAACTGGCCTTATTACTAGGCATACACTCCTCTGAAGTGATGGCTATAGGCGATAACTTAAATGATTTAGATATGATCAAATTTGCTGGTTTGGGAGTTGCTATGGCGAATAGCCCTCCGGAAACGAAACGACAAGCAAACTATATCACCACTTCAGTAGATGAAGACGGTGTTGCTCAAGCCATTGAACGATATATTCTGTGATTAGAAACGACTTTTTGTTATGCCCTATGATATAATAGCGATTGATATTGATGGAACCCTACTTACATCTGACCGAAATATCTCGGAAAGAACACTCCGTGCTGTCCGTGACGCCGAATTAGCTGGGAAAAATTTGGTGCTTTGTACTGGAAGAAGTTTTAATTCTGGTCGGGCCACTGCAGAAAAACTTCCCGCATCTACCACCCTTGTCTTTCATAGTGGTGCCCTGATACTTGATTCACTTTCAGGGCCAATTCTTAGAACCATAAACATGAAGCAGCAACTAGCATCTGAACTAGTCACTTTGATCAAACAGTTGGGACACGATCCCCTCGTTTACGAATCTGTGCCAGCTAGTCGATATATATGGTACGAGCAACCACGATCCAAAAATGACTGGCGTGAGCGCTATTTGATCAGTAACAAGAATAATGCTCGTGAAGTAGAAAATCTTGAGCATTTTTTGGATGATCCAGCCCAAATAATTGTTGCAGGGGAAGCCTCCGCCATGAATGATCTAAAGATCAAACTGGAGGATTATAAGGATAATATTAGTATCATTTTTTCACTTAGTACTCTTGCTGATAATTATTGGTGTGTAGAAATTCTCCCTTCAAATGTGACGAAAGCAAACGCACTCGCATTCCTATGTAAATATTACTGTACAGATTCAAGCAAATTGATTAGCATCGGTGATAACTTTAATGACTTAGATATGATTAAATTTGCTGGCTTAGGGGTTGCTATGGGGAATGCACCCAAAGCGGTTCAAAAAGAGGCTAATCTTATTGCACCCACAAATAATTGTGATGGTGTCGCATATATAATAGAAAACTACCTACTGTAATTACTGATTGTATTCTGAGCCTCCATCAAGAATCTGTTTGTTTTTTTCAGTATTTACCGTATAATATGTTTAGCTTTTGGTATCGTTGATGTCGTATATAGCAAAATTTTATATACTGACCTAGGATAAGGAGACTTTAAATGATTCGCATAGGCCTATGTTCGGTAATATTTTTTTCACTAATGCTACTAATTGGTTCTGCCTCTGCAGTCTACGCCCAACATGATGACCCTAATATGGAGTGGGTAATGGATGGCCCCTTGTATGACCGCCTTGGAGGTGAGGAAATGATACGGGGAGTTATCGATGATTTCGTTGCTGAAGCTGTGGAAGAAGAACAATTAAAATCGCTATTTAGTGAAGTTGACCAAGAAGCCTGGAAAGAAACTCTTTTAGCGCAAATCACCTCTGCTTCTGGAGGGGAAATTGAATATGATGGCAATAGTTTTATAGAGAGTTTAAAGAATTTGGGGATGACAGAAAAATCAATGAATGTTATAGCGGATCAACTTACTATTGCTCTAGAGTTGAACGAAGCTTGGCCCGAAGATGTTGATGAACTACTGGTAGCCTTGGAACTGAAAGAGCCGCCACCCGAACAAGCCGAAACAGACTCTGAAGATACTTCTCAAAATTAATTAAAATTTATTTTCAGAAAGATCCTAACCGGGCGATTGGAAACTGATCGCCCGGTTATTTTATGTATAGGTAAGTTACATGGCAATTGCATACTTCGACTGCTTTTCTGGTATAAGTGGAGATATGATTCTTGGCGCATTGGTTGATGCCGGTCTGGATTTAGAGATATTAAAGGAAGAGCTTAAAAAACTTCCCGTGGATGACTATCGACTTACCCAAAAACTAGTAACTCGCCAGCATATAGCTGGTACTAAGGTAGATATTGTCATCCGAACCTCGGCTGGGGCCGAAGTAATAGAAGGGCCAAACATAGATATATCTCATAATCACGAGGGCCCTGGACACCACCTAGCTGATTTAGTATCGGTTGTCGAAAGGAGTACTCTAAAACAAAAGATTAAGCAACAATCCATAGATATATTTGAACAACTAGCAACTGCAGAGAGCAAAGTTCATGGCATCCCAAAACAGGAAGTTCATCTTCATGAAGTCAGTGGACTAGATGCCATAATTGATATCGTAGGTTCGTGTATTGGTTTAGCCCTACTTGATATTGAAAAAGTTTACTGCTCTGCACTACCAATGAGTAGAGGTTTTATCAAGTGTATGCACGGCCTTATGCCTGTCCCCGCTCCTGGAGCGCTAGAACTGATGCGAAATATCCCTATTTATAATACTCAAATTGATGGAGAACTAGTTACTCCAACTGGTGCTGCATTTTTAAAAGCAACAGCTAAAGAGCCCGGAGTTTTTCCCAAAATGGTAATCAAAAAAATTGGATATGGAGCCGGTACAAAAAACATACCGGGACATCCCAACCTACTCAGGGTCTGCCTTGGGGACCAATTAGATTAGAAAAAGAATTTTAAGATGGACTATCTCCAAAGGCATAACAATGTTACTCCAATTGGCACTAGATACTCCTGATGCCAACCTTGCGTATCGCTTGTTGAATCAAACTGGTTCAGATGTGGACATAATTGAAATAGGAACCCCTCTTTTAATCCGCTACGGAATCAATATTATTTCTAAAATTAAGCAGAAATATCCTCAAAAATTAATATTGGCTGATCTTAAGATTGTAGACGCAGGTGCCATTGAGTCTCGGTTGGCTTTCAACGCTGGAGCTGATATAGTGACTGTTCTCGCAACAGCTCATGGTGAAACAATAAAGGGAGCAAAAACGGAGGCAGAAAAAGTTGGCGGAAAACTAATGGTTGATCTGATTACTATCCTGGATTTAAAAACTATGGTTCACCTTGCAAAAACACATGATGCACTCGGGATTGATTATATTTGCTTGCATACAGCATATGATATCCAAGAGGGAAACAACCCAAACTTAACTTTTAATAGAGTCCGAAGAGTTAATGAGGCATTGAGTAGTACTAAACTAGCTATAGCCGGTGGATTAAAACCCGAATCCATCGCGTCAATAGTAGGTTTAGCGCCAGAAATTGTTATTGTAGGAGAATATATCACCAAACACCAATTGCCCCAAAAAGCAGTAAAAAAAATAAGGAGTATCGTTGACAATGAGTAACGAAACTTCTTCTTTTAAACAAGTTTGGCCTCTTATTATCAATGAAATTAAACACACATTGGAGGATATTTCTTCTAATGACATTCAGATACTAGTTCAGAATCTGATAAAAGCCAAAAATATTTTTGTCGCTGGCACAGGACGTTCAGGTCTGGTTATCCGGTGTTTTGCCATGCGAATGATGCAGCTGGGTCTTAAAACTTACGTAGTAGGAGAAACTAACTCTCCGGCTATAAAATCAGGTGATCTATTGCTTATTGGATCTGGTTCTGGGACAACAAATAACTTGGTTAATTACGCTAACCGGGCTGTTGCGGCTAAGGCAAGGCTTGCTTTGATAACAACAGCTTCTGATTCACCCATTACAAAGTTAGCAGAGATCATTATTCTTATATCTGCACCAACCCCAAAATCATCGAATAAAAACAACCTTTCCCACCAACTCTCCCACCAACCCATGGCTACACTTTTCGAACAAGTCCTGGGTATAATTCTAGACGGCTGTGTTATGTTACTTATGGAACAATTGGAAGAAACCGAGGAAGAGATGTTTCGTCGTCATGCAAACCTTGAATAAATATTCTTATACTTTTACATTGTAATTTCATTACTCTTTATAAGGACTAAAAAGCCTGCCCTAGACCAAAGTAAAAGAAAGTGCGGTCGTACAATCCCGAATTAGGCCTGTCGATTAACCCCTGTTGATGAAAGCCAACATCAGAACGGATTAAACCAATCGGCGAATTAACCCGCACCCCACCCCCATAACCCAATAAAAAATTATTGAGGCCTAAAGTTTCTACTGTCTTACCAATTCCTCCCCAATCTATAAAAAATGCTACAGTTATTCTGGATAAAGGTATGCGAATTTCATTCTGTGAATTAATGGCTATCAGCCCACCATCAGGTTGCCCTATTTGGTTAATGCCGAAACCACGTACAGAACGATCACCACCTATAAAAAGTTTCCTATCAAGAGGAATAAGGTTTTTATCTAAGGCCCTAACATAGCTTAGCGATAAAGACGTAGATAACTGGGGCATATTAGGTAACGAAAGATATTTTCTGACAACAGCCATAAAGGTAAAGATTGAGTTTCTATTTTGTGTAGAACTTCCCAGTACTGGGGTGGCAAGACTACTCTCTAGTTGCCCGTAAAAACCAGTCTTTGGATTTAGAATATCATCACGAGTATCGTAGGCTACTATTTGGGTTAAACTACCTTCTCGTCTTGATCGAAGACTATCTACAACTGTGCCGTTTTGGATAAGATTAGTTAATTCATCACTTAGAGAGGAAATCTTGACTTTTTTCAGAGTATATATTAACTGTCCTCTAAAAGCTCGCGATAGCTCGCGGTTTACCGTTGCTGAAACCCCTAACTCCCGTTCAGTATGACTTATACGATTTTCACGTCGAAAAAATGCTCTTATACTTCCTATTGTCCTAGTTTGAAATAACCATGGCTGGGTGATTCCACTCTCAATCTGTTGAAGTAGCGAGCTAATTTGCCCATTCGTTCCTATCGTAATTCCTCGACCTAACCAATTTCTATAGGCTATACTATAACTGCCACGAAATCTTTCTGCTGAAGCAAAACCCGCACCGAAACTAACTTCCCCACCGGGTAATTCTGTAACGTTAACTAAAAGATTTCGAACTGTTGAGAGACTATCAGTCCTTACTGGTGACAATCTGACACTTCGAAATAGGCCAGTCTGAAAAAGCCGGGCCTGGCTCAATGATATTTTTTCATTATTGTATAAATCCCCCGACCTAAGTTCCAGTTCACGGATCACCACCCTCTTTTTGGTTTTCTGGAGCCCCTGGACTAAGACAGAACCTACTTGTATAGGATATCCTTCAACAACCTCAAAACCAACGGTAACCGTCCGATCTTCTTCGTGGAGGAGAATCTTTGTTTCGACCGTCATATCAATGAGCGCTTTTGTATCAGCCTGGCTCTGAATATAACGTTTGTCAGTAGCAGCAAATAATCGGTAAAAGACATCCCCTTCTCGAGTTAACAAACTCTTTTTAATATCCGATTTGTCCAGGTAATGAAACCCTTTTAGGTTGACTTCACGTACGTAGTATCTCAAACCCTCATCAATGACAATACGGAGTAAGATATTATTAGAATTTTTCCTCTCACGAACCGCACGAACTCGGGCATCAAGAAAACCACTATTCCGATAAAAACTCTCTATAGCATCTAAATCAGTTAACCAAATAGTATTATTAAGGCGCCCGCTCTTAAAAATCCCCTCTGGTTGTGTTTGAAGAAGCCCTCTAATTCGAGTATCAGGGATAGATGAATTTCCTTCGATCAAAATCTGATCTATTATCTGGTCCTGCTGAGCTTCGATATTTTCAACAAATACATCCATTAGGAAAAAAAGAAACCATACTGCCCCTATTTTTCGGGTGACAGGGGATAATATCCAAACAGCAGTAAGGTGGACCAACCTTAAGAATAACTTGTTTTCCATTTACCATATCCAGATCGCAAAAATACTTGACTTAAAATTTACGATTTAACGAAATCGAAATTTAACTTTCAGATCTATCCCATTCTGGGGATGTTCGCCAGATTGTTCTGAAAAGGTTTCGATAAACAAAAAATCAGTCAATTGATAACCTACACGAAATGTATACTCTGAAGAATCAAAAAGGCGGGTATAGCTAACTCTGGCACGCCGATTTATACGTTTACTAAGGGTAATCTGAGCTGGCGTTCCAGTTGAATTACTATTACCTGTAAAAATATCACCCTCTAACTGTACTTCGTCTAGTTTTAAAAGTTTTTCTGCAGAAGCCCCCGTTGCCATCAGGATAGCGCGACTTCCGATACCCGCCATTGCATCTGCCGACCCCATGTTTGTTATTCCAGGTAAACCAAGAGTAAGTAAAGAAATGACTTCCGGTCCAGTTAGTTTTTTAGAACCAATATTTCCTGAACCACTTTCAATTGGAGAGGCTTGTAATTGAGGAGTTACCGTTGATACCGGCCCAGAAGTGCTAAGTTCCACGTCGTACTCCGTACCGTAAATATCTCGAACTCGCTGAGCAGTAGCTTGTAAAGTTAGGTCTGGATTTAATTGTTCTATTGGGTAATCAAGCATTGCAGAGAAATTTTCTAAGGGGAAGCGTCTTGTCAGGTCAATTCTTCCCAACTCTAGATTAAAGGTAGTATCTAAATACTTTATTTCTCCCTCATCTTTAGCAATAGCATTTCCCGTCACTATTGGATTTTGGGCACTATTAGTAAAAGCTACTCCTCCTTCAATAGTTAATTGAGCTATATCATTCTCGATAGCTAAATCAGGTATGTCCACAGCAATATCTAAACTCACGCTTTCCCAAAAAGGGCTAGGGGTACCTGGGGGACGTATAATGTCATTATCAAAAAGAAAGTCTCCTAGATTTAGTGGATGCATGACCACACCAGTTATAACAATCGGACTATCTTTATTGTAGATCCTGGATAGGCTCTGACTTCCTGTCCAACCTAATAATCCATTAAGTTCTAATTTGGCAGAACCAATTCTTTCTATTCCAGCATTCTCAAATTGGGCATCCATGTTTATATCCACAATTGATAGGCTACTAAGAAGCATATCACTGGAAATACGGATCTGCCCACCTCCTGCTTTAAATTCAACCGGATCAAGGTGGACTGAATTGCTATCGATCCCAATTCGAAATTCGTTGGACTTAAACATCGGGTTGAAATTTCTTAATTTTATACCTGGTGATTTTACCAAGACTTGGCCTATTGAATTTGGTGAAGAGGAAGATCCATTGATAGATAGTTGAATATCAGCCTTCCCTTCAAGCTCTTCTAGGTCGTAAACAATACCACTAAGGAAAGATAAGTTTATATCGTTCCCTTTTATATCTAAAGAGATATCCCTTGAAGGTAGAACCTCACCGGATAATTGGGAGTTTAAAGGGATAAACCCCTTAACATTAATCAGGTTTTCTTTTTCGTGAACACGTAGATCCTTGATATCTATTCCCTCTGCACTGTAGATGATATGGGAGACCACACTATCTATGGATGCCTGGTTATAACGCAATTGATCCATAAAGAGATATGCATCAATTGTTTGAGCTTTATTAGGACCTTTGACATGGACCTGGGCATCTATTTCTCCAGAAATAGGCAGATCAATATTTACTAATGCCGTAACCGCGTCCATCTTAATTTTCTCACCCAAAATTTTGAAATCAGATCTTACTTTTTCAGTTTTCTCCGCCCCATAAGCTAAACGTCCCTGCATTGTAAGAAATCCTCTTTGATCTCTTGGTTGATTGATGCTGCGTATTGTCGCACTCAGCAAATCTGTTTCAATATATTCCGAATCAAAGGTTAATTTTATGGGATCTAAATTAACAAATTCGTTTTGGAGACCAAAAAGCTTTAAAGAATCAAGGGCCACTATCCCAGTGATATCATGGCTATCATGAACCGCCCCCTCCACATCAATTCTCCCCCTAATATATCCATCTAGGTCAGCCGGAATCAGTTCAAAAAACTCTCTTAATGGTGCTACTGCTAAGTTATCCACAACCAGAGAGGCTGAATATCTTTCCTTTAATAAATTTTCTTCCTGAATAATTGATGGTGACCAACGTAAATCAACCGGATATGATAGATTTATCTCAGATCTACCAATTGGAGACTGAATAGCAAGGACAGGAACTTCCATGATCTTATTTTCGTAAAGCGCAGAAAGCGTTACCGTCCCTAATAAATTAGTTCGGTTTCCAACCTTATAATTAACGTCCGAAATGGTTAGCAGACTATTAATCTGAGGGTAGTCGGGAGTTCCTTTCAAATTAATTACTCCATCTATTCCTCCACTAAAAGTTCCCTCAGATACTAAAAACGGTGAAATAAATTCAAGGCGGACCCCTTCTAGAACCGTCTCTAGGTCAACTTGTCCGTTAGACGCTAGACTTGCAGTCCCATTAACCATCACCTGTCCAAAATCTCCTGTTAATCTAAAGTCATCAACGGTAATAACCTGGTTTTCAAGTTTTACTGTTGATGGAGCCGCGAAATGTAGTTCTCGACCTTCCATAACTATACCCAACGAATCCAAGGAAACCGTAATAGTAGACAGGTCTGGATTCCCTATTTTCCCTAAAGCGTGTATTTCTCCTGTAAACCAACCTGTACTTCTTGAAATAGGCCTCTTATAAAGGATTGATAATAATTGGGACAACGATGTATCATAAAGTTCGACGTGCAGATCGTATGGATACTGGGGATTTAATTGGATAGTGCCTTCTGCAAATACGGAAGGTCCTGGATTACGAATCATAGTAAAATCTATCTGATTCAGGCTCAAGGTTATATCTAAATCAGTTTCTCCTAAGTCCTCGTTCTCGATAATTAATTTTCGTACTTTCCCTTTGCCCAGAATGTGAGGTTGTTGAAAAGTACCTGTAATCTCCCCCTCCATCTCTAAGAGAGCATCAAATCCAAACTGTTTCTGCCCAATAAAATAATCACTAAGCCTTAAATTATTAACCTTGAGATATCCATTAATAGGCTGATTTCCTGCCATATCAACCTTAGTATGAAGAGTTACCTTATCTTCCATTTGCGCATCAAATAGTAAAACCCGAGTTTCATTTGTAACCGCTTCAAATTTAATTTTACCAATTTGGATATCAGAATAGGATGAATTGTCAAGCCACCCCAACACACCGATTGAATACTGATCTTGTGTGCCTACTATTGTCACTTCTAGATCTGCGGCCCCCTGAACATTGGGAATTCGCAAAGGTGGGGGTAACTTGGTAAGATCTCCAACTTTTATCAAACCTGATAACTGTATTTGCCCATTAGGATCAAGTAATCCTTCAGCGCTACTTTGAAAAGACTCGCTACTGTGATTTAATTGAAAATTACCGCCGAAGGATTTTATTGAACCTTTGATATCGTTTAGAGGGAACTGGTTTATTTTTATAAATTTAGAACTTGTTCTTAATTCAGCTAGACTCGGCAATTTTTTGAATCCATAACCTTCCATTCCAAAGTTGAATTCTAATTCGCCCTCTAGGTCAACATCGGGGAAAGGAGATAATTCTTGAAAGTCAGAGAGAGAAATTTTTGGCGACTCAACCTCTAACCGATAGTGGGGCAATTGATTGGTAAATTCAAGCAATCCGTGTCCAAAGATATCACCTGCTCTATGGCTTCCTTTAAAATTTGGTATTGTAATTCTATTTTTGCTATATTCCATATCGATCGTGACCAATTCAAATAATCCGTATTCTGTATTGACCGCTGGTGACGTCAACTGAATATTGATCTCTGGATCAGTAAGGCTGTTCTTAAGGGAACCAGTCATATTCAAAATTCCCGGCATTATTTTGTCAATTCCTATAATATCTAATACGGCTCCGACCTGTCCATTTCCTGAAAAATCGAGAGTAGAAGACTGACCATCCAGCATCGAAATTTCACCCTCAACATAATAAGTAATGGGAGAACCAAAGGCTGCTTCCATGGTTAAGTTATTGATCGTCAATGTTTTATCTTCGTAGTATATCACCGAATTCACATTCGCCACCTCATCCTTATAACCTTTTATATCAAATGCTATATTTTGTATATTAATTTCACCTTTGACATTAATGGGTTTGGATACAGAACCTTGGAAATCAACGCCCTTAGCAGCGAACATCGTCGAATCCCGTGGGTCAAAATATTGGAAAGATCCATTTTTGATTTGAAGATCATGTAACACGAATGGTAACTCAAAAGGCTTTTGACTAGATGAGTTTGTTTCACCATTCACTCCTAACGAACGATCCAGGATGATGTCGAAGGAACTTTTCCCATTTCCAATAATGTCTTCGATATAATTTATTTGGATACCGTCAATGCCTAGATTATAAAAAGGTGCATCGCCAACTAACCCACTCCATCCGTTAAATTTCACCCATACTTCTTCAATACCAGCGATTTCCTCGCCACCAAGGTTTTCCGGGAGGCTGATAGTGACATTATGCATTACGAGATGTTTTTCAGAACTCATCTCAATTCTTTCAAAATCTACTCTTCCGTTTAATTTGTCTTGGATCGACCATACTATGGCATCTCGAATGATATTCATTCCAGGGCCACCGGTAAGGAGAACTAATGAAGTAACTACTGATGCGATTGATGCAGAAATATTTATCATATTTCACCTTGGTATAAGGATTGTTTCAATTCCACCCCGAAAGCACAAATTTTATTATCTGACTGTCTTTCATCATTAAACTAAAATTAATATTTAAAGTCCTCAGCATATTTATCGAGCTACACTACAATTAATAATAGAACCTCTTACTTGATGTTATCTCTTATTCGTTCTTATAACATGCTGAGCAATAATTTTCATCCCAAAATATTGATTAACTTTTGGTATTTTCCAGCTTCAAATTTTTAATTGAGGGAATAATGTCTTTACAAAATATATTTATGCTCGTCGGAACACAACTGGAACCACTTGGAAGCTAATTTATTTAGTGCCCCAAAAAAAACTTGACTACCAAATAATATGTTCTATATTGCGTCCTAAAGTTAGGCTAGCCAAACATGTTTATGCCATGGGCAATTAGGGTTTGCCATAACAAAAGGGTAAGTCATGGATATTTGGAAAGAATTTGAACACAACGAAATAAGCCATAGTGGCGCCCATTACCTGATGTCAGTTCAGAAATTAATTGATAGCAATGGATACGCGCGGATTTCAGATATTGCTAAAGAAATGCACATCACGCCCGGCAGCGCATCGATTATGATCAAATCTCTCAGACAAAAAGGGTACCTTGAGGAAGATCAAAACCGTTTCCTTAAACTTTCGGAAGAAGGAAATCGGGTAGCTCATTCGGTTGCTTCACACCGCCAAATCCTTATCACTTTTCTGCAAGATGTCCTAAAACTTGAACCAGAAAAGGCCGAAATTGATGCGTGCAAAATCGAACATTTAATCAGCACAGATACAGGAGATCGACTCTTACTGTTTCTACAATTTCTTCTTTCAGACCAAACCCATGGGAAAAAGTTTCTTGAATTGTACTGGAATACTACTCATGCAACTATTTGTGATCTTGAATCGTGTCCTGTATGTGAGGGAAGCGGTGAATGCCTAGTAGGAAACCTAGAAAAGGGGGAGTAAATATGCAAAAAAAGGGACTATCGCTTTGATGGCCCAACAAGACCGGCGATAGTCCCTGAGCAGGACAAATTTAATGTCCCTGAGGGCAAGATTTTAACCCTCTACCAATAATTTACATTGGCCTCCCAAATAGGTCAATGAATTAGTATTTTTAAGGAAATATACAATGAAAAAAAGGTTATTTATCTCGATCTTCTACTTGGTCATAAGCTCACCATTACTTTTTGCTCAAGAGAATACCGAAGAAATAGAACGAAAGATTGAAGTATTAGCTGAAGAAATAGAACGAATAAAAATTGGGGAAGCACTCGTAACTGCTGATAAAAGTCAGCTAGGATTTGGGCCGGCCGCTTCAAAAATATATCGAACCGAGCGAGGAGTTTCGATCGGTGGGTACGGAGAGGTAGTTTATTTTAATTATGCCTCCGAAAAGGACGACGGTTCAGATGGTGGCAAGATAGATATGTCTGATGCTTTACGAGCAATTATCTATGTTGGTTATAAGTTCAATAGTAAGTGGTTACTTAATACCGAATTTGAATTTGAACATGGTTCTTCGGGTGCATCGGGCTCCGTTTCGGCTGAATTTGTTCATCTTGAGTATACACACAGTCCCGCTTTTAATATGCGTTTCGGCCTTCTTTTACTGCCCGTTGGACTTGTAAACGAAATGCACGAACCAACAGTTTACATTGGGGCTAACAGGCCGGATGTAGAAAAATATATAATGCCTAGTACATGGAGAGAAAACGGTTTTGGTATATATGGGAATACTAAGCTACTTTCCTATCGAGCATATATTGTAAATGGCTTGAAAGGGGAGAAATTTGCATCTAAGGGTCTTCGGGGAGGACGCCAGAAAGGGTCTAAGGCACTTACCGAACATTTTGCTCTCACTGGCCGTGTTGATTTTACACCCAGACCAGGTCTAATTTTAGGGGGGTCGTTCTATGCTGGAAATTCGGGCAATGGCTTATTAAATGGGAGCAAAAAACTCGGGGTATCTACCAACATATTGGAAGGGCATATTGATATTCGCCGCTCGGGGTTTTGGATTAGTTTACTAGCGGCTCAAGCCAAAATAGGGGATGTTACAGGATTGAATCAAGCTCTAGGTTTAACCGGTAATAAATCAGTGGGCGAAACTTTAAATGGATTTTACTTACAAGCAGGCTATGACTTGCTCCACCGGTCAGGCTATGGAGAAAAATCATTGATGCCATACATGCGTTACGAGAAAGTTAACACCCAAGCCTCTGTGCCTTCTGGTTACAATCTAGATCCCTCCAAGAATATGAGTAGTATGACTCTCGGTGTGGCATATTCACCTGAGCCAAGGATTGTTTTTAAAGCAGATTACAAAAATGCTAATAACAAGGCTGGGACTGGACTCGATCAAACGAGCCTACAAGTGGGGTATGTCTTCTAATTTATGCTATTGAATATTTTGCTTTTATCTGGATTATTACTTCACTTTGATCAACCACCAAAAGTGGTTGATCAAAGTGCTGTTCGTGTTGAACGGCACTTTAACTTGATGGGCACAACGCTTACCATCTCTGTCGAAGCCTTAGATCGAAGAATAGCCCTTTCCGCTAGTGAAGAAGCATTAAAGGTCCTGCAGAAGGCTGAAAAACGTCTTTCTACTTGGACTAATAACTCTGAGCTTGCTCGTTTGAATCAAACAGCTGTCGGAAAACCTGTCATTCTTTCAACCGAATTGGCAATGGAACTAACTGATGTTCAGCACTGGTGGAAGGTTACTGAAGGAGCATTCGACCCTGGCATCGGTGCCTTATCAGCTATATGGGGACTGCGAACTGGGGGTAAAATACCAACGGCGGAATCTATTCGCAAAATAATTTCCTCCCCAAAATTTGATGCCTTGCATATAAAAGAATCAATTGCAACTCGTCTACATCCGGATCTAAGTATTGATGAAGGTGGCTTCGGGAAAGGTGCCGGTCTGGATGATGCGATCCGATGCTTATCGGAGAAAGAAGTGACTGGGGCTGTATTAAATCTCGGCGGGCAGATAGCCATATTGGGTTCGAGCTCACCATACTTGTTCAAGATTTCACACCCCATCGATCGTAATATTCCTGTGTTAAGTTTAACCATAAATCAAGGAGCTCTTGCTACCTCAGGTAACAGCGAAAGGTTTCTTAAAATAGACGGCGAAAAATACAGTCATATACTTGACCCTCGTAACGGGCGCCCCGTACCCAACTTTGGATCGTTAACCGTATGGGCCGAAAACGCTTTAGCGGCAGACTGTCTGTCAACTGGCCTTTATGTTCTTGGTCCAAAACAAGCTCTAGAGTGGGCAAAAAAGAATGATGGAATTGAAATACTTGTACTTGAAATTACCCGCAACGGTCTCCTTGCCCAAGCAACTAAAGGATTTAAGAACCGAATCAAAAAGGAAGGACCAGATGTTGCGCTCACATTCCTATAAATACATATTTTTAGCAAAATTATGCCAAGTTAGTCGGTGGCTTTTTATAGCTATAGTTTCGTTAGCCATCTCGACTAATGTTTCTGCAAGTATTTATCTGACAGTGAGTGAAGCTCTAGAAATAGCATTTCCACAGTGTGATATTCAACGTCGCACAATCTACCTTACCCAAGAACAAAAAGTCGATGCTAATAAACTAACTAACGTATCCGTTAAGAGTTCTCTTGTTTATCCCTACGTAGCTTATAGAGAGGGAGAATTTGTGGGTGTAGCCTACTTTGACAACCATATAGTTCGGACGTTATCCGAAACGATTATGGTAGTGGTAGACCAAGACAACAGGATTGAGAGGATAGAGTTACTTGCCTTTAACGAACCTCCCTCTTACATCCCTTCGGAGATTTGGTATGACCAGTTTATAGGGCAAAAGCTTGACAAACAACTGGTCTTAAATCGTAAAATTCGTGGTATTCTCGGAGCTACTCTCACAACACGTCAAACGACAGCCGCAACTCGACGTATTTTAGCTATTCATAATGTTATTAAGGAGCAGTTAAAACTTTGACAAGGCTCGAAGCCTGGATAGTTCATATATCGACGATTCTTGTCGGTGTCAGTGGCCTGGTGTATGGAGTGATGAGATACCTGATGAATCCGGTTAATTCTTTTTCGGTAGTTAACCACCCATGGCAACCTTCGATTCAACATTTTCATGTTTTAGTCGCTCCTGCCATAGTTTTCGCCTTTGGTTTGATATGGAAGCACCATGTCTATGATAATTATAAAAAGAAAAGGGCCTCTGGGCGACGTAGTGGAATTAGTATGATATTGACTATGGCACCAATGATTTTATCAGGTTATTTAATTCAGGTTTCCGTGATAGAATTCTGGCGTAACTTCTGGATAGTAATCCATTGTGTCACTTCTATGCTCTGGCTAACAGGGTACCTGAGTCACCAAATTATCGATTTCAGAAGAAAAGGGATAATACCTACTCGGAAAAAACATCTTTCAGCCTAATAACTTAACTATAAACCAAAAGAGCTTTAAGGGACAAAGACAATGAATTCTGAGGTTTTAACGACGACTCCGATACAGCTAATTAGCCTAGTGGATCTGAAACCAGGGGATCGAGCTATTATTAAACAAATTAAGGGCGATACGGGGAAAGAAATATATTTAATGGAACTAGGATTACTTCCTGGGACTTCCATTAAATATATTAAACAAGCTCCTCTGGGAGATCCTATTGAAATTTGCCTTCGGAACTACCACCTATCAATTAGATCCGAAGACGCTGGGGTTGTTTTGGTAGAAAAACAAAAATAGTATAAAGTGAAGCCTTGAGATTTCGTAATTTGTTCTTAACCGAGGGATATTTACCTTGCTAGCCTAGTGATAATTCAAAAAACATGACTAACATAACAAACCACTCAATAAATCAAAACAGCTTTGATGATGTCCTTATTACTGGTAATCCCAATACAGGTAAAACATCAGTATTCAATTCACTTACGGGCCTTCATCAGAAAACAGGCAACTATCCCGGAGTAACCGTTGAGAAAAAAACGGGCATGGTTACTGGATCTGCAGGGCAAAAAGTCCGGCTGCATGATCTGCCGGGACTGTACAGCCTAATTTCGAAATCACCAGATGAATTAATCGCTAGAAAAGTTTTGTTAAATGAAACAGATGAAAAATTAAATATACGGCTTATTGTGGTTGTTGTAGATTCATCTAATCTTAACAGGAATTTATACCTGGTAACCCAGTTGATCGACCTAGGGTTACCTATCTTGATAGCTATGAACATGATAGACAATGCCAAAAACCATGGTTTCGAAATTGATTTTAAAAAGCTATCAGAACAATTGGGTGTTGCTATTGTTCCTATTGTAGCTAGCAAAAGCCACGGTCTAAAGCAGTTATCTGAGGAAATCTTTGACCAGGTACAATCAATTAAAAAACAGCCACCTAAACTTACCGATAGTCCGACCGAATCAAAAGAAACTAAATCAACACATTTGCCGGGTTATTTCAGTAATTTATTTCCACAGCATAAAGAAACTGGTGATCTGCTAGATGGAGCTTTATCCCCTGTTGTAATGTGGTTTCGTAGATACTCCAATTTGAATGAGAGTGGTCAACACTCTGAAGCCCTCCGAGTTATTTCGAGTGAGGAAGCTCTAGAAAACTGGAGTCCTCTATCCTCTGAGAAAACTAGCGACGGTGATCTAAAAACAATAATAAATAAAACTAGGGCCCAGCTTAACCGGATGCAAATATCATGGAAGATGCTGGAAACAATAATGCGGTACGATAAAATTGATAAAATATGTTTAAAAGTTATGAGTCAAAATCTTAAAAATGAAACTAATCCAGGCATGCGACTGGACAAGTTCCTTACTCATCGATTCTTGGGACCAGTTATGGCCCTAGTCATATTCTATCTAATTTTTCAATCTATTTTTACGTGGGCTGAAAAACCTATGGAAATGATAGAGGGAAGCATGGGGTATCTTGGCTCATTTGTGAGATTTTTTATACCAGATGGTCTTTTGCAGGATTTGTTTGTAGATGGGATCATTGGGGGCGTAGGAGCTATCCTAGTTTTTCTGCCACAGATAATCTTCCTATTCTTTTTCTTGGCACTGCTTGAAGACACTGGATATATGGCCCGTGTTGCATTCCTTGCAGACCGCCTAATGAAAAGCATAGGGTTATCTGGCTATGGAGTAATTCCGCTTCTTTCTTCCTTTGCTTGTGCAATTCCGGGTATAATGGCAACTCGCACTGTGCCTAATTGGAAGGAACGCATTGTCATTATTATGATCGCCCCCTTGATGAGCTGTAGTGCACGTCTACCAGTATATATCCTTTTGATTGGTACATTTTTCCCCTCGATTTCTATACTGGGAATATTTTCGATTTCGGGGATAATTTTGTTTTCCATGTATCTTTTCGGTATAATAGTCGGGATTGGTGTCGCATTAGTTTTCAACCGAATTATTAAAAATAATGCCACATCGACAAGCTTTGTTATGGAGCTTCCTCCCTATCGAATGCCTTCTCTAAAATGGGTTCTGTTTCAGATGTTCGAAAGGGCCAAAATATTTGTTACCGATGCCGGCCAGATTATCCTTGCTATATCTATTGTCATTTGGTTCCTAGTTAGCTTCCCAAAACCTGACAACCATGATTCTTCGTCACATAAATTGCATCTTCAACAGAGTTATGCTGGCCAGATTGGGAAACTAATTGAACCGGCTATTCAACCTCTTGGATTTGATTGGAAAGTTGGGATAGGCCTAATAACCTCTTTTGTTGCTAGAGAGGTACTGGTGAGTACCTTGGCTACAATATACAATGTAAAAGAAGCTGAAGAAACCTCGGTTAACCTTAGAATTGCTCTGCAAAATGAAACTAATGTTACTACCGGAAAACGTGTTTATACTCCTCTCGTAGCAGTAAGTATTATGGTTTTCTTTGCCCTGGCTTGTCAGTGCATGGCCACTGTAGCAATCGTTAAACGAGAAACAAATAGTTGGCGCTGGCCGATAATTATGGTTCTTTATATGACGGGGCTAGCCTACGTCAGTTCTTTTGTTGTTTACCAGGGAGGGTTACTCCTAGGCTTCACCTAGTTATTTAACAAATCACCCTTTTCTATTTTCTTAAAAATGGACCTACAAACTCTATTATTAATTATTCTTCTTGCTGTTGCTATTTTCATTGTTGGGCGTACTTTCGTGAATCAGTTTTCAACCAAATGTGGTAAGTGTAGCAATGGTTCGAAGAAACTAAGACACGGGGAAAAATTGATTGAGATAGACTCCCTATCAGAGTCGGATAGCGGATGAATGCTCTCTTAATCTTTTTTAGTCCCATATAGGAGATTAGCCCTAAAAGGTTTTGACACTATGTCTGTACGAAAGACTATCAGAAATAGAAGATCTATTTACGAATTCAAAATGGATAAGATTCCGAAAGCAACGATTACTCGTTTAATCGAAACTGCTGTTTGGGCTCCCAATCATAAACTTACCGAACCCTGGCGTTTTATTGTTATAACCGGCAAGGCAAAAGAAGCTCTGGCAGCAATATATGCTAAAATCCAAAGAGAGAAAGCCAAGTCTGATAGGCCTGATCTCTTAGTAAAAATAACCGAGAAGGGTTATGCTAAAATTTGTTCCAAACCGTTAATTTTAGGTATTATCTGTAAAAAGGATGATGACATCACCCGTTCCCGAGAAGATTACGCAGCTACGTGCTGCGCTATTCAAAATATTGCTCTAACTGCTTGGGAGGAAGGCATTGGTATACAGTGGAGCACTGGAGGCTTACTACGGGACTCCGAAACGCTAAAGCTCCTTAAGATTGATCCCAAAGAAGAAGAATTAATTGGTTTACTCTATTGCGGCTACCCGGCTTCAGTACCTGTCCAGAAGAGAACCCCGGGGGTAGATCGCACAGAATGGTTAGTCTGATATATTAAATTAACTTGGAGTTATTATGCCTGTTATTTCCAACGATCATTTTGCCTCCGGATTTCTCTGGAAAGAATACATACAAAACAGCGAAAAAAATCTGGAAAGGTTCAATGAAAATTACGAGAAAATGTTCTTGAATCCTGAAACCAGAAGCTTTTTTGCCTCAATAAGGAAGCCCCTGAAAATACTTATTCTAGCTGAAGATTGGTGTGGTGATGTTGTACAAAGCCTTCCTCCGATCATTCGTATGTTGGAATTAAGTCAATCTATCGACTATCGAATATTTCGTAGAGATGAAAATCCTGATCTAATGAATCAGTATCTTACTGAAGGTTCAAAAGCTATCCCTTACCTTGTCTTTATGGACTCCGATTTTAATGATTTAGCTCGTTGGGGCCCCCGTCCAGAGAAATGTCAATCAATCATGCGAGACAATAAGGGGAAAATATCTATGGATGAAATATATAAGAGAATTCGTTCGTGGTATGGGAAAAATGGGAACGAACCTCTGGTATCAGAAATTATGGATATTTTAAAGAATATAGCCTAATTGCTTTATGACTCGAAACATTACTGAAATTAAACATAATCTTAATAAACCCGATCAGTATTTTACATGCTGCCTACTATATTATGGCAACAGTAGAGTTGTACTTTCTTATCTAGCATCAGAAGAATATAAAGTGGGAAACACCCTAATTCCACCTGGAACGTTAACCTTAGGTTACTACGAACAAGGGTTAAAATATGTGCTATGGAAGATGACCAAAGGAACTGGTGGTCTCATTGGCTATTATATCCATCTTTGTGAAAATTTGGAAGTTAGCCGCGGCCACGTCGAGTATGACGATCAATTATTAGACTTGTGGTTCTTGCCGGATGGAAGCTGCCAGATTCTTGATGAAGATGAATTAATCGAGGCCTATGATAATGAATTAATTACGTTGAATATGAAGAGCCAGATAAAAAAATCAGCACAAGAAATTATAAATAATATAGACACAATAAAAACAGATTTTGATTCACTGCTTAGTACCCTCGATTTAACGATCAATACTACCTCCTAACTACTTTCTTCCTTTCCTCTTTAAGGCAGCGTTTTATATCTAACAAAAAGCTTAGCTGGTAAAATCTCCTTGACAACAGCTGCTTTGTTTGCTTAATTTCAGTGTCAGGCAAGCTTCTTGTTAGCCAGATTTTTTCGGTTTACAAGACGATTGGAACACATATTTCTTTCGTGCTGCGTACGTCTAACCTGCCAATTTATGTCATCAATTAAAAATACTGTTACTCATCGCTTGTCAGCTAAAGGTGTCGATCCAGTTGCTCTATATGGGCAATATGATTCTAGGATACGAACGATAGAAAGTGAGTTCGATGCTAAAATCACAGCTCGGGGAGAGGATGTTGTGATTACTGGCAGAGTAGAAGAAGTTAAACAAATTATAAATGTATTACAAGAAATGATCCATTCTATTCAGCAAGGACGAGTACAGGATGTGGATGATATTATTCGCGCAGCTCGGGGTGGCAATAAAGATAGAAAGGGAACGAAATCCTTTGCTGGGACAACTATAGATGTCCTTTCTCGGAGAGAAAAAATTCAGGCAAGAAGTTCTAACCAGCAGAAATACGTGGATCAGGTCACAAATTGCGATATAGTTTTTTCGATAGGACCAGCGGGAACTGGCAAAACCTATCTGGCAGTTGCTATGGCTATTTCAGCTCTTCGTAGAGGTGAAGTTGACAGGATAGTGCTAGCAAGACCAGCTGTTGAGGCAGGAGAGAGCCTTGGGTTTCTGCCTGGCGATCCCCGTGATAAAGTTGATCCTTATCTTAAGCCACTATATGATGCATTACATGATATGGTCCCTAATCATAAGGCAGGGCGCCTAATTGAAGACGGTACAATTGAAATCATTGCTATGGCGTATATGCGGGGCCGCACATTAAATAATGCTTTTGTTATACTTGACGAGGCACAGAATACTACGATAGCCCAAATGAAGATGTTTTTGACCCGCCTAGGAACTAACTCTAAAGCGATTATTACTGGGGATATTACACAAACTGATCTGCCTGATACAAAAGTATCTGGCCTCGTTCATGTCCAAAAGGTTTTAGCCGATATTCGTGGTATCGCCTTTGTTTATCTAACAGATACAGACGTCGTTAGACACCAACTAGTCCAAGATATTATTAAGGCCTATGAACAGCATGATAAACCATAAATTATTTTAACCTTGAAAATTGACATCGAAACAACCTTGCCTGTTCTTGATGTATCTAGAGAAAACTTATATAACACCGTCCGTCATATTCTTCAGGGCGAAGGGCAGAATAACGCGGCTGTGACGATAGTCTTGGTAGATGATCCTTATATCCGAAAATTGAATCATAAGTATCGACAATTGAATCGAGCTACAGACGTTCTTTCATTTAACCTGAACGATGAATTAGAATCTAATAGTGAAGAACTAGGCGATGTCTATATTTCTGTCGACCGAGCTCGGGAACAGGCCTATCGTTACCGTATTTCAATGGAGAACGAGCTGCATCGGCTGTTAATTCACGGGTGTCTACATCTACTGGGATATGACCATAAAAACTCACGAGATCGTAAAGAAATGAGAGACAAAGAGCAGTTCTATTTTCGTCAAAACTCGTCGATGACATCTTAGAGAACAAATTGGGAGATAATAGTTTTGGATGATGAAATTCCCCTATTGGTAGAATGGCTAATCTTTATTGGATGCACTATTTATGCTATGTTGATATCCGGGGCTGAATTTGCCTTTTCCAGTCTTTCTAAAACAACAATTCAAGAACTTAAGGTTGCACATGAAGGAGGAGAATCTAGTCGAGTTACACGGTGGCTAGATAACCAAGAACGTCTATTCATTACTATTTTAATAGGGAAAATTACTACGACAGCAGGGCTGATTGTTTCATTAGTGGCTCTTGCTGTTACCCTGCCACTTACCGAATCATTAGCCACGTTTTTGACTTTGATAGCTTCGGCATTGTTAGCTATAGGTATTTTGCTTATTCTTATAGAGTGGCTTCCCAGGATTCTGGTTTCAAATAATTCCGATGTGACCATTCGTATTTCAGCGGTACTAGTCTTGATCAGTTACTGGCTATTTTGGCCCCTTATTAAACCACTACTTTTACTTAACGAACGCTTGGGGCAAATAGGGCTTTTCAGTAGTGGACGAAATCCCTACTGGTTAGACGATGAACTGCACCGAGTTCTTGAGCTTGAAGAATCTCATGAATTGCAACCTGATGACAAGGAAATGATCAGTGGAATTATTGAAATGCACGACACTAGCGTTCGGGAAGTAATGGTGCCCCGAGTTGACATGATCTGTGCTGAAGAATCTCGACCAATCCCAGAACTCCTTGAACTCATACGGGAAATGGGTCATTCAAGGATTCCCATTTATGGAGAATCCCTGGACGATATAGTAGGAGTTGCCTATGCCAAAGATTTACTTCAACTAAGTGAAACCCCGGACAATCCTAAAAGCCTCAAGGACTTACTGCGCCCGCCATACGTTGTACCAGAAACTAAAAAAGCTGCAGAACTCTTGAAAGAATTCCAACGAACCAAAATCCACCTAGCTATAGTTGTAGACGAGCATGGAACGACTGCTGGTTTAGTTACTCTTGAAGATCTCCTCGAAGAAATTGTTGGTGAGATACAAGATGAATATGATCATGAAGATCCACTATTTGAACCACTCTCTGATGGATCTTTTCTAGTCCAGGCAACACTTAACATTGATACATTAAATGATATCCTTGACCTTGACATTATCCCTGATGGATTTGAAACAGTTGGTGGCTTGATTTTCAATGAACTAGGAAGAGTTCCCCATCCGGGCGAGGGTATTACTTTCCGAAATTTAAAAATTGTTGTCCGGGAAGTTGAAGGTCAGAGAATTATAAAAGTTGTGATCAGTCGGTCACCGCCTCTTTCAGAAAAGGATAGTTTTAGCTCGCTAGAAGAGAAGACCAAATAGTATAAGTCCTCATAGGATCTACTATATTTATTAAATATTATCCATTTTTTGATACTTAGGAGTGAATTAATGGCATTGGAACGCCCCAATATTATTCTTATTATGACTGATCAACAGAGGATTGATACTATCCACTCCTGGGATAATAATCATATGATAACCCCGGCGCAGGATCGATTAGTTAACGAAGGTGTTTCTTTTCGCCAAGCTTATTGTCCGGGGGCTACCTGTGTAGCCTCCCGAGCAGCTATATTCACCGGCATGTACCCCCATAACTCAGGAGTTTACAGCTTTCAACCTTGGGGTCAACACCGTAATTGGATCTATGATCTTGCCGAGAATGATTATTGGTGCTCGAGTATTGGGAAAATGCATTTCATGCCTCGGGACATCCCGGGTGGTTTTCACGAACGGGTCATTGTTGAAAATCCAACCAATATGGATCTAGCTAGTGGAGCAGCAGATGATGACTGGGGTCGCTATATGACCTTTCATGGGATTGAAAGGCCTAATGGCCGACACAAGAAAGATCCTAAGTGGGCTACCAAACTACAGGGTCAGGCCTGGCACGAAGATGAGAAGTTCCATAGTGATGTTTTTATCGGAAATTCTGCGATAAACTGGATTAACAACCATAAAGGGAATAAACCTTTTTTCCTTGAAATCGGTTTTACTGGTCCGCACGAACCCTGGGATCCACTGCCGAGGCATTTAGAAAGTTATGAAGGCGTCTCACTACCCAAGCCTATAACTAGAGAAAATGAACTTGCAGATAAGCCCCCTCAACAAGAAGCTCTAAAAAAAGTATTTTCCACTGCTGACCACGAATCAGGAATTAATATGTACTTGGCGAACCCAACACGTATTGATCACATGCGTCGCCATTACTATGCAAAAGTGACCACTGTAGATGAAAAGATTGGGGAAGTCCTCAATGCACTCGAAAATCGAGGGTACTTAGATAACAGTTTGGTTATTTTCTGCTCGGATCATGGCGAAAATCTTGGCGACCATGGAATGGCCTATAAGTGGCTTATGTATGATAGTATTACCCACATTCCGCTGATAATACGTTATCCTAATGGTGAACAGAGGGGCAATCACGTACATGACTTAGTTTCTCTTTTGGACTTAGGACCCACAATACTCGAGGCAGCCGGCATTCCTATACCTACCTATCTTGATGGCTGTTCTCTTATGAACTACTCCAAACCAGACGAAGCTGTAAATCCTCGGCATTATATTTTCTGCGAAGATAACTACCAAATTATGATGCGTAGCAAAACTCATAAACTAGTCTATTATATTGGCCAGAATGAAGGAGAATTATATGATCTCGAATCCGACCCGGGAGAATTGTGGAATAAATGGTCGGATATTAACTACCAAAAATTAAAAACTAAAATGAAAGAACAGCTCTTGGAATGGTTAGCAGGAAGTTCCTATTGGCATGGGGGATACAAACGAGACCGTTCTTCCCAGTATAGCATGCGTTGGCCTACCAAAAACAATGTAAACCTCCAGGGTCCATTCCCTAACGACTCTAAACGGCCCAAATCCTAATTTAGGATCGTAATATAATTACACGGAATGTCTCAGCTCACCAACCCAAGAAAATTATGTTGAGCTCTTATATATGAAAAGTCTTATAGATAAATATTAATCTGCAGTTGAACCTCCTCGGGATATGTCGTTGGTTACAACAAACTCTTTGTTTCGCATAGTAATCTGCCCCGAATGCTTATCTGTTACTCTTATAGTAAGTAAATATGCACCCGTAGTTGATGAGCCTGTATCGATTGATGTGTAACTGTATTCATCATTTCGATCTCCTTCATTCTCAAATACCATAAGAACTGCGTTTTCCCCATCAGTTCGCTTTACTAATCGATCAATCCCTTTGATTATCCGCCAAAATATATTTTGGGGATTACGGTTAATATTCTTAACTTCCATTTCTACTTGGTATGCTGTTCGCCCGGACGGATCTTGCTTTAAATTATAGATCTCGTAGTAGAAATGAACAGGATCTGTTCGATGATAAAGATGGGCAGGATTAGGTTCGATTAGAAGCCCATTACGAACAAAGTTAGTTGTGTCATTTTCAGCTGGGGATATAGAAACCGCTAGCTTTATGTCACTCATTGTCAACTGATCACCACTATATGCTGGAACAGTATATTCTTGTTCAAATATACCAATACGTCCTGTAACCTCATCACGAACTTCAATGGCGGCACGAAATTTACCAGGCGGTGAATCCATACCTAGTAATCCAGTATACAATTTAAGTACCGGATCATCTTTAGAGTCTGATTTTATAGGTCTTTCGAGTGGACCGATTCGCTTCGATACCTGGGCTATACGGTGATAGTCTACATCTTGAAATACTACATGACTATTAAACCAGGTATGCTTACCTCGGCCATCTTCAATAGTATCAAGTTGTACTGCCGGAACCATGTATGCGATTTCTATGTCTGCCCTATCACCATCACCTTTATAGGATACTATATCATAGAGATATTTTAATGGTTCCCCTCCGTAATTATAATCGTAGGACTCCGAAACTTTTCTTATCAATGTATTCGCTATTCGTCCTGGATTATATTCGTTTTGAATAAAAGCTTCCGTAATATTAGTTTCATGCACACCCAGGGGAAAATCAAACTTTCCTACACCAAGCTGATCAACAAAAAATAACTCCATATCATGCTCGAGATAAACCCAGCTTTCTGCAACATACCCTAATGATTGAGCTCTTTCTGTCCATTCGGTTATAGAGTTCCCTCTCATACTTAATTCTGGCAGGTAATTACCAGCATCTGGATCAATAGTTTGACGCTTGCCCTTGTCTCTCCAGACCGCTCCACTGTTGTCAATTTTTAGCCGATATTGTAACATGAAATTCCGTTCACGGATTGCGTCGATTCTAGCATTTCCTGTTGGCTGATAATATTTCATAGGATTTTCACCAGTTTGCATTATAAAATGCTGTTGGTCATCTGGCTCGCCATACCGAACATATATATCGCCTCGCCGATCCCATGGTTGCTTCCCGTTGGCATAATATTCTCGGGCATGCATCACCCTCCGATAATGCTCTACTAGTCGCTCATTTACAGGTGTAGCAGGCTGAGGATCCCGGGCAGCCCAAAACTTACGCCTATAATCTGCTTTAAGCTCCTTTGATCTAATTGTTGAGAAATATTGGTATTCCTTTTCTGGAGCGACGTAGGCTAAATCCATGTAGTATTCTAACTCTTTAGGTTCCAATTCAGCGAGAAATTTTTCGTAGGCAGTATCAGCCTCAGCAAATCTATTTTGAGACTGTAGCATTGTGGCTTCAAGTTTGTTAATCAAGGTGTGAACACTACCTGGTACATTATTTCCATGGGCTGTAACCAATTGTTTTAAGAATGTGATCCCAACTTCATACTGCTTGAGTAAATAACTACATTTTTCGAGGTGATAAAGAGCCTCCTGGTGGCCTGGTGTGATGTAAAGCTGTCGGCTAAACAGAGCTAGTGCCTTCTTATAATCTCGAGATGGATTTTCATAAGATAACCCCAACTGATAGTACGCATCAGGATGTAAAGGATTTGAGACTGCTGCTTGATTAAACGACTTTCGGGCCTGATAAACGTAAAGGGGCGCTGCGGGGTCTCTCTTACTTTGAGCAATGTAAGCAAGACCAAGGGTATAATGTGCTTCTGAATTGCGAGGATCATACCGGAGAGCTTCTTTAAAACTTTTCCGCGCATCTACCATGCGATTTTTCATTCGCATGTAAGTCCTACCCAAAGCTAAATGGCCTTCTGGATTTCTTCGGTCATGACGAATCGCTAATCTCAATTGTTTTGCTGCTTCTCTATAATCTCTAAGTTCGAAACAAGTCACACCCAACCAATACCGTGCTTCCCCCGATCTACCTTTAACCCGAACTGCTTTTTCAAAAAAAGTTTTCGCGTCCTCAAATTTGTCCTGGTCAAAAAGTGATTTCCCCTCCGTTATCACAGACTCTATTAGGTCAATACCCTCCGGTAAGGCTTGGGCTTTTAAACCTATTGTCGGTACCATGAAGCTTATTAGGCAACACAACCCTAGAATTCGAATAATTAAATTACGATCTTTGTGCGGAGGCCAAGATACAACGGACATAAATTAACGGGGATTGATTTGTAGATTAAGGTCAAAACCTCAATCGGTGAAAGCTCAAAACAACTTTGCATTATGGTCTAATATTGAACAACGAAACTTCGCTGTCAAGTCGAATTTCCGGGATTGGTTAACGAATAACTCTTATGCTTAATTGCCCGTAAAAGACGCTGGTATAGCAATGGAATAGGAGGTTTTGTATTTAGGGTTGTGGTTCTTTTAGATTGATGAGATGAAGAAGTAACTGACTGCTGGATTACCTGCAACATCCGTTTATACTGCATAGAAGAGGTAGGAGCATTACCTTCAATTATGGTTTTATTCGACAGTTTGGTATCAAACCACTCACCTTTCTTAGCGTTACCAATTTGAGAGTTCATTATCTGTATTCGGATGTTAAAAAATAGGGCTCGGTATGGATCATCTAAACACAGACGGATTGCCGCTTGGCTTCGTAGGCAAAGAAGCGATGGTAAAATTTCTGTATGAGGATTTAGATCAATAGCAAAATTAATATCTTCTATCAATAATCGCTTTACTATTTTCCTCGAAGGCATACCTGGCCACATTCGGGAAGATTCATCTAAAGGGATAACTCTAATTCTTTCGGATGGATTCAAACATTCAATAGCCTGGGATTCACCTACTACAAATACTGCTTCTGCTTTCAGGCTAGATACTAGGTCTGGTATAATGGGACTTGCTGTTCGGGCATCATCTATATTAGAGGGTAGTAATATTAATAACCTGACAGACTTATCTACTATGTCTGTTAGGTTAAATGATTCAGCCCCGAAACTGCCCCACCAGCTATATAGGCTGTAAATCCATCGATCTTTAAAGGATAATCTGACCATGCCAGTTAAGTAAATTGTACCTTTTCCGATGAAAAACTATTGCTAATATCTAGTTTGTTCTATTTTCCTGCTTGCTTCTGGATATCATAATTACTGTAAATCTGTCGAACCATGTCATTACTTAGGTTCGTCAAAGCATCCTCAACAGATAAAGAATATTCTTCCTTTCCCCTACTGAAAAATCCGATAGTCTCTGAAGCTATACCCATACCGGAAGCTATTACATTAGTGACTTGAACCATTTCTGAGTTATAAAAGTTTAGTTCCACCGTTAATGAAGTAATCCCCTCGGCATCGTCAACAAATTCCCCTTCATCCCTACTAAGTTGCACTCTTGCTGAGACTATCCTAGGAATCACTACAAAATCGATATTATTAGTTTGGTCAATATCTGTGGAAGGTAAAATGTCCAGGACTGATACTTGTGAAAACACCCGATTGACTGATTTAATGATGATTGATTCGATAGAAGTTCCGATATGGAAAATAAACTTGTCAAATTCAGCTCTGTCTGCTATTTCAAGTTCTCTTACCTCTTCAGGGATATAGATTCCAACACTTAAATCTAGAGGGCTTGAAATCCTAGCTGTTGGCCCAATGTTATTAGCCATATTTATATTGTGAGTGCAGCCAATCGCTACAAAAAGCAAGACTAATACATACCTTATTGAGCCCATAAGTCACTCTTCTCCTTTAGTGAGTCCATCAACTCTTTTCTCGAAGATGCAAAATATGGACTCGCTGGCTGATTCAATCTAAACGGACTCACCAATATGTCAAGGCCAGAGTCCAAAAGAAAGCACCCTATTAACACCTTCACAAATCTTGATAACACTTGACATATCAACGGATTATCCATATTTTCCTTTCCGTATATTAGTTCTATAATAACTGTATTTTGGATTGTTTTGGTTTTACGATTTTTGACTGATTACTATCCAATCAAGATGAGTTAATTATCATATGCGAAGTATCTATCTGGATCATAATGCAACCACTCCGGTAAGACTCGACGTTTTCAAGGCTATGGAGCCATTCTTCATCACTCGGTTTGGTAATGCTTCAAGCATCCATCGTTTTGGTCAAGATACTCGGTCTGCATTAGAAGTAGCACGGAGGCAAGTGGCAGAACTGGTAAATGGCAAGGCTGGGGAAATTTATTTCACTAGTGGGGGAACTGAATCTGACAACTTAGCAATTAAGGGTATAGCTTACACTCGTAAAAATCAGGGAAAACATATAATTACAACAAACATTGAACATTCAGCTGTATTAAATAGCTGTGCCTTTCTAGAACAACAGGGTTATGAAGTAACTTATCTCCCAGTAAATCAATATGGCAGAATTGACTCATGGCAAGTAGCAGAAGCTCTAACTGATCAGACTATTCTTATCACTATCATGCACGCTAATAATGAGATCGGTACCATACAACCTGTTGAAGAAATAGGTAAAATTGCTGAAGAAAACAATATCTGTTTCCATATAGATGCAGTACAATCCGCCGGGAAAATACCTATAGACGTTCAAGAATTTCATGCTGATCTTCTTTCGATATCGAGTCACAAAATATACGGCCCTAAAGGAGTAGGAGCTTTATACATCCGGGAAGGCATTATAATCGAACCCACAACACATGGTGGTCATCATGAAAAAGATGTACGGTCTGGTACGGAGAACACAGCTGGCATTGTAGGCCTAGGCAAAGCAGCTGAATTAGCTGCCCATGAATTACAATATGAATCAAAAAACCTACTAGGGATGAGAAACGCCCTCGAAGAAGGAATTTTAAACGAAATTGATAGGGCAAGTATAAATGGTCATCCAAAATGGAGGTTGCCAAGTACCTTGAATGTATCCTTTCCTGGAGGGGAAGGAGAATCCCTGATAATGAGCTTAGATCTTGAAGGGATAGCTGTGTCCACTGGTTCAGCCTGTTCATCTGGCGCTATTGAACCATCTCACGTCTTAATGGCCTTGGGTATCGATCCAAAAACAGCCCTTGGCTCAATACGCTTTAGTTTTGGACGAGACAATACACTTGAGGATGTAGATTATGTTATGCAAAAACTCCCAGGGATTGTTTCTCGAATCCGCAACTATTCCCCGGTATCATCAATCAGCTAAGGCAAATACTATTGTACTCATCCTCTGTAATGAACCATTTTCGTTTTCCTAGAAATGTAGGAGATCTTGCAGATCCAGACGCTATAGGTAAAGCAGGTAATCCTATTAGTGGAAATAATATCGTTTTAAATCTAAAGATTGTAGAGGGAATAGTTACTGATGCTAAGTTTAAAACATTCGGTTGTGCTGCTTCAATAGCTTCAAGCAGTATGACCACTGTTTGGTTGATCGGGAAAACAGTGGAAGAAGTTACTTCTATTAAGCAAGATACCATCGCAAATGCGCTGGGTGGTCTGCCTCCCACAAAAATGCACTGCTCCGCAATGGCTGCCGACGGTGTAAAAAATGCAATCCAAGATTATAGAACACGTCAGTGTACAAAAACTAATGAATAGTATTATGACTTCCAATGCCCAAATAGAACCGATGGGGAAACTTAACTTGAATATCAATCATGATCCAACCTTTAATCGATTCCCTCCCAGGGGATCGAAAGTAGTCGTCGCAATGAGCGGCGGTGTAGATAGTACCGTGGCTGCTGTGTTACTCAAAAATGCTGGTTGTGAGGTAATTGGAGTAACCATGCATCTTTGGGACTACCAAAATGTTGGTGGGAACCCCAAAATTGAACACGGTTGCTGCACAATTGAGGATCGCAATGATGCCCGTATTGTGGCGAACCTACTTGACATACCTTATTACGTAGTAGACTTTCGAGAGGAATTTGAGAAGGGAGTCATATCAAATTTTGTAGATGAATATATCAAAGGACGGACTCCTAACCCTTGTGTTGCATGTAATAGTAAGGTTAAATTTGGAGTTTTGCTTGATCGAGCGAGTGCTCTCGGTGCCGATTACGTTGCGACCGGACACTATGCTAGAATAATCTGTGATGAAAGCAAGCAACCAGGACAGTATTTCTTGAAGAGAGGACTTGACAAAAATAAAGATCAATCCTACGCACTTTGGGAAATGAATCAGGAGGAACTTGCTCGAACTGTATTTCCTGTTGGAGCCCTCACCAAAGCTCAGACTCGAGAAATAGCTAAATGTGTGTCCCCGAGTGTCGCCTCAAAAAAAGACAGTTATGAAATATGTTTTGTTCAGGATGATAATCATGAACGTTTTTTACGAGAATGGACGACTAAACATGGAAATCAAAAAAACAATGACTTGTTGACTGTTGAAGATCTTATTCAACCTGGACCTGTGGTCGATACTAACGGCCGAATCCTTGGTGAACACCGAGGTTATCCACTTTACACAATCGGACAACGAAAAGGACTTGGAATAGCTCTTGGTCGGGCAGCTTACGTAGTTGATATACTACCTGAATCAAATACACTAGTAGTCGGCCAAGAGGAAGATCTTCAAAACAATCGTCTTATAGCTGAATCTGTCAACTGGCAATCACTGGAACCACCCCTAGACCGTATTTATGGCCAAGCAAAAATACGCTACCGACAAGATTCTACGCCTGCTTTTATAACTCCGTTTGAGCCAAATTCGGCTAAAGTCATTTTTGAGAACCCTCAGAGAGCTATAACCCCGGGGCAGTCTGTCGTTTTCTACAATGACGAAATTGTTCTGGGAGGTGGCATCATAAGCGAATGAGGTCATTATGCA
Source organism: uncultured Gemmatimonadota bacterium (assembly GCA_964593235.1). Taxonomy (GTDB): domain Bacteria; phylum JAAXHH01; class JAAXHH01; order JAAXHH01; family JAAXHH01; genus JAAXHH01. The sequence continues at coordinate 135,236 of CAZQGS010000006.1, read as the reverse complement.
GATCGACACAAACTCCTTCCATTCCGAGCATCGGCGTCGACATTTGGAACTTTGTATTGTCTTCGGTTTTATTATACTTTTCTTCACTGTTTTTGCAGCCAAAGCAGAAACTTCTGAAAAAAGAATTGATGGATTTAAATTTTCCTTTGAACAGGCTGACACTGTTTTTGTAGAACACGTCATCCAAATCATCCGTGATATTACACCCAAGTTGGAGGCAACTTTGGGGCAACCACAGCGCGACACTATTCACATTCACATTGCTCCTACCCAGAAAGCTTTCTTGACATATACTCCTGGATCAATACCAGATTGGGGAGAAGGATACGCTGTCCCGGATCGGAAACTTGTTGTCCTTAAATCTCCTCGTATTAAAGGAAACTACGGCAAAATTCATGAAATTGTAATTCATGAAATTTCCCATGTTATGCTTCATAATTCCCTCAGGGGAATCTATATACCTCGATGGCTTGACGAAGGATTTGCCATGCATATGGCTCGAGAATGGGGGTTTTGGGACCGGGCTGGGCTATTGATAGCTGTGGTCTCCGGAAATCTTATCCCTTTGGGGACAATCCAAGATGTTAACAACTTTCCTGAACACAAAGCCCAGCTGGCCTACCAAGAAAGTGCCCTAGCAGTTCAATATCTAATCACAAAGTATGGCGAAGAAAGATTACACTTGCTTTTTGATCGCCTTCGAGTTTCTGGATCGATTGAAAAGGCAACTTTAGATGCGTTAGGAATAAGTATAGTCGAATTCGAACGAAATTGGCTAGAATACATGGAACGTACTTATGGGTGGCGAATGATTCTTGGTGATAGCTTTTCAATTATAATAACCCCGTTATTTGGTATCCTCTGTTTATTAGCTTACGTTCAGATCCGTAGACGAAAAAAAATAACGTTACGCCGGTGGGCCAAAGAAGAAAACTACTATGAATCGAAAGAAGACAGATGGCGTAGGCTAAACGAAGAACATGTTATGTTGAAAGAACGAGAGGAATAATTACTTTTCACTTCGGGCTTCTGGTAACCAAGCTAGTTTTTCTTATAACAGATACCTTAAGAACAAAAGAAATTAGGCATGAAATTATCGCATTTGTTTGAATACGTCGGGCTCCGGCTACTTATGTTGCTAACTCGGTGGTTATCCCCCCAATTAGCATCATTGGTTGGAAACAAACTGGGTGATCTAACTTTTTACGTTATTGGAATCAGGAAGCAATTGGTCCTCGCGCATCTAGCTAGGGTGTTTAACCATTCGGCAGATGACTCTAATTCAAAATATATGGCACGAGCTATATATCAGCAACTTGGGCAAACTGCCATTGAACATGTACGTTTACTTACCCAACGAAAACCAAAAGTCCTTGATCGACTAACTATATCCGGCGAAGAAATCATCGTGGAAGCGCGAAGGAAAGGGAATGGAGTTATTCTTGTTACAGGACACTTCGGTTACTGGGAACTACTTGGCGCTGCTGTAGCTGGCATAGGGCATCCTATTACAGTTGTCGGAAAGGATCTGCACAATCCAATCATCAATCATCTAATTCTAGAGGGTCGAGAACGACTGGGCATGAATGTAATAAATATGACATCAGCCCCATCCAAAATACTTAAGGAATTGCGAAAAAATAATTGCATTGGATTACTTATTGATCAAGATGCTGGCCCTGGTGGTGTATTTGTTAACTTTTTGGGCATTAAAGCTTCGACTTACCAAGGACCAGCACTTTTAGCTCTCCGAACTGGAGCACCTATTGTCCCGTGTTTCATTATTCGCTCAGGGCCAGAAAATCATCAAGTTCATTTTGAGAATCCTATTGAAACTACACCCACAGGAAATGAATCGGAGGATATCAAAAGGATCACACAAACATATACCGATATATTAGCTCAATACATTTTAAATTATCCGGACCACTGGTTTTGGGTCCACCGCCGCTGGAAAACCAAAGCTCCGGCAACCTAATTTTTGTAAGAAAAGGAGTTATCTAATGTCATTTTATTATCTTATTTCGACTTCCGCTGGATTGATATTTAGTTTTCTTTTAGCTTGTGGAAATGGCCAAACTTCATCTATTCCAAAATCATCAAAAGAACCAACAGATAAACCTGAAACATACCTGGTTTCAGATAAACCTAAAAACCAGAACGAACAAGCTTCTTTGGGCTCATCAAAACAAAGACAAACGGGCCAAACAGCGGGCGTAAGTTGGGAAATTCCTGGCCGATGGGAGATTCAGCCCCCAAGAATGATGCGCGTAGCTACCTACTTAATCCCTAAAACCACCAATAGTGAAGAACCTAGTGAATGTGCTGTATTTTTCTTTGGGCAAGGGCAAGGCGGAAGCGTGGATCTCAATCTGGAAAGGTGGCAAAATCAGTTTCAAACTGAGTCGGGTCAACCTCCAATGCTAGCTCAGCGTAAGTCAGTTATTAATAATATTGCTGTAACAACTATTTCTTTGGCAGGGACATACCTGGCCTCTATGGGGCCGATGTTCCAGTCAGGGAGTGTAAAAAAACCAAATTACAAAATGCTGGGGGCGATTGTTGAAGCACCGGAAGGGAACGTGTTCTTCAAACTTACTGGACCAGAAAAAACAGTAATGGGTACTGAAGATGAATTTCAGAAGCTTTTGAATTCTCTTAGAAAGTGATAATAGCTGACGAAAGTTCCTCCATCTTAATTAAAGGTTAGTGCATTTTGAAGGTACTTATAATACAAACTGCTTTCATAGGTGATGTGGTTTTATCAACGCCTTTGTATGAAGCCGCCAAAAAACGGTTAGGTGCAGACCACATAGGAGTTTTAGTTAAACCAGAAACAGCAAACTTGCTTCACAACAATCCTAATGTTGATGAAATCGTTACTTACGACAAGAAAGGTAAACAAAGGGGTATAATAGAGTTTATTCGACTTGCTTTAAAGCTACGTAATTCTTCATACAATATAGCTCTGATTCCGCACCAATCTTTCCGAAGTGCTTTACTCGCATATATAGCTAAAATACCTAATCGTGTAGGGTACAATCGAAACATCAACAAAAACTTTTTTACGACAAGTGTTCCCTATCAGGCTAATCACGAGGTAAAACGCAACCTATCATTACTTAATTCATGGAAAGTAGATACCAACCGACTTAAACCCACCCTTTATCCTGCCCAGGAAGACAAATTTGTTACCAAATCATTGGTCAAAAAATTTGGCATGGCACCCACAGAACAGATTTGTGGAGTCAGCCCTGGATCTGTTTGGGCAACTAAGCAATGGTTACCAGACCGATTTGCTGAATTTATAAAACGGCTTTTTGAAGAATTAGGATATCGTTCTGTAATTTTTGGAAGTATTGAAGATAGGATGCTATGTGAAGATATTGCTAGAAAGTCAGGGGTTAAACCGCTGAATGTAGCCGGTAATTTATCACTACTACAATCAGCTGCTCTTGCTGCGCGATGTACTGCATTTTTGTCAAATGACTCTGGGATGGGTCATGTGGCGGCAGCAGTGGGAACACCCGTAGTGAGCTTATTCGGTCCTACAGTACCTGATTTTGGGTTCACACCCTATGGAACCAGCCACAAGGTTATCGAAGTTGAGCTAAATTGTCGCCCTTGCAGTCCTCACGGGGGAAATAAATGTCCTCTGAAAACTCATGATTGTATGCAAAAAATTACTGTGAAGCAGGTTTTAGATGTCTTAGCTTCTCAATTCCAAGCAAAAAAAAACTCATGAAAGATCCTTCAGGGAATATCTCGTGCATATAGGTATTATTGGAACAATTAACCACGACAAGATCACCATGCCTAACGGTCTCCAGATTAATGACCTTGGGGGTATACTTTATAATATAACTGTGCTTGCAGATCTTATAGGGGAAAAGGATCTCCTTTTCCCGATCAGCCAAATTGGTGCTGATTATTACGATAAAATGAAGGAATTATTGGCCTTACGGGCCGGAGTAAAAACATGTGGTATCAGTATTAGTCCAAAAGGAACAAGTAAAAATGAAATTTGTTATGACTCTTCGATGGAAAAAATTGAACGACTTACAAATCATATTAATCCCATCTCTTTTGAACAAATAGAACCTAATCTGGGAGTAGATGCACTGCTGGTTAATTTTATTGTTGGTGATGATATTAGTTTAGATACTATGAGAATGATACGGACGCGATTCTCCGGACTGCTTTATTTAGATGTCCATAATCTATGTCTTGGTATTGACAGAAAGGGGTTTAGACAACCACGCGCACCAGATAATTGGCAGGGCTGGATAGAGATGTTCGATATTGTTCAAATGAATGACGTTGAAGCCCATCTTCTTGCGGGCCGGATACTGAACACGATTGATGATTACATAGATTTTGGGGAAAAACTACTTCCGCTCGGTCCATCCACTCTCATTATCACACGAGGGCCTCGTGGCTCTATAACTGTTTTCCGTGACAATAGCAAAATAGAATCTATAGTGACACCTCCTGAAAGGGTTCCTAAAATGGTGGATACGACTGGATGTGGGGATGCTTTTGCTGCTGGATTTTTAGTAGCCTATTTAACGACCAAAGAACTTAATCCAGCTATCCAACTAGGAACCAAAGTTGCTACTCTAAACTGTTCTATTGCCGGAATGCCTAATGTTGGATATTTTAGACACGTTCTCTAGTTATAATTTTTTTCTGATTAAATAATATGCCTTATCTCCCATCAAATAACATGAAACAACGATTACTATACTTGCACGCGCGAACACCCAATATTTTCTCGGAAATACTGGGATTTTCTCTAATTGAGCCAACCAAAAATTATATAGCAGAAATTACGGCCGAGATTCCAGAATGGCCCTATCGAGTTGTTCATGATGCCCTGATTGATGGTTGGCAAATCATACATTTTCCACATCTTCAAGCCCCCATAGATGATGATGAACTAGATGTTGTGGGATACGAGTTTATTTTGCAGAAAATGGAGGCTTTTGAAGATGAATAGGTCTGATCTACTCACAGATATAGACGTGGTTAATTTTTTAGTGAATGGTTATCACTTACTTAAATCCAATATACCTGCACAGCTCAATGCCCAGATAGCAAAACGACTAGATACCCTTGAGTATAACCCCGGCAATGCTATTAGTGATGTTGTGCCAGAATTATGGCAAGTAATCCAAAATCCTAGGGTGAAGGGAATCTTAGTTAGTCTCCTTGGCAAAAACTATGAAGTAATGGGTCACCGACATTGGCATTGCAAGCATCCTAAAACAAACTATATGGCATGGCATCAGGATGGGACCAACAATCGTGACAAAGGCATTGATAAGCTTCTCGGACTTTACTACCCTACTAATATTACAGCTGAAATGGGGCCTACTATAATCGTTCCTGGAACACAATTCCGGAATGCACCAACCGATCGTATGGCCACCTATACAAATATTCGTGGCCAAGTCCCTATGGTCCTCAAGGCTGGAACCATCGCCTTCACCCACTATGACCTATGGCATGGTACCGCTGCTAATCATACGTCTATTAAACGGCATATGATTAAGTTTTTATTTAGGAGAGTCCAAGACAACGATGAACCAACATGGAATCACAATCCCGAAACCATGAAAACACCCACTGATTGGAATGGAAAAAGCGAAAACCCAAGAAATATTCTGTCTTTCGGTAACCCTCTAGGGGTCGGCCAAAGTGATCATTATAAAGAACGAACGATACGGTGGGAATGTTGGAATAAACTTTTAGGAGTCGATAATGCATTTAACACTTAGTAACCATTCCTTTGAATATCTTAACTTAGAAGGTACGCTCGGATTAGCGAAAGCTATAGGTTTTCGAGGAGTTGATATCGCTGGTTTCCACAACCGAGGGCGATGTAGTCTAGAACCCGATGCTGTAGGTGCTGATCCCCAAGAATATGCGGATCAACTCAAGAACATTTTGGACAAATATGAGCTCAAAGCTTTCGATTTTTTCCCCCAATTCGGAAGCTCACTTGATGAACGTTCGTTCAACGATCCAAACCCAAAAATCCGAGATAAAAACCTAACCTCACTTACAGGGATTATAACTTTCTGCAAATGCGTTGGCATCCCGGGTTTTACTATAAGCCCTGGGATTCATCACCCGAATAAATCGTTTGAAGAAAATCTTGAAACAACTATTGAATCAATGGTTAATCTAATAAATGTAGCGAGGGATCAAGAAGTTACTGTCCGGTTTGAACCCCACGTACAGTCGGTTGTTGATACTCCTGAGAGAGCCTTATTGCTATTGCAAGCAACTCCGGGTTCGATGGTAACTCTTGATTATTCACACTTTATCATGCAGTACATTCCTGAGGAAAGAATACACCCTCTACTAGCCTATACCGATCATTTTCATATCCGTTCGGCTAGGCCGGGGAAATTACAGTCTAGGCTAGATGAAAATACCATTGATTTTATTGATATAGCGGATCGTCTTGACCGTTTGGCCTATAAGGGTTGTCTTTCTCTCGAATATGTTTATATGGATTGGTATGATTGTAATCAGATTGATTGCTTAACGGAAACTATACTTACAAAAGATTATATGCAGAAACATAAATCTGTATTTTTATAAATCTGTAACCTATCATTTCAAATTGCCTAGAATATAGTTTGTAATATCTAAACAAGGCTGATGGTTACAATAAATTATTTTTTTGGAGAAAAATATGGCTGATTTGTATGCTGGTACTAGCCGCCGAGTAATCAATCCGCCACTGGGAATTCGTACATTTGGTTTTAGTTCGAGAGAAGGAGTCGTCCAAGCAATAGAAAGTGATCTAACTGCCACCGCCCTTGTTTTGTCGTGTTCCAAGACAAAGATAATTATTGTAGCCACTGATACTGGATGGATGAAACTAGAGTTAATCACTAAGCTTCGAAAACAGCTTTCTAACGCTCTAGATACCCCTGTTTCAAATGTAATGATAAACTTGAATCATACTCATAGTTCACCATCAATGCCAGAATGGTTACCTGATGAACCCTCTCAGATATCTCTTCAATCGCAGTACCAAAAAGAACTTTTTAGATGGATAACAGAAGCCGTAAAAGAAGCTGATCGACGACGAATCCCTGCCCGTATCGGCATTGGATGGGGAGATAGTCAAATAGGGGTATATCGAAGAGAAACTGACCCACAAGGTGAAGTTTTTCTCGGGGAAGTCCCAGATCATCCTATAGATTCAGCAGTAGGAGTTTTGCGTGTGGATGACCTAAAAGGTAACGCGATAGCTACCCTTTTTAATTACGGGTGCCATCCTGTTACTATCGGCCCAAAATCTCTGGTAGCCTCCCCTGATTTTCCAGGTGCCGCCCGAGCTTTGATAGAAGGAACAATAGGAGGGACTACTCTTTTTCTGCAGGGTTGTGGAGGGAATATTATGCCACGAGGCGGTTTGAGTATGGACGTGGACTGCAGAGATGAGAAAAATAGAATTGGCTACTCACTAGGAGCTGAAGTAGTTAAAACAGCATCTACTATCCGCACTCATAGGAAAAGGGGAATACGCAAAACTATTGGTTCTCTATCTCGAATATCTGTCTGGCCTTGGGAAGATAACTCTGAAGAGCCATGTTCTGTGCTTAGGGCTCTTGATGAGACTCTTTCGCTCCGATTAATTGATCTTCCTCCGCTAAAAGTTGCTCATGCCCTAAAAGACGAATTTCACCAAGCGAAGAACCAAGCTGTGGCTGAGGGTAGGCGGGAATGGGAAATCCTAGTATCTAAAAGATTTGCCGACTGGAGTGATCAACTTGTTAACGCTATTGAAACTGGTAAGGATTCATACGATATAGTCATTCAAGCTTTAAGAATTAACAACATAATAATAGCCTCAAATAGTACAGAGGCTTTTTTTGAAACGGGTTTGGATATCAAATCTAGTTCGCCTTTTGATAATACATTAGTTCTTGGTTATACTAATGGATGTGTATGTTACCTGCCCAGAGCTGAAGATTTTCCACCAGGGGGATGGGATATTTACAAGCGTTGGTATGGAATACCCGATTTACTTTTTCAAGCATACAGTTTGCCCACAGCAATCCATCCAGAATCTGAAAAAATGGTTGTTGAACGAACGATTAAATTAATTGAAAGGCTTAAATGAGGTTCCAGATGGATAAAAGAAAACTTCAATATAGTACCGATACGCCCAAATCAACGGAACTATATTCTCGGGCACTTAAATCCTTGGCTGGTGGAATAGGGCACGATCTCCGTCGAGGACACCCCTTGCCCTTGTACATCTCTCGAGCATCTGGTTCCCGGAAGTGGAGCGAAGATAGTCAAGAGTATGTTGATTATGGTATGGGCAATGCAGCACTATTGTTAGGGCACGCTCCTAAAGAAGTATGCTCTGCTATCCAAAATGCCCTAAATCTCGGTTTCCATTTTGGTAATGACCATCCTATGCAAATAGAATGGGCTGAACTTATACAGAAATTAGTGCCTTGTGCGGAACGCGTACGTTTTGTCAATTCCGGATCTGAAGGGAGCATGCTTGCACTTCGAGTAGCTCGAGCTTTCACCGGTAAAACTAAAGTGTTACGCTTTGAAGGTCATTTCAGCGGATGGCACGATGGAGTAGGGAAAGGTGCAATGATTCCTTTTGACAAACCCACATCAGCTGGAATTCCTGTATCCACACTAGATACAATCAAAGTCATCCCTGCTAATCTCGAAAAAGTTGCTCATGCTTTAGAGGTAGATCAAGATATTGCGGCTGTGATGTTAGAACCATCTGGTGCTTCTTGGGGAACTGAACCGCTCACGGTAGATTTCAATAAGTCGCTTCGTAAACTGACAAAAGAATTTGGGGTATTGTTAATTTTTGATGAGGTTATTACAGGTTTTAGATATGCCCCCGGCGGATACCAGGAATACTCCGGAGTAATTCCTGATATGAGTTTTCATGGTAAAATTGTTGCTGGCGGGATGTCTGGCGGGGTTGTCACGGGTAGAGCTAATATTATGCAAGTATTTGACTACACGGGTAATAGTCAACAGGATAGATACGAAAAGGTTAACCATTTAGGGACTTTTAATGCTAACCCTGTTTCTGCTGCCGCTGGCATCGCTACTTTAAAACAGGTAGCTACCGGCCTACCACACACTAAAGCAAATCAAATGGCCGAACAATTAAGAGTCGGAATGAACGAAATTATCCGAGAAGAAAAGGTAGCTGGTTATGTATATGGGGATGTATCGATCTTTCATGTTTATCTCGAGGCCTTTCCAGGAAGTGGCGTAACTGATCAAGATCAGTTGCTGACTCGTGATGTAAATATTTTGAAAGGTATTCCAGCCTCTGTTGTCACTGCATTTCAGAAAAACCTTTTAGATAAAGGGGTGGATCTGGTTTCTTATACAGGCGGAGTTACATCCTCAGCTCATAGTAAAGAGGATATAGAATTCACTCTAGGTGCCTTTGGAGAAGTAATAAAATATCTAGTGAAAGAAAATATTGTTGCTAAACTTAAAATGAGTCATTCAGGCATCTAAATGAAGGAGACACCAATTATGCGATTAAAATTAATTTCACCACGCTCAATGGCGACAAGCCTGACATCAATCTCAGCACCTCAAGACCTTAATTCCCCAATTCTTAGGTTATCAAGACTTAATGAACCAACTATTCTTGCCGAACGAGATCCATTAAAACCAATTTATCATGCTATTATACCTTCTATGGAGGCTAATGAGGAAATAACTTGGGAAGTCACTAGCATTGACAAAGTAGACTCAATCTGTGACATAAGCTATGAAAAATTAGAAGATCAAGTAAATGTATCAATGGGGGGGACTCCATTTATGAATTTCCACCATGATCCTTCCTATCCTAAACCTTTCATAAATCCCATACTTACACCAGACGGGATTAATATGCTTAGGGATCCATTGCCCCCATACAGTGATGAAGAACATCCTTGGCATCGAGGGCTGACCTTGATGCAAGGTGCTATCAATGGAGTGGATTGTTGGGGGGAATTTGAACGTCCCGGGTTTGGGCGAACTACTCAGAATAATATGACTATTAATCAAGGTCCGTTATCACTTTCTATTAACACCCATAATACATGGTTCGAAAAAGATCGACCATTAATGTCCGATCATCGGTACTATCGTCTATTTAATACCAACCGAAATACTGTGGTCTTAGATATTCTTTTCACTATTATCACAGACCATGGGCCTGTAACTATCGGTCCTACGAAAGAAGGGGGGTTTTTGACGATCCGCGTTAATCCCAGTATGAATGCATCGGGAGATGGCCACATGGAAAATACCTATGGCGCGGATGATGAGGAAGGATGTTGGTCTAAACGAGCACACTGGATGGACTACAGTGGCCCAGTTGGTGACAACATTGCTGGATTTAGTGTCTTTGATCATCCAGATAACCCTAGATATCCAACCGCTTGGCATGTTAGAGATTACGGGCTTTTCGCGGCAAACTGCTGGATGATATGGGACGATTTCTACTGTCCTGAGAATACGGAAACTAACTTCCGATGGAGGATTATCATTCATACCGGCAGTGCTCAAGAAGCCGGTATATCTGATCATTTCTTAAATTATGTAAATGGTCCTCGAGCTACATGGGAATGATACTATAAGAAAATCCTAAAATTGTTTGGGGGGTTCTTATCTTCTTGGTCATTGTTATTTTGTATAGTATTTGAAATAAATTATCCAGAGATTTAATCACCCTATATTTTCATTTTGTGAAGGAAGCAAAAATGGCAGAAGACAAACGAAATGACGTAATAATTGTCGACGAGCTGAAAAAAGCCGGGGAACAAATACGAAAAGAAATTTCCAAAACTATCATCGGCCAACATGATGTGGTTGAGAATTTGCTTACGGTTTTACTTGCTAATGGGCACGCGTTATTAATCGGGGTCCCTGGATTAGCAAAAACACTCTTAATAAATACTTTGGCTAATACACTCGATTTAAAATTTAATCGTATCCAATTTACTCCTGACTTGATGCCTTCCGATATTACCGGAACGGAAATTCTTGAAGAAAATCGAACAAGTGGTAGCCGGGATTTCAAGTTTGTACATGGACCTATATTTGCGAATGTAATTCTTGCCGACGAAGTCAACAGAACGCCACCAAAAACTCAGGCGGCTCTACTCCAGGCAATGCAAGAACACGAAGTAACAGTCGGTGGGAAATCTATTAAACTAGACGAACCGTTTTTTGTTCTGGCTACCCAGAATCCGATAGAGCAAGAAGGCACCTATCCCTTACCTGAAGCTCAATTAGACCGTTTCATGTTTAGTATCCACATGGAATATCCATCTCGAGATGAAGAAATAGAAATTGTAGGGAGCACAACAAGTTCACATAAAATTATGCCCCGACATATCCTCACTGGGAGTGATGTAAAGAAACTACAACAGTTAGTCCGAAGGGTACCAGTAGCAGATCACGTTGTTGAATATGCTGTCACTTTGGTGCGTAAGACCCGGCCGAACGAATTAGATGCTCCAAATTTCATTCAGGATCGGGTAAGTTGGGGGGCGGGGCCCCGTGCATCCCAACACTTGATTTTGGGAGCTAAAGCAAGAGCTGTACTTATGGGAAACTATACTCCTTCGACTGATGATGTTCGGGCCCTCGCTCTTCCCGTACTTAGACATAGGATAGTAACAAACTTTAACGCAGACGCTGATGGTATATCTGCCCATGACCTCATAACACAGCTGGTCCATGAAACTAAAGAACTATAGATTGCGATTTATTTTACCTTATGAATAAAGATCATCGTAAATACCTAGACCCTTATACTGTATCCCAACTAACCCGACTGGATTTGAAAGCCCGGCTGGTTGTGGAAGGTTTCATAGCGGGGCTTCATAGCAGTCCATACCATGGGTTTAGTGTTGAATATGCCGAACATAGGCAATATATGCCTGGTGATTCTATAAAAAATATTGATTGGAAAGTTTTTGGCAAATCAGACCGATTTTATATCAAGGAATATGAAGAAGAAACTAATCTTAAATGTTATATTTTCTTAGATGTTAGTAAATCTATGGATTACTCTTCTAATAGCATAAGTAAATTAGAATATGGGAAGTACCTTGCTGCTGCCCTTACTTATCTTATGCTTGGGCAACAAGATTCGGTCGGGTTAATTTTATATGACGAACGTATTCGAGAGTATGTTCCACCAAGGTCTATCCGAAACCATCTACACTCCATACTACAACGACTAGACCCTATTACCACAGGCTCAGGAACGCGGAGTAGATCCACATTCCGTGCCTTATCAGAACAGATCAAACGCCGCGGATTGATTATTATTATTTCGGACCTTTTTGATGACCCTGAAGACATAATAGCTAGTATTAAACATTTTCGACACCGAAAGCACGAAGTCATAGTCTTCCGAGTACTTGATTCCTTGGAGAAGAAGTTTTCTTTTCGGTATCCTGGCCGTTTCCGAGACATGGAAACAGGAGAAGAAGTATATACCCGGCCTAATGCTATTCGAAATGCATACTTAAATGACATGAAAGAGCAGGAAAAACTATATGCTCGAATATGTCGAGAAAACTCGGCTGATTACCTTTGTGTTGATACAAGTACTCCTTTTGATCATGCTCTATTAACTTTTATCGCAAAACGTTCCAAGCTAGGATAATTTCTATTCAGAAACCAAACCGACGTTCTTGTTCTAATTTAACATCTGGATGAGCCATAATGTTTAGTCGAAAGTAGATTCCCTTGTTGATACCTGTTGGTACCCAACGGAGGGTAATTTCCCAGCAGTGTAGTTGGCGGTATAAATCTAAACTATGAGTTACGACCTTTCGGCGGCGGTAGTCAAAGTTTATAGCATGTTGAACCCGCCAGTTGTTAGTCAAGAGATTAGAAAGTTTAAATGGATAAAAAATATCGTTAAGTTGGAATCTATTGACAGCTCGAATTTCGTGACTGCTAGTACTAAAATTGTTATCAGGCCCCATCCGTTTAGCAAGGTATCGGTGAGTAAGTCGAATCATCCATGGTTTCTTTACTTGATCAAAACCCTGATCGAATCGATTATAGGCATCGTATAAACCTATGTCAGAGCTAAATTCTTGGGATCCGAATAATTCTGATGAAGACCTAATTATTTGATCATTCCCGGTCGGACCTGATTCATTGCCATACGAAGGTCCCCACAAAGTTTCTGTGCGATTGCCTCGCCCCCGACTACTCAATTTCGACCGCGAACTTCCTAAAAGATTTAGAGAGGTATTGATCACGAAACTTTCTAGCCAAGGCCTTTGGTATTTATCTGTCTTTGGATTATAAAAATCATGATTCAAATTTATATTCACGTTAAACCGGCGACTTGGAATTCTTATACTAGTTGTTAGATCTGACCAACGTTTTATATTTGCGTGCAAATTGTAATTCAGCGACGAATGTATGTAAAATAGATTATATTTCTTTTCTCCATCTTGTTGTCTTATTTTAGCCTGGAAAATATTATCAACTGAAAGTCGTATTGTTTTCATGGTATTGGGTGAGCCAACATGAGTAAAAGATACCAGTGGGGTTACCACGTGACGTATTGCTGAGAGGCGTCCAATCTGAGTTTGGAACAGACCATATACGGTCGTATTAGCTGCTATGCCTAATGAATGTCTATTGCCCCATTTTATGGGTTGACCACTAGTTTTTGTCCAAGTTTGAGTATAATTAGTTTGGGGTCGTATTTTTAGCCAGCCTAAAAGAGTCTGAGGTGCGCTAAGGTTGAATACATTACTTAACGTCCTATTGGTTGCGCTGTACCATTCGAAAGAACTTAATGGTGTGAATTCATCCTCTTGAATTAATGGGATCGTGTCTATGTCCCTCCGAAAGGTATCTCTTCGATCTCTCAACGTGTTATTAAATCCAAACAAAATAGAATGATACCAACGAGTATTATTACTTGTTGGTTTTTCATTAAAGCTGGGCATGCTGTCCCGGCGATATTTTTTGTTACTATCGTTTTTAAAAATTGGACGTGTTGCGAATCTAAAACTTAATTTCGTATTTGGACGACGGGGTTTACCATCTGAACTAGTTGATGCTATATTGAAGTTAAGGTTGTTCTGCCCCCATCGCCTATTTAAGGAGAAGCTAGAGCGTATCATAGGAATCAGGCGACCGGCATCTGTGCCTCGTGTTGTTGAATTTAGATATTTTAGTGACTTAGCATACGCTACCTGGCTCCTCAAAGTCAAACCAGGCAGAATCTCCTGCCAATGCCGAGCAAAGAAATCCCACCCTGTTGTTTTTCTACCAAACTCAGAACGCCAGGAACCGCTCACAGTTCCCCGTAGTTGGTTTGCCCGCCGATACTGCAACCGATTTTTTACTATAAACCCAGTCTTGGTTTCGATATCACCAGTTACTTTTAAATCAAAATATTCATTGGGGGCCCAATAGTACCCTATGTTCCGTAGATAATGTCCCTCGGTTTTCCCAGTTCCGTAGTTGGGTATTGTCAGTCCTGATTGCCTGCCCTGCCTAACTGAAAAAGCATAAGCGGGAAGATAAAAAACAGGCACCCCAAAGACATAACCCTTAGCATGCTTGACAATAGCCTTATCCCCAGGAATAATCTCAACTTGATCCACCTTAAGAAAGTAATGCTGGTGGGTCGGATTATTACAGGTGGTATATGTTCCGCCTTCAATCTTCAGAGAAGAATCAGAATTTAATCGAATTAAATTACCATTAAAAAATCCTTCTTCATATTTTGTACGGCCCTCCCAAATCAGACCCTCTCCTGTTTTAAGGTTGTACTGCATCCGTTCACCAACTAATGTTCCACCTTCATTCCTTAGCATCGCTCCTTGGGTTATACCTCTTGAAGATACCTCTTTATTGTCTTTGGGATTAGGTAGAAATCCGGCTGTTAGTAATTGTAATTTGGTATCGTACTTTACTTGATCAGCCTTAAGTTCCAATGTACCATAATTCAATACTACATCTCCTAAAAAGGTTATGGTGCTGTCAGTTAATTCGTAGGAAATTGAGTCGGCTCTAAATTCTAATTTTGGGGCTATCGAGGAACTATCGATTTCTTTAATGGGATCTTCACGGTCAAGAATGGCTTGGGAAAACGATAGCCCTGGGGTATAACTAAGTAAGATAAGAATAATTAAACGAAGCAGCATGCTGTACTCACCAATCAGACGATTGCAGCTTCATCGGTCCTAGAGAAGAAGTGAGCATTCGCCATATTAACAAGTAGAGGCATTTCGGTATTTATAGCTGGGGTTACGAAGGAGTCAACCCTAGCGACAAATGGGAACTGGCCCGTAGTCATGTACAAAAATGTCTCACTTCCCATAGGTTCGACTACTTCTACGGTTGCTTGTATCTGTTGAGCATCATCCCAATTTTTATTCGTATTTACCGTAGTAATATCTTCAGGACGAATCCCAAAAGTGACTTCCTTATCGCGCCAAGACGAGAGAGCTCCCTCCATACTAATCGGTATGGGTAATCTAGCCGAACCTTCTTCAAACGCTAGATGACCATTAATATCTACAATCTTTCCCTCCAAAAAATTCATTCCTGGGCTCCCTATAAAACCAGCAACAAAACGGTTCACTGGCTTCTCATAGAGTTCAAGAGGGGGCGCAAGTTGTTGTATTTCCCCATCCTTCATTACGGCAATACGGTCACCCATAGTCATTGCCTCTACTTGGTCATGGGTAACATAAACTATAGTAGCATCCAGACGAGAATGAAGTTTACTTATTTCTGTCCGCATCTGGACTCGTAGCTTAGCATCTAAATTCGATAATGGTTCATCAAATAAAAAAACTTTGGGTTTTCGCACTATCGCTCGGCCCACAGCTACTCGTTGCCTTTCTCCTCCAGATAGCGCTTTCGGCTTACGAGATAGAAGATGATCAATTCCAAGAACCTTAGCGGTTTCATTAACACGACTATCAATTTCTGTCCGAGCGAATTTACGAAGTTTTAGACCAAAAGCCATATTTTCATAAACTGTCATATGGGGATACAAGGCATAGTTTTGAAAAACCATAGCAATATCTCGGTCTTTCGGTGGAATATCATTCACACATTGACCATCAATAAAAATTTCTCCCCCTGTCACTTCCTCAAGGCCAGCAATCATTCTAAGAGTTGTCGATTTCCCACAACCAGATGGACCAACAAGTACAACAAACTCTTGGTCCTTAATTTCCATATTGACACCATGAACTACTGGGTTCTTATCGAAGCGCTTCTCTAGGTTTTTTAAGGCCACATCTGCCATGTCATTGTCCCAGGGATTAATTTATCAGTTTCTATTTGGAATTCCCGTATTGTGCCGTATACAACCTAATTTGTCAATAATATATCCCGTCAACCTGTTTACCAAACTGACTATTTTAATTTTTTAACATCTATAATTGAACAAATTATAGATACTTTTTTTTTGACTCCATAACCAAAAACCGTTATTTTTAACTTTCGTTTTATTTTTCTTTTTACGCTAGATGAAGCCAATGTTGTATATAAACAGGGGAAATTTTTATTATGCCAATCATAGTTGAACTTGAACGTATCAAAGAAGCTGTTAAGGGAATAGACGTTATTCAAGATATTGAAGATGGTTTCGTAGCTTATTCACAGGGCAACGTCCAAGTACCTCCTGTTGGGGAGATGCACTTTGATGATCCTCCCGGGAATGTTCATATAAAGTATGGAGCTATTAACAAGGATGATTATTATGTTATAAAACTAGCATCCGGGTTCAATGACAATCCAACCTTGGGCCTATCCAGAGTGCAAGGCATGATGTTAATTTTCAATCAACGTACCGGCGAACCGGTAGCTTTTCTCCTAGACCAAGGCTACCTTACTAATGTCCGTACTGCTGCGGCTGGTGCTGTAGTTGCAAAAATACTTGCCCCAAAGGTAATTAACCGTATTGGCGTATTTGGGACTGGGGTTCAGGGTCAGATGCAAATCGAATATCTCAAGGGTATAGTTGATTGTACGGATATCATTGCTTGGGGACGTTCTTCTGAAAGTATGTCATCATATAAACAAAGCATGGAAGCTCAAGGATATACTGTTGAAACCACCCAGGATGCGGGTGCCGTTGCATCAGAAAGTAATTTTATTATCATGTCAACGCCTTCTCTTGCTCCACTTTTAACTTCGGACCAAGTCCAGCCGGGAACGCATATAACCGCAATGGGTTCAGATACTCCTGATAAAATAGAACTTGAACCTGCTATTCTTAAAAATGCTGATGTAATTGTGGCAGATAGTATTCCTCAAAGTAAACTACGGGGTGAAATAGCTCAGGCAACTAGGGCGGGAGCTATTACAGAGGAAAAAGTGGTTGAGCTTGGAAACGTAATCCTAAACCCCTCTTTGGGACGCACATCCGACGACCAAACTACAATTGCTGATCTAACAGGTGTCGCGGTCCAAGACATTCAGATTTCTAAAGCTGTCTACCACGCTGTAAAATAAGTTTATAACTACTTGATAAGGAGCCCGGAGATGGCTGTGAATTTCCAACCTTTCGAATTAGAACGCATTATGTCAGATTGGGAACAAGTTGTCGATTATAATCTTTCCGAAAGTGGCGCTCATCCAGTAACTCTCAAGGATTTAATTGCCTACAAGCCAAGTATTTTGGATAGTATGTTGGAAACTGATCTTGGTTACGGTCACGCTAACGGATCACCAGAGCTCCGCGAGGCGATTGCTCAGTACTATCCCGGGGCGACAGCCGAAAATGTCTTAGTTACAATTGGGTGCGTTGAGGCTAATTTCATCACGTTCCAAACCCTAGTTGAAAGTGGTAAAGAGGTAGCTGTGCAAATACCTTGTTATCTTCAATCCTGGGGCATCGCCCATAACCTGGGTGCTATTCGAAAAACGTACTCTCTCGACCCTAACCACAACTGGGCCCTTGATACTGATAGTCTTAAAGCAGCAGTAACCAACAAGACATCATTAATATCGATCTGTAACCCCAACAATCCAACAGGGAAGATACTGACTGAAACAGAGATGGAGGATATTGTTAATGTCGCAGACCAAAGTGGTGCCTACCTTCTCGCTGATGAAATCTACGCTGGCTCTGAACGGGAATCTGAAGAAGTAACACCTACCTTTTATGGCCGTTACGACAGAGTAATCTCAGCAGGAAGTATGTCCAAGTCATTTGCTATGCCGGGACTCCGAATCGGGTGGCTTGTTGGTCCATCTGATCTAATCGAAAAACTTTGGAGAAGACATGAATATTTGACATTAAGTACAGCAAAGTTGTCAAATCATTTTCTGGCTCCCCTGGCGTTACAACCAGACGTCCGGAAAGATATCTTTGAACGAACTCGGGGTTACATACGTAGAGGATGGGAAAGTTTTGAACCTTGGGTTCAGAAAAATGAAGACATTCTTAGCCTTGTGCCTCCTCAAGCAACAGCGATATCGTTCATACGTTACAACCTAGATATTGACTCGGTAACATTAGCGAAACGATTAATTGAAGAGGAATCTGTTCTGATTGGTCCCGGAGATTATTTCGGTGTCCCCAAACATTTAAGAATAAGTTATGGCTTGCCAAAATCGTTTCTAACAGAAGGTCTCCGCCGCATTGGTAATCTGCTTCGTAAAATAGCTAAAGAAGAAGCTGATTAGATCGACAACATCTACATTGGCAGCCTCATTCCCTTAGATTTGGAAAATCATGCCTACTCAAATTGAGCCACTTGTTCCTATCAGTGAGTTCCCTGTGGCTCAAACCTGTACTTATATAAATGCTGCTAATGTCGCTCCTATGTACCGTCCTGCAGCGACTGCAATCACTGAGTGGTACCAGGATGTGGCTGAAAACGGTAGTAACCATTTTAATGAAGAAGCGGAACAAACTGTTTTTGATGACCTTCACCACCAGGCTGCCCGCCTTTTTAGCGCCTCGCCCACTGACATCGCTGTCGGCTCTAGCACAACAGAACTTTTAAGTTCTCTTGCCTGGGCCGTAATGCCTAATAAAAACTCTAATGTTGTAAGCACAGATGTTTCTTTTCCTGCCTCTGTATACCCTTGGAGAAGAGTAGCTAATCATACGGAATGTGAGATTAGACTGGCAGGATCCGAAGGAGACACAGTCAATCCAGAGAGAGTCAAAGATCTTGTCGATGACAATACCGCTGTAATTGCACTATCCCATGTCGAATTCCGAAGTGGTCAACGTTGGGACCTCCATTCATTTTCAGAAATTGCTCATCGTCATGGTGCTCTACTTGTCGTGGATGCCACCCAATCAGCAGGAGCTATCCCTATCGATGCTCCTGGCATGGGGATAGATGCGATAGCAACTGGAGCCTACAAATGGCTCTGTGGCCCCTTCGGGGCTGCTGTTATGTATCTTGCTCCAGAAATAGCTACTAGACTAGATCCAGGCCTGGTTGGGTTCCGAAGTCAGGTCGATATCTGGGATATTCATACTGATCCGCCCGACTATCCCCAAGACGCATCCCGATTCGAGTTTAGTACAATGGCCTACGGTTGTGCTGAAGGATTTGCAAAATCAATCGAGTTTCTTGTGGATACCGGTATTGATCGTATCTTTGCCTACAACCAGGTCCTAGCTGATAATCTTATCAATGGATTAATATCAATTGATGCAGAGATTACATCACCCCAGAATGTGGTAGATAGGTCACCAATAGTGACTGCTCGATTCCCGAGACATGACATTATTGAAGTGGCTAAACATCTCAAAAGGAATAGTGTTATGGTCGCTCTTCGAGGAGATGTAATACGTTTTTCACCTCATCTGTACAACCAAATTAAGGATGTGGATAGAGCTCTCAATGTTCTTTCAGAAATGCCATAAATTTATAAATCTTACTAAAGGTTTTCAAACCACTCTCGTCCGAACAATATCTCAGCTTTCTGTATACGGCTTATCTTGCCAAGATCCACCCACTTAACCCCGTCAGCCCTGAAAGCACATATTTTCTCTCCAGCACTCACCAGATCGAGAAAAAAATCGATAATTGAAAATTTTTCCACCTCTTTCATC
Organism: uncultured Gemmatimonadota bacterium; assembly: GCA_964593235.1. Classification (GTDB taxonomy): domain Bacteria; phylum JAAXHH01; class JAAXHH01; order JAAXHH01; family JAAXHH01; genus JAAXHH01. Next base: position 115,132 of record CAZQGS010000006.1, on the reverse strand, counting down.
AACCCGAAAATCATTGGAGACATAATAGAAACACCCATAAATGGAAGAGGGGTTAAATTACGGTCCTCATGAACCGGTCTAGTCTCATTTGACTGCCAACCACAGAGAGACCCTTCCGAATCAAAAAGTAATTGACGTGAACTCGTTCTTTCTTTAACTGCAAGAGTGACAAGTGCATTCGAGTTCCTATGAAATTCCATCATCCTTTTATAATCGAGATCCGTTAGGATATCAACATTATGTACCAAAAACTCTTCTCTATCCAAAAACCATGCGGCATTCCTCAACCCTCCGCCCGTGTCTAAAAGTTTCTCTTCCACTGAAACCCTTAGAGAAACTCCGAAGGATTCATATTGGTTTACAAAAGCTATTATCTGATCAGCATAATGATAGGCATTAATGATTATATCGGTAAATCCCTGCTGTTTAAGCCGAGCAATTACCCAGAACAACATTGGTTTTCCGGAAACTTCTACCAAAGCTTTAGGTCGCTCGTCGGTTAGTGGTTTAAGGCGAGTACCTAAACCAGCGGCAAAAATCATTGCTTTCACGCACCCTCCAGTTCCCGATGATGGAGCTGGATTATAATATTTGATTGTTTATTAAGGTGTTGTGCAATTTGTGATGCGAAATAAACTGAACGATGCTGTCCTCCAGTACAACCAAAAGCAATTGTTAAATCCGTAAACCCACGGTTCTGGTGGTGTTCAACTGCCTGGGTAACTATTGATTTAATATTTTTAAGAAGAGACTGAGCCTCATCTGATTCATCTAAAAAGTCAATGACTGGAGTATCTAATCCCGTCATATGCTCATATTCGGAAATTCGACCCGGATTTGGAATAATACGACAATCAAAAACAAACCCACCACCATTTCCACTGAGATCCCGTGGTTGACTTTTCCGATATGAAAAACTCCACATATTCACAACTAATTTATCATGAGAAGGCTTCCCCATGTCACGTAACTCAGCAGTAGCTATGATCCTATCCCAAACTCCTTGTAATTCAGGTAGATTGATAGGAAGGCTAGCTTTTCCATACAGAACTTCGAGGTTCTGTATACCATGGGATATACTAGTTAGAAAATGAGATTTTCCTTCATATAAGCCTCTATATCCATATGCACCTAAAGATTGCATTAAACGGACCAATGCATATCCATAATATCCATAGAGAAAGGACTCATGGCAAATGTGGGTGTGCCTAGACACTGCCTTAATGTAGTACTCGAGCAGATAGTCACGTATATCCCAAGGGATATCTGCTTTCCCATCTTGTAGTAAAGACGCTATATCGTATTGTAAAGGGCCTTGCCGTCCTCCTTGGTAGTCGATATAATATGGTTTCCCCTCCACTAACATTATGTTGCGTGACTGAAAGTCTCGGTAAAGAAAAAACTGGCTTTCAGTTTTTAGGAGGAATAGAGTAAATTTCCGGAAATCTTTTTCTAGGGCATCCTCGTCAAAATCTATATCTACTAGTTTCAAGAAATGATACTTAAAATAGTTCAAATCCCAAAGTATTGATTGCTCGTCGAAAGAACTTCGGGGATAACATTTTGAATAATCTAGGTTACTAGTGGCTTTGATCTGGAAATATGGTAGATCGTCAAGTACATTCCTGTAGATATCTATTAAAGTTTCGGGATACCCACCTGGCTCCTCACGAATTGCTTTGATCTTGTCGAACAACGTCTCACATCCAAGATCCTCTTGTAGATAAATACCTTTTTCTAGATCCTCACCATAAATCTCTGGAACAGACAACCCCAATTTATGGAAATGGCGAGAGAGATATATAAAAGCCACATTCTCTCGGTAATCCGAATTTATGGTTCCGACAACGCTTTGACCTTCATTTAAAATTCGATAATATCGGCGTTTTGAACCGTCAGCTCTTATAGGTTGTATCTTTGTTGGTTCTGTCCCAAATATTTGATAAAAAAACTGTTTCAGATCATTTAGGTTATCGATTGTCATAGTACTTATCTCTTTAAATCACCACAGGGGAAGATTTTTATTTAGGTTTTTGCATAACTAACAAAAGAGCTCTTCGGTCATCAGGGTACATTTTTCGGACATCGTTATTATTATCAAGGACTACATAAACTCGCTCGTCATCCATAGCGAGACCTTCCGCAGTCTTTCTACCATATTGTTTGTTTTTGTAGATGTATTCTGGCTGATCCACAATATGGCGAAATGACCATAGAGAGGGGAGAGTTTCTGCATCTAGGGGGAAGCGTGTTTTTCGGATAGTTGCGGAATCACGCTGGAGAATAAAAATATACTCTCCCTCCCTGTGTAAACCCGTATAACTTTCGACCATACCAAATTGGTTTATCTTCAAAATAGGGGATTGCTGCATTATAACAACTTCGATAAGGGCACATGGCTGACGCTCCGCACTTAACAAAAATCTGCCTTCTTCTAAAAATGTTATGCCTTCTAGAAATCCACCACGAGCTTGAAATAAACCTCTCTCTTCTCCTTCCCAACGCATATTTGGAGTCATCCAAGATGTATTGTGCCCTGTTGGTTCAACCTTAAGTATAGCGAAAGCCCCTTCGCTAATTAAATAATAATTCCCAACTTCGTCCCGGGTGATTCCCTCAAAGTCTAGCCGAATATACTTTGATATACCCGGAACATCAAAGTGGACGTGAGGAACTAAAACTGCTCTGTCAGGTTCTAAATCAATACGGAAAATTATATTATCATGTTTGTCAGATACTGTATAGAGTGTATCGTTACTCATAAAAAGCCCGGATGGTTGGTTGAAATCGAGACCCTCGATAGGCAAAGTTTGTATTTCTTCAAGATTTATTTCTATGTTTTGTGCACGGGTAGAATCGGGAATCCAGGCTAAGATAATTAAAAGGACTAAAAAACTTGAAACCCCCAATGACTGAATAGAAGATTGAACAATATTCAGATTGTTTTTAATTATTGGATTCAGCAACGTATAATTTGTACCAATGGAAAGGGCCGGCAGTTCCATCTTGATTTTTAGCATATCCTCTCACCCAGGGTTTACGGAGTTGCATAGCTAAACTGTGAAACAAAAAAACGGCTGGGTAATCTTCCAGCATTGATGCTGTTGCAGCCTCATAAAGTTCATCTCGTTTTGCTTGGTTCATTTCGGCTGCCGCTTCTTCTACAAAGCTATCAAAGGATGGATTAGACCAATCCTGACGACCATATCCTTGGGGCTGAGAATGCCAAATCATATCTAGTATATTACGTGGATCTAAAAAATCAGCACCAAAATTTAACAAACCAAAATTCATGTTCCATTGGTAAAGATGATGCATATAAGTACCTCTGTCAGCTGTCCGGATATTCACTTTTACTCCTAAATATTCCTTTAACATTGTCTGAATTCCTACAGCGACCAAAAGATCTGAAGGGTTCGGGGCCCTCAACCATAAGTCTTGCTCAGGGAATCCCTTGCCATTGGGATATCCCGCTTCTCGCATAAGTGATTTGGCCTTCCCAGGATCGAATCCTTGACTTTCTACGTAGGCACTCTTTTTGTATTCCCTAAAGCCCGGAGGAATCATACCATACGCTGGGACAGCTCCACCTCTTAAGATAATATCACATATGTTTTTACGATCTATTACTCGTGTGAATGCCTCTCTAATTCTAATATCATTGAACGGTGCTAATCGAGTACGGAAAAACATGTACCAAGTAGTCATACCATTGTAACTCACCAATTCTTTTTTTAGAGCAGGGTCCCGTTCAATTCTTTCTAGATCGTTCACATCCACATTTTCAATATCGACTTCGTTACTTTCATAGGGAAGAATAGTCGCTGAGCCAGGATCACGAAAAGGATGAATTACTTTTTCCAGATACGGTTTATGGGGGCCATTATAGTAAGGATCGGGAACAAGGGTCATGTGACTTCCATGAACCCATTCAGATACTTTAAACCCTGCATTTGAAACAATATTTTCAGGTTCAGTCCACTTACGACCATATTTTTCCACTATACGCCTGGGTACCGGAACCGCATCCCCGAAGGACACTATATGAGGAAGATAGGGTATGTTTTTTTCGGTTTCAATAACTAGGGTTGTATCGTCTACTGCCGTTACACCCAAAGAAGCTATATCGTCATTTCTACCTTTAGCAATTGCTTCAGCATTTTTAATATCGTAATAGAAAAAGGCATAAACATTTTGAGATGCTGGATCAACCATTCGTTGGTAAGAGTATACATAATCATGCGCTGTTAGAGGAGAACCATCGCTCCATCGCATACCAGACCTGAGTTGAAACGTCCATATCCGACCATCCTCAGATTCCCATTTATTTGCGGCTGCGGGTATTGGATTCCAAAACTCATCTTTATGCAGCAACCCTTCGAACGGGAAAATCGTCAATTCGGTATCGTAAGGATAAATACTCGGATCCAGACTTCTCGGTTCGGGACTCATGAAACGAATTACCTGATGACTAACGTCTGCCGCATCATCTGGTAGCACCATCCCAATCGAATTGACACGGATCCCTTTTTCTACCGTAATTCCTGTTTTTAATTCGTTACTATTTCTGTTGTCATTGGAACAGGAAAGCAACAAAACTATTAAAACAAAGTAGATGTGTCTATGCATGCCGGTATAGATCTATAGATGATGTATTTTCGAATAGGATCAAAATATATTCAACCTCTTGTTCGGACCATATTAGACCCGAATTAATTCCTTAGTAAGCAGATTATTAATGCGGCTAGCAAAACCAACAGGATCCTCTAGCTTGGAGCCTTCCGATACTACTGCTTGCTCATAAAGCAAGCGACCTATCGATTCGATTCGGCCATCTCCACTATCAGACTCGTGCAATTTCTGAAGTCCTTGAACAACCGTATGGCTTGAATTTAGTTCGAGGATTCGTTTTGCTGTATTCCCAGGACCGCCTTCACCCATGCGCTGCATTAGTCTTTCCATATGAGCACTCATTGCCCCATCTTCTGCAACCAAACATGAAGCACTGTCTTTGAGCCTTGTCGACAAACGAATATCCTGCACTTCTGTTATTTTGTTCTTTAAGGTATCAAGCAAGGGCTTATAAGTCTTTTCATCATCTTCTGCTTTAGCTTTGGCTGATTCATCAGCTGTTATATCTCCTTTATCCGCTGCTTTGAACTTTTTCTCTTTGTACTCTGAAACTGACGACATTACATATTCGTCGATAGGATCAGTCATAAAAAGAACGTTCCAACCACGATCCTTGAATACTTCTAGATATGGGGTTCTATCTAAAACGCCGCGATGTTCACCGATCAAATAGTAAATCTCCTCCTGGTCCGGTGGCATCTGGTCGATATAATCATCAATCGTAATAAACTGCCCAACTTCGGTATTCATAGATTCATATACAGCCAAAGAGGTTAGAATCTCTCGGTTCTCAAAATCTTGGGCTAACCCCTCCTTAAAAATCAGGCCTAATTCTTTGAAAAAATCGACATACTTTTCAAAATCTGCCTTCTTCATATCTTCTAAACTCGTGAAAATACGCTTCACCAGATTTTTTCGGATCCGATCGAGTACTGGATTCTGCTGAAGTATCTCCCTTGAAACATTTAAGGGTAAATCTGAGCAGTCAACCAGGCCCTTAATAAACCGTAAATAGGCAGGTATTAATTCCTCGCAATTTTCCATGATTTGAACCCGCTGCACATAAAGTTTAGGACCGACTTTGGGATCCCCAAACATCATATCAAAAGGCCGCTTGGCAGGTATAAAAAGGAGAACCTTAAATTCTGTGAGGCCTTCCGCTGTGTAGTGAATAACCTTGGCAGGATCGTTATAATCATTTGAAATTTGCTTATAAAAAGAATTATATTCATCTTCTTCAATCTCTTCTTTCGGCCTTAACCAGAGGGCCTTCATCGAATTGAGAGTCTCTTCTCTAATGACTGTTTCCGTTTTTGCATCTTCCCCTTCTTTTCCATCTTCTCCTTCTATTGGTTCATTTCGTTCTACATCCATAACAACTGGATATTCAATAAAATCAGAGAATTCTTTGACTACCTGACGCAGCTTCCATTCTTCAAGAAATTCCTTTTCTTCCTCCTTAAGATGAAGGATAACGTCAGTGCCATGACCCTTTTTTACTTCAGCTTTAACAGTAAATTCACCTTGGCCTGCGGAAACCCACCGAACCCCTTCATTTTTTGGATCACCAGCCAATCGAGACAATACGGTGACTCTATCTGCCACCATAAACGACGAATAGAATCCTACACCAAACTGTCCAATCAATTCGGGACGACTAGTATCGTCAGCGTTTTTTAAGGTTTCAATAAACCTTTTCGTTCCTGATTTCGCTATGGTGCCTAGTTGGTCAATAATTGTGCCCCGTGACATACCAGTGCCATTGTCAGAAATAGTCAGAGTATTCTTTTCCTTATCCACTATTAACTTAATTTTCCAATCGGTATCACCATCTAATAAATCAGTATTACTTATAGAATTAAAACGAATCTTGTTAATCGCATCACTAGCATTACTGATCAGCTCTCGTAAGAAGATTTCTTTGTTGGAATAAAGTGAATGTGTAATTAAATGAAGTATTTGTCGTAATTCACTCTTGAATTCCATAGTTTCAGTTTGTGTCTTAGATGCTTCTGACATTTGCTAACCTTTCCGTAGACAAACTACTCATTAAAATATGCCTGGCTCATATTATAACTGACTCTATTAAGACGGTTATAAACTTTTATCTTAATCTGATTGCAGTATATAATGTAAATAACAAATAACATGCTTATTATAGGTTTATATACCGTAAATGTCAACATGCGGGTTTCTCCAAAAAATGCTTTGGTACCTAGTTTTAAATACGTAAATTATTGAATAAGGACTGAGGATAATTCTATAACTATGGAAAAACTGTATCATGTTGAGTCAAGACCAAATTGCTAAGTTTCATAGGAATGGGTTTCTCAATGGAGGCTCCCTCCTAAGTGGTTCAGAAATTCATGAATTAAGAAATGAACTGGATCGTATTCTCAGTATTGGAGCTAAGGGGTTCCCCAAAGATGGACCTAGACCTGCAGCATTTCACAACTTGGGCAACGAAACCAATAGAGAAAGTTGTATCTGGCAGATAGTAAATATCTGGGAAGTATCAGATGCTTATTTTAAGCTTATAAACCACCCTTTTATAGTAAAAGCAATAAGTCAACTCACTGAAGCTTGCGATGTTCTTGTGTGGCATGATCAAATCCTGTACAAAACCCCGGGGAATAGTGGGGCAATTAATTGGCATCAAGATGCACCTCTTTGGCCTGTAATTTCCCCTATGACTCCTGTATCTGCTTGGGTTGCTCTAGACGACACCAATTTAGAAAATGGATGTCTGTGGATGGTTCCTGGAAGTCATTGTTGGGGGAACCAGATAAAGTTTCTCCGAACTCAGGCTCACCTGAAACGAGTCGAAGAATTTGGAGATATTAAAGGCTTTACTCCAAAAGTAGACCAAGTAATACCACAACCTTGGCCTGTTAAAAAAGGTGAGGTTTCATTCCATCATTCGCTCACCTGGCACGGATCACCACTCAACAAATCTCAACAACCGCGACGCGCGATAGCAATTCATTATATGACCGAAGAAACCCGGTTTATTGCCTCTGGGGAACACGTTATGAAAAGCCTTATTGATTTGCCTGACGGGGAATTTATGAATCAAGCAGGGGAGCATTTCCCTTTTGTCATGAAAGACGGAATAATGATCTGATTGGTTCTAGATAAACTATTTACACTTTTCGAATACTAGTCTTAAAGGAGCAACCCATGGACGTTGTACGTATTGGAATTATAGGTCTCGGTAATATGGGGAGACATCACATAAACTACTTAACCAATAATGAAATTTCAGGAGCAATCCTTACGGCTGTTTGTGATTCTGAACCAGGTCAAATTATCAATATTAAATCGATGATTAATAATAAAGTTAAGATCTATGAGGATCCAGATAAACTTCTTAATTCTAAGGAGGTTGATGCTGTTATAATTGCTACTCCCCATTACGATCACCCGCCCCTTGCTATTAAAGCTTTTTCCCAAGGGATTCATGTTCTTTCAGAAAAACCGGCTGGTGTATATACGGCCCAGGTACGAGAAATGAACATGGCTGCTAAGAGAAGTGGTTGTGTTTTTGCACTAATGTTTAATCAACGTACCCTTGGTGAACACCGCAAACTCAAAGAAATGGTTGAATCTGGGGAGTTAGGTGAGTTACGTCGAACAAACTACATCATTACCAACTGGTTTCGTGCTCAAAGTTACTACGATTCTGGTGGCTGGCGGGCTACTTGGTCTGGCGAAGGTGGTGGTGTCCTTGTTAATCAATGTCCCCATAATCTTGATCTCTGGCAGTGGATTTGTGGCATGCCTGTACGTATACGAGCTTTTTGTAAATTTGGGAAATACCACAACATTGAAGTAGAGGATGATGTTACCGCGTACGCTGAGTACAAAAATGGAGCTACAGGTGTATTTATAACGACTACAGGTGAAGCTCCCGGTACAAATCGTATGGAAATAACAGGAGACAATGGTAAACTATTAATGGAAGAAGGGATGATTAAATTCTGGCGCAACCGAATACCGGCAAATATTTTCAGTCGCGAATGGAAAGGAGGATTCGGCAGTCCTGAAACCTGGAAGTGCGAAGTCCCATTCCAATCTGGCGGAGAAGAACACCGAGGAATCACAAAAAACTGGATAAATACTATCATCAATGGGAGCCCATTGATCGCTCCTGGCATTGAGGGTATCCATGGTGTCGAACTAGCCAACGCTATGCTTTTATCTACATGGCTTGATGACTGGGTAGACATTCCCGTGGATGAAACTTTGTACTTTGAAAAACTCCAAGAACAGATCGGATCATCAAAGAATCTAAAAGATAATACCGGTAGTTCCAAGCTTAGTGTTGAAGGTACTTTCTAAGGGGAATTATCCAGACCTACCAATTCGGAAATCTGATCTATACCATCCCGATCCATTAGATGACAAAGTTCTTGGTTAATATTTTTTACTATACCTGGCCCGTTGTAAATGAGAGCTGTGTACAGTTGGACTAGTGTAGCACCTAAACGAATTTTTTTATAAACATCTTCTGCGGTAAATATCCCTCCTGTGCCCACAATTATGTGACGATTATGGTCCAACTGGGGATACCAAGCTTTAATAGCATTGTCAATCATCTCTGCTGTTGGTTTTCCACAAAGTGTTCCTGGCATACGGTCAAGAATACTATCTGATGTTTTCAAGTTCTTGTAAGGTTTGCCTGTCGGTAATCCGAAAATAATTCCTTTAACAAAAGGGAAAGGCATCATAGCCTCTATCGTCTCTTGTATAATTATTGGGTCCGTAGTCGGTACTACCTTTAGGAAAGTTGGTGGCATAGACTCGTATTGCAAAAACCTAGAAAGCAATAATCTTAAGTTGTTAGGACTATCAAAAGGACTTTGCCCTGATGTAGTATTGGGACAATTTAGGTTAAGTGTTACATAGTCAACAAGGCCAAGGAAAGGACGCACAGCTAGAATGAGTTCATCCATTACCTCCCCAGCATTTTCGGGTTTTTCACCGTAATTGGTTTCGACCAAATTAATCCCAACTGGGATTGGGAGCTTCGTAGATTCAAATCGCCGCGCAACCACCTCCGAACCTTCGTTAGGAACCCCATAAAAAACAACTATAGCTTCATCCTTTATCACACGGAAAAGGCGTGGCCTTTCCGTATTCCCAACAGAGGGATATGCCGATACCGAACCAACTTCTAGAAAACCAAACCCTACTGTTGATAGACCTTCTATAGCTACCCCGTTCTTATCGAAACCTCCTGCAAGTCCTACTGGATTTTTAAATTTTAAATTCCCCACCTCCACTCTAAGTCGAGGATCATCGACAGAAAAGAGGTAACGAAGCAGAGCTCGAATGGGGGATATTCCTCCTACTATCCTAACAGTAGATATTGTTGTCCGATGAATCCATTCAGGATCCATGTGAAAGAACAGAGGACGAAGAAACTTGTAAAGAGACATAGTAGAAAGATTGAAAAGTAAGTGTGGATAGATCAATTTTACGATTTATAATTCTCGGTCCTACAAGAAAGTCTTAATTAAACCAAAATACCTGATACTAAATAAACTTAACTCATAAAGATGGAAAAGGTTAAAAATAATCTTCTCTAGGTGTCACCCCAAATCCCGGTTGATCCCCGACCATTATTGACCCAGCAGAGACTACAGGCTCATTCAGCCAGATTATGCCACTAGGCTCTTCCATCCTTGCTGGATGTGTCTCAGCTAAATCTAGGCAGTCAGTTGCTACAACTAAATGTAAACCCCATATTTCACCACCCCGATGAGGACAAACTGGTACGTTATTGACCCTTGCCAGCTCTACAATCCGTAGACCGGCTGTAATACCTCCACACCATGTTATATCCGGTTGCCATATATCTAAAGCTCCAGCCTTAGCTATTGCACCAAAAGCATGATGAGAGAAATTATGTTCCCCACCGGCAAGTAGAATTGGTGATATTTTTACCCTAAGATTAGCTAGATCCTCAAGATGATTAGGCGTTAAAAGATCCTCAAACCAATAAGGTTCATAAATAGCTAATAATTCTCGCATCCGAATAGCAACTGTCGCATCCCATGACATGTAACAGTCAAACATAAGCAAAGCATCTTTACCAAATAAATTACGGAACCGCTCTGCCGACGCTATCGCCGTTTCATAATCAGATTCAGATTGCCACTCATGAGAAAATTTGAGCGCTGTGTACCCAAGATCACTGACCTGACTTGGATTTCCTCCTGTAGCATAGGCCCGAACCTTTTCTTTCTTCAATCCCCCGATTAAACTATAAACAGGTTTTTTCTCTGCCTTACCAAGTAGGTCCCACAAAGCTAAATCGATTCCACTGAGAGCCATAATTGTAATGCCTGCTTGCCCATAAGGTAAAGATTTAAGGTATAAGTAGTCCCATATTCTCTTTATATCGGATATATCATCCACTGCTCTGCCGATTAATAAATCCCGAAAATGCCCATTAACAATCAACCTCCCTGGATCACCACCCCCTCCATAACCATACCCTATGATACCCCGATTTGTCTCAACCCGGACGACTATCTGCCAATAATATTCCTGCCAGATCCCCAAGAATCTGTTCTTCCTAGTTGGGTAAACAGCCTTAATATCGGTAATTATCATAACTGGTTCTCTAGATTCTACAGAATGTTATGAGAAGAAAAAATAAAGTAGAGACACGGTAGGAACGGGGTATTTCAGGATTAAATTTCTGAATGGGCGCTAGTGGGATCGAACCACTGACCTCCACGATGTCAACGTGGCACTCTAACCATCTGAGCTAAGCGCCCTTGAATATATAATTTAGAATACTTTCACGACCTCGAATGCCGAGGGCCGGACTCGAACCGGCACGGAGTATTGAGGTCCGGGAGATTTTAAGTCTCCTGTGTCTACCAATTCCACCACCCCGGCATACCCATTTTTATCTCCCAGTATTGCAACGAAATCTTACTTTAAAAAACTGCAAAAGTCAAGTGAAATTAAAAATTCACATTGAGTATAAAAATGTCTTGATATGCCCATTTTACTTAGCTTTTTCTATTTTGAATCATCTCAAATAGTTCAAAACTACCAAGCATTAAGATCTAAAACCTGATACCCTCTTAATTCTTCCAGAAAATCAAAATTATCCTGATTAAACCATCTAAGAGAACCGAGACTAACCTTGGCAACTATAAAGTTTTATAGCACAGACTGATATCCCCAGCTCTCAAATACTGGACTATTAATTTCCTAGGCAACCCCCGTTCTAAGTAATAAAGGATAATACAACAAAAGGCCAACCCGACCGAAAATGTTCGGGTTGGCCTTTTGAATAATGCCTTAATTTACGACGGATCTTAAAGAGCGTCTTTTAAGGCTTTCCCAGCCGTAAACTTAGCTACGTTTCTAGCCGCGATCGAGATGGTCTGACCCGTTCCTGGATTGCGACCTTGGCGAGCTGCTCGTTTCGATACACTAAACGTACCAAAACCTATTAAAGTTACAGAATCTCCATCGCTGAGGCTGCTTTTGATGGCATCGAGAGCGGCGGAGACTGCGCTATCTGCTTGTGCTTTTGACAACCCAGTAGCATCAGCAACCTTACCGGCTAATTCTGTGCGATTCATGATTACCCTCCAGACAAATTATGGGAGTAATGCACCCTTACGGAGTGCGAGTATTCCCGCGACAGACCGTTATAAGGAGCTGTGTTTGCGGGTGACTATATGAATAGATACGTGCAATATATTTCGTAGAGAAGAAAATATGCAAGTTTTTTTTACTCCTTGATGAAGGTTTCATTGCAAGGAAAGAGTGATTTTATTGATTAAATCTTCTGAAAACTCTATTTTCTGACTTATGAAACTCAATTATTATGAGACCATAATTGAGTTATATTTTATATTTAACACCGCCTAATTTATTTCTAATCCTCCGGTGTTTGGATTTAAAAAATAGTAAAAGGGTTTTATCAAATGGGAAAATACTACCGAAAAACTATGGGTATCTACAAAAATATTAATGACCTTTCTGGGGCTATGGCTCTTCTAGCTTGGGACCAAGAAACTTATATGCCTACCAAAGGGGCCTCCAGCCGAGGGCAACAACTTGGAACGGTTTCAAGCCTTATACATGACATGCTGACTTCAGTAGAAATGAGATCAGTTCTTGAAAAGACCCGTTCGGAAACACTTACCACAAATCAGAAGATCAACATTCGTGAAATATCCCGAAAAAGTGACCGGTCAATCAAAATCCCTGTAACTCTAGTAAGAAAACTGGCAGAAACAAGTTCAGCAGCTATCGGAGTTTGGGTAGAAGCCCGCAAGAATAACGATTTTAAGGCTTTCGCTCCCTGGATTGACAAACTGGTAAATTTGCAACAGGAAACTGCTGAAGCTGTTGGGTATGACGATGAACCCTACGATGCCCTGATAGATGAATACGAACCAGGGATAACAACAAAACAAGTAATCGCTATTTTTGATTCGATTCGTGATCCCCTAGTTGATCTAGTCAATAACATACAAAAATCACATTTTCGGCCCCGCACAGATTTTTTAGAAAAAAATTATCCTGTTAAAAACCAACAACAAATAGCATCCCATTTGGCGAAAATTATGGGTTTTGATTTTGAAAGCGGACGGATAGATATTTCAGCGCATCCTTTTTGTACAAATATGGGAATTAATGATGTTCGTTTAACAAACAGATACGATAAAAACCTTCCCACACAATCATTGTATGGTATTATTCACGAGGTCGGCCACGCCCTCTACGAGCAGGGGCTTGATCCAGCTCATGAAGGTACCCCTCGCGGATCATCCGTATCTCTCGGAATCCATGAATCTCAGTCTCGTCTCTGGGAAAATATGGTTGGACGAAGTCGTGCCTTTTGGAGATATTTCTTCCCTGTTTTCTCGGCGACATTTCCCGAAAATTTGATAGGTATAACCGAAGAAGAAATTTATGCTGCTGTCAACGAAGTAAAACCCTCGCTTATTCGTGTCGAAGCTGATGAAATCACATACAACCTCCATATTATTCTTCGATTTGAAATAGAACGAGGTTTATTCACAAAAGAATATACTGCTGCTGATTTACCTGCTATATGGGCTGAGAAGATGAAATCCCTCATGGGTTTGAAGCCTCCCGATTACCGTACAGGAATTCTACAAGATATACACTGGTCACATGGTAGTTTTGGTTATTTCCCAACCTATACACTTGGGAATATATATGCGGCACAGCTCTATAATACTGCTACCCAAGAGCTTCCTAAATTGAATGACGATATTGCCCATGGTAATTTTTTACCGCTTAGAGAGTGGCTTAAACAAAAAATACATCGGCCGGGTATGACCCATAGCCCTGCTCAACTTATAGAACATATTACTAGTAAACCAATCAGCACTAACTACTTCCTCACTTATATTCGAAATAAATATAACCCCCTTTATAGTTTATGATAAAAAATGGTAATTCTTCCCATAGTAAAACAACACCTAGGTCAGTCATAATTGGCTTAACACTTGCTATAGTTGTCAATATTTTTTCACTGTCTGCTCACTATCACCTGGGATATTTACAAATCACTTTTGCTCACATTGACCTGGGACTTATGATTCCCTTTTGTTTAGGTGTTCTAGCTCCCAACATACTTCTTAGAGCAACCCGCCCTTCATGGGCATTAAGCAATAGAGAACTTCTTTTTATCTTTGTACTAGGATGGATTGGATTCATGGTGCCAACCTGGGGCATGTCAAATTATATAATAGGCACAATGACAACACCGGAATATTATGCTTCGCCCGAAAATCAATGGCGTGAGCTTTTTTTCCCCTATCTCCCTGAATGGGCTATTCTTACAAACGAACAAAATGCTAACCGGTTCTATTACCAGGGGATACCATCTAGTATCCCGATCCCGTGGGCCGCGTGGATAATTCCCACATTTTGGTGGATGTCATTTCTTGGTGGCCTTATGGCTGTTGGCATTTGTTTCGTAATTATAATGCGCCGCCAATGGGTAGAATATGAACGACTTTCCTATCCCTTAGTCCAAGCACCTATCTTGATGACAGAACCAACTATTAATACAGAAACAGTTTTCCCGACAATTATGCGTAATCAAATGTTCGTCACGGGATTATTAGTCACATTTTCTATCATGCTCTGGAATACCATTTCTTACTGGACACAATGGTCTTCATTTCCGGTCGATGCTAACCACAGTTTTAGTCTCGAATTTGGAAACTATTTTCCTGGACTACCTGTCCGAATAAATGTCCTCGCTTTCGCTTTTTCTTATTTCCTTAATTTGGATGTGTTATTTAGTGTTTGGTTTTTTCAGCTTATAAATACCATAGAACAAGGTTTATTGGCAAGGGTTGGCATTGTTGGGGACTCAGGTACTGTCGTACCAGGTGGCTTGGTGGCTGTACAATTCGTAGGAGGCATGATAGCATTTTCTCTATGGGGATTCTGGATTGCTCGCCGACATCTTAGAACAGTTTGGCACCATATCCTTGGGAATAAAACCAACTTGAGAGATGATGATGAATTTATTTCTTACCGATCTGCCTTAGCTATAGGGATATGTGGATTGATATATATAACATGGTGGCTTAATGCTGTGGGTATGTCTTTCCCTGTAATTTTGGTATTTTTAATATTCCTTTTCCTTTTTTACTTTGCAACTTGTCGTGTTATGGCGGAGGCTGGGCTTGTTTTTTTGGATCTACCAATAAATGCCCACCAGTTTACGGTAGTCACTCTTGGTTCTGGTTCTCTATCACCCCAAAATTTAACTGCGCTTGGCCTTTGTAATGCTTTTGCCCGCAATTGGAAAACTTTTACTATGATTACACCCGCCCATGTCGCCCGATTGAAATCGATATTGGATATGCCGGGGAAAACTTTGTTTCTGTGGAGTACCGTAACCTTCGTTATTAGTGCCCTCACCGCTATAGCCTATACTGCCTACTCTGGATACCGGCTGGGAGGTGCTTCCAATTTCTATGCTGATGTTGCTGGTGACCCTGGTTTCTATAATCTAGTTGTCACCTGGATGAAAAATAGCACTGCTATTACAAGTAACGAAATTGTTTTCCTTTTAGTTGGGATAGCTACCGTTCTTACCATAACTATTGCCCGTTCTTACTTTAGTTGGTGGCCTATATCACCCATAGGGTTTGTCGTTGCAGCTGGAGGACCTGTTCGTAATGCTTTTTTTTCCGTCTTCCTTGCTTGGTTATTAAAAACCATATTGATTCGGATAGGCGGCATCCGACTTTATAACAAAATTCAGCCATTAATAATAGGCATCATGGTCGGGTATGTTTTAGGGGCTGCCGTAAGGATATTAGCAGATACTCTTTATTTCCCAGGCAATATACATGAATTGCAGTTATTCTAGATCCGTACAAAAAAGTTTTACTCATCCTAACTTAAATTTTTAAAAAATGAATGAACAAATAATCAAAAAAATTACAGCTTGGATTAATGAAGAGATCTTATCTCAAAAAGCCGGTTCTTCACTCCTTTATTGGTTAACTGATACAAAATTCATAAAATTCAGAGACAATCTTAAAACTCTTATTGATTCAAATATGACTAGTGAACTTGAAGATTCTTTTGGCTCGTTAATAACCTTTGGAACCGGTGGTATTCGTGGTTTGATGGGCCTTGGTCCAAATCGAGTCAACACTGTAACGATTGGGATGGCGGCGCAGGCATTGGCAGAGCATCTGATTTATAAGGCCACCACCCCAAGACGAGCGAATAGCAGAGAACTTAGTTCTTCCCTTAGCGTAATTTTAGCTTGGGATACCCGGCGAGATTCATTTTTGTTTGCAAAACAAACAGCGTGTGTGTTAGTGGCTAACAATATTGCGGTAAAGCTTTTTGATGGTTATCGATCCACTCCAGCACTCTCGTTTGCTATTCGAGATCTACAGGCATCAGCTGGAGTCATGATTAGTGCCAGCCACAACCCACCTGATTACAATGGGTTTAAAGTCTACGGTCCCCAGGGTGGACAAATCATTTATCCGCTGGACAAAGATCTATCCAAGAGAATGGGAAAAGTAACTGAGGTAAACCAGTTTAAATATGAAATTGCTATAAAGCGAGGCCTTGTTCAACATATTGAAACTAATATAGATAACAGGTACACAAATGTCCTTTCAGAATTATCTTTTAATAATACACGAGATATTCGAATTGTTTATACTCCACTCCATGGGGTAGGTATGACTTCAGTTGCAGTAGCTTTTCAGAAATTAGGTTATAAAGATATACATTACGTCAAAGAGCAACTAGTACATGACCCCTCATTTTCGACGCTTGAAAAGGGTATCGCTAATCCCGAAATTCCTATAACTTTCCAAATTGCTATTAAAAAAGCTGCATCAATTGGTGCCGATATTGTCCTTGCTAGTGATCCTGATGCTGACCGTATCGGATGTGCTCTTCCGTTGAAGAGTAAAGGCTGGGCAGCCCCTCTCAAAAATTTAGTACTTAATGGACATCAAATAGGGGTTCTCCTGTGCTACTATATTTTATTATCCAAAAAAAAGGCAGGAACACTACCACCAAAAGGATTATTCTGTAAAACTGTCGTGACCTCAGATCTATCCGCTATAATTGCTCAATCATTTGGTATGGAAATCCTAAATGATCTCCCTGTTGGATTTAAACATATTAGTGAAGCTATTGAAAAAATACGGCCTGGGACGACCTTTGTATTTGGTATGGAGGAAAGTCATGGTTATTTAGCTGACTCACGAATCCGTGATAAAGAAGCTGGCACTGGTATCCTACTTGCAGAGTACGCAGCCCTATTGAAAAAATCCAACTTAAGCTTACTAGATAAACTAAATGAAATCTACCAAATTTACGGATATTTCAACGAACTACAGAAATCAGTCTACTTGCCTGGCACACAAGGATTAAATAAAATATCATTAATTATGGAAGGTCTCCGTTCGAAACCTCCAACTGTCATAGGTGGTTACCCAGTATTTAAAATGATAGACCGACAAAACGCTAAATCACGAGATCTTCGGAGTGGAGTTATTACCTCTTTACCGGGGCAAAAAGTTAATATTCTTATTTTTACTTTTTCAGAATCTGATTATACCCGGGTTATAGTTCGCCCATCAGGCACTGAACCTACTATAAAATATTATGTGACCGCGACAACGATTGACAAACACCTTTCGAAAAGGACTAAACCGACTAGGAGAATGATCGATGAAATCTCCGAAAAGATACTAACTGGCTTTATTGCTTTCTGTGAAGAACTCTCAGATACTGAAAATTGCAGTGATTAAAAATATAATCGAACATCTATTTAACAAACAAATAAGAAGAGGAAACTACTATGAAAATCTTAGGAGAAGGTCGTCTCAGCCAAAGTATTCCAGGAACTGATCGGGCAAATCTCACTTTCCCCTCTATTTTGAACCTGTCAGATGGAACATTAATCGCCACCTGGCATAGTGGCACAACTAAAGACTGTCTGGATGAAAATGTAGAAGTCAGCCGTTCTTCGGATCTTGGAAAAACATGGAGCCAGCCCAAAAGACCGTTCAAACTGGAAAAACTTCGCGGTATCTGTGGTACTACCAAAATTGTTTACTTAACTGAACTTTCCCCTCAAAAATTGATTGCTGCAGCCCTGTGGGTTGATCGTGAAACTTATCCCGAGGCTGATGGACTTTTCAATCCTGATACTGAAGGATGTGTTCCCATGTTCATTCTTGTCGCTAATTCTGAAGATGGTGGACAAACTTGGTCATCGTGGCGGGAAGTACCCATGGTAGCTAGCATTGGTCCAGCCAGCCTAACTAATCCTATTATGAAAATGGCTGATGGCACTCTGATTATGACTATAGAAACCAACAAACACTATCTCGATACATCACAATGGTTCCAACGGGTTGTAGGACTCCACTCTAGAGACAATGGGCAAACATGGAGTGATCCGGTAAATATAGGCTTTGATCCAACTGGTCGTATTTTTAACTGGGACCTCCGTTCAGCCTCAAGCCCAGATAACAAAATTGGCTCTTTCGCTTGGACATTTAACACAGAAACCGAATCCTATCTAAACATACATCGACGTATTAGTCTTGATAGTGGACAAAATTGGTCACCAGCTGAAGACATTGGAATTACAGACCAGCCCGGGCATCCTGCGGTACTTACCGATGGGAAAACTGTTCTTCCTTGGGTGGACCGCTTTAATACCCATTCGATAAGAGCCCGGTTGGCACCATCTATCGATGGCTTATTTGACCCAAATTCTGAGGTGGTTTTATACTCGCACCCTACCTCGACTGACGATCCAAAGGGAGCCCTGGGTTTCTCGGTTTGGACCTTTGGGTTACCGTATGCAGAACCTTTGTCTGATGGTACTGTGTTAATTGTCTACTATGCGGGCATAGAGCAGGCAATGGACATTTATTGGGCTAAAGTTAGCCCATAATAATTTAGGAACTAAATTATATCATAATGAAACAAAGTTTTTCTAAATTTGGATTCCTACTTTTGAGAATGATATACAGTAGTTCGGGAGGACTTAGAGACAGAACTATTGTAGTTCAAAAATTGTCAGGCCTTAAACGATTTTCTCTGCCACCGTAGGGATAGAATGTTCATGGACTCAATCCATCACTCCCTCCATTATCTTTCTAACTATGGAGTAAGTTTGAACAGAGAATTAAATTCAGATAGAGCAACTAACTTTCTCAAAAATAAACAAATTTAACCCATAGATTATTTTTGCGATTAATGAAAACGGGTACGATGGCGTTTTTCTCGCAATTGTTTTCGTTTCCCTTTTTTCAGATTTTTACCTTTTCTATTCATTGATTCAATATCTGAACGGTTTTTAAGTCTCCAATTAATTTGCTCTTGAGAAGGCAGAGGTTTACTAGAGAGTAGTGCTATCCTTTTCCCAAGAAATTTTGCTTGTTTACTATTTAATTCACCTGAATTAAGTCTTTTGGTCATCTTATCAATAACTTTTGCACGATACTCTTTTACATCTTCAACCGTTCTGACCTCATTCCTTTTTAGATCCGAACCAGCAAAAACACTTGTGATGAAAAAAGTTGCGAAAAATGCAGACACTAGTCTAATTTTCATAATGACCTCCTATAACAGATGAGAGTGATGGATTGAGTCCATGAACATTCTATTCCTATCGGTCGATAACCTAATTAGACAGATAAACTTTAAAAAAGTTCCATGGAAGAAAAATATAAAAAGTTTTATCTCATGTTTGATAAGAAGGTTGATAGTCTCTTCGAAAACACTCAGTGACTGTGGAGTAGAATATTGAATTTTAAAAAATTTATGTAAAATATTAATTTCCTTTCAAAGATTTAAATATCTCTTTTCCAATCGCCGCTGCTAAATAAACAGGAACAGCATTGCCAATTTGGAGGTTTTTACTAGTCTTACTCCCAAAATTTTTATAATTATCTAGAACCCCTCGTAATCTCGCTCCCTCTCTTGTTGAAAGTGCTCTATTTTGATTGGGATGGATACATCTTGATGATGAGGGGGGTTTCAAATTTCCTTGTAAATTGGTGGGGATGGGAGATTTTTATTTAATCTTGCATATATAATTGTTAAAATTTGAATTTACTATAAAGTCTTTTGTAATTATTATTTAGTATAAATATAAATTATTATAGGATTTGATATGATTACCGTTCTTTCTCCAGCAAAAACACTAGATTATTCATCAACAGAGAATATTTCTGATTATTCTTCACCTGTATTTTTAGATAAATCAAAAGATTTAATTGGTGAATTAAGTAAAAAGAAATCTAGTGAAATATCTAAATTAATGAATTTGAGTGATAAGCTGACTTCTTTAAATGTTGATAGATATAAATCCTGGCAAGCCCAAAAAAAACCTTCAGACAATGCTAAACCATCTATCTATGTCTTTAAGGGAGATGTTTATCAAGGCTTAGATGCTGAAAGTTTCTCTAAAAAAGATATCAGCTTTGCACAAAAACATTTGCGAATTCTGTCAGGTTTATATGGGATGCTAAAACCCCTAGATATTATCGAGCCATATCGCTTGGAAATGGGTACTAAACTAAAAACTAAAAACGGTTCTAATTTATATGATTTCTGGGGAAGAGATATTGCAAAAGAAATTGAAAAAGAGCTCAACTGCATGAAATCAGAACTTTTAATTAATTTGGCATCTAATGAATATTATGACTCAGTCCAATCTTTATCTAACGAGATAAAGGTAATTACCCCAATTTTTAAAGATAAAGGTAAAGATGGAAAATATAAGATTATAAGCTTTTATGCAAAAAAAGCTCGAGGGTATATGGCTTCTTGGTTAGTTAAAAATAGAGTGAATAAAGAAAACGATATAACTTCTTTTTCTGAACAAGGTTACAAATTTTCACTAGACGATTCACAAAATGGTTGCCCAGTTTTTTTAAGAGGCTAATTTTTTATTGATATCATATCTTTGTTGATTGTTATCCATAATTTTGTAAAAGTCACGGTTCAAGGTACTAACCAACTAACCATGCCGGCACATCGGGGGTACCCGCAAGACACCCCACCAACTGCCGTCGGGAGATTGTCACAGCTGTGCGAGGCCGCCGTTCCCCTGTCACAGTTGAATCAATCTCCGATGCAGCCCGTAGGCCCGACTCAAAAGCTCCCTGCATCCAACCTCGATACCCCGAAGCATGCTCGCCAGCGAAGTGAATTGGACCCTCGGGTGATGCTAACTCAGGGTGCTCCGAGAATGGAGGATTAGATTGGGCGAAGGCGGCCCCAATCCAGGGCTGCTGTTCCCACGCGAAGTAAGTTCCTTGCTCCGCAAGTTCCCGCGAACCAGGGAACAAATGATCAAAGCGATTTATGAAAATGGGCACGATGACGCCGGGGCCCATTGCCGCGACCTCACGAGCCATTCCTCCGTACATGTAGGACATTAGAACACCTCGAGGGCCCTCTTGGTTCCAGGTGGGATGCCAGATCTCCTGGTACCCATCCACGTACGATAATCCCCATCCGTTCAATCCGTCTTCTTCCCAGATTCGGCCCCCATACTGGACGTAAACCCGGGTGACATCAGCATAAGATGTGGCTTCAAAGATGGCTCGCTTAGGCCCCGAAAGGAGGGGGTCGAAATTGATCTTGTTGATGACAGGCAGAGGGACCGTGCAGATTAGTTTACTACCCCTTAGTTCCTTACCAACACTGCTGTTTCCGTAGCTGACCACCACCCCATTTCCATCCCGGACTACTCTCGTCACCGGTGAGCCGATCTGTACGCGATCTCCAAGCGCTCCGGTAAAGGCCATCGGCAAAGAATCGGTCCCAGTTGGAATCTTAACCCACATATTCCGATTCCCACTTAGAAACGAACCCGGGGTATGCCGTTGCCGAACCTCCTGATTGGAAACAATGAGGTACTCACCCTCCTGTGTATAGAAAGGGGATGTCTCGATGCCGAAGTGATCAATGTAACCCAGTGTTAGATCATGATCAGGCGGAATGCGGGCCGGCCCCGCTTCGGCGATTAATCCGCTGTCAAAGGGTTCGCGAAGTGTTTGGGCTCGTCCCCCAGCCTTGTTGCTTGCTTCCAAAACTCGGACATCGTACCCAGCCCGGACCAACTCGTATGCGGCAACCAACCCCGACAGGCCGGCACCCACCACGATCACGTCAACCTGATCTTCACTTGCTGGTTCAGGCGACTGAGGTTCGGGAGACTGAGGTGGAGGCTGGTTACTGACCACCGGCCCTGTGACATTATCTGAACAACTGGTGTTCAGGAATAAAGAAGCTAGGAAACCGCAACCTCTGGCGAGAAAATTCCGGCGATTGAGATTTGCTTTTTGCTTGTTGACGGCCATCATGGGTATTCGATTTCTAGTAGGGACAATACACTGCTTTATCCTCATCAGTATAGATAACGTTTGGTTTTTATTACTCACCATATTCCCCTATATTTGACTTTTGACGTATTATCAACAATCATCAAAAAAGCTGATGTATCCCTGATGTTATGTATTCAGGCTTATCAGTCGAATGAAATCGGTAACGAAGTCGACCTTCTCGATCAACTAAGAAAAGAGAAGTGGTATGAGCTACAAGATAGTGTCCGTTTTGATTAGCTTCCTGAAATTTATAGAAAACCCCATATTTTTCTAAAACATCATCAATTTCTTCTCTCGATCCTGTTAATCCAAGAACTTCTAAAGAGGAGAAATACTCTAAATAGAGTTTTAGTTGCTTTGGAGTATCACGTAAAGGGTCGACTGTTATGTAGAGAGTACGCACATTCCCACCTGCGTTAATATTCAACAGGTCGTCGTATACAGCTGCTAATTTGGATAGCATCAGTGGGCAAGCATCAGGACAGTAAGTATAACCAAAAAAAATTAGTACTACATCGCCCCGATAACTTAATAGATCAAATTGTTCCTCATTATGATCAATCAAAACAAAATCACCGCCATATTTCGGACCATAATCTAGCAGGACTGGACTATCACTTTCTGGTGGCGATTTTTTTTCTGGGTTGCATCCTTGAAAAATCAGTATTATGAAGAGGAAAATTACGTTCGAGATATATCCAAAGCGTATTTGCTTAGAAAAGAATAACAAACTTACAACCAACAGAATCACCTCCTCTTTTTCAAAACTCTTGCTTCTACGTTCCAGATAGTATTATCAGCAAAGTACAGGGACAAAACGACCGAATCACCTTCCCCTAATCCTTTTCTCATACCGAACAGCATTAAATGAGTTCCACCAGGGTTCATTTCTAATTTGCCCCTTGGAGGGATTCTAAGGCTTTTCACATTTTGCATCTCCATCACATCACCAATATGTTGTATGATATGTAACTCCGTAGAATCTGCTGCTGGGGTATCTATGGAAATTAGTTCTCGGGAACGGTTTGATAGATTTTCAATAGTTAGATAGGCAGCAGAAACATTGTGTGATGGTGGAGTTGCTCGAATCCAAGCATCTGTTATTTTCAAGTTATCTTTTGAATTACAGCTGGCTAAAAACACTATCAGTATTCCAATAATTGATACTACCTTTGGAGTTATCATTTTCAGCATTAAAATATCCTACGGGCCTAAGGATGATTTAACAGAAGATTTTTGAATTGAAGCAACATACATAGCGATTTTAAATCGAACTTCATCAGTTAAATGGCTAAACGGTGGCATTGAAGGATTATCCACTATCCCCTCTTTTAATGTTTTAGCTATTGTTACCAAATCACTACCCATACGGTACCCTACTAGATCCCTAAAATCACGGGGAGGTGGATTTAAGGTCAAAGCTATTGGTCCATCTCCTTGTCCATTGATACCGTGACATACTATACATCCGTACTGGGAGTACAAGGCTTTGCCATCTTTCACAAAGGGCTCTGGGATTTTGTACTGTCCTATTGTCGTTGATGTTATCTTACCTAAAACTAACTGTTTCATAAGCCTCTGGGATCCATTCTGATCAGATTTGTTGCAACCAAATATTGTAATGTTAAAAATCAAGAAAAGTAAAATTTTTGCGGGCCATAGGATAAATAGAGGCAAAACAAATTTATATCTGTTGATAATACACATTATGCGACCAAGGCAATTTTCATAGGTTGTAAAAAACATACCAGAGAAATTACAAAACTTAATATAGGAACGCGAGGTTTTTATACTATGGGAAAATCTCTGTTGAGTGATGGACGGTTTGTCGTTACTTTGACCGACAGAACCAAATCATTGGTGGGTTAATAGTTTAATAATATCCAGAAACACTATGGAAGGAAATATTATGTACATAGGAACACAAACTCACTGTCGAAACGAAACAGATATAGAAAGATTGGCACAACTTGGCGTATTAAACGTAGATCAAACACCAGTTGAGCCATGGTCTGAATGGAATGTTGATTTACTAAAGTCCCTCCGGGATCGATTTGATCGTTATGGAATTAATCTCGAAATGATCCACATTCCTCTAGGTTCAGCTAACGCTTTTGAAAACGAGGCTGGAGCGATATTTCTTGGAGCAAGTTCCGCCCGAGATCGTGCTATGGATCGTATGTGCGAAACCGTACGTATGGCTTCACTAGCTGGGCTTCGGGGACTTAACTATAATATCACACTGCTCGGGCATCTACGAACAGAATCCCGTTACGGCAGGGGCGGTGCCCGCCTATCCTCTTTCGAGTATGATAAACTTAATAAGTCTGAACCTGTCTTTAAAGGTGGCCCGGCGGATGAAGATGAGATGTGGGAACGGATTGACCACTGGCTAAAATGTATTATCCCGGTTGCTGAAGAATATAAAATCCAGATGGCCTGCCATCCATCTGATCCTGGAATAGGCTCAAATAGAACTCACCGTGGTGTAGCCCGTCCTCTAGGAATGGCCGACGGCTTCAAAAAATTTATTGATCTCTATGACAGCCCTTACAATGGGTTAAATTTTTGCCAAGGCTGTATGTCAGAAAGCCTAGAGAAACCATCAACTGAAATTTTCGATGTCATTCGTTACTTCGGGACCCGTGGAAAAATATTTAATGTCCATTTCAGAAATATCAAAGGCCACCTGAACAATTTTGTTGAAGTATTTCCTGACGAAGGCGATGTCAACATGTTAAAAGCAATGCGAACCTACAAAGAAGTCGGATATAAATATATGATAATGCCCGACCACGTCCCCGGCATTTCGGGACCTGAAGCTGGGCAAGTAGGTTTTGCTTATGCTTACGGATACATCCACGCTGCCATCCAAGCTGCCAATCAAGTGGATTAGCTTACATTATTATAACTGTATTGAAGATTTTTGCTATTATGTCAGTGATACAAGTTGTGGTAGGTATGACGGGAATTCTTCTGGGAATTTTAATCTTCATCATCCCAGTAACCCTTATTGTTTTGGCTATGTTTTTTCTGCGCAAACCAGAGTCTATAGAAATTGGCTAATTTGATTGAAATTATGCTTGCTCAATCATGTGGGCAGCAGCTATCCTTGCTGTTTCAATAGTTGATGAAACGGAATGTTTTGTTTCCATTCGTAAAGACAACTTGAAGTTGATTCATAGAGTACCTTTCACAAGTTCTTATCTGGCAGCAATTATTCCTATTTCTACCGTAAAACTAGGGCTAGCAAGGCGAGGAGACTCAACGCATGCCCTTGCAGGTGCGTTACCACTTGAGGACCATTGGTCCCAAACTTCGTTCATCTCGGCAAAGTCATCCATACTGCATAACCAGATCGTGGCCGACAGAACTTTAGATTTATCTGTTCCGGCCTCAGAAAGCAAAGTGTCAATTTGTTCGAGTATTGATTTAGTTTGATTTGCAACACTTTCACCCGGTGCTTTAGATGCTACTTGGCCAGCTAAATATACCGTATCTCCAGCTATTACGATTTGACTCATCCTATCATTCGTATGAAGTCGTTTGATGCTCATTACTATTCTCCCTTTAAAGTTGTATATTGTTCGTAAATCGTATTATCATCTTAAAATAATTTATCAAAATTAAATCTATGAATAACCATACAAATTATTTGGACGTTTTCAAATGCCCGTACTATCGGCTACATGCTTTCATTAAAAAAACACCAATAACCTTTTGAAGTAACCGCGATTTAAACTCAAAATTAACATCACAACCGAGATTATCTTTCTCTATAAACTCCCAACTCGACTTTAAAAACTTAAAGGATCCGTCTAAGTATTCTGTTTCCATTCTCTTTGAGTCTGCATAGAGAATTACTTTAATTCCAAACCTTCTGGAACTATTGAGTGGGGGTATAATTTCTGAGGGCATCGGCTTCGATTGGTACCAGGGGCGAAAAATCTCTATTGTTTTGATACCAGGGCCTTATCACCTTCTTACAGGCATTTCCAACAGCATTGTAAATCAGATATAATATGGCTCGCCGCCACGGAGAAACATTATCAGCTGATCCATGGACAAGGTTACTATGGATTAGAGCAACCGATCCAGCACTACCAAGCAGAGGCACTATGCCATTAACTTCTGCCAGGTTTTGTAATGTTGACTGACTGATATGGTAAAGGTCATAGCCTCGACCCTGGGCATCTGGATGTAACTCTGAGTCTAACAATCCCCATTTTTGTGAACCTGGAATTATAAGTAGCGGTGAAGTAACTGCTGTACAATCATCGATGAATACTGATGCCATAATACAGTTGGGGGTCGGCATTCCATCTACTTGGTGCCATGGGGGGAAATCCTGGTGCCAAGTCCAAGAGGAACCACTCCCAAATCCCTGTTTTGGATTCATCCGTGTTTGATGGAGATAGATTTCGTCTTGCAACAATTGACGGACCGGATTTACCAAGCTAGGTAGCAAAGTGAGACGCCGGTAAGGCTCGGAATATCTATGAACCCCAAAAGCCAAACGAGCTGCTGTTGGATCTCCTTTCTCCCTCACTACCTCGGGTCCCTGACGACTTAAAACTTCTGGCACCGCTTTTTTGAGTATATCTACCTCTTTTCTATCAAATAGCTGAGGAAAGAACAAGTATCCATTTTCCTGAAAGTCAGATATTTGTTTTTTGTTTAAAAACATAATCTTTCCTCTTCCGAACCTAGAGTGTCTACTTTTTATTGATCTGTTGGACCCGTTTCATCATGCTCTCTCGTAATTTTTCCGGTAGATTTTTGTTATCATATAGGTACTGAAAAGGTTCAAGTCGAGCACCATCTGCATTAGCTACGGCATAACTTCCCCTTTCGGGAAGGATCTCTAAGTACTCGTCAGGGTATTGATACATAGTGGCTCCACCAAATCGACCATCTTTAGAAACAGCATAAAAATTTAAACTGTAGAGGGGGCGTCCTTTGGTGTCTAGTAACCGGTCTTCCGTCATGGATACGGCGCGCTCTAAGGCAGCGATACAAGCCTCCTGTGGAGACTTCCCTGCTCGCATCTGCTCAACAACGAAAAAAGCCCCGCAGATCTTAATATTTGCTTCACCTCTCCCGGTTGATCCTGCACCGCCAACATCATTGTCACAATATTGTCCGGTTCCAATGATCGGACTATCACCTACACGACCAGGGATTTTCCAAGAAAGACCGCTTGTTGTTGTAACACTCCCAATATTCCCAAAAGCATCAACTCCATTCATATTTATAGTTCCACCTGGTCTTTCAACTATGACATCCTCTTCATGATCTAACCAATCATCATCAGGATTGAGTTGGGATTTCCAACGTAACCAATCTTGCCTACTTTTTTCTGTTAGAAGGTTCTCTTCTTTAAAACCCATGTTGAGAGCAAAACGCTTTGCTCCTGGACCTACCAGCATAATATGGTCGGTATAGTCCATAATTGCCTTAGCTACTAGTGACGGGGTTGATATCCCTTCCAACGAGCCTACAGATCCTGCCCGTTTCGTTGGCCCGTGCATACAAGATGCATCTAGTTGGACCACGCCCTCTGCATTAGGTCTCCCACCGTATCCCACAGACTGATCGTCAGGATCTAGTTCCTGTATATTAACACCAGCAATTACTGCATCGAGAGGATCAGCCTGCTCCTTGATCATCATTTCATAGGCCTTGGCTACGCCACGTAAACCATTACGGGAAGAAACAACCGTGGGGGGCGCTGGGCTCGAATTATGGTTATGAAAGATTGATTCAGCCTTGGCGCTTTTAGCAACAGTTATACCGCTTAAGGCTAGAGCTGAAGACTCTAGAAAAGCTCGGCGAGTAACAGGCATTAGTAGACCTCATTTATTAGGGTAATGATTTGATAGGAATTAATATGTAGTATAGCTTTAGGACCATGATTTTTACAAGAAAAAGTTATTTCAATATATTTTATTCATCCACAATACTTTGCCTATTATAAACATCATATAGCAAAATACCTGCGGAAACTGCTAGATTTAATGAATCTGCCCGGCCGACCATAGGAATTCTCACAACGGTTTCACAGACATCAAAATTCCCTTTAGATAAACCCTTTTTTTCGCTACCTAAGCTCAGCAGTAATGGGGGAAAATACCTAGCATGTCGGTAGTCAATAGTTGCACTATCAGAAGTACCAATCATCGGAACCTTAAATTGCTCTTTCCACATTACTAATTTCTCCAATGATGTTCTAATAATCATTTGAGAAAATATTGACCCCATACTACTTCGCACGGATTGTGGATTGTATGGATCTGTTGTGTCGCCTAACAGGATTATACCTGCAAGACCAACAGCATCGCCTGTACGTAAAATTGCCCCTAAGTTACCCGCATCTCCTACTTCTTCAAGGACTACCCATCCGAGCCCTACATCCGGTTTTACTGTTTTTAAATCTGTCCAATCTTGCTTGACTACTGCCCCAATACCCTGTGGACCATCCCTATTTGATAATTTGTGGAAGACTGCTTCGCTTACTTCCAGAACTTCAATCTGCTCAGACCTTGCTCTATCAACTAACTTTTTCCCGAAATGGCTTTGGAGTTGATTTGGAACAACTACCAAAGTCTCAATTTTTGAAAAAGTCTGTATTGCTTCACCTACAAGACGTATGCCTTCTACGAAGAAAAGCCCGGTTTTCTGGCGTTCTCTTCGTAGAGTTAAAGCCCGTATATCCTTAATACGACGATTCTGTAAACTAGTCAGTAGCATTATACAACAACCGTAATTAATGATCAGCGGGGCGTCAAGGTTATCTTATACTAATATGGATTAGACATTGATCTTGACATAGACCTTAAAACCTCTATACCATTCTTTTTAAACGGTCTCTCCCGATAGACCGATGCGCGTCCGTTAAAATGCGCCTACCTGAAAGGTTTTCAAATGTTGACCAGGCAACCCCAAACTATCCCTGACCAAAATCCAACGGAAATGGTAACCCCACGAGCTGTAGTTTTTGGAATGATTTGTTCTTTAATCCTGGGAGTAGCTGACCCCTATACTAACATGATTGTTCAGGGTTCGTATCTTGGAAGTAATTTTACACCCATTGGGGTAGTTTTCCTTTTTGCTATTGTGGTCGGCATCATAAACACCATTCTTCGAATTTGTTACCCAAAATATTCCCTTACTCAGGGTGAGCTCACCGTTGTCTATATAATGTCGCTTATCGCATCAGCTATCCCATCTTACGGATTAGCCGAAGTCTTACTTCCAGCTATGGCCTCCATGTACTACGCTACACCAGAAAACCGCTGGCTCGATAACGTTCAACCTCTTATCGAACCTTGGTTGATGCCGCAACACCCGGAGACTATTCGATCGTTTTTTGAAGGTTTACCTCGAGGTGAGACGATCCCATGGGGCGATTGGGCCATTCCTCTCATTTCTTGGCTTAGTTTTATCTTAGTACTTTACTTTGTGTTATTCTGCATCACTGTTATTCTACGAAAACAATGGGTGGAAAATGAACGGCTTGCTTTCCCCCTGGTTAAATTACCTGCTGAGATGATTGATCCGGGGAACGAGTCAAAATCTTTGCTGCCTCCGTTTTTCCGAAACCGAATTATGTGGAGTGGATTTGCTATCCCTTTCATAATTAATGGGTGGAACAGTATTCATAACTATATCTATTTCTTCCCTACCATTTATTTTCAAGAATCAATTAGTTTTTTTAATAATCAAGTAACTCTTCCTATTAATCTTTCTTTTCCAATTTTGGGCTTTGCCTATCTTCTCAGTCTCGAAATTTCTTTTAGCCTTTGGTTATTTTTTATTATCAGTCGGCTTCAAAATCTAGCGAACTCGACCTTCGGGATTGACCTTGCTGGGAGTACAGTCCTACCAGGCGAATACCAAATGTTTGGGGCCCTTCTTGTTCTTGCAGGTTTTAGTATTTGGCTGGCCCGAGATCACATTTGCGAAGTCTTTAGTAATGTTTTTAAACGCAAACCTGTGGAGGATGAAAATGAAAGTCTTTCATACCGAGTTTCTGTAATTGGAGGTCTACTGGGTATAATTTTTCTGTTTTTTTGGCTTTGGATGATTGGCCTTTCTTTATGGGTTGCTTTCGTACTTCTGGTTCTTGTTTTAGCAATTTACATTGGGTTTACTAGAATTGTTGCAGAGGGAGGAGTAATTTTTGCAGAAACCCTTAACCCTCAAGAATTTATGATACATGGATTTACTGGTCCCATCCTAGGTTCGCAGAACCTAATATCGATTGGCTTAACAAAATTCTGGTTCACCCACACTCGTACTCTTATTATGCCCTCTATGGCAAATAGTTTAAAACTGGCAGACATAGTCAATATACGGAACCAACGGTGGTTAACTACGGCTATTGCGACTGCAATACTGAGTAGTCTTGTAGGTTCAATCTACACTATCATTTACCTAGCTTACGAATACGGCGGAATTAATCTTAACTGGCATTTTTTTGGAGAACTTCAACAAGATCGGTTTAGCTACTACCTGACAACAATAACCTCTACTTCTGAACCATTTAGAAGATGGGCTTTCTTTGGAATCGGAGCCGGTATCATGTGGTCCCTTATGTTTCTTAGGCAGAAATTTATCTGGTGGCCCCTCCACTTTATAGGGTTTCCAGTAGGGGCGTCTACTCCCCTTGTTACCGCTTGGTTTTCAATATTTCTTGCCTGGATGATCAAAGGTCTTATTCTCAAGTACGGCGGTATCAAGATCTATCATAAATTATTACCATTCTTTTTAGGCCTTATCCTCGGTGAATTTTTCAGTGCTGGGATCTGGGTAATAATAGATGGTTTGACTGGTATTACGGGACATGTCATATTTAATTAAGTCCATATTTATTTGTTTATTTCTAGCTACCAAATGTGTTTTTATTTATTGAGGGGTAGGTTATGGCCTATAACTGTAAGCAATATACGATCTGGGAAAGTGGCTTTGATGGATACCATACCTATCGTATCCCTGCTATCGTCGTCACAAACTCGGGAAGTATTCTGGCTTTTTGCGAAGGCAGAAGAAATAGTAAACATGATACTGGTGATATCGATATGTTAGTTAAACGAAGTCAGGATAATGGGCTAACGTGGTCGGACCAGTCTGTGATATGGTCAGATCTAGGAAATACCTGCGGAAATCCTTGCCCCGTCGTTGATAGAGAGACAGGTATTGTATGGTTATTAATGACTCATAATCTAGGAATTGACCATGAATCTCAGATCATTAACGGGACCAGTGAGGGAACTAGAACTGTCTGGGTCACCGCTAGTACCGATGACGGCCTTACATGGCACAGCCCCCTAGAAATAACTAAATCGACAAAACGCATTGATTGGACCTGGTATGCCACCGGTCCGGGGAATGGGATACAACTCTCCTCCGGAAGATTGCTCATCCCTTGTGACCATATTGAAGGATCCACGAAGCGTTATTTTTCACATGTTATCTACAGTGATGACCATGGTCAAACATGGCATATGGGTGGTAAAACACCTAAAGACCAGGTTAATGAATGTTGTATTGCGGAACTTAAGAATGGCGATATTATACTCAATACACGTAACTATGCTCGAGATTTTCGTACCAGACAAATATGCATTAGTACCGATGGTGGAATGACATGGGGGAATCAGCATTATAACGACGAATTAATTGAACCAATCTGTCAAGCAGCCCTCATTCGTTCCTCATCTCAAACTAATCAGTTACTATTCTCTAATCCAGCTAGTCGGGTATCTCGATGCAACCTAACTATACGACTTTCAGATGAGAATGGACTGTTATGGCCTCATTTTAGAGTTCTTCATCCCGGCCCAGCTGCTTATTCTTCGCTAACAATTCTTCCCGATGGGACTATTGGTTGCTTATACGAATGCGGGGAAAGCGATCCCTATGAAACTATCATGTTTGCCCTTTTTGACCTTGATTGGATATCTGATAAAAAAAACACAGCAGGTTTTGGTAAAAACCTGTCGAAATAACAGATTTCCCTATACCCAAAACCCGGGGATTTTTTCTCGAACATCCTATGGAGAGATCATTGATGAAAGGAATAATACTGGCTGGAGGCCACGGTTTACGTCTTTACCCACAGACAATAGCTATCTCCAAACAGATCATCCCAATATTCGACAAACCCATGATTTACTATCCCTTATCGGTGCTAATGATGGCAAACATCCAGGAATTTCTGATTATTTCGTCACCGGATCACATTGATCTATACCGACGATTGTTTGGTGATGGGAGTAGATTGGGGTTAAGTTTCGAATATGCTGTACAACCAAAACCTGAGGGAGTAGCCCAAGCTTTCTTGATCGGTGAGTCATTTATAGGGAACGAAGCTTGTGCTCTTATATTTGGTGATAATTTTTTTTACGGAAGCTATTTATCTGAAATGGTAGAAAAAGCTGCTCTGCATGAAGATGGGGGGCTTGTTTTTGCTTGTTATGTCAAAAGGCCCGAGAGATATGGTGTAGTTGAATTTGATAATAACCAACATGTCGTTTGTATCGAGGAAAAACCCCAACTTCCTCGTTCTAACTATGCGGTCACTGGATTATACTTCTATGACCATAATGTGGTATCTATTGCTAAAACACTACGTCCGTCCAAGCGTGGCGAATTAGAAATCACAGATGTTAACAATATCTATCTCCAACATGGAAATTTAAAAGTTGAACGTTTCGATAATGGGATTGTCTGGATGGACACAGGTACTCCTGAAAGTTTGTTGGAAGCAAGCAATTTTGTCCAAGCTATAGAACATAGGCAAGGACTTAAAATTGGTTGTATTGAAGAACTTTCGTTTCGAAAAGGGTATATTAACCGAGAGCAGTTAATAAAGATTTCTAAATCTGCTGAGGATAATTCTTATTGTGAGTATCTTCGCCAGTTGGCTAAAAAATAAATTTTAAAAGTGATCTATTATACCAAAATCGAATCCCCTAAACTTAGTCATTATTGACTATTTGGTTCTCGTTTTAGTCTAACTTCTGCTAGATTTGCTCCTTCGAGATGTGCACTCCGCATTTCCGTCTCATACATGTGGGCATGAGATAGGTTTGTATTTCTCAAGTCAACTCCAGTGAGATCCGCAGCACCAAAAAGGCACCAGGTCATATCGGCACCCTCGAAGCTGGTTGCGACCCCAAAGGGATCAACAGATTGAAAATTTGGTACGCCTATACGGGCAGCCCTAAGGTCTGCCTTACGGAAATTCGCCCCTGAAGCTTGTGTTCCGTTAAGAAAAGCCCCGACCATGTGAGCACTTGTAAAATTAGCCCCTATGATATGGGCTCCTATTAGCACTGCTCGGCCCATTTGGGCGCCCGAAAAATTAGCGCCATTCATTTTCGCATCACGAAACTCCGCTTCGGTCAAATTTGCGTTATGGAAATCTGTTCCTTTTAAATTAGCGCCTCTGAAATCTACTCGCGATAAGTTGGTTTTTGATAAATCTAACCCACTTAAATCTGTTCCAGTAAGATCGCTTGTTTCTGCTGCACGAGCTAGAGCTTTTTCTTTATTTAGTTTCTCCATTAATCCCTCTTTTATCAGAAAAAGTAATGTTATTGAGATAAGATGTATCGAGTAATTCCAATTATGAGAAAAATCAAACTACTTTAATCATCGGATATGATTTTTCAAAGTCCCTATACCGGCAACATAAGTTTCCATATAATCGCCGGCCTTAAGTAATATTTTTGGATCTCGAAATACCCCAACTCCAGCGGGTGTACCAGTCGAGATCACATCTCCTGGGAAAAGAGTCATTATCTTGGAGATACGCTCAATTAGGGTAGAAATATCAAAAATAAGATTATCGGTATTACTATCCTGTAAAATACTACCATTTAATGTCAATCTTACGTCTAAAGAATTAGGGTTGGGGATCTCGTCCTTAGTGACCAGCCATGGTCCCATTGGACAGAAAGTATCATAACTCTTGCCTTGATGCCACTGCTGTTGCCGAAATTGTATATCACGAGCACTAACATCATTAGCTACAGTGTATCCAGCTATGTAATTGTAGGCATCCTTTTTAGCAACATCTTTAGCTTGTCTTCCAATCACGACAGCTAATTCTACTTCGTAATCAACCTCTTTACTTTCTTCTGGCAGTATCACATCGGCAAAAGGACCAATTATTGAGGATGTTGCCTTAGAAAAAAGGAGGGGGTGTTCAGGAAGTGGCATATTCTGTTCAGTGGCGTGATCTAAATAATTAAGGCCTACGCAGATAATCTTTGAAGGCCGAGGAATAGGAGAAATTAATATCACACTATCCATATCCAAACGCTTTCCGGATCCACTTTCCACTGCCCGTGCTACATTCTCAATAGAGTTTTGTTCTAAAAGACCAAGGATAGTTTCGGGAAGTTGTGGATCAGCTGAATTAAGGTCAATAATTGCACCATCTACTACAACTCCTATACACTCATTCCCATCCTTTAAAAAGGTAACAAGCTTCATTTAGAAACTCCTATGACGTTTAATTAAAAAATTAGCGATATTGCTTCCATTCTGGATTCACGCAATTGGGTGGTTCCTGACCTCTAACCATAGCTAAAAGGTTTTCGGCCGCCTTATTGCCCATTCGAATACGGGTTGCTACAGTGCCACTACCAACATGCGGTAACATTACAACGTTATCCAAATCTTTTAAACCTATTTCTAGCTTGGGTTCACGTTCAAAGACATCTAGTCCTGCTCCTGCAATAGAACCGCGTTGAAGTGCTTTTACCAAAGCCTTCTCATCGACAACTGGTCCCCGAGCTGTGTTAATGAGAATCGCTGTTGGTTTCATCAAATCTAGCTCTTTACCTCCGATGAGATGTGTTGTATCTGGTGTTAAGGGTACATGAATAGAGACAAAATCAGATTCTTGAAGAAGCTCCTCCAACTCACAGTAAACGGCTCCCAATTGCTCTATAGGACTATGACGATTTCTACTCGTGTATAAAATAGGCATGGAGAATCCCGCTGCCCTTGCTGCTGTGGCTTCACCAATCCGACCTCCCCCTATAATGCCAAGAGTTTTCCCTGTGATATCACTTCCTAACATAAGTAACGGGCCCCAACCGGTAAATTTACCTGCCCGCACAAACCGGTCCCCTTCTACGATCCGTCTTGCCACGGCAAACATAAGTCCCCAAGCAATGTCAGCGGTTGTATCAGTTAACACATCTGGTGTATTAGTGACTGGAATACCTCTCCGGGTGCAAGCTTCTATATCGATATTGTTGTACCCCACAGCATAAATTGCTATCCCTTTCAGATTCGGTGCGATATCAAGAACTTCTTCGTTAATATCCTCCGTTAGTAGACACAGCAGAGCATCACGTCCTTCGACCGCTTCAAGAAACTCGCTCCGAGTCATTTCTCTATCGTGTGGATTTACCTCAACAACGCTACAAACATCTCTTAACATTTGGATAGACTCATCCGGTATTTTCCGAGTAACCAGTATATTAGCGCTCATTAGCTTTGTGAATCCTTTTCCCATTGTTTTAAAGCTGCCTCATATTCGTGTCTATAATCCATATCAATAAGCACCCCATCTGTATCGACAGATACGTGACGGACAGAATCAATATGGTGGTCCCGTAATTCTTTTAACCCTCCTGGATAAGAATTAAATAATAACTCTTCTCTATAAGCTGGAGATAGAATTATGGGATGCCCCTGTTTACCTTGATAGACGGGGACTACTATGCCCTCTGGACACCGTTGATATTCCTGGACTAATTGATTGACAATCTCTGACGTTACCAAAGGTTGATCTCCCAAAGCAATTAGGATAGCATTATCATGAGGGGTATAGGCTAACCCGCACTGTATTGACGAAAGCATATCCCCACCTGGATCTGGATTATATGCTATACGAACGGATAGCGCAGAAATTCTCGCTGTAATTTCTTTAGCACAGTGCCCAACCACTAATATTACATTCGACCTGAGACATGACTTTGTAAGTATCCGGCACGTATGTTCGATAACTGTTACTTCACCAAAAGGTAATAGTTGCTTTAGGGTCCCCATCCTCTCGGAGCGTCCAGCCCCAAGGATAAATCCAGTAATCATATTCTTACCCAGATATTCTTACTCAAGCTAGTTCCTTTTTATTCATCTACGTGAGTCACATCAATGAAATATACTTTGTCACGATCATACCACCGAGAATCTTCCTCACGAAACCAGGTATAGACTGTCTTCCCATTGGGACTAGTAGTGATAAAACGTTGACCTAAATTTGGTATAGTAGATCCCATAACTATATTTTCAGCTTGCACAGATTGAGGGTTAAAGGGTGTTGATATATCTGAAAAATTATTTTTGAAGGCATTAACCAGTAGTGCCACAGCTATTAATGTTAATACAACTTTCGTATATCGATCAATTTTGATTTCCATGAGTAGTGAACTCCTCACTTTTGACACATAAGCCAAATAAACAGAGCTCAAAAAAAGAGCAATCACATCCTGCTCGTCCATTTGCTTTATGTCTCAAGAAATTTATCAATTAATGTGGATTGCACGTTGATATTTAATCCTAGAACATGTGATAAATCTATCTTTTGTTGCCTGGCAAAGTCAATCAAAAAATGCTTGACGATATACCCTTGTACGTGTATGCTCCCAGGGTTATCAATTTTGATGTAAGTTGATCCTTTACAAATAACTTAGAACGAAATAAACGACACAAGAAACGGGATCTCAATAATCCCAGGAGCACTCCATGGCAACCGAAGTTATCATGCCTGTCCTTGGTATGACTATGGAATCAGGTATAATAGTGGAATGGATGAAGAAGGAAGGCGATGATATAGCTGAAGGAGAAATTCTCTTCAATGTCGAAACGGATAAAAGTGTTATGGAGGTGGAAGCTAAAGTTTCTGGTACATTGCTCAAAATTGTCCACGATTGTGGTGACGAAGTTCCTATTCAGCAGGTGATCGGCTATATCGGCAATCAAGGCGAAGATATACCTAATATTGTTGGCTCTGAGAGCGATGAGAAGATCTCTCATCATACAGTTGAGCCTGCCAGAAACGATGATATTAGAACGGATATAACTGGGGACGTTGAAAAAGATCAACCTTTACCAGTTCCGATCGGTCCTGAAGCTAATAAACCTAAAGGCCATATTAAGATCTCTCCAAAAGCACGAAAACACGCGCAAAAACTCGGCTTCCCCATCGAAAAAATAGTGGGAACTGGTCCGGGAGGTCGCATCGTTTTTTCGGATGTTGAAACCTATGCCCTTAAACAAAATACTGAATCTGATTTAACCTCACGAAGAAGCGATGATAACGTTGGAACTAAACAGGAGGAAAAACGAATACCCCTCAGCGGTCTTCGGAGGATAGCAGCAATAAGATTGGCTGAAAGCGCTTCAACTATCCCTCACTTCTACCTGAGTATGGATGTTGACATGACAAGGGTTATTGGGCTACGTGAACAACTCTTAACATATGGAGAAAAACATAACCTGCCCCGGGTTTCTGTAAACGACCTTATTATAAAGGCGACGGGGAACACACTTAAGGCCTTCCCTGATGTGAACTCTTCCTTGGTGGGTGATGAAATTGTTCAGTACATAGAAGTAAACGTAGGGTTCGCTGTTGCTCTAGATAAAGGATTAGTTGTCCCTGTAATAGCACGTGCTGATGAAAAAACAATCTTTGAGATCGCTACTCTAACCAAAACTTTGGGTGATAAGGCTAAAGATACTGGCCTTAGCCCTGAAGACTACGGTTATGGGACGTTCACAATTTCTAATCTGGGTATGTACGGAGTCGATCAATTTACTGCCATAATTAATCCACCTGAAGCAGCTATACTTGCGGTAGGACAAATTAAGGAAAAAGCAGTACCAATAGATGGCAAAGTGGAGATCAAAACAATGATGACAGTTACCCTTTCATCTGACCACCGTCTAATCGATGGGGCAATCGCAGGGAAATTTTTAGCACATTTGAGAGATGTACTCGAACAACCACTTGAACTTTTAATAGGGGAAGATAAAAATTGATATTTTAAGTCTGTTTATGGGAATATTCAGGGAATTCAATCGGTTTTAGTAGCTGAAAAACGTAGCCGTATATAATCGGCTACCCATTTCCCATGGCCATCATATAACAGAGGCTTCATTTCCTCACGAACCTCCCTAATGAAATCGGATCGGACTGTATCTGGAACTTTAGATATAAAACTGCCCGCAAAAGTGTCCAGCCAACCACTTATATCCCCCGGCAGAGGTGTAGGACGAGATATAAGACCAATATAATCCACCGCAAAGCCATGTTTTAACAAACGACAGCAATACTCTTCATCCGAAGGGAAGTACCAAGGATTTATATTATCCTCCCATAATCCTCGTCTTTTCAAGGATCTTGTTAGAATATTTATGATAGTCTCAACGCACCCACGGCCTCCACATTCAGCAACAAATCGACCCATTGGCCGCAGAGCTCGGTGGACTCCAGCAATAACCTTGTCTGGATCCAACATCCAATGAAGAGCCGCGTTACTAAAAACAGCATCATATTCATTATTAAAGTTTAGGTTCTGGCCATCCATTATATATGCATCAATTCCTATATTACGGGCTGCCTTTATTAGTTCAGGGCTACTATCCACTCCAACTACACTACAACTCATTTCTGCCAATTTAGCTGTAAGGATACCGTCACCGCATCCTAGATCTAAGATTTTTTCTCCAGGTTGTGGATCTAATAATTCAACTACTGGCATACCTAGATCAGCGACAAATCGAGCATTATGTGCATACTTTAATGGATCCCAATTTTGTGACATACTCAAACCTTTACTAATTTCATAAAAATGATCAAACAAAATTCTTATCAATCTTTATAGCCATATCAATATATATATAGTATATTCAGTTATTCTTAGGGATTTTTTTTAAAAAGAAAATTTTTTATACTATCGGAAAACTAACCACTCATAAATTTTGCCCTTGGAGTCTATATTAATGGCAGAACTTACCATCAAAACGACGCTAGTAGGAAGTTATCCAATCCCGGCATGGCTAGCTGCTTATCCATCTACTCCCAACCTTATTGATGCTGCCAAAGTAATCCTTAAAACTCAAGAATTAGCAGGCATTGATGTTTTAACTGACGGGGAGCTGACTCGATTTGATGTTAGCCACCCTGAGACTAATGGTATGATTGAATACTTCATCAGTCCGATGTCTGGTATTTCCAACAAATTTTCCCGGCAAGAGCTGGATGATTTCAAGTCAGGTGCTGGCATGACTTTTCGAAGTACACCGGGTGGTATAGTAAAGGACAACATTAAAGAAGGGCATTTGAATCTTCCTGCTGCCTGGCAGTTAGTAAAACCTTTGACAGAACGTACTCTTAAATTCACCGTAACTTCTCCTTATATGCTCGCGAAGACGCTTCTTGATAAACATTACTTCGACCTGCAGGCAATGACTATGGATATAGCTGAGGTGCTCCGCAAACAAGTTGCCCAAATAGATGCTTCAGTTGTTCAATTAGATGAAGCAAATCTACCAGGGAATCCAGAGGACAATAATTGGGCTCACGAGCCTATTAATCACGTACTAAGTGCAATCAAAGGTGAAAAAAGCTTGCATTTATGTTTTGGCAATTATGGTGGGCAAAGCATACAAAGCGGTTTTTGGCAAGATATGATACAATTTCTTAATAAACTAGATGTAGATCATCTTATCCTGGAATTTGCGAGACGAGGGTATGACGAGCTTCCAATGTTTCGAAATCTCCGAGATAATATAAAATTGGGGCTTGGAGTGATAGATATTAAAGACAATGTTGTTGAATCACCTGACCTGGTAGCTCGCCGTATTCAAAATGCGATTGATATACTCGGCCCAGATCGAATAGCATGGGTACATCCCGATTGCGGTTTTTGGATGCTTCCCCGTACTGTTGCTGATAGGAAAATGTTTAGTTTAGTTGCTGGGCGTGACCTCCTACTTGGGAAACAATAACCAGAAATCTATCTTAGGACAACAAGACTGTTTAACTAATCATCATTGAAAATAGT
This sequence comes from uncultured Gemmatimonadota bacterium, assembly GCA_964593235.1. Lineage (GTDB taxonomy): Bacteria > JAAXHH01 > JAAXHH01 > JAAXHH01 > JAAXHH01 > JAAXHH01. The sequence continues at coordinate 74,487 of CAZQGS010000006.1, read as the reverse complement.
CTTCCAGCAATGCTTCAGTTCCCTAAGATCCATATCATGATGGTATAGGTTAATAGTGTTATCAGGGCCATACCAATAAAATTTAGAAATAAACCTGCTCTTATCATCTTTTGGATAGTTACGTAACCAGAACCGAAAATAATACTATTGGGGGGAGTTGCTACCGGGAGCATAAATGCACAACTGGCAGCCATAGCTGCTGGTACAATTAACATGAAAGGGTGCATATTAAATCCGGTGGATAAAGCAGCTAGAATAGGGATCAATGTCGCTGTTGTGGCTGTATTGCTGGTCATTTCAGTAAGGAAAATAACAAGACCAATAACCAAAACTACAAGACAAAAAGTAGGGATACCACCCAACCCACTCAACTGATTGCCAATAAACTCGTCAACTCCGTTTATTCTGATAGCATTTGCAAGACTAAGCCCGCCGCCAAAGAGCAGTAACACTCCCCACGGAGTTTTAACAGCTGTGTTCCAGTCCAAAACAAAAATTCTACGCTTTAATTCTACTGGCAGAATGAACAGCATGAGTCCTGCACTCATAGCTATGACAGAATCTGTTAATTTGGCAAACGGCTGAATATCTCCAAAATGAATTCCGTTTAATATTGGCCGAGTAATCCATGCCCCAGCTGTCAATAGAAAAACAGCAAGTGTCATCACTTCTCCACGACTTATTGGTCCTATTAGTTTGAAGGTTGAATCTTTAGATTTTATACCAATTCCAATATCCAAATTTCTTATTGGATATATAACCTTAGTCAGTATAAACCAGGTTATAGGAATAAAAATTACCACTAGTGGAACTCCTAAACCCATCCACCTTACAAAGCTGATTTCGAGATCATATGTATCCTTAATGAAAGAGACAAGAAATATGTTGGGAGGTGTCCCGATAATCGTACCAATTCCACCGATAGAAGCAGCGTACGCGATGCCAAGCAGTAGTGCTACTGAAAAATTTGAAATTGATTTACCATTGAGCTCTTTCCTATTTAAATCTGTTTTGTTACTCTCCACCATCTTGATAATACTAACAGCTATTGGTATCATCATAATCGTAGTAGCCGTGTTAGAAACCCACATACTCAAGAATGCGGTTACTCCCATACAACAAGCGATAATTCCGAGTGGCTGACCTCTTACTGTCATTAATGCTCTAATAGCTATACGCTGATGAAGTCCCCAACGCTCCATAGCTAATGCTAAAAAAAACCCCCCTAAGAAAAGAAAAATTAGTTCATGGGCATATGGCGCAGAAGCGGCCTGGAGGGGAACAGAATCAGTCAACGGAAGAACAACCAATGGGAGAAGAGCAGTTGCGTAAAGTTCGATAGCCTCCGTCATCCACCACACCGCCATCCATACCGCTAATGCTGCGGTCGCTCTAGCTGCGGATGAAAAAGAGATTAATGTACCACTTCCGTCAGTATAAGAAGATGGCAAATAGCTATAAATTAAGATCGCTAGTAATGGACCAGTAATTAAACCGAGCCACTTTGCGAAGTTTTTGATTTTGTAAGTTTTATCCAATTTTAAAAATCACCATTAACTTTTAGAGAGAGACACCTAGGGCTTGCTTTTTAATGAATTATCTGAATGACCTGTATTAGCTTTAGGGGATGTATTCATTTTATGAAAAAGGGCCTTAATATCCTTAAGGCCCCCCAGGCCTACATAAATAGCGACTCCCGTAAAGAGGAGAATACATAATATAAAAATAACCATCCATAACCTGATCCAGAGATCCATTATTCTACTCTCCTCCGATCTGGAAAAACTAGTGACCCAATAAACATCATTACTAAAGCAACCAATGTCATTGACAAACCAATTTCAGCACTTGAATATTTTTCTAGGTTAAGAGCTTTGTTTACAGGTCCTAATCCTGCCACAGCACCTACCCCCACAACAAGAGCTAGATATGCACCGACTGTACTTGCTCGCTTCCAGTAAAGTCCAGTCGATAATACAGCGAATGCTCCTATAAAGTAAATTGCCCCACTCACGGCCATATAATCCCAAAGATCCTGCCCAAGATCGTAAAGAAAACCCCAGACAAGTAGAAATAGACCAATCACCAAGATAAAAATTCGAGAAATAATTAGGCGTGATTTTGTTGTAAGTTTGTCATTAGTAATTGGTGCTATAACATCTTGGGTCAGAACTGAGGCCCAACATAGTAAATAGCTGTCATGGGTTGACATAAAAGCAGCTAGAAAACCAGCTCCGATAAGACCTATGATACCTGTTGGAAGAATCTGGCTCAGGAAGAGGGGCATGGCCTGTAGGGTAATAGTAGGATTATTACTTGGATTTCCAGTTTTATCAAAGAACAAATCCCTGAATTCTGAAATATTAAAAAAATATGTAAGGGCACAAATTCCCAAAAACTGTGGTACCATAAACCGAATAAGAAAACCAATGGAGGACCACATATACATTCGCCGGACCACCACCACACTCTCGGCAGCACAGGCCCGCATGACCGATGTCTGCCATACAGCACAAGATACAATCCCTGCCGTAAAAATCATCCACATAATATACGTTGGACCAAATCCTGAACCTTCCAGAACAGGGTTAAAACCGGATTCCCCGTGGACTGAAATAACAGTATCCACTATGGTAGACCAACCAAGAGCAAAAACCGATATACCACAGATTAAAATCATGCCAAAAGACAGTACCACAAACTGTATATAATCGGTTACAACAACTGAAACCATTCCACCCATAATTGTATAAGCAATTACCAAACCAAGCATTATTGTCATAACAATGGCTACTGAATTGGTGTCTGTCAGACCGGTCAGACCGGTCACAAATAATGCCCCAGCTTTTAGAAAAAGTCCCATATTAAGTACACCAGCGAGGGCAAGGAGTAATCCTCCAAAGACTCGAACTCCTCGGCTAAACCGTTTTTCATAGAATTCGGGTATCGTCATCACCCCTAGTCGCCGAAGAGGTACTACAATGAAACCTGTTATCCCCACTATAAAGGTAACCAGACCAGCTATGACTGCAATGTGAAAGGCCGCGAAACCACCGGTAAATCCTTTTTGGGCTGAATACATTACAGTAACCAAGCCTAACTCACTACCAATCATCGTAGCTACGGCTAGACGAGTCTTAAGTGCCCGTCCAGCTACTAAATAATCTTCCATGTTCTTTATGTATTTGTTCACATAAAGACCAACGCTCAACGTAATCGTCATGTACACGAAAACGATTAGCCAGTCTAATAACCCAAAATTGGAAGGGATTAAATGCATAAGAGACGATTAGGTTTTTAAAGGGGTTAGATCTTTTCTTTTTTCAATTCTTACCTAAAGTGTTCTATCCTCTTTGTCGGTATCTATCCGAGCTATATGTCTAACTAATTTAGGTGCTAAGCCAACATAACTTGATGGAGACATTGACAACAAGCGTTGTTTGTCACTAGGAGAAAGGTCAAGACTATTAATCAAGTTTTTCATGATTTCTTGAGTAATAACTTTACCTCGAGTATGAGATTTTAACAAATCGTAAGAATCCCCATGCCCTGCCTTACGGAGAACCATCTGCACCGCTTCTGCTAACACTTCCCATGAACCATCAAGATCATTCATCATTACTTTTGGATCTACTTCTACCCTATTCAAACCCTGAAGAGCTGATTTAATAGCCAGCAACGAGTGACCAATTGCCACTCCCATATTTCGGAGTGCAGATGAATCACTAAGATCTCTCTGTTGCCTAGATACTTGAAGTTTACCAGCTAGGTGACCAAGCAGGGCATTGCTAATGCCCACATTGGCTTCAGAATTCTCAAAATCAATCGGGTTTACCTTGTGAGGCATTACGGAAGATCCCACTTCGCCTTCAATAACTTTCTGATGGAAGTAACCGAAGGAAATATACGACCACATATCCTTATCAAAATCGAGCAAAATAGAATTAAAACAACTTATCCGGTAAAAAAGCTCCGCCATATAATCGTGAGGCTCTATTTGGGTTGTTAGGGGATTGAACGTAAGTCCCAAATGATCCTCAACAAAGTAACGAGCCAATGATTCCCAGTTTACATCAGGATAAACTACAAGGTGAGCATTGTAGTTTCCTACCGCACCATTGAACTTCCCAAAATAGTCGCTCCGAGTTATCTGCTGAATCTGACGTTGCCACCTAGCAACAAAAACTGCTACCTCCTTGCCAAGTGTTGTTGGGGTAGCTGATTGGCCATGAGTGTGACTGAGCATAGGGATATTTTGTGTCTTTTGGGCTAAATTGGTAGCCGATGTGATAAGCTCCTTACTTTTCGGCAACCATTCGTTATTTATCCCATCTCTAAGCATTAGGCCATAAGCAAGATTATTAATATCTTCTGATGTACAACAAAAATGAACAGCTTCTATAATGTCAGCTAGGGTAGTATTGGCGATGGATTCTCTTACAAAATATTCTACTGCCTTAACGTCATGGCGCGTTTCTTGTTCAAAAACTTTTACTTGTTTTGCTTCTTCATCACCAAAATTATTAACCACCGACCGGAGGTAATCAATCTCCCTAGAGGAAAACAATCGAACGTGCTCGATCTCAGGCTGCTGAGCGAGCGTTATTAACCATTCTATCTCTACATGGACCCTGTATTTAATAAGTGCCCATTCGGAGAAATAGTCTGTCATGCCGTTTAAATGATCTTGGTAGCGCCCGTCTAAAGGCGATAAGGTTCGGATAGACATTGTTTACTCCAAATCTTTTAAAGATATTCTTTGCCAGGGCTAAACCGTTTTCCCAAAGCAAAATGGCTTAGGCTTCAGGTACCAATATTCCAGTATACCTTTCAACTACTAGAATCGGCAAGGTTCTTTCTTATTCAAGACTGTGAATTATCATTTTTGAATACGATATGCTTGATATGATCTTCTCTGGAATCTATATTCATCTTGTACTATAGTTAACTGCTAAAATTAGATATTGAACCTCTTATTCTTTCACTTTCGATTGTCCCTAGGAAGATTTTTAATGAATAAGTCGGACTCAACCTATGATGTTATTGTAATAGGTGTTGGAGGAATGGGCAGTGCCACGGTGTGGCAACTAGCTCAGCGAGGGTACCGTGTACTAGGTCTTGAACAATTTAATATTCCTAATAATCTTGGATCTTCCCACGGCCAGACTCGTATTATCCGCTTAGCCTACTCTGAACATCCATCATATGTACCCCTGCTTAGGCATGCATACAGTTTGTGGAAAGATATAGAGGATCGAGCAGGTGAGAAACTACTACATATAACGGGTGGACTAGATGCTAGTGCACCTGAAGAATGGGTATTTCAGGATTCAAAAAAATCATGTGAAGAATACGGATTGCCCCACGAGATTCTTACTGGATCGGAGGTCAATTATCGGTTCCCTGGATACCAAATACCAGAACATACTATGGCTGTTTTTCAACCGGATGGAGGCTATCTCCTTTCAGAACGTTGTATTGTTGCTCACATCGAAGCAGCCCAAGATAAAGGAGCGGAAATTCATGGCTTTGAACCAGTACTAGAATGGTCATCCAACAATGATTCTGTGACTGTCACAACATCTAAAAACATTTATAATGCTTCTCGATTGATCATCACTGCTGGAGGCTGGATGGGAAAAGTTGTAAAAACACTTGGTCAAACTGTACAACCCGAACGGCAGGTTCTAGCCTGGATTCAACCTAAACGCCTTGATTACTTTCAACCCGAGCATTTTCCAGTATTTAACCTTCAGGTCCCTGAAGGGCGATATTACGGTACTCCAGTACACAACATACCTGGTTTTAAGGTCGGTCGATACCATCATCTACAAGAAACAATAGAAATGGATACCATTGACCGATCGATACATTCCCGTGATGAGACCGTGCTTCGTGATTTCGTAGAATACTACTTTCCTGATGGGGCAGGGCCGACTTTGAGCCTAATGGTTTGCGCCTTTACCAACACTTCGGATGGTCATTTTATACTAGACACTCACCCCGAACATCCTAATGTTTTTGTTGCTTCACCTTGTTCCGGACATGGTTTCAAATTCTGTAGTATAATTGGCGATATTATGGCAGACCTTGCAACCACCGGCCAAACTTCTCACGATATATCCTTGCACCAGTTAGCGCGACTTAATCTGTAGCAATCTTTCTATCATCTTGCTACAGACATTAATTATAAAGACAATTTGCTACTTCTTTCACTCAGCTTTTATTGCAATATGAGATAGGTAACCGTAGCATGGGCAATCAATTTATCAAGATCATTGGTGATCAAAACTTCACCGTATATTATTCTCCTGCCATTCTTTATCACTCTAGCTTCGGCACTTAATGCTTCTTCACTGGCAGAATTTAAATAACTTACATTCAAGTTGGTGGTTACAGTATTTTTTGTTATTCCATTCAGGGTTGCGTGGGCCATGTATAGCATCGTATCTGCAAGAGATGCCGTGACACCTCCATGGACTAGGTTGTAGTACTGAGCAAAACGGGATTGATAGGGTAAGCGGGCCCGACAAATACCGTCTTCTACGCCTGTGATCTGTAACCCCAAATCATTGACGAAGGGGACCCTACTAACAAATTCCTGCAATTCTTCTAAGGTTACTTTAGCCATCGTAATTGTCTATTCTACTTCTTCGAAATTTGGTATGGGTTTGCTCTGTCAAACTGATAATAAACCTAGCTAAAAGTAATGTCCAATATAAATTAAGGTCTTTAATACTCTAGTGCTTATTAATTGATAACTCATGGTAAGAAATTTACATTAAACCTACTGGATCCACATCAATTTTCAGATTTAATTTCCGATTATCGATGCCTCGTTCCCAAAGCTTCCTTACTTCCTTTATAGTTTCTCTCAGATGTGTTGATTTGGGATTTCGCACCATAATCTGCCATCGATATTGATTCCTAACCCGTGCTACTAGTGAAGGTGCGGGGCCCAGAATATCCTTCTCTTTAAAGTATTTTCGAATTAGTTTAGCAAATCGTTGAGCCTCTTGCTTCACATATTCCTCTTGCTCTCCCTGGAACAAAATCCCTACCATACGTCCAAAAGGAGGATACTTTAATATTTCTCTATCCATTATTTCTTGGGAATAAAACCCTTCATAATCATGCTGTTGTGCACAGACCACACTGTGATGCCCCCGTGAATACGTTTGTACAATCACTTCCCCTCCCAGCTCTCCTCGTCCCGTCCTTCCTGCCACCTGAGTAAGAAGCTGAAATGTCCGTTCACTAGCTCTAAAATCAGGTAGATTGAGTGAAGTGTCTGCCGAAATAACACCTACCAATGTTACATTGGGGAAATCAAACCCCTTGGCTACCATCTGGGTACCTAGCAAAATATCAGCCTCATGGTTGAGAACCCGGTGGAAAATATCTTGATGAGATCCTTTTCGGCTGGTGGTATCCATATCCATTCGTACTATACGTGCGGCTGGGAACCTTTCCTTTAATTCTTCTTCGACACGCTGGGTGCCAATGCCTCTGTACCCGATAGAATCAGAATCACACTTTGGACACGATTCTGGAGCCTTCTCTCTAGAATCACAGTAATGACACCGCATTAATAAACTATCGGCATGGTATGTCATTGTCACACTACAATTCGGACACGATATTGAAAGACCGCAGTCATAACATTGAACGAATGGGGAAAACCCTCTCCGGTTTAGGAAAAGAATAATCTGTTCTCGCCTTTCAAGACGATCTTTGATGAGATCCGCTAGAACAATTGAAAGTATCGAACTTCTGCCTAATTTCCGTTCTTCTCTCATATCAATAACCCTAACCTCTGGTAAAGGGCGCCGGTCAATACGTTCTGTTAAGCGACAACAACTGAATTTGCCATTTATTGTATTTGTAAAAGTCTCAAGAGAAGGTGTCGCACTTCCCATAAGCGTAACGGCATTTAACATTTTAGCTCTTACAACTGCTACATCCCGGGCATGATAAAGAGGATGGTCATCAAATTGTTTATAGGATGGTTCGTGTTCTTCATCAATAACGATAAGGCCTAAATTAGATAGCGGAGCAAATACAGCCGAACGGGCACCTACTACTATGCGGTAATCTCCATCATTGGTTTTTCGCCAGGAGTCATATCGTTCCCCAGGAGATAATCCACTATGCAGAACGGTTACCAGGTCTCCGAAATGGGCACGAAATTGGCGAACAGCTTGGGGTGTTAGTGCAAGTTCTGGGACAAGTACTATAGCTGATTTGCCCGAATTTAAAGTTTTCTCTATAGATTTCACATATACATGAGTTTTACCACTACCAGTTACTCCAAAAAGTAACAAAGATTTAAATACTCCATCCTCTATAGCCCCATGTATATTCCGAAGAGCGGTAGCTTGTTCCTCGGTCGATTTGACTGGCTTCGGTTCAGGAAGATCTGCATCTCGGTAAGGATCTCTAATCTTCTCAATCTCATCCAGTGCTACCAATCCTTTTTTCTCTAATCTCCGTATCACAGCCCTTTCAATCCGTCCCAAATGACGTAATTGGTCGGTCGTCAATCTTCCATCGTGACGCAGCAAAAGATTGATACAACTCGCTTGTCGGGGTGAACGTTGCGATAATTTACTTATGATCTGTTCGGCTTCTTCATTAGACACCAGTAATTTAACCCATGTCTCGTAACAAATAGCTACACCAGTACCGGGAGTTCCAACTGAAATAGTTACCAATCCTTTAGCTTCGAGGTTTCGTAGCAGATCGAAAGGTTGCCTGAGGTCTGTTTTTCGACGAAGACTAGAAAGTTTAATGGATCCAGATTCCGGGATAAGTTCGAGCATCTCTGCCTGCCTAGGCGCACTCCGACATAGCGAAGCTATAGTATCAGGAGACCAAGACTCTCCTCGAGTAACGGTCTGATCGCTTTCTGAAAGTAATCCCGCAGGAAGAACCGTTTTTATTACATCCCCCCACGGACATAGATAATATTGCCCTATCCATTTTGTGAGTTTAAGCATTGATGAATCAAGGACAGGTTCTTGGTCTAATACGTCTAAGAGAGGCTTGCACTTTTTGACGGGAGAGGTGTCAGAGAGTCGAGTAATAATACCTGTCATCCTACGATTCGTGAAGGCGACAGACACTCTGCAGCCTGGCCGTGCTACGGTGAGTAGATTATCCGGGATAAGATAAGAAAAAACCTGATCAACTGGGAGAGGGAGAGCTATCTCGGCAAAACGAACAGTAGCTACCATTTCAATTGACCCGATAGAGCTGGTATCTTCCATAGCCATCAAAGTCGACGAACATAAAGCTACGACTTATACTAGTGTAATGCCAGATCTGGTATGGATATGAACGAGACTCAAAGGTGTATCTTTCTATTTCGTCTGGTGGACCATATACTATGTAAATTCTGCCCTGGTCACTACGCCAACCCTTACCGAGTCCATCATTAAAATTTTCATTGGCATATTCTATTCGTCTATAGTACATAACCATATTCTCATTACGAATAGTACCAGGAGTAGGATCTCGCCTACTCCAGAATGCCTCCAAAGCTAATTTTTGATCATCAGCCGGTGCCTCTTTCAATTCCTTTAACTCATCAAACTCCTCATTTTTGGCTACATATCTTAATTGCTCCGTAATTTCTTGGAAGTTTTTTGCTGTTGTCAAAGGAAGAAGGAAACGCCATGTGATAAAAAATTTAGATTTGGTTTTAGCTCGTTTCCTCACAGCCTGGTCATCAACTTGTATTTCAAGGGTGTATTCTCCCTGTGAAAAGTCACCAGTATCAAATTTACCACTATACCCACCTATGGATCCTTGGCGCTTAAGTTGCTCTTCCCGCTTTAATACAACTCGTCCGGTTGGCGATTTGATCTTGTATTCTACAGTCAGTGGCCGTTGATTATCAATGGCCGCTTTCGTATAGACCTCGTAATAAATGTACATATCGGAATGATCCTCCCCGAAAGCATGGGAAAGATTCGGTACGACCCGCATTCCTCTGCGGTCCACTCCAATATTGGAAGATTCCTTAATAATAAGGCCCGCAAATTGTATATCACTTAGGCTTAATCGCTCTTTGTGATAATTAGGAACTTCAAAAGATCTAGCCATTTCTTTCTGATTACCCGAATCTAAATCGTAGAGCTTAATCTCAAGCCTGAACTTTCCAGGCGGAAGATAGGTGGTGTACAATTTCGCTCTAGATTCGTCCATAAAAAATGTTTCATCAGCGGTTTCCACTACTATTGAATCCGTAACGGTCTCAGCTGAAACCTGATAATCATCATCATCTATGACTAGGATCGAAAGTTCAAATTTTGCTACGAATTGATCACCTGATTTGATAAAATTAAAAATTTCATTTGATAGACGGTAATAACAGTCAATACGAGTACTATCAATTGTTGTTCCTCGGAAAGTAACAATATCTACCACTGCCTGACCTGGATTGATATCTGTCTGGTCTTTACTTTCTGTGCTGGACCAAGCCATCGCTCCCGAAAAAGACGCGAACAGCATTAAAAACATAACTCCCATATACTTGATGGTCCTATTGACTATTTGAAACGACATAATCATCACTAATCCTTCGTAGCCTGTTTTTTTACCTCTTAATAGATCCTAGAGTGTTAACACGGTTGTAATGGGATGTTCTAATTAATATATTTGTATATTACTGAGCCACAAAGTTTTATTTGGCAAATGGTGACGATTTGATAAACTTAGAACAGATATATTAATTTTTTCGTAACCGTCTAATTCAGATCTACCTCTGTAGAACTGAATGACCGGATAATTAGTTCCGATATTAATTTATTGTTATTATTTAGAAGATGATTTAATAGCGATCTATGATACTATTTTGGATGAGTACACAACGTTAACAAATAGTATGAAAGAAAGGATAAATAAGGTGGCCAAAATAAAAATAGGCTTTATTGGGGGCGGTGGAATTGCTCGAGAACATATGAAACATCTATCTGAAATTGAAGACGTAGAACTTGTAGCTGTCACTGATATCAGTAAGCCGGCCCTAGATCTCTGTCAAGAAACTTACGGTATTCCTCACGGCTTTACCAATTACAAAGAAATGCTTGAAATGGATGCCATTGATGCAGTGACCGTGGGCACACCAAATAGTGCTCATTTTGAACCCACAATAGATGCTCTTCGATCTGGTAAGGATGTTCTAGTTGAGAAACCTATGGCTATAACAGCAGAAGAAGCCGCAGAGATGGTAAAAACATCTAGGGATACGGATAGACTCCTAGTGATAGGTTTCCAGTACCGTTTTTCTTCCGAAGCTCAGATGCTAAAACGGTTTATTGACCGTGGAGAATTTGGTAAAATTCTTTACGGGCGGTGCCTTGCTTTAAGAAGGAGAGGCATACCTAATTGGGGAGTTTTTGGCCGTAAGGACCTTCAGGGTGGTGGCCCATTAATTGATATCGGGGTGCACATGATTGAAGCTGCGCATTATCTTATGGGTTCTCCACAACCCATAAGTGCTTTCGGAAGTACCTACACTTATCTTGGAGACCGGCCCAGTGAAACTGTTTCTATGTGGCCTGACTGGGATCACAAGACATACTCGGTTGAGGATTTAGCGGTAGGAATGATACGATTTGATAATGGTGCAACACTCTCGGTTGAATCTTCATTTGCAGCACATATTGGGAAAGGGGAATGGAATTTTTCCCTCATGGGCGAAAAATCCGGTGGTCAGTATAGTCCACCCATGGTTTTTAAAGATCAATCTGGAACAATGATTAACATGACTCCGGATCACCTGCCAGATATTAATCCTTTCCGTTACAAAATGGAACACTTCGTGGAATGCATCAAGACCCGACAACCATCTGAAGCTCCAGGAGAACATGGTGTCCTTGTTCAACAGATTTTAAACGGGATTTATCGCTCTGCTGAAACAGGTACCGAAGTCCCCATTGAACCTATTATATAAACAAAATTATTTAAAGTGGGAGCTTTTTAGTTCTCTAAAAGCTAAGGAGAAAATTACTAATACAACAGTCACAAGAACTGCCGGGAAAAACCAAAATAACTGCCAATCTGATAAACTCAAAGTATCTTTAGAATCTAGGAAGAGGTTGTAGACCCAACCAGCGATCTGGGCGCCAACCAGCATCCCCATGCCATTTGAAACAAAAACAAACAACCCTTGTGCCTGTCCACGACTAGCTGGGGGCACTTGTTTATCCATGTAAACATGTGCTGTTACAAAAAAGAAATCGTAACAGATCCCGTGGAGAATAATACCCATAACAATCAGACCCCAAATAATATCTGGTGCTCCAAGCGAGAAAAGACAGTACCTCATTATCCACGCACCCATTGCTATTAATAACATCCGTTTAACACCAAGCTTTCGGAAAAACAAGGGCATACAAAGCATTAACAACACTTCTGACACCTGGCCTAGTGTTTGGACTCCCGCTATACTTTTAAAACCAGCAACCTCTAGGTATATCTGTGTAAAATTATAGTAAAATGCCAATGGGATACAGAGTAGAAAGGCACTAAATAAGAAGATATAAAATGACTTACTCCCCATTTCCTTAAGTACATCTAGACCAATTAAGGAACGTATTGATGCTCTTCTTCCTGATGCTGGAGGGCGAGTCCTTCTGAGTGAAAAGCTATACCCCCCCAAGACTAACCCGGCTATACTGGATGTGTACAGAGGCAAGGAAGTTTTCTCAGGAATTATTTCGTACGAAAAAAATCCTAAAATGAAACTGATTAATAACCCCGCGGAAATCCACCCTATCGTTCCAAATACTCGAATTTTAGGATACTGTTCTTCACGCCTTTCTATACGGTGAAAAGTGATGGTATTGACTAAACCCAAAGTCGGCATGTAGAATAAATTATAAACCAAAAGAAGGATTATAAATAGTACTGGATTATCTACTGTCCAAGGCACTATCAACATAACAAAACCAGCAAGAATATGTAACCAACCGAGAACTCTTTCTGGTGGGAAATACCGATCTGCAATTAATCCTAAGAAAAACGGTGATAAAATTGCTGCCACTGGGTTCACGGTATAAGGCCAATGGGTAAGATTAGCCATTCCATGAGAGGCCATAAAAACAGCTATTGTCGTGAACCAGGAACCCCAAATAAAGAATTGGAGAAACATCATCAAACAAAGAGATGGGAACATTGTTATGGAGGCCTTTTACTGGGAGTATCCCGCACTAGATATTACCCACCTATTTTATAACCATAACCTACATCAATCCATGCCCTTATAGGTTCTTTTCGTAAAGTGGCAGGATGATACTGAGAAGCATATATCTTCTCTAGTAAAATTTTATCAATTTCTATATATCCTGTCGATTTAATCATACTAGCATTAATAACTTTCCCATATTCATTTATCAATAATCGGAAACGTACTCTAATATCTTTCAGATGTTTTAGTTTATTAGGAATTTCTTCCTTAGAGATAGTCATGTTGATTCTACTTGGTTTTGGTTTTGTGTCATAAATCCATCCACCTGATTTGTTGCTATTGTCAATTGTATTAGTCATTTGACCTTTGGCAGAATTACCAGAACCCACTACCCCCCTGAGGCCTACTTCTTTTTTGATAGTAGTGTTAGTACCTTCTCCCAAGTCATTTTTAGGTTTCTTATTAACTTGAACAGAAGTCTGATGTATTTCTACTATCAAAATTTCTTCAAGCGGCTTGGGTATTTGGAAGACTAAAGAACTTTCTTTAGGTTGAACATCTTTACTTTTATTTTCTGTGGGATCTGCAAGACTCCTTTGGTGTGTGCCACGGCTAAGTTTCAACGCTGTCATGGATTTTGAGTCAACCATATTAATCGTATGAGAGGGATATGGAACGATAACTACTTCGACGGTTGGTTCAAAACTAACCCAGTCGTAGCCCTGGATTATCAAAACAGCAATTACGTGGATAATAATAGCACCCCAAATCCCAACCCCGATAAAACTGGAAGAAAATAGTTTAAGTGGGTAGGGGATAAATTGAATTCCGCCTAGAAATTCTAAAAATCGAGCAATGGAACAAGGGGATTTTATTTTTTTAGAATTCATAATTATTTTTATCGGAATCTTGCTTTGAATATATTAGATTTTAACTAGATTGTTAGTCTAACTTCCACTACAGGAAATCTACTGTCAAGGTGTTTCGGGCATAATAAATAGCTCTGGTTCCAGTCTTCAATCCCCCATAAAACGCTTGACACAAGACTAACCCCGTTTCATCATCCCTTACGGATTGATTGTTATCCGCACTACAGACCTCAAAACTACCTGATTATAATTTGTGACGATTATGATTCATAGAAACGGGATGAATACGTTTCCATCTAAGCCAAACCAAAATGGTTGAGGGATATAAGCATGAAAAAAAACAAAATATCACTTAAACTATCTATTATTGTGATAATATTAATTGTTTTATCCTATGTGTTGATTCGTCCAAATGAACAAAATAATCAGATTCCCTTAGCAATCTTGACCGAGCTAGGCCCTATTGAAGTTATTTTAGAACCTATCAAAGCTCCTGTTACTGTAGCTAATTTTTTACGTTATGTAGATGCCGGGCAATATGATGGGGGAGTTTTCCATCGGACAGTTACTTTGGCTAACCAACCTCAAAATGATATTAAAATCGAAGTTATACAAGGTGCAATTCGGCCAGAAGCTAGTGATGGCAGTTATCCCCCAAATAGTGGCTTCGATCCGATTCTTCTTGAACGTACTTCTATAACTGGACTTAAACATGTGAGTGGGGCAATTTCTATGGCACGGCTGGCACCCGATACTGCAACCTCTGGGTTTTTCTTCTGCATTGGGGATCAACCGGAGTTAGATTTTGGTGGAAAACGAAATGGGGATGGCCAAGGGTTTGCTGCTTTTGGAAAGGTAACTCGTGGTATGGAAATCGTCCGTAGAATCCAGAATTCTCCCCATTCAGGGCAACAACTTACACCACCAATTTTAATTACTAGTATAAAACGGAAACTAAACTAATTATTGACAGGAGTTCTATATGTCCAACAACGTTACATGTCCTCAAACTTTTTTTGGTTTTCGGCTTGGTGACGACTACAAAATGGCTCGTTGGGACAGTATCACCGAGTATTTCTATCGACTAAACGAGCAAAGTGAAAACATCCGTGTAATCAACCTGGGGCCTACAACTGAAAACAATCCATTCCTCTTAGCTATAATTAGTTCAGCTAACAATCTTTCTAATCTTGAAGAACTTCAGGAGGTTAATGCACAAATAACTGACCCTAGAGGCCTTTCGGAAGCAGCTATTAATAGCCTTGTTAATAAGGGGCGAGTCATTGTTTGTCAGTCTATGGGCCTTCACGCTAATGAAATTGCTGCGACACAGATGGCTCCACAACTAGCTTATGATCTAATAACAAATGATGACGAAACTACAAAAAACATCCTTGAAAACGTTATTTTCTTAATGATTCCCTGTTTCAATCCTGATGGACAGATAATGGTGACGGACTGGTACAATGAGCATCGAGAGACCCCTTATGAAGGCTGTGATCTCCCGTGGCTCTACCACAAATATTGTGGACATGACAACAACCGTGATGGCTTTATGCTTAATCTTGTGGAATCTAAATATATGGGTAAAATTTTGTTTGAAGAATGGCATCCTCAGGTTTTTCAAGACCACCATGAGATGGGAGGATATCAGCCTCGTCTTTTCGTATGTCCATACTGCGAACCAATCCACCCCCATGCTGATCCTCTTATATGGCGTGAGATCAACTGGTATGGTGCGCACATGATATACAAACTAGAAGAAGAAGGGAAACAGGGGGTTATTAGCGGTGCTATGTTTCCTGCGTGGTATCACATGGGTTTTCACTGGCTAGGTAATTATCATAATATAGCTAGCCTGCTTACTGAAACAGCCCAAGCTAAACTGGCAAGTCCTCTCTATGTCCATCCTCATCAGCTTAGACCCCTCCGAGAAGATGGTAGTGTCTTGCATAATTTCCCACACTATAAACCCCAGACCAATTTTCCCAATCCCTGGCCAGGTGGATGGTGGCGACTACGTGATATGGTAAACCAGCAACTTATAGCTGCTACTGGGATTATGGATATAGCCGCTCGCTGTCGAGAAACCGTCCTTAGAAATGCTGTACATAAAGCCCTTAACCAGACTAATAGGGGAAAAGAAGATGACTCTGGGGGCTTCTTTATCCGTCCAGATCAACATGATCCATTAACTGTGACTAGATTGATAAATATTCTAGGGCGACAGGGTATCGAAATACAACGTCTACAAACTGAGGCTACCATCAACAACAAAATATACCCGCAAGGAACATATTTTATTACCTGCGCTCAACCAAAGCGTGGTGCAGTTAAAACACTTTTGGAACAGACCTTTTGGCCGGATGACGCGTGGGCTCGACGCCCTGATGGGTCTCCTACTAGTCCTTTTGATACGGTTACTGATACCTTAGCAGAAATGATGGGGGTGACTGCAGAACCTACTGAGATATCTCATAAAGATTTAATGGAAGAAGAGTTAAATTTTAAACAAATTTCAACTCCAATAGCTATTGAAGGGAAGATTAAAGGGAATAGAGGGAAAACTATAGTTCTAGATTCCCGCGAAAATAGTGCCTTTCGTACGGTTAATAAAATTCTAAACAAGGGATCTAGTGTCAGCAGAGCCTTAAACCCTCTATCTGTGGAAGAAAATAATTTGCAATCTGGTTGTTTCATCATCAATAAAGGAGATAGTGATCAGGCGGAAAAAATTGTTCAAACTACTGGTACAACTGCGTATTGGATCGATGAGGTAGCTTCAACCGATGGTATTTATCAACCACGAATTGCTATGTACCAACGGTTCTGGGGCGGTAATATGGCAGAGGGCTGGACCCGTATGACATTGGAAAACTTTGATTTTAGTTATAAAACGGTACGAGATAATGATATTTGTGGTGATCTAAATAAACTTTATGACGTATTCATATTGCCTGATGATACTATGGATAAGATGGCTGGCACAGATAAGGAAATTGAAGACCGATTAAAGGTCATGCCACAACCTGAAAAATATTGCAGCAGGCTTGGCGAAACCGAAATTGGGGTTATCCGAAATTTTGTAGAAAACGGAGGAACTCTTGTTGCCGTTAACAGGGCAAGTCAACTGGCCATTGAGGCATTCGGGTTACAAATAAGCAATGTGGCTGCTTCGTTACCTAATAAACTCTTTTACTGTCCCGGTTCAATGTTACGGATACGTATTAACAATACTAACCCGCTAGGATTTGGAATGCCTAACCAGGCCCTTATAATGCACTACAATAGTCCCGTTTTTTCAATCAACCCATCTTATTATAATGATAGATATGAGGCAATAGCTACCTACCCAAAAGAAAATATATTAGAAAGTGGTTGGCTTATTGGAGAAGAGTATATCGCGGGCAAACCCGCTATGCTTAATATTAAGTGTGGTAAAGGTCAAATTGTTCTTTATGGTTTTCAGGTCAATTTTCGTAACCAAACGCATGGAACTTTCAAACTACTTTTTAACGCTCTATATAGAGTGAACCAAGGAGGGTAGTACTATAACCATTGTCGATTTTCACAACCACGTATATCCCTCACAATATGTCGATGAAATTCGTAAGGGACCAAGTGCATATACTGTAACCGATGATGATGCTGGCAATCCAGTGCTTCATTCTCCTGGCGATTACAATATATTGGTACCTGGACATCGGCTTATGGAAGCTCGTCTTCAAGCTCTCAAAGAAGCTAGAATCGATATGCAAGTTATAACTTTTACTGCCCCTGGGACGCTGATCGAAACCCCGAGCCGGTCTGCGGAATTGAGTAGCAAGGTTAACGACCATTTTGCTGAAATTCAGCAAAAATATCCTAAACAATTCCCTGCCCTAGCAACGCTCCCTTTAAATAACCCAAAGATTTGCGCTTCCGAACTGAGTCGAGCTATCAATCAACTTGAACTGAAAGGTGCCTGTATTTATAGTAATGCCAATGGCATTCCCTTGAGTGACCCTCAATTTTGGCCTATGTACGAGGTAGCTAACGACCATAACATGGTTATTTTTATTCACCCAACTTTTCCTCTAGGGGTAGAGGCTATGAAAGAGTATATGCTCATGCCAGCTGTAGGTTTTCTAATGGATACAACACTGGCTACAGCTAACCTTTTATTTAGTGGTGTTGTAGAACGTTTCCCGAATATCAGGTGGGTCTTGGGTCATTTAGGAGGAGCTGTACCTTATTTGGCAGAACGATTCGACCGGTGCTTTGAAGCTTTTCCTGAGTGCCGTATTAACCTGAAAAGTCATCCGACTAACCATTTGAAGACCAAATTCTACTATGATACGGTAAATTTTGATGTTGATGCACTAAACTTCGCTGTACAATTCGCTGGTGCCGAGCATATTTTAGCGGGCAGCGATTATCCACATCAGATTGGTAGTCTCGAAAAGATGGTTAGAAGTATAAATTTAATGGACCTAACTACCAAAGACCGTACAGATATCCTGGGGAAAAATACTATCCGCTTACTGGGACTATAGGATAAGATAGCTTCAATTTCATCTTTTAAAACAATTGATGTGCTTGGGTTAGCAAAAATTACAACTTTTATATAATTATGGACCTTAATCTACGTGGGAAAAATGCCATAATAACTGGCGGTAGTCGAGGGATAGGCCGTTGTTGCGCAATAGCTCTTGCTCGGGAAGGTGTTCGGGTATGTCTAACAGCCCGCAGCCAAGACCTATTGGACGAAGTAGTCCAGTCTATAAAAGCCACAGGTGGGACCGGACATGCTGTCCCAGCAGATCTACTTTTGTTGAAAGATTGCCGCAAAGTAATTCGAGAAACTATTATAACCCTCGGTGGAATCGACATACTAGTAAATTGTGCGGGAGCTGCTAGGGGTGGTGATATTCTAACTCTCCCTAAGGAACAGATTGACCAAGGATTAAATCTTAAACTCCATGGTTATTTGCGTATGTCACAACTGGCAATCCCTTACATGAAAGCAACCCAATGGGGAAGGATAATCAATATTGCTGGGGGAGCTGGAACTAACCCCAACCGACAAAATATCCCGATTAGCCTTGCTAATATTGGCGTTTTGAATTGTACTCGCGCACTCTCAGATGCTGTATCTGGAGACGGTATTTTAGTGAATGCTATTTGCCCGGGCCTGACCAACACGCAAAGAGCAAGGGATGTTCAACGAACGGAAGCAGCTAAGCAAGGCCGTCATATAGAGGAACTTATTAATGATCTTGGGGAGAAACTTCCCGCTGGTCGGATTGCAGAACCGGAAGAAATTGCTGACGTAGTCTGCTTCCTTGCATCAGAACGATGCTCTTACATGTTCGGTAACGCTATCTATATGGATGGAGGAGCATAACAAAGCACCCCCTAACCCCAGAAAGCTCTGATGGGTTTTCATAAAAAGGAGTATTATTAATGACTGCACCTAGTTCAAAATCTTTTGCTGCTCATATTAAGGAAGCAGATTGGGCAAAGGGGTTGAGACCTCATTTCCTATATCGCGATTTAGGGATGAAAAATGCTACTCATGGGCGTGTAATGGCACATGTCATTAAGGCAGATCAAAGCTGTGACGGCCCTGGCGGATATCATTCTCATAAACTTGAATTTCAGATGAACTATCTTCTCAACGGCTGGGCCCGGATTGACTTGGAGGACGCTGGAGAAATTCGCGTGGAAGCTGGGGATGCATGGTATCAAGCTCCTGGTATCAAGCACGAATTATTAGAGTTTTCTGATGATTTTGAAGTTATAGAAATCACTATCCCCGGTGATTTTCCAACATTCGAAGAAAAACGATAGGCCCTAATATGAATGTAGGATTTATTGGCCTGGGCAACATGGGTAATCCCATGGCAGAAAGCCTATTAAGAAATGGCTATACACTCCAGGTCTATGATATATGTGCCAACAACGCCTCAGATATACTAAATAATGGGGCTTCTTGGTGTCCATCTCCTTGTGAAACAGCCATAGGAGCAGACGTAGTTGTTACCTCTCTACCAAGCCCAGCTGCGGTAGAAGAGGTAGTCTTGGGTGAGAATGGTATATTTGAAGGCCTTAGAGATGGATCTGTTTATATAGATACAACTACAAATGAACCTGAATTAATGCGCCAGATAGCAGACAAAGGAATATTAAGAGGAATTGATGTGCTTGATGCTCCTATCAGTGGTGGAGTTGTCTCTGCGAAAACGGCTACTCTGACCATATTTGTTGGTGGGGAAGAAATAGTTTTTAAACGTATGGAATCTTTTTTACGCTGTATTGGCAAAAATGTTATAAGAATGGGAGATATTGGCAATGGGATGACAACCAAACTTATTAACAATATTATGATGTTTATCAATTTCATCGGAGCCTGCGAAGGAATGGCCATCGCTACTAAAGCTAACCTTGATCCAAAACAGTTTGTCGATGCGATCCGACCCAGTATGGGGCAAAGTCGAATGATGGAGAGAAGTTTGGATCATTTTTTGGAATGTAAACCATTGCATTCGGCTATAAACCTTGGTGTTAAGGACATGTATCTAGGAAATAAACTTGCGAATGCTATGAACGTCGAACTAGAAATTAGTCCGATCATCGAAAATATTCTTAGAGAGTTTCAAGATAAAGGCAATGCTCAGGCCGACCTTTTCGATTACATCCAAGATTACCTAAAATAATCGGCTCCTCTGATTTAGTTATTTTACGTAATCTCACTTATCTCTGTTTTTGTCACCCCTCGCATTTTGGCATTTACTCTAATTCCTGAAAATTAATTACTTAACCTCTTTTAAGCCTCCTTTAGAAAATAAAACAGCCCTCGGATATTATCTAATAAATCCAGAACTATTAACTAAATAATTGCTATTACTACTAACTTATAAATGTAAACGTTGACTTTCGGTTACCAAAAAGCTTATTTTCCCCGAGATTAGTTTATGGCTAATACCGTTTAGGAAATTAAAAATGGCATCCAATGCAGTAATCGAGAAGATGAAAAAAACTGTCGGGATAGAAGCTGCCCAAATGGTTGAAGATCGCAATGTGATTGGGCTAGGGACTGGTTCCACTACTGTTTATATGATTGAAGAGTTAGGGCGGCGCGTACGCCAAGAAGGTCTCAAAATTATCGGGATACCCACGTCTTTTGATGCATCAGTAATTGCTCGAAACCATGGTATTCCTTTGCGTACATTGGATGATATAGAGAAAATTGATATAGCTGTGGATGGGGCAGATGAAGTTGACCCGGAGAAGAACCTCATAAAAGGCAGAGGGGCTGCCCATCTTCGTGAAAAAATAGTAGATAGTATGGCTACTAGATTTATTGTAATTGTTGATGAATCTAAACTAGTAAATAAATTGGGCTCCCGTTGCCCGGTTCCATTGGAGGTTTTACCTCTGGCCGTTGGCCCTGTTATGAACTCTATTACCATTCTTGGAGGGACGCCTTCACTGCGTATGGCCACCCAAAAAGATGGGCCCGTCATTACAGATCAGGGGAATATGATAGTTGACGCCAAATTTATTGACATTGAAAACCCAGCCGAGATGGAAAAGAACCTAAATAACATACCAGGAATCTTGGAAAATGGTATTTTCTCTGGTCTTGCAACTGAGATAATAATTGGAAAGATTTCCGAGGAGATGGAGATTAAAGTAGAAAGACAAGGCTAAATCTCAATAGTTCACTGTACACCAAATAATATGCGAGAAGATAAATGCACGAAATAGGATATTTCAGCCTACTACTTGCTTTCATGACAGCGACTTATGGTGGGGTCACGAGTGTTGTTGGCGCTCGAGCTCGAAACCAACAACTAATCATCAGCGGTGGGCACGGAGTTATAGCTACGTTTGGAATGCTTACCCTGGCTACCTTCTCGATGGTATACCTACTTTACAATGGTAACTTCCAAGTAGAATATGTCGCTTCGTATACAAGTACTACCCTGCCAGAGTTTTATAGAGTCACAGCATTATGGGCTGGGCAGAAAGGGTCTCTACTACTTTGGGTATGGACATTGTCTCTTTTCGGATTAGTTGTCCAGATTACGAATAAGAACCGGAATCAACTACTCTTGCCCTACGTTCATGCAGTAATGATGTCGGTTACATTATTTTTCATTTGTTTACTTATTTTTGTTGCTGAACCTTTTGAACTTTTGCCTTTTGTACCCAATGAAGGTCAAGGCCTGAATCCTGTCCTTCAAATGCCCTTAATGATTATTCACCCACCTATTCTCTATCAAGGGTTTGTAGGTACTGTTGTCCCCTTTGCTTTCGCTTTTGCTGCGTTAATTACAGGAGAACTGGGAGATACGTGGATCCGCACAATACGTCGGTGGACCATTTATGCCTGGTTTTTTCTCGGATTTGGACTGATGTTGGGTGGACGATGGGCTTATGTAGAACTGGGGTGGGGTGGTTATTGGGCCTGGGATCCTGTAGAAAACGCTGCTCTTATGCCGTGGCTGACGATAACAGCATTTCTCCATTCGGTTATGATACAAGAGAAAAAGGGAATGCTAAAAATATGGAATTTTACTTTAATTATATTAACCTTTGGTCTGGTTTACTTTGGTACTTTTCTTACTAGAAGTGGTGTTGTTTCATCAGTCCACTCTTTTACTGAATCGGGTATTGGCCCAATGTTTCTTGGACTTGTTTTATTCTCTATGATTTTATCTTTCAGTCTACTTTTTTTTAGACGGCATGCTCTTAAGGCTCATAATGAACTAGATTCCTTTGTTTCTCGAGAAAGTAGTTTTCTTTTAAACAATCTAGCTCTTGTTGGTATCTGCTTTGCTGTCCTTTGGGGAACGATATTCCCTGTACTTTCGGAAGCTGTGAGTGGTGAGAAAATAACTGTCAGTGCACCTTATTTTAACCAAATCAACATACCATTAGGCATCTTTTTACTTTTTCTAACAGGGGCAGGTCCTCTTTTTGCCTGGAGAAAAACTTCCTTAACTGCTCTTAAAAAACATTTTACAGTCCCTATCATCTTTTTTCTGACCACTGCGGCTGTATTACTTATTTTTGGCATTCGTCACGTGTACGCACTATTATCCTTAAGTATGTGTGCTTTTGTTGTTGGTGCTATTAGCCTTGAATTTTATCGGGGGGTTCGGGCTCGGCGTTCTACAACATCCGAATCCTCTCCCTTAGCTTTTATTCGTCTTATCCTAGGTTATAAACGGCGATACGGCGGTTATATTGTACATCTAGCGATTGTACTCATGTTTGTAGGTTTTACGGGAAAAGCTTTTGACCGGGAAGAAAACTTTGCTGTAAGGCAAGGCGAAAGTTTCACTATTAAGAATTATACTCTTGAATTCGAATCTCTTACGGAAAAAAATGAAGGCGAATATATTTCTTATGCTGGCCTTCTTCGTTTGTCTGTCGACGGCGAACCCGTAACTAGAATGGCACCCGAAAAGCGTGTCTATCCGATACAAGACCAAGTAACTTCTGAGGTTTCTATATGGTCTACCCTGAACGAAGATCTCTACGTAGTTCTCGCTGAACTTAATGAAACGCTTGACGTCGCTACATTTAAAATCTACATTAACCCACTAGTTAACTGGGTATGGGGTGGCATGGTACTGCTTACTATTGGGACCTTAATTCTCCTTCTGCCAGATCGTTTTGGAAGAAAATCTACAGCGCCTGAATTGCGATCTGAGGTTAACTAGGAAAATTGGCTGTAGA
Organism: uncultured Gemmatimonadota bacterium; assembly: GCA_964593235.1. Classification (GTDB taxonomy): domain Bacteria; phylum JAAXHH01; class JAAXHH01; order JAAXHH01; family JAAXHH01; genus JAAXHH01. The sequence continues at coordinate 50,691 of CAZQGS010000006.1, read as the reverse complement.
TACTAAAGATACAGAAAAGTAAATTTGTATTATACTGGCGTGACATAGGTAGTGTTTATAAATATCGGGTCTCGTCGAAATATAACACGGAGAACAAACTGATAGGCTACATTAGATTGATTTATTGAATATGTGATAAGAGGGTGCAATCTCTATTTTAGGCGCAACTGGGGTAAAACTATAAACGGGAAATATTATTAAACTTCTGTGGGCCGGTAAAAGTTTCAGAATCATGTTAAATTTGTGTATGGATCACCGGATAGGTATTTCAATCTTTTCTTGGCATTCATTCAATGTATGGCTAAAATAATAACTAAATAAGTTTGTCGAGAAAAATCACAACCTCACCCCCCGTGTGAGTGATTCCAGAAATGGGAATACTGTCCCATATTCGGGAATAAGAAAGACGCCCTCCTTTCTTGCTTGTTACTTTTGCTTCCGATGGACCATATCTAATAAGCTTATCGAGATATACAGGCCAGACACTTTAGGATTTTAGTTTGTGATGACCTGGCTGTAACACTTACGGAACAAAACTGTTATCCTGCAGCATGATCACAAGATCTGTAGCTGTCCTATAACAGAAGAAAATGTTTTTTATAGCGGGAGTAAACCCATGGATTTTCAATTGGCTGAGCTTAACGAGTTGATAACCCCTCTGACTATTTTTATAGTTCTATCTATGGTGGTTGGAGTAATTATTGGAATTATGCTACGACGCAGTAGGGTTGGTGAAATGGAAGACAAAATACAGAAAAGTGCGCAACGTCTTTTTAGAGAAATGGAAGGCAAACACCGATCTGGATTACTTGAAGAAAAAAGAGTATGGCACCAAGCAAGGGGTATCCAGGAAACAGAAATTAATGACCGAAAAGCTAGTTTAGAAACCCAAGAACAGGAACTTTTAGATCATCAGAAGAACTGTGAACAACGTAATGATAGTTTAAGAGAACGTGAAGAAAATACTAGACATAGAGAAAGCGATCTAGAAAAACTTGACGGTCAGTTAAAACTCCGCGAAAAACAAATTGGGGAGTCTGCAGCAGAATACCGAAAAAACTTGGAGTCTTTAGCTGGCTTAACTTCCGAAGAAGCAAAGCACCAACTTAACGAAGAGCTTATTAAGGATGTTAAGCAAGAAGCTGAACATAGGGTCCGTGATATTCTCAAATCTGCCCAAACTAATGCTAATAGAGAAGCAAGAAAAATAGTCACCATGGCTATCAGTCGTTGTGCAGCAGACCAATCTACCCAAACCAGTGTAGCTGTAGTACCGCTCCCTAATGATCAAATCAAAGCGCGAATTATAGGGAAGGATGGTCGTAATATTCGGACTTTTGAAGCAGCTAGTGAAGTCAAAGTAATGGTTGATGATACCCCTGAGGCTGTAGTTATTTCCTGTTTTGATCCGATGCGAAGAGAGATTGCCCGATCAGCTATGGTAGATCTCGTAGCTAGTGGCAAGATTACCCAGAATAGAATTGAAGAAGTTATAGGTAGGGCACAGACAGAAATTGACCACCGCTTACTTTCCGAAGGGCAACAGGCTGTTGATAAGCTTAAGCTCAAACCAATGCATCCTGAAATGATGAAACTTGTGGGACGATTACGTTTCCGATCTAGTTTCGGTCAGAATGCTCTTGAGCATTCTAAAGAAGTTGCTTTCCTGACCGGTATGATGGCTGTGGAAATCGGCCTTGATGAGATTCTTGCCAGGCGCTGTGGCCTTCTCCATGATGTTGGGAAATCGTTGGACCACGAGATGGAAGGCTCCCACCCTGAGATCGGCCTATCTTTTGCTGAAAAATATGGTGAACCTGAAGAGGTAAAGAATGCTATAATTGCCCACCATAATGACGAAAATGAGGAAATCACCTCCCCGTTTACATTTCTTGTCGCTGCAGCAGATGCTATTTCTGGTGCTCGCCCTGGAGCAAGACGGAATGACCCTGAGGAATATGTGCGTCGGGTAGTTGAACTGGAAGAACTTGCCCGATCTTTCGATGGAGTCGCCGAAGCATACGCTATTAATGCGGGGCGAGAGATTCGAGTGATGGTTAAACCCGATAGTATAAACGACGATCAAACTCACACATTAGCTTTTGAGATATCTCAAAAGATACGAAATGATCTGACATATCCCGGCCATATTAAAGTAACCGTCATAAGGGAAAAAATAGCCCACAAAATGACTACCAATAAAAAGAATGATCATAAACCTTATGGGGGACGCCGACGCAATAACAACCGAAATCGAAACCGAAATCGACGTCATTCATCTACTCCCAGCGGTCAAGCGGCTGGTTAAGTATATCAGACTCAAATTCTTGTGCTATCATCTTTTACCAATAAAGTTAAAACTCAAGCCTTAAATCTTGGTTTCGATCTTGTTGGAATCACATCTGCAGATCCTCCTCGCCACGGGAATTACTATGCAACATGGATTGAAAATGGAATGTCTGGAGAAATGTCCTATTTAGAACGTCATATAAACCATAAACAGAATCCAGATAAAGTTCTTCCGAATATTCAATCTCTTGTAGTCGTGGCAATGAACTACCGCTGCCCTGATTCAGAGCCCATTCCTGATGGATCACACCGGGGGAAGATTGCCCAATATGCTCGAGGTGATGATTATCATAGGTTGATGAAAGATAAACTCCAGGAATTACTTCAATTTATCCAGGAAAAAGCTGATCGACCCGTACAAGGTAAGGTCTATGTAGACACCGGACCTGTATTAGAGCGAGAATTTGCAGTTCGCGCAGGGCTAGGCTGGTTTGGCAAGCATACTAATCTTATTAATAAAAACATTGGTTCCTGGCTATTGATTGGGGAGATACTACTGGATCTTGAATTGATTAAAGACAAAACTACAACGGACCACTGCGGCACATGTACAAAGTGTATCGAAGCATGTCCCACAGATGCTATTCCTGAACCCTACGTGGTTGATTCTCGCCGATGTATTTCTTATCTAACTATTGAATTAAAAGGGGAAATCCCGTTAAAATATCGTGAGACGATAGGCAACCATGTTTTTGGATGTGACGATTGTCAGGACGTTTGCCCATGGAATAGGAAAGCTCATATCTCGCAACATCCTGAATTTTATTCCCGACCTTGGAATGAAATGCCTGATTTAATTAGTATGCTTAGGTGGTCATCAAAAGATTTTCAAACCCGTTTTAAAAATAGTCCTATAAAGCGAACTAAACGAAAAGGCCTTCTTCGAAATGCTGCTGTTGCTTTAGGGAATACCAAAGATCCAGCGGCTATCGCTCCCTTGGTAATATCACTTAGTGATGAAGAACCATTGGTGAGAAGCCATGCAGCTTGGGCTCTGGGGAACATCGGGGGGGATAAGGCTCTTTCGGCTCTTCTAATGGCCAAAAATACAGAGAAAAACCCCGATGTAATAAGGGAAATAGAAATGGCCTTAACTTCAACTTGAAATCTATTAATAAAAAGAAACGTTCTTTCAGGAATTTTGAGATTGAACCTAGAAGATATCTTATAAAACTTCTTGCTTACTAGTCAATCAATTGTATTTTCTAATTCGTTCCGTTGAATATGAATGTCTGAAACATATTTCTAAGTTATTATCTCGGAAACTGAATCATTGCGTTCATAATGTACAGATACTTCTCTTTAATTAGCTTGCTGATCTTAAGTGGGTGTGCGGGGTCCAAAAACCTTGAAACTCCTCTGCGTGATAACGCCTCTGTCATAGCCGAAGACAAGAAAATATCCACTATGACTGAATCGTGGAACCCTGGCTTGAATCCTAGTGACAATATCGAGAATGATTCTAAAGAAACGGGGAATCTACCTCTTTTCCTTAAAGATGCGCGAGCACGTTACAACCTAGCTCTTAAAGCATTGGAACAGGCTGACACTACTGCTGCCCGTGCTGGAGTTCACGAGGTTCTTAGCTTACTTATAGATAATTCCATCCAGGATACAACACAGAATCAACCAGATTTGGTAAACCTACTTAGTAACCTGATTGAACGAATCCGCACAAAACAAGATGATAACGTGGATATGAAAGGGGCCATTCCTAGAACACTGAACCGAAGTGTAGAACAACAAATCAAGATTCACCTTAAAAACCCCGATTTCCTGCTTGCTTCTTACCAACGCTCTGGACGTTATACTACGATGATACGTGAGAAACTAAGAACTAGCGGACTACCACAAGAACTTCAGTGGCTACCAATCGTAGAAAGTGGATTCAAAACGAGAGCATATTCAAGAGCATCCGCAGCTGGAATCTGGCAATTCATCTATGAAACAGGTCGAAGATATGGACTTGATCGATCTGGTTGGATAGATCATCGAATGGACCCCTATAAAGCAACAACAGCTGCGTTAGGATACCTTACTGATCTTCACAAAATGTTTGATGACTGGTTCTTAGCTCTTGCTGCCTACAATTGTGGCGAAATGCGAGTCCTTAGGGAAATAAACCGTACCGGAAGCCGTAGTTTTTGGAAACTTCGTCTTCCACGGGAAACCCGCCAATACATACCCAAGTTTTTAGCGGTTTTACATATTCTGGAAAATCCAGATAAATATGGTATTAAATTACCGGAGCCCTTCCCACCTTATCTCTTTGAAGAAGTGCATCTCAAAAAATCAGTTACACTCAAGAATTTGGCTGAACACCTAAAAATGTCCCAAGACGAGCTAAAAGCAATGAATTCTTCGATCCGTTATGGCGTAACGCCACCTTCCGGATATTCGGTGCGGGTTCCCTTAGGCGCTGGCCTAACTATTCTAAGTAATCTAGATAAAATTCCGGAGTCAAGTTTTAAGCCTCCACCAGAAGTTGGGAAATACCGTGTTAGAAGAGGTGATACTCTCGGGCACATTGCTCGTCGGTTCCGAACATCAGTAAGTTCGCTTCGCCGGATGAACCGTATCCGAGGGAGCCTAATCCGTATTGGACAGGTATTGCGAGTTCCTGGTCGAAACTACCGGACATTCGGTACTTCAAATTTCGTACGAATTAACACAGAAGCAACCACCCACTCTGTGCGAAGAGGTGACACCTTAACTCGTATAGCACGAAATTATGGAACAACAATCGCTATATTAAAACAAAGAAATAACCTTAAAGGTAATACTATTTATCCCCGTCAAGTTTTACATCTGGATAGACCTGGAAAAAGTATCGATGGCTCGGTAGGTACTAATAACCTGGCTACCTACAACATTCGGTCTGGGGATACTCTAGCCCGAATTGCACGAATCTTTAAAGTATCATTATCGGCCCTAATCAAAGCTAACCCTAATCTGCAGGCAAGACGGCTTCAAATTGGGCAACAAGTTATTATTCCTGGTTGAATTAAGGATATATTCTTAATCAATTTTTACTATTTACAGAAGAGGTGTTATTATGGGTTATATTAAAGCAGCGGATCTAGATGAACTTCAACCTGGCCAGACAAAATTAGTTTCAAACGAAGGGACTGAAGTTGTTCTTTGTAATGTAGATGGACAGTATTATGCTGTTGATAATTTCTGCCCTCATATGGGAGCACCGCTTTGCGAAGGTGAACTGGACGGATCTGATCTTTGGTGTCCTTTTCACGGGGCTTCCTTCGATGTCAAGACTGGGGACGTACTCACCCCCCCTGCCTACGAGAATCTTAAGTGTTTCCCGGTCCGGCTAACAGATGAAGGTATTGAAATTGAAATTTAGAGCTAGCTTCTAAAGTGTTCGTACCCTTTTGGTAAAAGAGAATAAGTACCTGTCTGGTCGGTAATTTTGTACCCCTGATCTTGGGGTGTAATTTCTCCTATGGGAGTTAGGAGGGTGCCTGTTTCTGTCCCGACTAGGTCTACTAAACTTGCTAAATTTTCTGGATCAACAGTACAAAGAAGCTCAAACTCTTCACCGCTTTCAAGTGCTGTTTCAATTGGATCAAGCCTTAGTTGCTCTAGTGCTAACTTCGTTTCATCGGCAATGGGTAATGCTGTAACATCCAGGTGCAATCCCACTTTGCTATTTCTGCAAATATGTAATGCATCAGAACTTATTCCATCACTCACGTCGATCATAGCGTGGACCCATCCTGTTCGCGACATTAGAAGCCCCTCACGAATTCGGGGCAGGGGAGTCCGGTGCCGAGTTAAGGTTTCTTCGAACTTATCCAAAATTCTCTCTAGCGATGGCTGGTCCTGCGCCTTTTTTATCAGATGGAGTCCTGCTTGGCTCCCACCAACGTGTCCAGTTACACAAAGAACATCTCCTATTTTAGCGCCACTACGTTTAATTATATTTTCTCCGTCAATTTCTCCGATTAATGCTATAGATATTACTGACGGGCCATCAATAGAGCTTAAATCACCACCAACCAAAGATAGAGAAAGCCCCAAGCGGTTTGCCAAATCATGAAACCCTTGGTACAAATCCTCAATTTCTTTATAAATTCGTTGTACAGGTAGACAAAGAGTAACTAATGTATGCCTAGGGGAACCTCCCATAGCTGCTATATCACTGAAATTTGCGGCCATACACTTCCATCCTATTTGCCACCATGAAGAAAAATTAACATTAAAATCAACACCCTCCACAAAAGTATCCGTTGTCAAAACGGTTTGCAATCCCAGTCTCGGTTTAACCACCGCTGCATCGTCGCCAACTCCAAGAATGACGTCAGGGTCAGAATCTGACAAGAGATCTTCAATTTTTTGGATCAATTCGAACTCGCTGGGCAAACTTATGTTTTTATTCTTATTTGGCACGACTTAACCACCTCTTTTTTATACTAATGTAGATAATTGAAAATTTATTTTGAGAATAGTTTTTAAGCTTTTCCTCTATGAGTACTACTTACTATAGGCATTTGGGTATGGGCATATAGACAGTTAAAGTAAAATATAATCTTGCTAGAATTATTTGTCTAATATTCCAATTTTAACAAATCAGTTTGTTCGACCGCATCATTCATGTTTTATTAGTTACTAGACAACCTAATTGAAATAGCAATTTGAGAATATTATAAATATGACATCTCCCCATTATTTACCAAAAGCTGTATTCCAAATCAAGAGCCTTGCTCTAGATATGCTGCCTAACGATGATGACCAGTCTTTGGACTCGGCTCATAAGTACTGTAGATCACTGGCACTCCGGCATTATGAGAATTTTTTTGTAGCTTCTCATATGTTACCCCGAAAGCTTAAGCGTCATTTTTTTAATGTATACGCCTATTGTAGATGGTCTGATGACCTTGCTGATGAGGTAGATGATAAAAATTTATCCTTGAAATTGCTAGAATGGTGGGAAAAAGAATTACAAGCCTGTTATAAAGGAGATATTCGACATCCAGTTTTTGTCGCTCTTAAAGAAACTATAAATCAATTTGAAATACCAATAACTCCCTTCCGAGATTTATTGAAAGCATTTCGTCAGGACCAAGTCGTAAAACGATATCAATCTTATGCCGATCTATTGGAATACTGCTGTTACTCTGCCAACCCTGTAGGACATCTTGTACTGTATCTGTGTGGGTACAGGGACAGCCAAAGGCAAAGCTTTTCAGATAAAACTTGTACTGCACTTCAATTATGTAACTTTTGGCAGGATATCCGACTAGACCTTGCAAACGATAGAATCTATCTTCCGTTAGAGGATCTCCACCACTACCGTTATAGCGAAGAAGACCTTAAGGCTGGAATTTATAATGATAATTTCAAAAATCTCATGATGTTCGAAGTGAATCGCACTCGGAAACTACTCGAAGAGGGACTTAATTTATCCGACCTAGTTAACCATAAGCACAAGGTGGACATTACGCTTTTTAACCGTTTTGGTTGGGCGATATTGGATCAAATGGAAAAACAGAATTTTAATGTTTTAGCTCGAAGACCTAAACTGTCAAAAATACGAAAAATTAGTATCTTTTTAGAATATTTTTTTAGAATAAAACTACTACATAAGGATTAAAGTTTCTCATACAATATGAAATCTAATTATTTTAAGAATACTGATCATAAAATAATTAAAAGTTCTTATAAATTTTGTCAGAAAATAGCTAAGTCGAGAGCAAAGAACTTTTACTATTCGTTTACCGTACTCCCAAGCAAAAAAAAACGTGCGATGTGTGCAGTTTATGCTTTCATGCGTTATTGTGATGATATTGTCGACGAGGCCGCTGAACCGAATGAGAAAAAACGCCAACTATTGGAATGGCGTGGAGTATTAGATGATGCATATAGTGGAAGAACTGTGGGAAAGATAAATTTGTTGCCAGCGTTTAGGGATTCCATCGAAAACTTTAAAATCCCTAGAACCTATTTTGACGCTATAATCGATGGCGCAGAAATGGATCTCACTATAAACCGTTATTCTACCTTCGATGACTTGTACCAATATTGTTATCGGGTAGCTTCAGCTGTGGGATTAGTTTGTTTACACATTTTTGGATTCAAGAGCAATGATGCCAAAAAGTATGCCGAATATTGTGGTATTGCTTTTCAACTCACCAATATTCTTCGCGATGTGAAAGAAGATGCTGAAATGGGTCGAATTTACTTGCCTCAGGAAGATCTTGACGAATTTGATTACACAGAGGGAAATATACGGAATGAATTATTAAACGATAATTTTCGACGATTGATGGCTTACCAAGTTGATAGAGCAAGGTATTTTTACGAACAAGCTATCCCACTCCTGCCATTAGTTAACAAGTCTAGCCAGGCTTGCCTAGCAACTATGATTGGGATTTATCGGCAATGTCTTGAAGAAATTTCCCGGTGTCATTATGATGTTTTTGATAAACGCATCAGACTTTCTAGCTGGAAGAAAATTAACATAACCATCCAAGCACTAATACGAAGGCGAGTATGACTCAGGTAATCGTTGTTGGTGGAGGTTTAGCTGGTCTATCTAGTGCTGTAGCTCTAGCCAACGCCGGAATTATAGTTAATGTGTATGAAAGACGCTCAGTTCTGGGGGGACGTGCCTCTTCTTTTATACATCCATCAACTGGTCGCCAGATTGACAATTGCCAACATGTCCTACTAGGCTGTTGTGTAAATTTAATTGATTTCTTTAACCAACTTGGAGTATCGAATCAGATTACTTTCCATGAAACTATTCCATTTATTGATGAATCCAATCAGATTTCTGTCATAAAATCTTCTCGCCTTCCCCTCCCCCCACCCCTCCACTTGCTCCCATCTTTTTTACGGCTTAAAACTATGGGGATTATGGACAAGCTTTCTGTTTTTAATACTGTTAGCCGTATGATTCGACACGTCATCATCAATCGTAAATTTGAACCCTTGAGCCCAGAAAATCCAATTTCTATGGAAAATTGGTTAAAATCACATGGGGCTTCTTCCCGGGCTATAGAAGCATTTTGGAAACCCTTCCTGATAAGTGCACTTAATGACGACCTAGATGATATAGATGCTAATTACGGAATCAACACAAGTGCGAGGGCTTTGATGAGTAACCGTTCAGGCTATCAAGTGGGACTTTCAACCGCGCCACTTGCTGATCTATACGTTCCTTGCATCGATTATATCGAACAAAGAGGAGGAAGGATATTTCTAGATCAAAGTATCTCAAACATTTCGTCTCAAGGAAATAATATCTCCTCACTAACATTACAGGATGGAAAATCTGTTACCGCCGAAAATTATATTACCACTGTACCTTTTGACATCCTACGCAAGTTATTACCTGAGAACTATACTTCACACCCTTATTTTTCAAGAACAAATGAACTCTCCATGTCTCCTATAACTTCGGTTCATGTCTGGTTCGATCGTCCGGTTACCGATCTAGACTATGCAGCTGTAATTGGTAAAAAAATACAGTGGATTTTTAATCAATCAATACGAAAACAAAAAACCAGCGACCAGAAGGATCAAAGTACCTACCTTGGTTTAGTGGTTAGTGCATCAGATGCATGGATGAAACTTCCCCAGAATCAGATCATTAATCAGGCTATGGATGATCTCAAATCAATTCTGCCAGAAACCCGAAAAGCCAAGTTGTTAAAAGCTATCGTTGTTAAGGAGGGAAAAGCAACTTTTGCTCCGAAACCTGGTTGTGATTTACTTCGTCCTGATCCTTCTACCCCTCTTTCTAATCTCTTCATAGCAGGAGATTGGGTCCAAACTGGTTGGCCTGCAACTATGGAAAGTGCCGTCCGAAGTGGTTATCAAGCTGCCGAAATATTGCTAAAAACCCTAGGAACTCCGACAAAAATTCTTAAACCTGAATTGTCACTCGAAGGTATATTAAAATGGTTAATTCAGCGCTAGGGAATTAGATAGTCACGACACCTTGACCCCTTAAGAGCTTTGGTTTATATTTTGAAAGACTAGTTCCTGCTTATAATATATTTCTTTTCCCGAAAGAAGGTAACCTATGCCGACCAATTTGCTTGCATGCCGAACAGCAAGTTATGGCAAGTTTTCCGATGCTGCCTATGAACACCTACCCAAAATAGGGGTATATCACGTAGAAATTGATGCTCCGGGACCTAATAAGGTAAAGTCGGTTAAGACAAAATTAGATAATTATGGCCTCTCGGCCAGTAGCCTACAATGCTCTATAGAAATTGAAACTAATAACCCTGCTGAACGTCTTATTCCTGTTCTAGAGACAGCAAAAATACTTGGTGCTAGTACTCTCTTCGTCAGTATTCATACTGGAGGTCTAGACAAGGGCTTAGTCTACGAACGATTACACCAAGTAGGAATAAAAGCTTCTCAGTATGATATAACCGTTGGCCTGGAAACCCACCCCGATTTAATAACCAATGCGAGTGTAGCATTAGAAACTATGCTTGGTGTTAATCATCCAAATATTCGAGTAAACTACGACACTGCCAATATCCACTACTACAACCATAATACAAACCATGTAGACGAAATGGTAAAAGTTATAGATTATATTGGAAGCATGCATCTTAAGGATACCAATGGGCTATACAAAACCTGGTGCTTTCCCACCTTTGGGGAAGGGATTGTCGATTTTAAGACAGTTTTTGATCGATTAAACCATTATGGGTTTTATGGACCATTCACCATGGAAATTGAGGGAGTAGAAGGGGAATCTTTAAATGAAGAAGAAACCTGCCAGAGGGTTGCAGATTCTGTAAGTCATCTAAGGGGAATTGGGTGTGATTGTTAATAGGAGCTAAGTTCCATTGCTTAGGCAACCATTAAGTAAGTATGTTAGATGGTTCGTCCGACCTCAAATGACCTTCCTGACACAATTATACCAACAGGATTTCTCTAGTATCCCATCAAACTAGTGATGAATTAACATGATCCAATGCCATAAAAATTCGATTAGAAATATATTAGATTTCTGAAATTTTCCGGGTACCCCTCACTCAAAAAAGAGCTTAAATACCCGACGGTGAAAAGGATCTGTGCTAAACCTAATTCCAGGGAGGCGAGGACTAGGAAGTCTTGTGATATTAGTGGTTCTGCACTTTATGAATGATATTAGTTTCCAGCAATCAAGACTTATATCAAACTTGGTTTCGTTCCTAGCTACAACGGACGAAAGTCACAGCTTGAGTTAGTCCAAAATATTCTCAGAAAATGAATATCAAAAAGCCTTAGCTTTCTTTCGTGATCCAAATATTAATAAAAACTAATTGTGATAACAAATTGGAGGAGTTGTATGATACAAAAAAATTACTTGATCGAGAATCCACCAGATACTGACCGGCAAGAAACCCGCCGTTCATTCATTAAAAAACTAGCTGGAGGGATGGCAGTTGGCAGTTCCCTGGTCTATGGTGCTCCTGCTATGGGTTCAGGTTCACCCGTCGATGATTTAGATATCCTGGCTCCTAAGAATCATTCAAATAACGAATCTTACTGGAAAGCAATCCGAGCCCAATTTATACTTGATAGTGATCTCGCATTAATGAATGCAGCAAATCTATGCCCATCCCCCTATCAAGTAATGGAAATGGTTTTTAATTACACAAGAGACTTGGATCAAGATGCATCCTTTCAAAACCGAGGGAAATATCGAGAAATCAGGGAAGAAACTCGTGAAAAGATGGCGTGGTTTTTGGGTGCTCAGCCGCAGGAAATCGCCTTGGTTCGTAATACGAGCGAAGCTAATAATGTTATCAGTTCTGGATATCATTTAAAAGCGGGAGACGAAATCTTACTCTCGGATCTTAACCATCCTTCGAACAAAACTTCATGGGAGGTAAAAGCCAGGCGGTATGGATTCAAAATAAATTATGTTTCGGTACCACTAATACCTGAGAGCGAGGACGATATTGTTAAGGCTTTTAACCGCGCGTACACCCCTGCTACAAAATTGATTACCTTCACCCACGTTTCTAATACTACCGGGTTAGTTATGCCTGCCAAGAAACTTTGTGCGGCTGCTAGACAACGTGGGGTATTTTCCCTTGTTGATGGAGCTCAGAGTTTTGGTGCGCTACAGATTGATCTTACCGATATGGGATGTGACGCTTATTCCGGTAGCGCTCACAAGTGGTTTATGGGACCTAAAGAAGTTGGTGTACTATACGTAAGGCATGATAAACAGAATGAAGTGTGGCCTAGTATCGTGTCTGCCGGCTGGAATGATGACATAGATAATGCCCAAAAGTATGAGATTCTTGGTCAACGAGACGATGCCGCGCTAGCAGCAACTGGCAGGGGGGTTGATTTCCATAAAAGGATTGGTCGAGATCGTATTGAAAATCGTATGCGTCAGATTGCAACCGCTATTAAAAAAAGACTTTCGGATCTACCAGAAATTAAACTATCAACATCCCTAGATCCTTCTCTTTCTGCTGGAGTAGTTATTTTTAAACCTGGAAATCTGAATAGTCGGAAAACTTTCCAAAAATTATACGGCAAATACCATATTGCTGGGGCTGCTATGGGACCGAATATTCGACTTTCACCTCATATTTATAATACGTTAGACGAAGTGGATCGTGTGATTTCGGCTGTCGAAGAGATGCTTAGGGAAGGTATTTGATTCCACTCTTTCGAGTTGAACTAATTCCTGTGACAGGCTCATGTCAAAACGAAATGCTGCAGCAATCCTTTATGCCGCCCTTCTGATCGCGAGTATAGTTCAGATATTTCAGGGTATTATCCTTGCTCATTATTTCGAGCCAGAGAATCAAGCACCCTACCGTTATGGTATTCTCGTAATTTCGTTTGCGTACCTATTTGTGAGCGGTTTTGTCGAAAGTATTTTCTACTTTATATCTGGCAGGTACACCCCGAGCGCGAGGAAGTACGTCGGCAATACAATTCTCTATTGCTTATTAGTATTCCTTATACTAATCCTAATATTTCATTTAGTTCTTGAACCGTATGTTCTTGTTTCTACAGAGCTAAATCCATTTTTTCGGGAAATTGGTGTATACCTTTTCATTTCCTTTTTTCTTTTCTTTAATCTTACGGCACATAATGTACTGGTTGGGACAGAAAAATCATCTGCCGCAAGCGTTCTTAGAATCTTCCAATCTACTTTCCGATTGATTATAATTACGACGACTCTTATTTCCGGGATTATTGTATCTATTTACGAACTTATTCTTTTAATAGTGCTCCTTGAAGCGTTTCAGTCTTTTCTTTACGGTATTGTGTTATTAAAAAAGAATCTGTTATCTTTTCATGTTCGGGACACAAAGATTAAAGAACAATATAGCTACGCTTTTGCCCTAGGTATTGCTGGAGTAATTCCCTTTATTAATTCGAGCTTAGATAAAATCATGGTTAGTACCTTTCTAGGAGCTCCTAGCTTTGTAATTTATAGTATTTCAGCTGTCGAATTACCCTTGGCAGGAATTATCACCAGTGTTTTTGGATCTGTTTTTTTTTCAACCTATGTAAGATATGCAGATTCTACTAATTACCTTAGCATGGCTAACCTTTGGCGCAAATGTTCCTTACATGGTGCAATCATTAATATACCTTTAGGCGTATTCGTTTTTCTTTTTTCGGACGAACTCTACCAGCTTATTTTGCCTAATACATACTTCGAAGGGCACCGAGTATTAGGTATATATGCTCTATTGCTTTTATTACGATTTAATAGCTCAGATGTATTAGCTAAGTCATTAAACCGAAATGTTATCATTATTCAAGCTGCCCTAATTATCCTAATTGTTAATATTTTAGGGAACCTATTTTTTATCAATTTTCTAGGCTTATGGGGTGCAGCCGTAGCTACTTTAGTGGGTATTATTGTGGGTTGGATTTATTACATTGCTCGGTATGCAAAATTGCTAAAAACAACCATCGGTCACCTTTTCCCTTGGAAACCGTACATACGATTGCTCACTCTTTCAGTTATTTTCTTTGGCGGGGCCCGATTATTCTTTTATCGTATTGAGATTAGTTTAGCTTTGATTCTACTAGGACTAGCTATCTATAGCTTCTATGGATTTTCCCTGTTGGACAGACCCGAAAGAGAATACGTGAGAGGCTACATAGATAAAATTATTAATCCTCTAAGGGCATTGTTTAATCAAAAATAAGTGGATAACTTAATTGAAAACTAACCAAACGTATCCACACGTTACAATCATCATACTTAATTGGAATCAGGAAAAGGACTCATTGGAGTGTCTTAATTCAGTATCACGAATTAATTACCCAGCTTTTTCGATCGTTGTCGTAGATAATGGTTCTACGGATGGATCACCTGATTCTATAGAAAAATGGAGCCACTTGAACTCACCTGTAAAATTAATTCGAAATTCTAAAAACAGGGGTTTTGTCGCTGGGAGTAACCAAGCGATGCGCTTTGCCCTTACTACTCTAACAAATTATATGTTTTTACTAAACAATGATACAATTGTAGAACCCAATATACTAACTCATCTTGTTGCTGAAGCAGAGCAAGACGCTGATATTGGGATGGTCGGTCCAAAGATCTACCAGCACGGGCAGAATCTGATTATTGATTCTGTGGGGACCAAGACTTTAAATTGGTTGGCACAAGCATTCTTGGTAGGTCATAATGAAAAAGATACCGGCCAGTATGATATAACCGGTGATATGCCATATATCACCGGTACAGCTCTTCTGGTTAAACGCTCTGTTCTACATACTACGGGCTTAATGGATGAAGACTATTTTAACTACTTTGATGATTATGATTGGGGATTTAGGGCCTGTATGGATGGTTTTCGGCTTAAAATTGTTCCCCAAGCTATCATTCACCATAAGGGATCAAAAGCTATTGGTTTTGGCAGTCCTTTTTATATTTATCATATGGTACGTAGTAGGATATTATTCGCCCGGAAACATATTTCCTTAATCCCTTTTAGTTTGTTATTTCTGCCCTATCTTTTCGTATACCGATATATTCGGCCGATTATCTCCATAATTATCTGGCAAAAATGGGACCATCTACGTTCACTTCATCAAGGTATCTGGAACGGATTCAGTACAAAGATCACAAAACCATAAATTTGGGAACATACTCTAACCACTATATCTCTGTTACAATTTTTAACCTCTAGTACTGACTTTATATAGTTTAAAATCATATGGTTTCTAGACTGATAGCCCAACTTTTTATGATAATTGAATTGTGAGTTCAGATTGATCTCTATAGTATATACATTGCAGTTTCCAGATTTTAGAATCGATGATACTTAAAACTAGGCTGGTCTACCTTATAGCCATACAATATTCCAGCTACTTAAATTATATATGTCAAAAAATTATTTAACCCAAAAACAAATCTTGCAAAACTATATTAGATCAACTTTTAAAAGCTTAGGGCAAAAACTAACTTCTCCAGATATTATCCTTTGTTTAATTGTTTTGTTGTTAGCTATCTTTATCTACCGTGATTTCATCATCGCGGGCAAGGTTGATATCACACCTGACACTATCAGTAGCAGTGTCCCTTTTGATCAATTCACAAAAAGATTTCAAAAAAATTCCCAAGAGACTCCTCTTTGGTATCCTCACATATTTAGTGGTATGCCTTACCAGGCAAGTGGATCCTATCACAATTTACAGTATAGTTTTGAAGCCTTAGTAAATGCGATAATTCCAAAATCCCTCGTTAGTGCTATACATGGGCGTTATTTTTTGCATCTGATTCTTGGGGCTTTTGCCATGTACAGCCTTGGTCGTACCTTGTCACTTTCGCGTAGTGCTTGTTTTGTTATAACATCCGCCTTTATATTTTCGACCCCAATGATGGCTACTGAACATGCTAATCGATTTATTTGTTTCATGCACATCCCATTGGTTTTTCTAGCAACTTATCGTGTTTTCAACCGAAGTAGCATATTTGATGCTGTTTTACTCGGTGGTGCATTCGGTTCACAGTTATGCTCATTTCATCCTCAGATTGCATTCTATACAGCCTTACTCATTGGTTTTTATGCTACTTTTACGTTGACATGTCAGGCCAGAGACAAAACTCCTCTTTCTATTTTACTTAAAAATCTCAGTCTTTTTACGGGTGGTGTCATCTTAGCTATAGCTGTGGCTGCTGTCCTAGTTTTACCTTTGCAAGAATATGCTCAATATTCTGCTCGTGGCCTGTCCGTAGGTGGAAACAATGTGAATGTTCCCTTTGCTACAAGTTGGTCATTCCCTCCTATCGAAATATTGACCTTTATTATCCCTTCATTCTCGGGTTTTGGTGGGCAATTATACTGGGGAGATATGCCATTTACTGATTTCCCACACTATCTAGGTATTGTTGTTGTTGTACTAGCTGTTTTGGGAGCTGGTTTGCACCGGTCTCGATTTACCCTATTTCTAATCATAGCCGCTGCACTGGCACTCCTAGTATCCTTCGGTCGCCACCTCCCGCCGGTGTCCTATGTTATGCTTAATTTTGTGCCCTTCTTTGGTAAATTTCGTGCACCCGTTATGATCCTTGTCATACTACAATTCTGTTTAGCACTTTTAGCTGGGTATGGTTTAAATGCCTTGGAAACTAGTATAAAGACTAGTAAGAAAACCATCACCTCTTATGCGAAAAGACTAATTGTAATTGTGGGCCCTGTAATCTGTCTGGTACTTATGTTAACTTTGTTTGAAACATCGTTTCAATCTTTTATGACCAATATTTATGAAGTTTCTGACCAAGAACATGTCTCACGACAGACTTATTTGAACAATCCAGATTATCATACTTTGATTAATGAAACTCGATTTGGTCATTTAATAAATGATCTCTGGGTTATGGTATTTTTCCTTTGTACGATGAGTATTCTAATCTTGGCTGTTCGAAATAAAAAACCGATGCGGTTGTATGTTATAGGAATATGTGCTTTGGCTGTCATCGATCTACTTTTAGTCGCTATAAAAGTTGTGAACCCCGAAAATTATCCGCAGCAGATTGAAACGTATTACGCAGCTCGTGAAAACGAAATAATAAAAACACTTACGGCTGACTCTAGTTTGTACCGAATACTTCCTATACCCAATCTAAACTCTAATGAATATGCCTATTTTGGGATATCTACTGTTGGTGGTTATCACCCCGCAAAATTAGGGATATACCAGGAATTAATGGATCTTGGTGGACTCAATAGTTTGCCTGTATTAAATATGTTAAATACTCGCTATTTGGTATCAGATAGGCCTCTTCAGACTAGAAACCTCATGCCTGTCTTAGCTTCGGAAGACGGTTATCTATACCGCAATAATTCAGCCCTACCTCGAGCCTTTCTTGTGGATAGTGTAAAAATAATTAAAGATAAAAATGCTATTTTTAATATATTGAAAGATTCCAGTTTTAATCCTGGAGAATACGCTATTCTGGAAAAACCAATCGATGGAACACTTGGCCCCCTACGAACTTCTACTGCAGAAATTACCGAACATACCCCGCACGAAATAAAGATAAAAGTTAAGGCCGATTCACGTTGTTTACTAGTTATTAGTGAAATTTATTATCCAGCAGGTTGGCACGCTACTATCGATGGAGATCCAGCAGAAATATACAAAACTAATTACGTTCTTCGTTCCTTAATTGTGCCTAAAGGAAAACATGAGGTCGTTCTGACCTTTAATCCTTCGAGTTTTACAATTGGTCATATGGTGAGTCAAATAGCTAGTTCTCTTATAATAATTATATTAGTCATTGGTGCTAGCCTTCGCATTAGAACGACTAAAATGAATAAACCCTAGATTCTATTTATATTTATTATGAAACCTCTAATTATCATTCCGACATACAACGAATTAGAAAATATTCAAATACTCTTACCAAAACTATTAACTCTTGATCCTAAAATCCGTATCCTTGTGGTTGATGACTGTTCTCCTGATGGTACGGGCGATTGGGTCGATAAAATTGCCTCAGAGAACCCACGAATTTCGATTCTTCACCGTTCGGAAAAACTTGGATTGGGATCTGCCTATGTTGCAGGCTTCAAATTTGCCTTACAGCAAGATGTAGATTATATTTTTGAAATGGATGCTGACCTCTCCCACGATCCCGCTATGATCCCTGTATTTATGGAGGAAATTAATTTTTGCGACGTTGTTTTAGGATCCAGATACGTCAAAGGAATTAATGTGGTAAATTGGCCTTTGTCACGGTTACTACTTAGTTATTTAGCCAATATTTATACTCGTTTAATTACTGGTATGCCTATAAAAGATGCAACCGGGGGATACAAATGTTTTAGGCGGCAGGTACTTGAAAATATTGATCTTAATAATATTCGGTCTGATGGATATGCCTTCCAAATCGAAATGAATTTCAGGTGTTGGCAAAAAGGGTTTCGTTTATCCGAGATACCTATTACTTTTGTAGACCGGAGATCGGGCACTTCAAAGTTATCTAAAGGAGTAATAAATGAAGCGATATGGATCGCATGGTGGCTGCGGTTTCAGAGCTTATTTAATCGCCTGTAGTTCTGTTTGGAGGTTCTTTTCATGTTAACTACAGAACAGTACCAGCATTATCAAGCTTTTGGGTTCGTAACTCTCCGCAATGTGTTTAACCCTCATGAATTAGTAAAAATAAACAAAGAGTTTGAATCTGGCCTGAAAACAGCCTATCATCATATGCCTTTTGACGGGACAACCCGTCACTGGGTTACGATGATGGGACAATCAACACCTTGTTTCGCTGGACTGTTGGAAGACCCTAGATTGTGTGACGTTGCTGAGCAACTTTATGGCGACGATGTTCTAGGAATTGCAACTGATGCAAACCGTTACGTTGGTAATACTAAATGGCACCCAGATACTCATAGCATCCATCAATACGGTGTAAAATTTGCTTTTTACCTGCAACCTGTTGGCCCAAATACGGGAGCTTTAAGGGTGATACCTGGTTCCCACAGGAACCCTTATCATAATACCTTAAAACAGGTGATACCAGACCTGAATATGTCGATTGAGAATGTGCCATCCCATATCTGTGATTCAGAGCCAGGTGATATAGTTGCTTTCGATCTCCGACTATGGCATTCTAGTTATGGCGGTTCTAGCGATCGACGCATGTGTACTTGTGTATACTATAACAATCCTCGAACTAGGGAAGAAATTGAAAGCACAAGACTCCAGGGCACCAATATGAGTAAGACGACCGCTCAATACCATCGGCCCAATGATCCATTAATTGATCCTACATGGTTTTCTAATACCGAAGGGAATCCCAAACGAAAAAGATGGCTTGAACGCCTTTATGAACTTGGATATTTTCAGGATGCAAAATCTAATAATTTATGATAATACATAGCCGCCTAAAAACACTCCTAAGAGATGAAAAACCCGCCTTTGGCATACAGTTGAGGTTTGGTTCCCCTGCCATCGCTGAACTTGCTGGATTGGTAGGATATGATTGGATCCTGCTTGATACGGAGCATGCTCCCCAAACCCCCACCACAGTTCAAAGTCAAATTCAAGCTATCTGTAACACACCTGCTACCCCCATTGTTCGTGTCACTCGGACTGATCCAGATCTAATTAAATTGTATCTGGATATGGGAGCTATGGGAGTCGTGGTCCCGTTCGTTAATACCCCAGAAGAGGCAAAAATTGGAGCAGATGCTTGTCGATACCCACCACGTGGGACTAGGGGATGGGGCCCCCATCGGGCTTCTAATTACGGACTTAATGATGAAGATTACACGGCAACTATTGATGATGTTGTTCAATACATACCAATTCTTGAATCAGCTGAAGCCATCGAAAATATTGATGAAATTTTGGAGGTTGAAGGAGTTGATGGCTGTATTGTTGGTCCGGTAGATCTTTGTATTTCTCTTGGAATTCCATTTCAATTTGAACATCCTAAATATCTTGATGCACTCAGGCTAGTACGAAAAGCTGGGCAAGATTCGGGAAAACCAGTAGGACACCCTATAATTGGTTGTTCCAGCGACAAAGAAAAAATTAGACAACAAATAGCAGAAGGAGTTCGTCTGATGTTGATCGGGGGGGATGAAGGGTTTTTGAGGGATACTCTACGTTCATCAATCGATGAATTGTCTTTCTTGCGGAACGAATAACAAAAACTTAATTTCTTACCTTGGTCTCAAATAAATTTCTACGAGTTGTGATATCTGACCATTTTTGTTAGTTGCTTTTGTTTATTTTCGCAAACACGCTACCACATTTATAAATAGTTCTCTACTTATTCCGATTAAACTTCACTCGCCTTTATCCGGTTTGTCGCACGATTTAACGATGCTTTAGCCCTTTCGATATTGATATCATCTCCACCACTTGACTCAAGACGCTTTCGAGCTCTTTCAGCCGCTTTACGGGCCCTATCTATATCAATAGAACTCACTTCTTCGAGAGCTTCTGCTAGAATAGTTACCTGGTTACGTAATACTTCAATAAAGCCCCCAGATACAGTGTATTGCGTCCTTCCCTCGTCACTCTGTATAGTCATGACACCTGGTCGCATTGAAGTTAACATTGGCACGTGCCCGATCAGCACCTCAAAATAACCTTCGACACCTGGGGCAAGAAGACTCCGGACTTCACCTTCAAAAATCATGCTCGAAGGTGTTACGATAGCTAAAGGAAACTCACCTGCCATATTTACTGAAGCTCCTTGGCTTTATCAAAGGCCTCATCAATTGTGCCGACCATGTAGAAAGCCTGTTCAGGCAACTCATCACACTCTCCATTGACCAGTCTTTCAAAGCCATCGACAGTATCTTCTACTTTGACATAACGCCCCTGAATCCCTGTAAAAAGCTCAGCAACAAACATAGGCTGAGTCATAAACAACTCGATCTTCCGAGCTCGGGAAACCACCTGTTTGTCGTCATCTGATAACTCATCTATACCTAATATAGCAATGATATCCTGGAGATCTTTATATCTCTGAAGGTTTTGTTGAACCGCTTGAGCTACGTTATAATGTTTTTCACCAACAACCGCTGGATCTAGGAGACGTGAGTTAGATTCGAGAGGATCTACTGCTGGGAAGATAGCTCTAGCAAAGAGATCACGACTTAAAGCTGTTATAGCATCAAGATGAGGAAAAGCTGTTACTATAGCAGGATCAGTATAGTCATCTGCCGGGACATATATAGCCTGAACGGATGTAATCGCTCCCTGCTTCGTTGATGTTATACGTTCCTGGAGATCACCCATCTCTGTACTGAGAGTAGGCTGATACCCTACTGCTGAAGGCATGCGTCCTAGTAGAGCTGAAACCTCGGAACCTGCTTGCACGAAACGAAATATATTGTCGACGAAAAGAAGAACATCACGTCCCTCTTCATCACGAAAATACTCAGCGATTGCGACTCCCGTAAGACCTATTCTGAGACGTACTCCTGGCGGCTCATTCATCTGTCCGAAGACTAAAGCAGTTTTATCAAGTACTTTTGCCTCTTCCATCTCCAACCAAAGATCATTCCCTTCCCGGGTCCTTTCTCCCACCCCGGCAAAAACTGAATAACCACCATGTTCTCGCGCTATATTGTTGATTAATTCCTTAATTAAAACAGTTTTACCTACACCTGCACCTCCGAACAGACCTGTTTTTCCTCCACGCGTATAGGGCTCAACAAGATCAACCACTTTGATCCCTGTTTCAAACATCTCAGCTGATGTTGTAAGATCTTCCTGTTCTGGAGCACTCCTGTGTATAGGATAATGGTGTTCGGATTCTACTTCCCCTCTATCATCAATTGGTCGACCCAGTACGTTCATCATACGTCCCAAAACATTCGGACCTACTGGCACCTTAATCGGTCCTCCAGTGTCTATTGCTGTTACCCCTCTAATCAAACCATCCGTTGCTTCCATAGCAACACACCGAACCTTATTGTCTCCCAAGTGTTGCTGGACCTCAAGCACTAAAACCTCACCACTCTCGATAGAAACTTCTAGTGCATTATGTATTTTAGGAAGCCCACCCGAGCCAAATTCGACATCGACTACTGCGCCGATTATTTGCACTACCGTACCTTTGTTCGTTCCTTCCATGGTATCCCTTCCCAGTCATTGGTTGAGCCAGTCAGCATTATTTCAATGCTTCCGCTCCACCCACGATATCCATCAGTTCGGATGTAATGGTTTCCTGACGGATCTTGTTAGCCGTCAGAGTCAGTTCGTCAATAAGATCATTCGCATTCCTTGTAGCATTATCCATTGCTAGCATTCGAGCTGCTTCTTCCGCTGTATTTGATTCGAGCAAAACTCGCCATATTTGAAAACGAATATGTTGTGGTACAAGTTCATTCAAAAGGAGCTGTTGTGAAGGCTCATACTGGTAACCAGTAAAGCCCGGATCACTGTCTATTAACATTGGAGGGACCGGTAACAATTGCTCAGTAACCAGGCTTTGCTGACCAGCTGATTTGAACTCATTGTATAATAAATCTACTTGGTCAATGCCACCATTGGTAAAAAGGTCTATAACATGGTCAGCTATCTCACTAGCCTGGCCATACTCTAGGGCTTGAAAAATATTTGTATACTTTGAAATGATTTCTACACGCTCACGATTGAGCGTATCTGAGCCTTTTCGACCAATACAGATAAGTCCAAGGTCTGGCTTACCTTCTTCAACAACCCTGCCCAAGGCACCTCGCACTACGTTCGAATTAAATCCCCCGCAGAACCCCCGATCCGCTGTTATAACAATCAATGCAGACTTATGAACCTCCCGGGACTTCATTAATGGATGATTTTCATCTGCCGTTTGTGATGCCAGGTGCTTCATCATCTCATCCATTTTCTTTGCATAGGGACGAGCAGCAAAAAGCCTACTTTGGGCCCTTCGCAGCCGGACACCTGCTACCGTCTGCATCGCCTTAGTAATCTTTTGTATATCCTTCGTACTTGCAATACGTCGCCGTATTTCACGAAGTGAAGGCATAATTCCCCTTCCTACTCCTTAAAGGTTTTCCTGTATGCATCTACGGCATCCTTAATACTTTGCTCGGAGCTTTCATTTAATTCTTTTGTCTCCACTATTGCACGGCCCACTTCGGGGTGGTGACTATCCATATACTCAAGCAAACCCGATACGAAAGGTTGGACTTCACTTACTTCCAGTTCATTTAAAAGTCCATTCACGCCAGTGTAGAGGGAAATAATCTGATGCTCTACTGACATAGGTCGGTATTGCGCCTGCTTAAGCAACTCGACTAATCTTTCTCCTAAATGCAGCTCTCGCTGTGTTGTTTGATCTAAACCTGATGTCCCAAAACGCGCAAATGCCTCCAGCTCCCGGTAACGAGCAAGAGAAGTTCTTAGCAATCCAGCGACTTGCTTGGATTTCATCGCTTTTATCTGTGCTGCTCCGCCCACACGGGAGACTGAAAGACCCACATTTACTGCTGGACGCTGTCCCGCAAAGAAAAGGTTCGACTCTAAGTAAATCTGGCCGTCAGTTATGGAGATAACATTAGTTGGGATATACGTAGACACATCTCCAAACTGTGTTTCTATTACTGGCAAAGCTGTTAGAGATCCTCCCCCATATGTGTCGCTCATTTTGGCCGCTCGCTCTAGAAGACGGGAGTGTAGGTAGAACACATCTCCGGGATAGGCTTCTCTTCCTGGCGGACGACGTAGATTTAGGGATAATTGCCTGTATGCTACAGCGTGTTTGGTAAGATCATCATAAACTACTAGTGCGTGTTTGCCATTATCACGGTAGAATTCACCCATAGTCGCTCCACCATAGGGTGCAAGAAACTGCATCGGTGCAGGACTACTAGCTGATGCGACAACGACAGTGGTATATTCCATTGCACCTCGTTCTTCCAAGGTTGCAACAGTCTTGGCAACCGTTGAACCCTTCTGTCCAATTGCTACATAAATACACGCAACATCTTGACCCTTTTGGTTAAGAATAGCATCTATTGCAACAGCTGTTTTACCCGTCTGTCGATCACCAATTATTAACTCACGCTGTCCCCTTCCGATGGGGAACATACTATCGATAACCTTTAGACCAGTATACATAGGTTCATCTACTGGTTGACGTTGCACCACACCCGGAGCCTTTTTCTCAATAGGCCGTGCTTCAGCTCCTTTTATGGGCCCCTTACCATCAACAGGGCGTCCTAAAGAATCTACCACACGCCCCAACATACCATCCCCCACGGCACACTCAGCTATGCGCTGTGTTCTTTTAACCGGATCTCCTTCTTTAATCAACTGATCATCCCCAAATAGGATACAACCGACATTATCTTCCTCGAGATTAAGTACCATACCAATCACACCATTGGGGAACTCGACAAGTTCATTGGCCATCACATTAGATAGACCTTGAACCCGGGCAATTCCATCACCAACTTGAAGCGCTGTACCAGTTTCGTAAATATCGACCTCGCGCTTAAAATCGAGAACCTGCTTTTTCAGAAGTTCGGAAACCTCATCCGCACGAATTTCTATTTCATCAAACGCCATTTTCATCTCCGTCGATAGTCGTTATTTAACGAGCGACTCCCGAACCCGCTCGAGTTGTGTGGCTAGACTGCTGTCGAAAACCTGATCATCTACACGCACCACGAAACCACCAATTAAGTTTGGATTTACTGCTGTCTTCATCCGTATGTCTTTGCCTGTAAATGTTTTCAAGCTGGTTTTCAAATTACTTTCTTGCACGGAAGAGAGAACCACCGCGCTCTCAACAAAAGCATTCACAATTCCATCCCATTCATCCAGAATTTCTCTACTAGCTTCCAAAACCTCAGGTAAAAAACGTTCACGCCGCCTTGAAATCAAGAGGAACAGGAGATTGATACTAATTTCTTGGAACTTGGATTCAAACAATTCACCCAGGATACGCTGTTTTGCCTCCCCTGGGATCAATTTATCCATTAGCAAATCCTGGAACGGCTCCGAATTCTGACAAAGATCCTCGAGCACTGTGATTTCACTACGGACCGGTTTTAACGATTCTTTCTCTGCTGCGGCTTCTAGCCAAGCTACTGCATACCGGTAAGCTATATCTTTAGTACTAGCCATTGTATCCCACTATTTCTTCTGAGAGGGCAATTGTGTTATGAATTCGTCTACAACTTTCCGATGTTCCTGGTCGTCTAAAGAGCTATTCAGGACCCTTCCCGCGATATCTACTGCCAAATCCCCAACCTGTTTCCGAAGTTCGGTTACGGCATGTTCCGTCTCGCGTCGAATGGTATTACGGGCCTTATCTAACTCACGGGCTACATCCTCTTGTGTTTGTTCTAAAATTCGGTCGCGTTCTGTATTCGCCTGGTCAACAGCAGTCTGAATTTTCTCTCTGGCCTCGGCTTCAATTTCTTCCAACCTGCTCTTAGCCTTTTCACGCTGTTTTTCAAGTTCCACTCGGTCAGCATCCAGCCCTGCTATACGTTCCCGAATGTCACGCTTCCTGTCTTCGATAGCCTGCCCTAGCTTACCGAAAACATATTTCTTCAGAACAATAAACAAGATAAAAAACCCGATTATCTGAATAATCAGGGTACTTAAGTCAATCCCGAGATCGTGCAAAATATCTAACACGCGTTTTACTCCTTCAAACTCTGACCCACGCTTCACGCTATATTACGTTTCGCGAGAGCCGCTTGAATATTACTGGCCGAGTCGAGTCAGCTCCAGAACTTGCTCAAAAGATGGCAACTGGCCCTGTAGCATGAAAAACACTAACAAACCATAAATTGCTAATGATTCCATAAATGCTAGGCCGATAATCATTACCAACTGGATTCGTCCAGCGGCTTCAGGTTGACGGGAAATACCCTGGCAAGCTAGCCCAGTAGCTATACCCTGTCCAACACCAGCCCCAATCGCGGCTATGGACACAGCAAGGGCAACCCCAAGTCCTAAACCCATGTAGTACAACATGAAAAAGTCTCCTTTCCAAGAAGAAATTGGATTAAAACCACAATATACACCCCTTAACAGCAAAACATCAATGTTCTTCGTCTCCATGACCATGATCCAAAAACTGTGCTACGTACACAGCACTAAGTACTGAGAAAATCATCGCTTGTATTGTCCCTGAAAATACAGCGAACATTAACATTGGGACTTGTAATGGCAGATATGGAACTTCGAGAGCTCCTATAAGAAGCACTGGAGATAATCCTGCTAATACCAAAAGGATCATCTCTTCCCCAAAAACGTTTCCAAATAGTCGTATCGACAGAGAGACAACCTTGGCAAACTCACCTATAATGTGAAGAGGACACATTAGCACCCCCATCCATTTAGGTTCACCCCAGAAGTGCCAAAGATAAGCCTTTATCCCTATTTCACGAAGTCCGATCAAATGAGCAGCCACTACAGATATTAGCGCAAAACCTAGTGTTGTATTAAGATCTGCCGTGGGTGATTGAAACCCTGGAATGATACCTAGCATATTCATAAACCATATATAAATGAAAAAAGAAGCAAAAAACGGTATGTATTTCCTACCTCGCTCCCCGACAATATTAACAAAGAAACCCGTGAGGCCCTCTACCGCCATTTCGAATAGAGTTTGAATTGACCCTTCAGGGATTCTTTTGAATGTCCTTATTAAAATTGTAACGAGTACGAGAATTGTTACAAATACAAACAATGTATTTAGTAAGAGATCTGGTTGCTTTTCAGGCCGAGGAACCCATTCTGCCAAAGGGCCAAGCAATAGGAATAAACCATGTAAAATCGAGTAATGTGCATCCCCTACTCCGCCTTCTGATGCTAAGTTCAAGGAGAGAACACTCGACCACGGTGTAATCACTAGATAACCCCCTTAATAATAAAACGAGTTTTTAATTTTGGATTCTGCAAACCCCTATTGCCTTTTTTCAGGTACATTCTTTTTCAGAAAAAAAATCAAGCCACATAAAGTTAATACAAAAAGCGTCATAGACAAGCCTAATAACAAACCTATAGGTTGAAACCACTCTGTTCTTGTCACAAAAAACAAAACTATTCCCAATATCGGTAGTTTGGCAAATAAAAGCAAAAGTAGTCGAATTCGATTCTTTTTTAATTGTTCGCTCGGCATCATATAACGACGAACAAGCCGGGCCGTAGTATAAAGCATCACTAAGCCTATTACTACTCCAACAAAATAATTGATCGCTAGCAAATCCGCCCCTGCCACGCGTGCCGCAATTACTCCTAAAATAGCAAAAAGTGCAGTGAGGCGATATGTACGAGACAAAAAATTTATGGCTGAATCGTTTGTCTCAGCCGACCCTAGATAATCACTAGCTATACCATCAATAGATATTTCGCTACTAGGTTTGTGGCGAACCATCAGTTTTTCCTTTTTCTGCTGCTTCGATTTTCCTGTTTAGTCGTTTAAGCGTCCTTATCATTTCCAAAAATCCTGCCACAACTCCTAACATCGCTCCGATAACTCCACCCCAAGGTTTCCAATTTGGCCAGAGCAACTCGCCCTGATGCCCTAGAAAGTACCCTATCGCTGTGGCGAAAACCAGAGTAAGACCAATTACCGCAAGTTCTCCAGCTTCCCGCATATATTGCCATTGACCATGTATTTTTTTTCCAGGCTTCATTGTTCAGGATTTATCGCTTTGAAATCTTGGGTCGTATCGGTTGTGCCAAAATGAGAACCTTCAGAAACCGGTTTGGTTTCTGATACGGCCGAATTTCCATGAAACACCGCTCCCTCCTCAATAACAAGAGACTTGGTTTTCAAATCACCGACCAGCGATGCCTTGCTTCCTAAAACCACACGTTCAGAAACTTTAAGAAACCCTTCGACATAACCGTGAATTACTGCTGTCTTAGAATCTATCGATTCCCCTATTATGCGTCCAGACTTGCCGACCTCCAGTCCTTGGGTAGCTATTACATTACCATGGACCGTACCATCAATACGAATATTCCCCTCTATTTTCAGAGTACCGCTCACTTCCGTACCTTTGGCGATGATCGTCATTTGACTCTCCTCATTTCATACTCGCCTTAACCTGATATTCTTTCACTTACGAGTAGTTCCTCCCAATGGATCATCTCTGGGATGTAACCACGCGGATTGACAGGCATATCATCCTTCCAAACTTCGTAATGAAGATGAGGTCCAGAACTTCGCCCTGTGCTGCCGACCAAAGCAATTATTTGTCCACGTCTAACTATTTGACCGGAATCAACTCTAATACTAAAATTGTGCCCGTAACGTGTTGAAAAATTGTACCCATGATTAATCTCTACCAACCAACCTAACTCTGTATCCCAGTCCGCAACGGCAACGACACCGTCAGCGGCTGCAACTACAGGGGCCCCTTCACGTGCAGCTAGATCAAGGCCATAATGTACACCTAGAACGGAAGAATTGTTCTGTTCTTGAAATTCTCGAGTCACCCAACCCTTCGTTGGCCATATCGATGGTGTGAAACGAAATAAAACATTTTGATCTCCAGCTAGATCGCTCTCCCCTAAAGGGAAAATACCATTGTGATTCAAAAACGACAACTTATTGTCGTGAGTACTAGAAATACCCTTTAAATTAGCAAGAGATTCTGTTTGAAAACTATCTAGTCCTGCCAGCATTCTAATTGAGCTAGCAGTATTTTTTAATTCTTTCAGTTGGATCGATAGCTCCATCGAACGATCCTGCACCGTTTTAATTTGTTCTTTCAAGGAATGACCAAAGTTTACTTCTACAACCCCAGTAACCTTTTGCGAAAGAATCAAAAACACCACTGGCATAAGCAGGCCCAAGAATGCTACTGACGCCAGTGCTACAAACATAAATCTTGGCATCCGTAACTCCCTTGACCGGCCGGATTGGTCCGAAACTATTACCAGCGATATGTTTCGCATTCTAACCATATACCAAAGCCCCAAGGCTATTATTGTTATTCCCCATTGCTTCCTTTTTGCCTTAAAAAACACAACAGCATAAATATAGGTTGCATGTATTAAAAGTCAAAGAATATTGGTAAAATTTCAGGAGGAAAATAATTAAGGGGAAAATCCATAGTTCGATAGGTATTAAGAGCTGTTATAACCGTACCTTCAACAGTTCCAGAATACGATTAAGGTCATCCGCAGAATAAAATTCTATTTCTATTTTTCCTTTGTGCTGCTTACGGTTAATATTAACCTTAGTACCAAGTATGCGCTGCATTATAGATTCAGCTGCTGCTATATCATGAGACTTACGAACTGGTGAGCTTTTCTGTTTGCCATCGAACTCTTGCTTAACTAACTCTTCAACCTTACGAACAGACAGCCCCTTTTTAATAATTTGATTGCACATGTCTGTCTGGTTCGTGCTATTTTCGAGCCCAAGTAACGCTCTTGCATGCCCCATAGATATCTGATCTTCCAGAAGACACTTCTGGACTTCCTTGGGAAGTTTTAATAGTCGTAATGTATTCGCTACTGTGGTTCTTTTCTTCCCAACCCTACTAGCAACCTCCCCCTGAGTTAGGTGGCATTCTTCTTGTAAACGCAGATAAGCCTTAGCTTCGTGGACTGGATTAAGATCATCGCGTTGAATGTTTTCTATCAGTGCCAATTCCATCATTTCTTCGGGAGATGACACTGTCATGATAATTGCTGGTATTGTTTTATAGCCAGTTTGCCGAGCTGCCCGTAACCTTCTTTCTCCTGCAATTAGTTCGTATTCATTTTTTTTATCTTTTTTTCGGACTGTTATCGGCTGAATTACACCTTTTTCTAAAATAGACCGAGCCAGCTCATCCAGCTTAGCCTGATCGAACGAATGACGTGGCTGATAGGGATTGGCTGATATATGCTCAATTGGCACATGAAGAACGCTCTGTTTACTTTCCTGATCTTCTGACAAATCAGGTATCAACGCCTCCAGCCCCCGTCCTAAGACTTTCTTGGCTGCCATTCGCTATAACCTCCCTAGCTAAACTCATATAACTTTCTGCACCTGAAGAGAGAATATCATAAAGGATTATTGGACTACCGAAACTCGGGGCTTCGCTCAATCGTACATTTCTTGGTATTGTTGTATCATAAACTTTTTCCGCAAAGTACTGCTTAGCTTCTAACTCTATCTGTCTTGAAAGATTAAGCCGTTTATCATACATTGTAAGAAGAATACCTTCAATTTTCAAGTTTCTATTTAAGTGCTTCTGTATTTTCCGGATAGAGTTTAATAGTTGGCCAAGTCCTTCCAAAGCATAGTATTCACACTGTATCGGTATTAATACCGAATCAGCTGCGGTAAGTGCATTCAGTGTTAAAAGGCTTAAGGAAGGAGGACAATCAATAAGAATATATTCGTATTGGTCTCGCAAAGGTTTGATCGCTTCTTCTAGTTTTCGCTCTCGAGCGATGGCTGATACTAATTCAATCTCTGCACCAACTAGTCGCCGGTGGGCTGGCACAACTTGAAGTGCAGGTATTTCAGTCTGTTGAACAGCTTCTTCAATGGGACGCTCTTCTACAAGTACTTCATAAATCGTTACGTCTAGTTTTCGATCCTGGAGCCCTAACCCCGAAGTAGCATTCGATTGGGGATCTAAATCAACTAATAGGGTTTTCTTTTCAGCTACACCCAGGCAGGCGGAAAGGTTGACGGAAGTTGTCGTTTTTCCTACTCCACCCTTTTGATTAGCGATCGAAATGACCTTTCCCATAGTACACCTCAAAACACCGGGTTAATTATTATCACCCTTAGCAGGATCCGATTCATGTATAGAACAGATCAATACAACTGCGTGAGCCGCGATACCTTCTTCCCGACCGGTAAATCCGAGCTTTTCGGATGTCGTCGCCTTAATTGATACTCTATTTTTGGGCAATTTAATAGCAGCACTTATTTGGTTTTGCATCTGAGATACAAACGGAGCCAATTTCGGCCGCTCTGCTACTATAGTTGCATCTACATTCGACATAGTATAACCAGATTCAACCAACACGTCAACAATCCGTTGGAGGAGGACTAAGCTGGATATACCTCTATAATGCTCATCATTTTCAGGAAAATGAACCCCTATATCGCCCAAGGATGCAGCACCTAGAATCGCGTCACCTATAGCGTGCGAGAGTACATCCGCATCGGAGTGTCCTTCGAGTCCCCGTTCGTGGGGAATATTTACCCCACCTAAAATACATGGCCTATTATCAGCAAAAGCGTGTACATCGTACCCTATCCCCACACGTATATCATTCATGATTCCACTTTTTCTCAAAATTATAATTCAACCTAATTAAATTCTACCCTGGCGCCTTAATATATGTTCAGCTATATCTAAATCTTCAGGAACTGTCACTTTAATATTATCTGGCGAACCTTTTAAAACTCTCACCATGTACCCAGCCCGTTCCACCAATTCGGCATCGTCTGTACCTACAAAACTGTCCTTTTGTGCCTGTTCATGGGCCGTCCTTAGTACCTTATACCGGAACGTCTGGGGCGTCTGCGCCCCCCAGACAGTTGAACGGTCTGGGGTTACTTTAACCACCCCATCATTAACAATTTTCATTGTATCAGCAGACGGAATAGCAGAGATAACCGCATCGTATTGACTACATCCATGAATAGATGCCTCAAGGGTATTCTTATCGACACATGGACGAGCAACATCATGAATTAGAACTGCCTCGGTAGTTTCGTCAAGCGTCATTAAGCCACTATAAACCGACTCCTGACGGGTACTCCCCCCAGATACAATATCCAATAGGCGCCTAAAAACTGAACCTTGCCCTAATAGGTGATCTCTATAGGACTTTATTTTACTTTTTTCGACTACTAGTATGTATCCATGCAAAGCGTCGCAATTTTCGAGAACTGTCAACGAGTGCTCCACAATTGTTTTCCCGCCTATCTCTATAAGGGGCTTTACTTTTTCTGACCTCATACGCAAACTGCTTCCTGCAGCAAGAACTATTCCTATGATGGGTTTCAACCCTCCTAGCTCCTTTCCAATAATATATTTGAGAATAATATCGATAACCTAAGTTCCTAGATCCTAATTTTTCTCTCTATTCAAACAATTAACATAGCATCCCCGTAACTGTAAAATCGATATCCTTCCTTTATTGCTTCACTATACGCTGAAAGAATTAATTCTCTCCCAGCAAAAGCACTCACTAATAACAACAAGGTTGATTTGGGGAGATGAAAATTTGTTAACATTGTGTCGACCAACCGAAAATTGTAAGGGGGATAGATAAAGCAACCAGTGTGACCTTCATAGCTATCTAGGGTCTTTTCCATTTCAAACCCATCTTGGGCTAGAGTTTCTAAAACTCTAACTGTTGTAGTTCCGACTGCTATTATACGGCCCCTCGTAATGCCTTTTTTAATTAATTCGGCCTCTTTCCTATTCACTCTATAATATTCTTTGTCCATTACGTGTTGTTCAACTGTCACAGATTTTATTGATTGAAATGTTCCAGGACCAACATGAAGAAGTATCGGAACAACTGATGTCCCTTTTTGCCGGATACTGTTCAAGAGCGGAATGGTAAAGTGAAGCCCCGCTGTTGGAGCCGCAACCGCACCATATTCTTCGGCGTAGACCGTTTGATAACGTTGACTATCAGCTGGAATTGTATCGCGCCGTATGTACGGCGGCAACGGAACATCCCCGGAATCTTCGATCCAATCCACATCTAATTTTTTATTGAGACGGACGAGCCGAATCCCTGAGCCCGGTTCATCCTCAACAGTAGCAGTCAGTAAATTAGTTTTAAGGTCGACAATCGTTCCTTTAGTAAGTCGACCACCAGGTTTTAACATAGCTTCCCAGAGAAGGGGAGCTACTTTACGAATTAAAAACACTTCTACTCTGCCACCAGTTTCAGCACGAACACCTTTAAACCTTGCTGACATCACACGTGTACTATTAAGTACTAGCGTATCAGTTGGAGCAAGATATTGCACTATATCTCGAAATTTTCGGTGTTCAATCTTTCCACTTGACCGATGCACTACCATTAACCGGGCAGCATCACGAGGCTCGGCTGGATACTGAGCTATTAATCCCTCTGGTAGTGTATAATCAAATTTTTCTATATTCACGTTGATCAAAATTGGGCTGGATAGTTTCTCTGGTTGCTAACGGATATAACAATAATACTCTTATTGTTTTCACACATCAAACAATCCAGCTTGTGATTTTTCTTTAAAATTAAATCCAAGATGTTTATAGGCCAGTTCGGTCGCCACTCTACCACGGGGGGTTCGATTTATAAGTCCCTGAACAATCAAATAGGGTTCATATACTTCTTCAAGGGTTCCACTTTCTTCCCCAACTGCTACAGCCAATGTGTTTAAACCAACTGGGCCACCTCCATATTTTGCAATAATGGTATTGAGAATCTGTCGGTTCATTTCGTCCAAACCCATATGGTCTACACCTAACATATCGAAAGCTGCCTCTGCAGTTTCACCTGTTATCCGTCCATCACACTTTACCTGCACATAGTCGCGTACCCGTTTCAGATATCGATTCGCGATACGCGGGGTTCCACGAGAACGTCGGGCTATTTCCATTGCTCCAGCATCATCAAATTCGACACCAATAATTGCGGCAGCACGAGAAACAATCAAAAAAAGATCTTCTGCGGTGTAGAAATCGAGACGAATAGGTATTCCAAAACGAGCCAAGAGTGGAGCTGTTAACAGTCCAGTACGTGTTGTCGCTCCAACTAGAGTAAACCTATCAAGTATAAGAGATAGAGATCGAGCGCTCGGCCCCCGATCTACTAGTATATCAATCTTGAAATCTTCCATGGCTGAGTACATGTGTTCCTCTACAACATGATTAAGCCGATGAATCTCGTCTATGAAAAACACATCTCCAGCTTGCAGATTAGTCAAAAGACCAGCTAAGTCTGCTGGCCGTTCCAGTACTGGGCCTGCTGTTTGACGAATTTCCACTCCCATTTCATTTGCCAAAATGGCAGCCAAAGTAGTTTTTCCCAACCCCGGCGGCCCATGTAGTAAAACATGGTCAATATAATTTTCGCCCCTGGTTTTTGCAGCTTCTATATATAACTTAAGTTCGGCCTTAGCTTTTTCCTGCCCTGGGAATTCTTCGAAACACCCTGGACGTAGAACATGATCAAATGCAGCATCCTCATCAAATCGACCTGGATCAGTTACAGGGTATTTTTGATCATCCATCTAGTGCCCTCCCTGATTTGACAATACCGATCGGATAATCTCTGTTGCTGATTGTGTTTCTGTCTCTTCAGATATTACTCTAACTACTTGCCGCCGAGCTTCCGATTGTTCATAACCTAATGCTACTAAACCTAAAATAGCATCATCAACTTGTGGAGTATCTTTTATTTGGGTAACTGGCAATGTATTAGCCGGGTTTGTATCCAAATTAGTCATCTTATCACGTAATTCCATTATCAGTCTTTGAGCGGTCTTTTTGCCTATTTTGGGGAGCGAAACAAGTTTACTAATATCTTCGTTAATGATTGCTGTGATAAACTCCGACACGGCTGCACCTGAGAGGATATTTAAAGCCACCCCTGGGCCAATGCCTGGAAGTGAGATTAACATTTCAAAAAGTTGTTTCTCCTCTTTAGTTGCAAATCCGTAAAGCTGCATACCATCTTCGCGAGTATGGAGAACTGTTTCTATACGTACCGGAGAACCTAGGGCCCCCAAAGCTTGAAAAGTGGACATTGGAATATCTATGAATAAACCTATTCCACTGACAGAAACAATGATACCATCAGGCTTTTTATCGACTAGTTCACCTTCTACGAATGCGATCATCAATCCGAACCTTTCCAGATATTCTATAATTGTGACAAAGTGCAACCGCCGTCGCGTCAGCTGCGTCTTCAGGGATGGGATCCCGCGGAAGATTCAGCATTGCATGAACCATAAAATTAACCTGTTGTTTCGATGCTCCACCACTCCCAACAATAGCCATTTTAACTTCTCGAGGAGCATATTCCCAAACTTGAAGACCATAATTAGATCCCGCTAGAAGAGCAACTCCGCGTGCGTGTCCCAAGACCAGAGCTGCCTTGGGGAATCGACCACCAAAAGCGGTCTCTATAGCTAACATTTCAGGCTGAGTTCTCTCAATAACGTCACACAAACCATCATATATGACCTTCAGTCTTTCTGAAAGGACCTTGCGCGACCCCGTTCTAATTACCCCAAGATCGACAAGTTCACAGTTTTTGCCTCGGGCTTTGATCACACCATATCCCGTATTTATACTCCCTGGATCAACTCCTAATATAATCATGAATATTCGCTAACCGTTTAGTCCTTCTAATATTGTATCATCCACATCAAAATTAGCGTACACATGTTGCACATCGTCAAGATCTTCAAGGATTTCCATCAACCGAAGAAGTTGTTCCACATCTTTTCCCGAAACTGCTACAGTGGTTTGAGGCAAACGGTCGATTTCTGCTCGAACAGATGTCACTCCGTTTTTTTCAAGTTCATTCCTAACTGACTCGAAATCTGTTATTGATGTCAAGACATCAAGTGTTTCTCCTTCGTCTAAAATATCTTCCGCGCCTGCCTCGAGAGCAACCATCATTACTTCTTCTTCATTGATACCTTTCTTTTCGACAACGATTATGCCTTTCTGGTCAAACATCCACGACACACAACCAGTTTCGCCCATATTTCCATTATTCTTGGTGAAGGCGTGCCGGATTTCCGACGTGGTTCGATTTTTGTTGTCTGTAACCACCTCAACCAACATGGCCACCCCTGCTGGTCCATAACCCTCATAGATTAACTCTTCATAATGTACTCCATCCAACTCACCTGTACCCCGGGCAACTGCTCTATCTATGTTGGCCTGAGGAACATTTTCTGATTTAGCTGCAAGTATAGCTGTTCGGAGTCGTGGATTACTATTAACTGAACCGCCCCCCTGACGCGCAGCAATAGTTATTTCTTTGATAATTCGTGTAAATATTTTTCCTTTAGCTGCATCTTTCTGTTCCTTTTTCCGCTTAATTGTACTCCATTTAGAATGTCCGGACACCTTACCTCCTCAAGGAATTGTTATTACCCGTTTTCCCATACCTGTATTATTAGATGTATCCCTGGCACGGATGGCTAGGGTATATTCACCGACTTCGAGTACCCCTAAATCTATTTCAAAGTTTTCTTTTTTCGAATCAGTTACACCGTCCTGGGGATAAATCACTTTCCATAGCTCCCCGTTAAGGGAATATTCAACTCGGAATAATGGGCTGGCAGCATCTTGGACCTGAAAGGAAAGGATATTCGCTGTCTTGTTGATCTGACTCACCCTCGGGTTAGTATTATCCACCAAAAAAAGATTACTGAAGTGTTCTGCCACCAAGGCCCGACCAGGTGGATTTGTTGGAAAATCACTTGCCATTACTCGAAGGACGTAGTAGCCATCTGGAAAAGTTTCGGTATCCCATGAATAGGAAGAGTTATGTCGTTTTTCCGCAAGTATTTTCCAGACTTTTTCTTCTTCTCCCCTAAAGAAAATATCAAAGGATAATTTGTCACCGTCGGGATCACCTGCTTGAATCTGCATCGTCCGCATGCCCTTCTTATATGTGCGTAACCCCGTCGGAATTTTCTTAGCAATTCGGTTGCCACGACCTGTTATTTGCACTGATATTTGTGAGGGAAGATCTTTTTGTTCCATAAGGTCAGGCGACGGTGTTTGGAGATAAACACCAGGTTCGTAGATTATTACCGAATCAATTATCGGGGGATTGTTTCGAGTCAAATAAGAAACTGAAACCGACGATATCAAAGGAGTCTCCACATTCTGAGTAGTAAGAACAGCTTTCCATTGGAGGTACCGGGCAGGAGGAGAATGGATCAGTTCCCCTTGAGCCATTGTATATGGCCCTACCCAATTACTCCACGTTTGACCTGGAGAATCGGTGTTGCCTGAACGAGTATATAATAGGACAGCGGTCTTTGGAGGAGTAACACCCTTCCACCTAATTGTACCCCACATTGCTGATCCTTGTGTATCTAGAACTTCAGAAATATACTCAGCTTTTCGGACTGGATGGGAACGTAGAATATAAAGATTTCCACGATTGCTCGTTGCAGTAACTATATTCCCTGAAGAGATAGGCATCAGAGTTGTAACTTGAGACTCATCTAAGTCTATTAGAAGTGTATTATAACCTCTTTCCAAAACACTGAAAACTCTGCCTTGAGGTCCTGTACCGACTAACAGTTGGCCGTCGTCACCCATAGCGAGAGACAAACACACATCAGTTTTAGACTTCCACCATTCTTCTACTTGCCCCGTCGGCTTTATTCTGTATACAACACTACCACTCGCACCTAAACGACGAGGAGAGCGGTCAATCATGTTTGTTGTCGTCTTGGTATCGGCCCTACTAGCTCTTGTTTGACTAACTGACTCTTCAAAACTTGAATAGAGAGATGGTTTATCAGGTCCATGGTTTGTTTTACTTAAAGCTCCAGCAAATACGAACCCTTTTTCGTCCACCCATAAAGTATTTACTTCGGTATGAGGAGAATCGTAGAGGACAGAAAGATCCCCTGTCACGCTGATACGGTAGATACGTCCCTCAGGTGCCGTACCAGCGATTAAAGCTCCTGTTTTCTCCCAAGCTAGAGCCATTACATGTGCTTCTTCGAGTTCAGCTAGAAGAGAAGAAGTTCCATTTTGACTAATCCGATATATGCGTCCCTCATCACCAGTCCCTACATACAAGTTTCCATTTGGATCTAATGCTAGTGACCAGATATAATTACTTTTACTATTATCAATATTACCATCGCCAGGGTCAAAAAACAACGAATGGCTTCCATCTGCTTTAATCTGGTAGATCCGTCCGTTAGGAAACGTCGCAACGAATAGTTGATCCTTATTATCAACTACGATGCTTCGAATTTCTAGTTCGTCCGCCTCAAAAAATATCTCGGATTCTCCATTGGGTTTAATCCGGTAAAGTTTACCATCATTTCCAGTCCCAGCATAAAGATTTCCTTTCGAATCATATGCTAAACACCATATTAGCGCCTCATCAATTTCTAAAATAAGACTGATATCAGGCGAAAGTACTAGGTTGCCCTTGCCAGTAATCGATATTCCTCTAGTTTCCCCTTTAAGGAAATCTCGGTGTCCTGACTGATTCCATATCACTGGAGATGAACCATAAGTGATATTCGAAATCAATAGTGATATAGAGACAACTAAGAAAAATTGGTATATTAGAAACTGATTCAATTGTTAACCCCTACCTCTTTATGATCAACCGGCTCCATTTTTGGCCATCTATAACAAAATCTGTTTTTATCTCTCTTTCTACTACTACCTTCTCACGAATCGGGACAAAGCTTCCTTTTGTTCTCTCCGATTGCATTACCGCCAGAACTGATGGAGGCAAGCCTGGCATTTCTCTTCCCTTTAAGATACCTCCTGATCCGTCTTGATATATCTTAAGATAAACCCCATTCCTAGTCCGTCGATTATTAAGCAATTCGATTAGACGAGCCCCATCAGCTGGTCGATATCGCTGAGGAACAGTATTTAGGTCATGCCGGGTTACCGCTGTTGCAGAACCTATTAGCACCTGTATTGACCCCGCAGATATATTTTTCGGAATAGGGACTTTTAATTTTTTTACTACTCGATTCCCTCTGTAGGGTTTCAAGAAAATACTAACTTCTAATATATCACCGGGGGTAAGAATATCTGAAGAAAACCAGACATCTTCGATAACAGCTGTCTTTCGTTGATTTAAGGAACCAATCTCGATTTCTATAGAATCTAGAATTGGTGTTATAAATCGGTTATCAATAACAAAATTCAGCATATTACTAACTTCCCTAGCTAAAGCTGCCATTGATGTTTGGCCTGAGAATTGATCCTCAAAAACCACTGAAGGATAGTCTTTGAGTACTATTTGACCACTTATATTTATAGTTCTTTCACCACCAAGCCAACCATTTGTAAGAATGCTATTGGTCACCGCCATGTTTACTAACATAGGAGTCCAGCCTTTTGCCATCATTACATCAAAGTGATAGCTTTCTAAAGATCTCCCAAAGTCGCTATAGGAAAGTTTAACTGGAATCATTTGAGCTGGGTTACCTAACTTACCGTATAATCCATCCGTATGATCCCAAACAACTGATCCGACTTCGGCAGCCACACTGCTTATTTTTGTGGATCCCGCTTGGTCAGGTATAATTGTAATTATATCGGCCTGAGTCATCGGTATATCTAGAGCTCCTGCCCAGAGGAAAGGATGCCCAAAAGCTAATATCGCATCCTCATCTCTCCAAGTAACTGTCCCCGTACCCGACAGATTAAAATCTCCCCTTATAAGTTGAGCACTAACGGCTGAACCAGGTAATAGTGTTGGGTGAGATAAAATAGCAGCTGGATCTTTTTGATTTTCATTAAGAAAATGACTATCAGATTTGCCCCCATGCATAGCAAAAGTATTGCCGAGTCCGATACTTCCAGAACCCGATATAGGAACCAGGCCACGACGACGCATTTCATTTTCGAAAAGATTAACCGTCATTGGATGAAACCCTGAAAAAACCAAAGGGACAGCAATTGGTTTGATACTATGGGATACTGGATGTGTTTCCATATGAGACGCTGAGTCAAGGCTCGAATATTTATCTAAAGCTACAGAGAATTCGGTTTCAAAAGAATTATTATTAGTTTCGTTACTATTAAATATCTTATCGGGCCTATTCTGATCTGATTTTTCTTCACCATCTAAAAATTCACGAATGGCCAGCATCTGGCTTATTGGAGTAATACCTCCTATCGGTTTTTGGGGAAATTGTCCGAAACGGTATGCTAGAGCTCCCACCAATTTTTGGTTAATGTAAACAGGACTACCGCTCATCCCTGCAATAACCCCTGCATCATCAACATAGGGGCCGGAAAGACTTACCATAACAATGTTATGATTAGTATAAAATGTATTTCTCATCACGCCCAAAACTTCAACTTCGAACGTGTCTATTTTTGAATTCTGGAAAACGGTAAGCCCATATCCACGCATCCCTGGTCTTACATCGTCGATCCCCATAAATTTCTGGCCATAAACCGATGATATAATCAGAAGATGAAAAACAAAAAATATAAAAAATCTTGTAAAGTACATTGGTAACCACTTTTTTCACTTGGTAAGATATTAACCGGTAACATCTGCAATATAAGGCAGCCAAGCGTCTTCTGGCAATAGCTTTGTAAGGAAGTTATAATGAGCGTTTGCTAAACAAATATCTTGACTTACCGATAATTGAATTTCAAGATTGGGTTGCTGATAAAACAAGCATCCGACATTTGAAAGTAATACTCTTGTCGGTTCATAAATTTGCACTTTGGAAGCTAGGAGATAGTATTAGTGAAAACCTCTAAGTCCCACAAACCTATTGACAAAAAGAAATTATCAGGCCGTAATCTGACTGAGTTTGAAAAAAGAAAACAACTTAGTACCGTCGCTTCTCAGATGATCGCCTCATATGGTTCAAAAGGTGAGCTTAATCAAAAAGATTGGACAAATCTTCCTTCTAGAGATCGAGTTTATGGTATTTTGCAAAAACTCCTAACCCTCTTTTTCCCGGGATTTCGTGGCAATGAAATTGGAGTAACCAATAAATTAGCTATCTTTGTTGACCATTTAGTAGACGACATATATAGCCAACTAAGAGAAGAAATAGCTAAGAGCCTCTTACAAAAATCTTCCAAAAGACAGCATGCCCTTTCTGTGGAGATAGCCGACACGGTTACTCTAGAAATATTGGAAAAAATTCCTAAGATCAGGAAATTGCTAATAGGGGACGTGGAAGCTGCCTATGAAGGTGATCCAGCTGCTGCAAGTTATGATGAGATTATACTAAGTTATCCCTGTATTGAAGCTATAGCAACCTATCGAATTGCCCATGAATTGTATTTACGCAAAATACCACTTATTCCTAGAATAATGTCGGAACACGCCCATAGCCGAACGGGAATTGATATTCATCCCGGCGCAAAAATTGGCACTCAATTTTTTATAGATCACGGGACGGGTGTGGTAATTGGTGAAACAACCGTAATAGGCAACAATGTCAAATTGTACCAAGGCGTAACACTTGGAGCCCTAAGTTTTAAAAAAGACAATGGTGGCCGCCTTCTCAAAGGTGGTAAACGACATCCCACAATAGAAGACAATGTTGTAATTTATTCTGGGACTACTGTTCTTGGAGGTGAAACAAAAATTGGACACGACTCTGTAATCGGGGCTAACGTTTGGATAACAGGCACTGTTCCTCCCCTATCCAAGGTAACTTTTGGCAGTCCAAAACTGGATGTAATTAAACATGAGCCACGAACTGGGTGACTTCTTTTTTTACTAGAACAACGTAATTGGCTTTGATAGGGATACGAAATATTATTCTACACGTTTAATAATATGAAAGCCCATCGGAGTTTCGATAATCCCACTCAATTCATCTATCTCTAGTTTCATAGCCGCCTTTTCAAAATCTGGGATCATTTCTCCAGGACCAAAGAATCCCAGATCCCCCCCACTGTTTCGACTTGAATCTATTGAATTCTTCCGTGCTAGCCCAATAAAATCAGCTCCATCCTTTAATAGTTTCATCAACCCAACCGCTTCTTCCCTGGAAACCACAACAATTTGACGAACACGAATCTTGTTGGAGCTAATAGCCTTTGCCCGATCTTCTGTGATCTGTTCAATACGGGTTAATGCGGATTTTAATTGTGCCGATTCTGGGACTAGCGTAAGAGCTTTTTTATAATTACTGATTGCTTTCTTAAAATCCTCCTGTTGTTCTTGGATCAAACCAATTTCTGCATAAATGCGGGGATCTTCAGCACCCATCTCTAAAGTTTCTTGGTAATATTGTATCGCATCAGACAATCGACCTTCTGAACCAGCTAACCGAGCTAGGGCTACCCGAGGAAGAACTGATTGAGGACTAATTTCTAGTGCTTGTTCCCAAACAATCCTAGTACTATCAGACATGTTC
The DNA here is from genome assembly GCA_964593235.1 of uncultured Gemmatimonadota bacterium. Taxonomy (GTDB): domain Bacteria; phylum JAAXHH01; class JAAXHH01; order JAAXHH01; family JAAXHH01; genus JAAXHH01. The sequence goes on along the minus strand of CAZQGS010000006.1, from coordinate 8,336 downwards.
TTTGTCTGGTAAGCCGCTCCAAGATTCATATACGCGTCCATGTAATTAGGCGATAATCCAATGGCTTTTTTCCATTCTATTATAGCCTTATCAACCTGTTCTATTCCCATGTAGGCAACTCCAAGATTTAGATGAATCTTTGACAATTGGGCTAGAGGGGGTGAAAGTTTTAGAACATTTTTATATATATCGACGGCCTTTTGGTATTCTTTAGTGTCAGTATATACTTTACCAAGATTAGTATTGGCATCCATATACGAAGCATCATCGTTAATCGCCTGCCGATAGTGATGGATCGCTTCGTTGAGATATCCACCTTGATTATAAACGATAGCCATGGCAGTATGGGCGACTGCTAATTTAGGGGAACCTTCCAGGAGTTTATCAAATTGACTCCGTGCCCATGTATATATAGTATCTGGTGGGACCGTATCCATCCGAGCGAGACTGACCGTATCCCCTACTACTGTCTTTTTGAAAGCAGTAAGAGCACCCGTTAAATCTCCTTTATCATGACGAATTAGTCCTAAAGTTAGATGTGCTGCGGTAAAATTGGGCGCTATTTCAAGAGCGTTTTCTATATGTACTTGAGCACTATCATACTGCGCATTCGCGTAATAGACAGCACCTAGGTTATTTTTGGCGAGTGCAACCGCCGTAAGAAACTTCTGAAGGGCTAATTTTTTTCGGGCTTCTTGTGTAAGTGTAGTATCCTCTGGTGTAACGGTCTGATTTTTTGTTTGCTGTTTATTAAGTCCTGACTCTCCAACCTGAGCTACAATATCTGAATAATCCTGGCTGCGTGCTATCGATAAATCAAGGATAGAGCAAAAAACACAAAGGAAAATTTTTATAGTGAAACCGAATAATATTGCTCTTAATTGCTGAGTATCATAACACATAAATTGCCCCTTCCGGTAAGTTCTACAAACGACTTTGTGTTTCCTCGGGTTCCAGATGATTTAGTACTTCTAAGGCCTCACCTACTAACGCAAAACTCCCTGTAATAAGAACCAAATCCTCTGGTCCCGCAAGTTCCTTGGCTGATGCTATGGCGTTCCCCACTGAAGAAGTAACTCGGGACGGTTTTCCAAAATCACGACAGATTGTTGAGATCTTATGGGGGTCAGCCTGTCTTCCTCGTAAAACACGCCGCTTTGTAACAATTATCTCGTCAGCATAACATGCGATCAATCGACACAGGTTTTCAACCGCTTTATCTTTGTGAACAGATAACACTACAATAGTTCGCCTAGCTGCAAAAAGTCGATTTAAGTTTTTCGTAAGGTTTTCAACAGCTAAGACATTGTGAGCACCGTCCAAGATCACCCACGGTCGTTTTTCCAAGACTTGCATTCGTCCCTGCAGAGTTATTTTTGAGAGGCCCTGGCGGATTCCCTGAACATTTATATTAATTTCATGTTCTTTTAGTGCCTCTAATACGCCCAAAGCTGTGGCAGCATTGCCCGCCTGGTATTCCCCCGAAACTGCTATTGATACATCCTTATAAAACTGATTATCTGTCTGAATGTCAATTACCTGCCGCCCTACCTCTTCTTTTTTAAGCTTATATCGGATATCTATACCCACCTCTTTTAGGGTATTACCCCAACGTTCACATGTTTGTCTGATAATTTTGGATGCCTCAGGAAGTTGACAGGCGCTAATAATAGCGGCTTCCTTTTTTATAATACCTGCTTTTTCACGAGTTATTGCCGGAATTGTTTCCCCCAGACGATCTGTATGATCAAGTCCGATTGGAGTGATAGCACAAACCACAGGACTAATAATATTCGTTGAGTCTAATCTTCCCCCCAATCCACATTCAATCACTGCCACATCAACTTCTTGTTCTCTAAAATACACAAAAGCTAATGCTGTGAGTATATCAAAAAAAGATCCCATATTGTTTGAATGAAACCCGACTTCTTCAATCACGGGACGGATCCATTCCGTAAGTTTGGAAAATTTTTCTTCGGAAATTGAGACTCCATTTATCTGGATACGTTCACGCAAAGAAACTAAGTGTGGAGATGTGTATAAGCCAACTTTGTATCCACTTTCACTAACTATTGATGATATCATCGTTGCTGTCGAACCCTTGCCCTTGGTTCCTGCAACATGGATTGATTTCCAATATTTTTCAGGATGCCCTAAGCCTTCCGCTAGGCTATATATACCAGAGAGTCCCATACGCTTAGGAGCCGCTCCAGGCAATTGTTCGTAGTCCACAAAACTATAGAGATAATTTAATGCTTCTTTAAAAGTCATTTTAACCCCGGATTACCCACCAGAGTCATTGCGTATTCGAAAGGCCGAGAAATCGCTATATGCCTCTTTTTTTCAAAACGTAAACGCACTGAAGGTGATACATCGTTGCTGTTCGCAATACGTTTGAAAACATTACGTCCAGGCTTGGCGTTAATTTCAATTACCCAGGGAATGCCGGAACTATCTGGCAATATATCAATTCCTAATTCTCCAACCGATCCCAACTTTTTTTCCAGTAATCTACAAATAATCAGAGCTTGTTCCGTAGCCTGAGTCAAAATTGTTTTTCTAAGTTGATTTCCATAACGGGAATCGAGCTCCGACTCAGCTTCTTCTGCACGAGCCCCGTTACTTAAATTACTAGTAGGTCCGTCGGTTTGGCTTACTCGCGCAACAGCACCTGTTAAGAGCCATCGAGCATCACTATCCTTCTGCATAAGCAAGCGCAGATCATAGCGAGGGAAGTTTCGTTTATCTGGAGGTTCTGAGGATATACCCTGTTGAACTAAATAACAACATGAATCAGTAGACTTGATTTTATTCAGATTCATGATTGTATGCCGCACTAATGCTTTATCTTTTACTTCATGGGTTTTGGTCAAAGTCCTTATAACATAATTATCTCGTTTATCCCGGACAATCTCTAAAATTCCTTGTCCTTGAGATCCATTTCTTGGTTTTATGTATAAGTGGTCATATCTATCCAGGAAGGCTTTGAGAGTATTTTCATTAAGGCATTCTGTATGAGGGACGTACAAATCCTCATTTGCTATTTTGTGATACGTTTCTAGCTTATCCGACATTATTCGGATAAAGGATAACGGATTAATGAAAGGTATACCTTCCCTCTCGAAAAGATATCGAATTTTGTCAAAAGTTGGGGTTATCACTGGATCAAGAACTGGTGCCCGATCATATATGACTTTTGGCCATGGTTCAGCAATACACTCTACCCACCGGCCATCTTGACCAACCGTAGCTGGAGATATTGTCTTTTGCTCTCCATCAACATCGTTGTGATCAAATACAACCACCCGTATCCCTAAATCGACTGCAACTCTACAACACTCCTCAAAAAAACTTGTCGGCCGTCCGAACGGTTGTTGTTGTTCATTTGGCAATCTACTACTTAGAATTCCTACTGTGGTCATTAACGTTTTCCAGATGATTAAATTAATTACCTGTTTTCCACTTTATGTTGGCTAACCATTCGTTCTATCTCATCTAAAGTCGACCACGTTATGTCGCCTTGTTCCGAATAAGAAACCGCAGCTAGCGCCGTCCCATATAACAGACCCTTTTCCAAATCGTTCTGCAGTATTCCATATAGTAATCCAGCATCAAAAGCATCGCCTGCACCCAAACGGTCGACTTGTTCAACTAAATGAGGACTAGTTTGAAGAAAACCTGTCTCTTCCGACCATCCGACAGCCCCTCCTTCTGAGAGAGTTAATACAATTATCTCATTTTTGAACCGATCTCTCAATTTTTTTATCGATTCTTCTGGGGGGCCTTCCATCCCAAAAATTACTTCTACATCATTAGCTGTTGAAATTAAAATATCAACCTTGCCTAGCAACCTATTTAAGACTCTATTAGCCTGTTGAGGGGTCCATAATTTTGCCCTGTAATTAATATCTAGGGAAGTTCGATATTCTCTTTTGTCCCGTTCCCTTAAAACATAGGTAAGTGTTTTCAGGCAACTTTCCCCTAGTGATGCCGTTATTCCCGTAGTGTGAACTATTCTAGCTCCAGCCTGTAATGGGCGTTCCAAAGCATGAGGAGTTATTTCTGTAGCTGCAGAACCAGCTCTGTCATAAACAACCCTACTCCCTCGTGGCGGCATACCTGATTCAAGAAAAAAAACACCTACCCTTTTATCTGACCAAACAACATATGACGTATCGACGCCGTGCAAGGATAATTGAGATGTAATCCAATGTCCTATAGGATTATCAGGCAAAATGGACACCCAAGCTACATTTGCTCCCATTCTGGTTAGTGCAGTGGCTGTATTGGATTCTGTCCCAGCCGCATCGACTCGGAGGAACTCCGCTTGTTCCAACATCTGTCCTTCAACTGGGGACAAACGAAGCATCGTTTCGCCAAAGGTGATAACATCATGCCGGAATAGGTTCGGCTGGCCGGGAAGAAAAGATGACATATGAGTCTTAAGGAATAAGGACTTCAGGCATAGTGACAAGCAACCCAATGGTTACTGTCGTTCTGCTTAAGTTCTGGTTCGTGCTCGGCGCAATCTGGCTTCGCAATCGGACAACGAGGGTGAAATCGACAACCGGAGGGCGGATCAACAGGACTCGGAACATCACCGGTAAGGTGAATACGCTGTTTCTGGCGTCTTTTACTAATTTCTGGCACCGCGGAAAGAAGACTTTGGGTATATGGATGGAGGGCATTTTCTGTCACATCTCCAGTCTGACCCACTTCGATAAGTTTACCAAGGTACATCACACCGATACGATCACTAATATGAGCAACAACAGCTAAATTATGAGCAATGAACATATAGGTTAAATCCATATCTCGCTGCAAATCTTGGAGCAAGTTCAAGATCTGTACCTGGATGGAAACATCCAAAGCTGAGACAGGTTCATCACATATGATCAGATTAGGATTTAATGCTATTGCCCTAGCTATACCTATTCTTTGTCGTTGTCCTCCACTAAATTCATGGGGATATCGGTCCATATAGTCTTCACCCAGACCTACCATTCTGAGAAGGTTAACTAGTCTTTCCTTTCGTTCGCGCCTATTACCCACTCGATGAATATCAAGGGGTTCTTGAACTATATTACCCACTGTCATGCGTGGATCAAGGGACGCATATGGATCCTGGAAAATCATTTGTAATTTACTACGGATTGGTTTTAGTTCCGTTTCTGACATTCCTGTCAAATCATTTCCTTCAAAAAGAACTTTTCCAGATGTTGGTCGATAAAGCTGAAGAGCAGTTAACCCGAGAGTTGATTTTCCACAGCCGCTCTCTCCTACCAGACCGAACGTCTCTCCTCGACTAATATTAAAGGAAACACCGTCAAGTGCGCGGACAACACCATTTTCTTTCTTACTACCAAAGCCTTCCTCAAGCTCAAAATGTTTAACAACATTATCTAGTTCTAACAGAGGTTCAGTCAACGTTTCCTCCCCGCGTAATTTAGGCGGCTGGTTTTAATCAGTATAGCCAACAAGCACATTCATGGTTTTGTCCAACTTCTTTCAATATAGGCTCATCATTACACTTATCAAATTTTTTGGAACATCGTGGTGCGAACCTACATCCTGGGGGCAATGCTACCAAATTAGGTGGCACGCCATGTATTGGTTCCATACGTTCCTTCACTGTTGGGCCAAGTTTTGGCACAGATTGTAATAATCCGTGGGTATAAGGATGTTTAGGGTCGTTCAGTAAGTCATCCACTGAACCGGATTCAATTATCTGGCCCGCGTACATAACAAGGACTCTATCACATATCTCGCCAACCACACCTAAATCGTGGGTAATGATCACCACAGACATATTTAATTCGTCCTGGAGTTTCATCATTAGTTCCAAAATCTGTGCTTGTATAGTAACATCTAATGCTGTGGTAGGTTCATCGGCTATGAGCAATTTCGGATTACATGCTATAGCCATAGCGATCATCACTCGCTGCCGCATTCCACCACTGAATTGATGTGGATAATCGTTAAGACGTTGTGCCGGACTCGGGATATTGACCAATTCAAGTAGTTCGATACTACGATCTTCAGCTTCTTTTTTGTTCAAACCAAGATGAAGTTGGAGGGGTTCTCTAAGTTGCCAACCAATAGTGAGCACGGGGTTTAATGATGTCATCGGATCTTGAAACACCATAGATACGAGATTCCCCCGTATCTCCTGCATTTCAGATTCTGAAACGGTGCGTAAATCTACAGGCGGATTACCTTCATTACCTTGAAATAGAATATCGCCGTGGACTATACGACCAGGAGGATTAGGAATAAGGCGCATAATTGATAAAACGGTAGCACTCTTCCCGCATCCACTTTCACCAACTATACCTACCGTTTCACCTTCTGCTACATCAAAACTAATATTATCTACAGCTTTTACTGTACCACCACGGGAATAAAAGTAGGTCGAAAGGTTTTCTACTCTTAATAACGATTCCATGTATCTTTACTTTCCCTTCAATTAGTCTGTATTTGTGACATAATTCGAGTCTGCGTCACAACAATATTTGCATGTCACTCTTTTAAAACTTTTTTGGAATCCTTAACAACTTCGTTCTCTATTTCTCTCGGCATTTCTTGATATTAGACAGATAGTCTTCCGTAGTTTCCCCAGGGGTTCAAAAACACTCCCCTTTGATCTTTCGAAACTACCAATCCCCCAAGTATTGCCAGACACATATCATATGTTTTAACACGATATTTGCTCACGAATAACCACCCCTTTTTAGGAAAGTTTTTCGACATTTTCAAGGGGTTTCATAGCTGATAAACAATTTACTGTGAGAACTCTCCCTATGTTATTGACCGTCCCACTATCTGTCAAGTATTTCGGCCCATAAGCAGAGTTTTAAAAGGTGAGATGATTTCCAAAATAGAAAAGGCGCCCGATATAATTCGAGCGCCTCTCAAGAATCCCCCGGCAGCGTCCTACTCTCCCACAAGGTCACCCTAGCAGTACCATCGGCGCAAGAGGGCTTAACTACTCTGTTCGGAATGGGAAGAGGTGTTTCCCCTCCGCTATTACCACCGGAAGAAATGTAATGCAATTACACGGAATGCGAAAACGACGACGTATTTAGGGGCATTGGTCAAGCCGCACGGCTATTAGTACCAGTCGGCTGAATGGCTCGTTACCTCACCACTTACACCTCTGGCCTATCGACCTTGTAATCTTCAAGGGGCCTTCAGGAGCTTTCGCTACGGGACATCTAGTCTTGAGGTGGGCTTCCTGCTTAGATGCTTTCAGCGGTTATCCCGTCCGAACATAGCTACCCAGCGATGCAGTTGGCACCACTACTGGTAAACTAGCGGTTCGTCCATTCCGGTCTTCTCATACTAGGAACAGATCCTCTCAAATGTCCTACGCCCGCGACGGATAGGGACCGAACTGTCTCACGACGTTCTAAACCCAGCTCGCGTACCGCTTTAATTGGCGAACAGCCAAACCCTTGGGACCTTCTCCAGCCCCAGGATGCGATGAGCCGACATCGAGGTGCCAAACCTCCCCGTTTATGTGGACTATCGGGGGAGATAAGCCTGTTATCCCCGGAGTACCTTTTATCCGTTGAGCTTCGACCTTTCCACAAAGAATCGTCGGATCACTAAGCCCCACTTTCGTGTCTGCTCGACTTGTATGTCTCGCAGTCAGGCTCCCTTATGCCTTTGCACTCTACGCACGATTGCCAACCGTGCTGAGGGAACCTTTGGGCGCCTCCGTTACATTTTAGGAGGCGACCGCCAGTCAAACTGCCCACCTGACACTGTCCTTCATCCGGATTCACGGACTGAAGTTAGAAGCCCAGCAACACAAGGGTGGTATTTCAAGGTTGGCTCCCGAAAAGCTAGCGCTCTCCGTTCACAGCCTCCCACCTATCCTACACATGAATTGTCGATATCCATTATCAAGCTGCAGTTAAGGTTCTCGGGGGCTTTCCGTCCTGTCGCGGGAATCCGGCATCTTCACCGGAGCTACAGTTTCGCCGAGCTCCTCGTTGAGACAGCGCGCAAGTCGTTACACCATTCGTGCAGGTCGGAACTTACCCGACAAGGAATTTCGCTACCTTAGGACCGTTATAGTTACGGCCGCCGTTTACCGGGGCTTCAGTTTAGAGCTTCGCTCGAAAGCTAACTCCGCCCTTTAACCTTCCGGCACCGGGCAGGTGTCAGTCCCTATACATCGTCTTACGACTTAGCAGAGACCTGTGTTTTTAGTAAACAGTCGCTAGCGCCTGGTCACTGCGACCCCGTTCAGCTCACCTCGCGAAGAGGATCACTTACGTAGGGGCACTCCTTCTCCCTAAGTTACGAAGCTAGATTGCCTAGTTCCTTAA
>CAZQGS010000005.1:0-1940 GCA_964593235.1 uncultured Gemmatimonadota bacterium | reverse complement strand
TCGCCGTGGCAGTGCTCTGTGTATATTGCTTGACCGAGTTTCATCAGTAGGGTGAAAATCCTAGCTTGTCCTCTTGAGGCATAGGTAGCTACGTTCCTCCCGTTTTGGCGTAAGCACATATCGTCTCTGTGAGGCCCTACTGAAGTGGATCCAAGGGTAATGTCTTTACTTTGACTGGCTGATAATTTTTCTAAGAATGATGCTTCCAATGCGGATTGGTCTTTTAATATGGGTACAGTCGATATGTAATCGAGCGAAAAATCATCTGCTTTATTGGTTAAGGCATTAAAAATAGTTGTAAGGTTATCTTGTAAAAAAGAAATGGCTTTGATACGACTAGTTAGAAGATTTACTCCTGTTTTGACTAGCTGTGTATTCCAATGAGTTAATTGTTCGTGGAGAGAGGACTGGTTAGTGAGGGATTTAAGTAAACTGTTTCTATGAAATAGTACTTTAAGGTACCGCCTCAAATCATCCAGATATCGTCGGTCTACTTGTGAGATCATTAGGTCTAAGAATCTTCTTCTTAAAGAAGGTGAGCCGTTAATAAGCTGAATGTCATCAGGGCTAACCAGAATTGATGGGATCAGACCCAGGGCATCTGACGCTTTTTTAGGAGTCCCGTTCACTCGAATTTTTTTCTTAACAAGAGTTTTATTATCGTTAGGAAATAGTTCGTTGGGATGATTTTCAATCATTAATTTTATATTGATCAGGGTATTATCGCTATTAGCATCAGCAGAAATTAAAGCATAGTTGTTATTATTTATTCTTGGCATGTCCAAGTTAATAAGTTCTACTTCACGAGATGCCCGAAGAGACTTAAAAATTGACAAAAGATGGATTGCTTCAAGTAAGTTACTTTTTCCTTGACCATTATTGCCGTGAATGAAGACTAATCCTTGGGGTAAGTCCAAGGATAATTCTTTATAGTTTCGAAATCCGTCAAGTTGAATATTTGAAATCCACATACGGTTGTCAGGGTAACTGTTGAAGTGTTCCATTGGCAACATGGTTTCGAGAATACACTGAGCTAATTTAAATACCGTTAGGTATTATCTAGGTTCTATTGAAAGTAGAAATTCTAGAATGAGTTGTTGCTTTAAATGGTTTACAATACAAGGATGCATGAAACAAAGTTAGTGACTTTAGATCTTTGGAATACACTGATTAACGATGTTCCCGACGGTGGAACAATAAGGAATTCACTGAGGGTTCAAGGGATTGCGGAAGTATTATCTGACCAAGAACAGATTTATACCCATAGTGACATACGGATGGCGTTACGAGAAACTCAAAAGATTTTGTGGGTTGGTCAACTAGCAGGCAAGGATCTTTCTTTTGATCAGCAGATAGAGCTCTTTTTAAAAGAATTGCATCTATTGAGTATTGATACCATTGAAAGTCAGTGCCGTGATCAAATTGCTGAAAAGTACGGGAATGCTTTCTTTGGTTGTTCTCCCAGGCTTCATAAAGATGTTAAGTCGGTTTTACAATGGTTGAAAGAAAATGGATTCAAGATAGCCTTAGTTTCGAATACAGGGGCTACTCCTGGAAAGATGTTGCGGGTTTACTTATCGAGGTTAGGCATCCTTGATTATTTTGATTTGTTGGTTTTTTCAGATGAACATCAAATAGCGAAACCAAACCCGGAATTATTTAACATAGCTTTAAAGGGATTAGAAACAATTCCTGAACAATCGGTGCATATCGGAGATCAGATATATTTTGATTGCGATGGATCTAAACAAGCGGGAATGAAGGCAATTCTCCTCGATGGTATTGTTCAGCATGTTGAACCGAGCCAATGCATTTTTACCCCAGACACCATTATCCCAGAAATAGGACAAGTCCCTCATATTCTATCCCGTTAATAATAGGTGGCTTTTCCGTGGAGTCTACTCGTAGTCGTTCAGATAAATGGAACTGGGTTATTGTGG
>CAZQGS010000004.1:0-94339 GCA_964593235.1 uncultured Gemmatimonadota bacterium | reverse complement strand
CCTACTGATTAAAAGTCAGTTGCTCTACCAACTGAGCTACGCGCCCTCGCAGCACAGCAAGATAAATATTTTCGGGCTGTTGTCAAATAATATAAACAGTAGCAGCTAGTAGTGACAATCTATCTTGATAGATGTGGTAATAGTATACACTAAGGTATTAAGACCTAGTCATTTGTTAAATTAGGTTATCAATAAAAGATATACTCGCTATTACATCCCTTTTGATTAGAAAGCTAGGCCGTTCTCTTTGTTTATTTTGTTGGCTGACTTCCACGCATCAACCATAGAAAAACCGGCGGCTCCGAGGTACAAAAGCATGCCTAAATTTCCAGTATTTTCACCGCGTGAAGCATCGGCAAAAGCTATGTAGAAACCAGTAACTCCTGCAGCAAAAGCAGCTAGCCCCTTTATTTTCTGTTTATTGTATACCTGCCCTCCCCCCGTCACAAAGGCCGATATTATTAGCGCCTTCCATGGGTCCCTATATTCCTGCATGTCTTTTAGAGACATCATCTTTTCTTCAGATGACTCTTTCTCCTGAAATATGAGTGTCCCGTTGTTTGCCATCATTATTTGAGCGGATGACTCTTTCTCCTGAAATATGAGTGTCTCATTGTTTGCCATCATTACCTGAGCTGTTGATGTGGACGAGACGGAAAATATTAGTAATAGAAACAATATACGAAACATAAACATTCCCTTTCTAAAGTTAGATTTTTGTATTAAAACCTTGACCAATACCAAGTTTGAATACAAGAGGTGTATTTAACTCAAACCACAAAATTAAAGAAATATTGTAGCATCTCTATGAGACCCTACGGAAATAAGACTGACCTGACAATTTACTAAATCAGAAATTCGGTTAATATAGTTTTTAGCATTGCTGGGCAAATCATTCCAGTTACGAAGTTGGCCTGTAGGTTGGTTCCATCCTTTCATTTCTTCATATACAGGTTCACAGTCTGCAAGAATATTTGCATCAAATTGTTGAATGATATTTCCTTTGTATTTGTATCCAACACATAAACGCAATTTCTCAACTGAATCTAGGGTATCTAGACGAACTATAGCAAGTTTATCTATACCATTTACTGTAACCGCATAACGGACAACCATAGCATCAAACCATCCACACCGCCTTGGTCGACCAGTTGTAGCTCCATATTCACCAGCCATTTGACGGAATTTATCTCCCCATGTGTCCGGAAATTCTGTAGGAAGAGGCCCATTCCCGACGCGGGTCGTGTAAGCTTTTGCTACTCCTATTACCTCATCAATTCTGGTAGGGCCCACACCCGCACCAACACAGGCGCCGCCAGCTGTTGTATTTGACGATGTTACGTAGGGGTAAGTACCATGGTCTAAGTCTAGTAGTGTACCTTGACTACCCTCGAAAAGGATTTCCTTGCCAGAGTCAATAGCCGTATTCAGGTATTCTGAAGTATTAGTTATGTAGGGCTTAATGTATTCAGCAAAACCAAGGTATTCGTCAACGATAGCCTCTGTATCTAGATTCTCAGCTTGATATATAGTTTCAAGAATCTGATTCGCATCATCAATATTACGTTTTAGCTTTTCTCGAAGAACTTTTGGGTCTTTTAGGTCAACTATACGTATACCCTTACGGGCAGCTTTATCTGAATAAGCTGGGCCAATCCCACGTCCAGTGGTGCCAATACGTTCATCACCCAGCTTTTTTTCTTCCCCGAGACGATCCATCAATTTGTGGTAGGGCATGATAAGATGGCTATTGGGGCTAATATGTAGACGTTCAGCGACATCGATCTGATGACTATTAAGCATCTGAATCTCTTCCATTAGTGCCACTGGATCAATAACCGTACCGTTGGCAATAACGCAGGACTTTTCGGGCCGAATAATACCTACAGGAATAAGATGGAGAATGTATTCTTGGCTTCCAACTTGGACGGTATGTCCAGCATTAGCTCCACCCTGAAACCTCACCACGATATCTGCCTGTTCACTCAAGTAATCAACAACCTTACCCTTACCTTCATCACCCCATGCAGTACCCACAAGAATTCGAACAGCCATATAATCCCTAATACTCCTTAGATAAGATCCTGATTATAGTGATGACCTACCCTTAGCGAAAAGAAAATAATCAAGAAAAGAACGAGCGATTTTTCTCGTCCTCTTAGCACTCAAAATTTCTATAGACAATGATATAATTTAAAAGGTTAAGGGGTCAAGAAAAATAGTGTAAATGGTCATTATTTTTACATATTAGCAACAAGCTAAAAGATTTAAGTTTTGTTTTAAGTCAGATATGACATTAAGGAAATTCGGTAATAGTTTTTATTTTGAGACCCTTTTGTAATTATCTATTGCAAAAATTTCTATAAAATCCATACTCATAAGTGCAATAATCTTGATCAACAAGCCTGATTTTTGAGACCTAAGACGTGAAATAGAGAGCTTTGAGCCTTCAAAGATATATACTGAATAGGCTGGGATTAGTATTAGGCAGAGATAGACTATTTAGGAGGATGAAATTAGTATGTATTCATGTATTAATGGTGCAACGACAATGCCCTATAGCTTAGAAGAGGACCTCACAGTTGCTGCCCAAGCAGGTTTTAAGGCGGTAGAAATATGGTCTCGAAAGCTTGATCTATATCTGGATACTCATGAGGTTGAGGAATTGAAGTCTCAGCTAGATTTACACAACCTGAAGGTGGCATCTTTATGTCCCTACTCTCTAATAGGATTTTCTGATCAGGCAGAGTCTTTAGAAATGATTGTAAAAGCCGCCTCGGTAGCCGCAGAAATTTCTTGCCCGATATTGTTGGTCTGTGCTGATTCTCCCCCTCCTAATTTAGATCGTGGTGAGGCTTATAGAATAATGGCGGATGTTACACGTAGATATGCCGATCTGGCGGCTGATTATGGAATTACAATTGCAATAGAACCTCTTGGAAGGCATCCATTTATTCCGGGGCCCAGAGAAGCATTAGAAGTTATAGAACGAGCTGGTAACAGTAATTTGAGTCTAATGATTGATACCTTTCATTACTATAAATCTGGTATTACTCTTCAAGAGGTAGAAGCTATTCCGGTAGAATTAATCTCGATAGTCCACGTCAATGACTCAGAAGATCTTCCTCTAGGTGAATTAACAGATCAAAATAGACTGTACATGGGGGACGGTGTAATTCCATTGAAAGAAATAATGAAAATACTAAAACGGAAAAAGTACTGCGGCGCTATTTCAGTAGAAATATTTCGACAGGCTTACTGGCAGGATAACCCTCTGAAAATTGCCCAGAAATCGAAAGCAGCTTACGATAAGATTGTTACGGATTAAATTGTCATTCCTCAATCTGTTGAGTATGGCGGAGATCAAGTGTTTTAGGATGAGCGGCCCGTGCTTCGTCAAGGCGCCCAACTGGGGTAGTGTGAGGAGCATTCCGAATAATATCTGGGTTAGTTCTAGCTTCTTCAGCAATGGCTTGCATAGCGTCAATAAATTGGTTTATGGATTCCAGGCTTTCGGTTTCAGTTGGTTCAATCATAGCCGCTTCTGGGACAATTAATGGGAAATAAATTGTTGGTGCATAAAAGCCGTAGTCAAGTAGGCGTTTTGCGATATCGAGCATTCGTATGTCATATTCTTTAAAGAGGCTTCCTGATGCAACAAATTCATGTTGACATGGGACCTCAATAGGAATAGGTGTTTCGTTCTGGCTTCCATGGACGCGAACAGTTCTCGGATAGTTTTGTTCCAAACATCGCATTATGTAATTAGCGTTAAGAATTGCATTTTCACTCACTTGTCTGAGACCATCCGGTCCATTAGCTCTGATATAGGCATAAGCTCTAACCATCATTCCAAAGCTTCCGCTAAAACTACGAACACGGCCTATAGAATTGGGGTTATTATATTGAAATTTATAGGAATCACCTTCTCTTATTGGCTGTGGTGTTGGTAAAAATTTTATCAGGGGTTTTTTGACTCCGACAGGCCCGGCACCGGGTCCCCCTCCTCCATGAGGAGTTGAAAAAGTCTTATGAAGGTTAAAATGGACGATATCAAATCCCATATCGCCAGGTCGAGTGATACCTAGGATAGCATTCATATTTGCTCCATCCATATAGAGTAGAGCTCCTGCTTCATGAACAACTTTTGCTATCGTTTTAATTTCAGATTCGAATAGGCCCAGTGTGTTGGGGTTTGTCAGCATAAAACCAGCTGTTTCTTGATCAATAAGACTTGCTAATTGGTCTGTATCGACGAGTCCGTTGGTATTGGTTGGAATTTGGACTGTTTCATAGCCAACTTGGGCAACACTAGCAGGGTTGGTACCGTGAGCTGAATCTGGGATAATTACTTTGCGCCGGGCATTACCCTGACTTTCGTGGTAAGCACGCATGATCATAAGGCCCGTAAGTTCACCATGGGCACCAGCCGCAGGCTGTAAAGTTACGCCATCCATTCCAGCAATTTCTCCAAGATAATTTGAAAGTTCATAAAGAAGCTGGAGGCTACCTTGACATGTCTCATCATTCTGCATCGGGTGAAGTCGCGTAAAACCTGGCAATGCTGCCAAATCTTCATTAACTTTCGGGTTATGTTTGATTGTACACGATCCTAGAGGGTACATAGCTTGATCGGGATGGTAATTTAATGTAGACAGTCGGGTAAAATGTCTCACTACATCAACTTCGCTCACTTCTGGTAACCCAGGTGGGGTTTTTCGTAAGTCTTCATCTGGAAGGTACTTTGAAATAGCTTTAACTGGTACATCAACCGAAGGCAGAGAAATACCACGCCTACCTGGAGAGCTCAATTTAAAAATTAAAGGTTCTAACAACGAAGTTCCCTTCAAGTATTAATTCAATTGGTTTAGTACTTCAACTAGTTGGTCTATCTGGGGCCGTGTCCGTCGTTCTGTTATAGATATCAATAGGCCATTCTTAATACCAAGTGATGGGAATTGGTTTAGATTAATTCCCCCTAAAATCTGTTTTTCAGCAAGTTTTTTAATTAGATGTCCGGTATCTGTTGGAGTTCGGATTACAAATTCTTTAAAAAATGGCTTTTTAAAAACTAGATCATAGTTGGGAAGTTCGGCTATTTTTTCCGCAGCATAATGGCTCTTATGCAAACAAAGTTCCCCTATTTCTTTCAAGCCTTGTTTGCCAATCAATGATAGATAGATTGTTGCCATTAGTGCATTAAGTTGTTGGCTAGTACAGATGTTGGATGTTGCTTTATCTCGCCTTATATGTTGCTCTCGGGCTTGGAGAGTTAAGACAAATCCCTCACGATTCTCACGATCAATAGTTTTCCCTGCTATCCGCCCTGGCATTCGTCGAATGAACCGTTCCTTGGCAGCAAAGAAACCTAGGGCTGGTCCACCAAAATTCACTTGATTCCCCATGGATTGCCCCTCTCCTACTGCGATATCCGCACCGTAGGCTCCAGGAGATTCAATAATGCCAAGAGATATAGGATCTACAACCATCACCAGAAGAGCGCCAGCGTTATGTACAATTTCTTCCAAGGCACGCATGGATTCTAGGCAACCAAAAAAATTGGGATGTTGAATCACGATACAGGCCGTATTCTCTGATATTTGAGAAATAAGTTTTTCAGGATCTATTGTTCCTTCTTCGGAACATGGTAGTGTTTCTACTTCAATTTTATGTCCGTGAGCGTAGGTCCGAATTGTTTCAGAATAATGAGGATGTAGGCTACCAGCTAAAATAACATGATTCCGACGGGTTGTCCCTCGGGCAAGCAATACAGCTTCAGCAGCAGCAGATGCTCCATCGTACATTGAAGCATTAGCCACATCTAAACCAGTCAGTTCACAGATCATAGTCTGAAATTCGTATATGCCTTGAAGTGTTCCTTGACTTACCTCAGGTTGATAGGGGGTATAGGAGGTTAAAAATTCTGAACGGCCAGCTAAGTGACTAATGGCACTTGGTACAAAATGATCGTACATACCCCCACCTACGAAAGAAATCATCTTATCTGCCGAATCGTTACGAGCAGCCATTTCGCCAATAATATCATGAAGTTCAAGTTCCGAAAGCGAAGGAGGTAAGTTTAATGGCCGGGCTATACGAACATCATCAGGAATGATGGTCAACAGATCTTCTACCGACTTGATACCAAGGGTGGACATCATAGATTTTCTATTGGCATCGGTATTAGGTATGTAGGTCATAGCATCTCCAAAAACAACAAGCTTTTAGACCCCAATAAAAGAACGGTAATCATTTGCCTGCATAAGGCTAGTAAAAGCCCCCATATTTTCTACCCTTATTTTTATCATCCATCCGTTCCCGTAGGGCTCCTGGTTAACCATTTCTGGGTTGTCTTCTAATTCGTAATTTACTTCTATTACTTCGCCCCCCAAGGGACTGTATAAATCAGAAACGGTTTTTACCGCCTCAACAGCTCCAAATACCCCCATTTCTGACACGTTATCACCTTCTGACGGTAGTTCCACAAAGACAATATCACCAAGCTCAGATTGGGCAAAGTCCGTTATCCCCATAGTGGCGATATCACCTTCTAAACGTACCCATTCGTGTTCAGTCGAATACCGCAGGTTATCTGGCGTTTCCATTCTTCCCTTTCCCTGGTAATCCAGTCAAGCGAGTACTGTCTCTACCAGTCTTTAATTTAATTCATCAAGAGTTAACGATTCGACAAAGTCTGTATCTACTCCACCCGAGCGAAATATAGGATGTTTCAGTACAAATTTATGGAATGGGATCGTTGTATGAACACCCTCAATAACAAACTCACCCAAAGCTCTTTCAGACCGAGATAGTGCTTCCTCCCTATCCTTTCCCCAAACAATTAATTTAGCAAGCATGGAGTCGTAAAAAGGGGAAACTTCATATCTCGCGTAAACATGACTATCCACTCGAATTCCATAGCCACCAGGTGTATGAAAACTTGTAATTTTCCCTGTTGAGGGCATGAAGTTTCGGGCGGGGTCTTCGGCATTAATACGAAATTCTATTGCGTGCCCGTCCATTTGGAAATCTTCTTGAGTGAGATCGAGAGGGGATCCTGATGCTATACGAATCTGTTCCTTAACGAGGTCACATGAGGTTACCATTTCTGTTACAGGATGTTCTACCTGAATCCGAGTATTCATTTCCATAAAATAGAATTGATTATCATCCGTAACTAAAAACTCAACGGTCCCCGCATTTTCGTAATTGATAGCTTCAGCTGCACGTAGGGCGGCTTTACCTAAGTCAACCCTAAGAGTTTCGTTAACAAATGGGGAGGGGGATTCTTCTATCAGTTTTTGGCGCCGTCTTTGGGTGGAGCAGTCCCGTTCTCCCAGGTGAATAATATTTCCATGTTTATCCCCCAAGATCTGTACCTCTATATGACGAGCTTTTTCGATATACCGTTCTAAGTAGAGAGCTGGATTGCTAAAAGCATTTTCCGCTTCACGAGAAGCCAATCGGAATGCTTCAGTCAGTTCACCAGATGATCGAACGATCCGAATACCCCGGCCACCTCCACCTGCCGAAGCTTTGATCATCAATGGAAAACCGATCCCACTTGCTGCTTCCAGAGCTGCTTCTTCATTAGCGACGATGTCCTCTGTACCTGGTATCGTTGGAACTTCTGCAGCTGCTACTGTTTTCCTTGCCTCAGATTTATCACCCATAAGGCCAATAACTCTTGACGGTGGGCCAATAAATGAAATATCACAAGATTCACATACTTCAGCAAAATGAGGACTTTCGGAGAGAAAGCCATAGCCGGGATGTATAGCATCGGCATTCATGATTTCAGCAGCGCTTATTATCCGAGGAATACTCAAGTAGCTGTCGTTCGGTAAACTACTACCAATACACACAGCTTCATCAGCATATCGTACATGAAGAGAATCCCTATCTGCTTCGGAATACACCGCTACAGTAGGAATATTTGACTCTTTGCACGAACGGATTATGCGCAGGGCGATCTCGCCCCGGTTAGCGATAAGAATCTTCTGGAACATCGATACCTATGTCGGTTCGATCAAAAACAATGTCTGGCCATATTCTACAGGTTGTCCGTCTTCTACTAGGACAGCTACCACTCGTCCATTTAATTCAGACTGAATTGGGTTCATCAATTTCATTGCCTCAACAATGCATAATTGCTGTCCGGAACTAACTTGGTCCTCTTCCTTGACAAAAGGTTCAGCATCGGGCTCGGGAGAGCGATAAAAAGTACCTACCATCGGAGAAACTACTTCAACATGGTTTTCATTTGTCTCCGATTTTTCTACATCCTCTTCAGAGTTTTTTATATTTACACTACTGGATTCCGCAGAGGGAATAGAATTATCATCCACCCTACTCTTGGGTCCCATTCGGACTATCTTGATCCTCCGGTCACCCTCGGCTACTTCCACTTCCTGAACATCGGTGTCTTGTAGCAGATTAATTAGCTTGAGAACCTCATCGATTCCCATGATATTCTCCTAAGGAAACTGGTTATACCCTTTCCACATATTCACGGGTCCGGGTATCAATACGGAGTATGTCTCCGGTATTGATAAATAATGGTACCTGTACTTCAGCACCACTTTCTAATCTAGCAGTTTTGGTTCCACCAGTGGCAGTATCTCCTCGGATACCTGGGTCAGTCTGTGCCACTTCTAACTCGATAAAATTAGGCATCTCAATTCCAACTACTCCATCATCTGCCACAAGCAATTCGAGTGTCATACTGTCCTTAATATAATCTCTATTATCACCTATGATAGATTCTCCGACTGGAATCTGTTCGTAGCTCTCCAGATCCATCATGAAGTACAAGGTCCCATCTGTATATTGGTATTGCGCCTTGCGGCGTTCTACTCTAACATCTTCTAATTTGTCTGAGGCTTTGTACGTCTTATCAATTACGGAGCCAGTGTGTATATGTTTTAATCTGGTCCGAGAGAAAGCTGTTCCTTTTCCTGGCTTTATATGTTCGCAACTTGTTATTAGGTAAATTGAACCATCAATACGGATAGTCATCCCGGAACGAAGGTCTGTTGCGTTTACCATAGAATCACCTTAATTTCGTCTACACAAGCTATTTTATGATCTCTAGTTTAGACAATCTAACTTTTAGTACGAAATTGCCTCGCATGTTGTATTCTAGGGGGGCCAACTTAAACCCCCTCCTGAAGACGTACATGCTCCTAATATCAATAGGGTGGGCAACGGGATTCGAACCCGCGACCTCCAGAGCCACAGTCTAGCGCTCTAACCAACTGAGCTATGCCCACCATAAATGGCAAATCAACGAGGAAATATAGACCATTTTATCATTTTGTGTCAAGGGTTTTGTCGTCTGTCTAAGGGATATCCTGCCATTAGCAATATCTGGGCCTAGGCTTGCTTCATATGTTGAATCGACGATCAAAATGGTAGTGTTTACCCCAATCAAATTAACCAACCAGGAGTACTTTAGATTTGTTTGTAAACTAATATAGCCTCATTAAGAGGCCGTTTGAGGACAGTTTTGGGTAATGCTAAGTCAAGATCAACCACTCTTAGCCCTCGATTGACCGACTGGGTTCTATATTTCATTTTAATTATCTCAGTTATCATTTCCTTACGGGTTATTTTTACTGTGCTTGGTCTCCATATCCCATTTCGTTTCCGATAGCGGTCAAAGGTACGGATAATAGATTTTTCATTTGTTTTAGAGATTGAGGTTTCGCTAAGCAGTGTCATGTTTTTGGTATTGATTAGCAACGTGCGTGTTATATTTCCATCTTGTAACTTGAGCGTAGCGATATTATTACTATACCGGTAATCTAAGATTGGTAAATCAAGATAATTTTCTGATTTGATCCCACCAATTATTGTATTATGAATATCCTCTAAAGATAAAGGTAATCCTGGTATTTGTTCAGAGTCTGTTTTTAATGTTCCAACAAAGACCGTATTTTCTCGTGGCAGGTAGATCTTAACCTTTTTGTTGTTAACAAGGATAATAGCTAAGACTTGGAAAAGAGGACCGTCAATATCAATTCGGTATTGCCTGGGGTTAAGGTAACGGATTCTTAGGGAAGCACGACTTTTTATTCCACTGACGAACGTTTCAATGGAAGCACTTCCTCTAAAATTTTGTAAAGGTATTGCCGCAGAGTCTACCTGTTTTAAGAGCAACTCAGCAGGAGGAGAACTTTTAGACCAGGACTGAGAGATATCTTGGTGACAGGAAGTCA
The DNA here is from genome assembly GCA_964593235.1 of uncultured Gemmatimonadota bacterium. GTDB lineage: Bacteria > JAAXHH01 > JAAXHH01 > JAAXHH01 > JAAXHH01 > JAAXHH01. The sequence goes on along the minus strand of CAZQGS010000004.1, from coordinate 84,119 downwards.
CCAAGATTAGAGTATTTATAAGAATCCAATTCTGTCCAACTATAGAAATCCAGGATCGGCTACTTGGTATTTTGCAATTTCCGGTAGATCTCAGAAGTTTCTTTTGCTGAAATATCTTCCATTTCAAGAGCACGCTTCCAATACTGTACGGCTTTTTTTGACATATTGAGTTTTTCATAGATATCACCTAGATGGTAATATAGAGTGGCACTTGAACCTTCAAACTGAAGCGCTTTCTCTACATAAAAACGCGCTTTTCGAAAATCTCCTAGTTTGAAATAAACCCATCCAAGACTATCTAAAAATGCCCCATTCTCAGGGTTTTCTTTTAGGGCTTGTTCTATCATGGTCTTAGCATCTTCCAATCGTAATCCACGGTCAGCAAGAATATAGCCTAGGTAATTAAGGGTAAATACATCGTTAGGGTTTAATTCTAGTGCAGTTTCAAACGTAGTTACAGCCTTATCAAATTCTCCTGACTGATCATAATTCTGGGCAAGAAGAAAATGAAGCCGGTGATTATTTTGAAATCGATCGATTGCTTGTATAGTGATCTCAATCGCTTCTTCATATTTTTTTTGTTCTGTGTGAGCGTAACCAAGGTAAAACCATAATTCAGGATTTTTAGGGTCTTTTTCCAAACCCTCTCGGAGTACCTGGATTCCCATTTTGTAATTTTCTTGACGTAAATAGACAAGACTAAGATTAAGCCAACCTCTCCCATCCTTAGGATTCAATTTTAACATTTTTCGAAAATTTGAATCTGCCGGTTCAAATTGTGACCGAGATAGAAAACTGATCCCTAAATAGAAGTAGAATTCTGGTATTTCTGGAAGAATTGAAATCCCCTGATTAAAAACCTGCTCCACCTGTTCAAATCGTTTTTGTCGCAAATAAGTAAGGCCAAGACTAATCCAACCTCTCGGGTCATTTTCATTAATTCCTATACATTTTTGTGACTGATCGATTGCTTGGTTATACATACTATTTTCAAGGTAGGCATGCGCAAGGTTAAGGCGAAGTATTAGATCGTTTTGTGAAGTCTCTACTCCTTCCTCTAGTGCTAGGATGCCTTCTTGAATATAGCCTTTTGTCATTAGAGTGGATCCTAATGCAATCCAGCCCTGCGAATTTTGAGGGTCAAGGTTTATAGCAGTCCTAAAGGCCGAAATAGCTGGTTCAAAAGCCCCGGATTCATTATAGAAAAACCCAATCTGCATATGAAGTTCTGGACTGTTTTCTAACACCAGTAAGGCTTCTTGCAGTACTTCCAGAGCTTTTTCTAATTTCCCCTTACTACGGTAAGCAAAGCTGAGGTTGACCCAGTGTTTAACATTTTCTTGATTCAAAGAAAGAGCTTTTTGCAACAGGGGAACTGCATCCTGAAATTTATCTTGTCTAAGCATAAGTTCACCCAGGGCCCCCAAAATTTCTGGAGCTTCAGGGCTGATAGAAAGAGCTTCCTTAAGGATGTTTTCGGCCCTATCTAGTTTTCCTGTACCTTTGTGGATATCACTAAGTTCAATCCACAACTGAGTAGCAGTGTTATTATTCTCAATCAGAACTGAATATTCTTTAATTGCTTCCTCAAATCTACCTAAAAATATTAGAAGACGACCAAGTCGGTGGCGCAATAGAGCTTCTCTGTCCGGGCCAAGAGCTATAATCTCTTGGTACATGACGACTGCTTTATCCCACTGCCGCCTTTCCTCGTAGATCTCGGTTAAACCAATTCGGGCCCGAATTGAATCTGGAAAATCGTCAAGAATCTTCTGTAATTCGAGCACAGCTTTGTTATAAATCTTCTTCTTCTTATATTCCCCTACTAGTTTGAACCGAAACTCGATATTCCGGGGTGTTAATTTGCTTAATATTTCTAGTTGTCGCAGAAATGTTTCTTGGTCGTTTAATCTATCAGCTATTTGTGACAACGCTATATGAGCTTCAATATTTCGAGGCTCTAGTGTGACTACTTTTTCGAAGGCTTTCCGGGCTGGTAAGTACTTAATTAGGTCAATCTGGCATCGACCTAGTGTAAGCCAGGCCTCTGTTGATTTAGGATCCAATTTTACTGCTGTTTGGGCGTGTTTTAAGGATTGATCCCGCTGATTAACACGGTAGTAGGCAAGCCCCAGAGCAGTATGTATTTCGGGAGAATTAGGGTCATATTGAAGAGCCTCACGATACAATTTAATCGCATTAATAACATCATTCTGGGCATCATAGAGGCCTCCCTGTGCATATAGTTCTAGCGCTTTAGTACGGTTCTCCTGACTCTGGATTTGTGTTGGCCCGAGGAAGCCAAAAATCATGACAGAGAAAAGTAAAATCCTAAAGAATATAAATTTCAGATAAATTGTTCTTCTCATTATTGTTTTGAGTCGATCACCTAAATAATTGGGTGACATCGTTAAATATTACAAAAACCATCAGGGCTAATAAAAGAGCCATCCCAACTTGTTGCCAAAATAGTCGAAATCTAAGTGGGAGAGGACGCCGTAATATGCTTTCAATACCCAGAATTAATAACTGGCCGCCATCTAAAGCTGGTATTGGTAATAGGTTAAGTATAGCAAGATTTACGCTTAAAAATGCCATAAAGCTAAAAAGGTTGCTTGCCCCTTGCCTGGCACTTTCCCCCGCCATTTTAGCAATAGCAATTGGTCCCCCGACTGCATCCGATGATACCTGTCCCATTACAAGCTTTTTTACAAAAACTAAAATTGTGTAGGTCACATTAACTAGTTGGATTCCAGCTAGCTTGATTGAAGTTATGACTCCAATAGGATTCCGTTTAACATGATCTAACTGAGTAATACCGATCTGACCGATTTCAATAATATTTCCTGTTTCTCGATCTAGATCTTTAGCTATCTTCGGAGTGATATTGACACTATGATTTTGGTCATTACGGGTCCAAGAAATATTAGTTTCCATGCCAGGCTGATTTCGAATAAGAGCTACCATTTCGTACCATTGACTAACTGGAATATCATTTACTGATGTAATTATATCTCCTGGTCTCAAGCCAGCTTTTTCCGCGGGAGAGTCGGGGATAACAGTACTGATGGTTGATGCTCGAAAATAGTCTAAATCTAATAGTTGGTTGTCAGTCTCATCAACATTAATTTTGATATTAACTAATTTGTTATTCTCCACTCTTCTGATTTTTACCGATACAGATTCTAAAGTGTTAGATAATAATAGTTTTCTGACCTCGTCCCATGTATCAACGGGTATCTGGTTAATCTCGAGAATTTCATCTCCTATCTGAAGTCCTGCTGTTGAATACGGGCTTCCTTCTCCTACACGACCTATAGTTGTAGTATCAATAACAGCTACCCCTAAAGTGAGGTAGAATAGACAAAAAATGACAAAGGCGAGAATCAAATTCATTCCTGGACCTGCCCCTATAACGAATGAACGAGCCAACACTGATTTCGATTGGAATTCCCAGGGCTTACCACTTTCTGACTCTTGCGCATCAGGTTGCTCTCCCGCCATTTTTACGTAGCCACCAAGGGGTATCCAGGATAGGCAATACTCAGTATCACCAATTGTTTTGCCAATCATCTTTGGTGGAAACCCCAACGAGAATCGTTCAACACGGATCCCCATACGCTTAGCAGCCAGGAAGTGCCCGAGTTCATGTACAAAAACCAAGATTCCAAGAACAAAAATAGCAGAGACGATAGTTGTTATCATTCCATTACCTCTAAGTTTTTTAAATTACCGATACGTTCTCATATTATTAATAACCATAAAAGAATATACAGAACACTATAGCTACCGAGCAAACAACTTTTGCCTACAATATGTTCTTGTCCAAAGATCAGCTTCCATGATAGATTCCAGGGTTACCTTTTTGCTCCGATCTTTCAGCATCGTGTAGTCTTCAAGAGCATCATTTATAATAAGTGGAATATCAGTAAATCCTATTTGGTTTTGTAGGAATGATTCAACAGCTATTTCGTCAGCCGTGCTTAATATAGTGGGTAATGTATTTCCCATTCTACTAGCTTGATATGCGAGTCCCAAGCATGGGAACATTTGCATGTCGGGAGGATCTAGGGTTAGAGACCAGTGTTTTCCAATATCAAACCGAGGCCAAGGAGAATCTAGCCGCTCTGGATAGGAGAGGACATACTGAATTGGTATCCTCATATCTGTTGGTCCTAATTGAGCTAAAATAGACCCATCTACCATTTCAATCATTGAATGAATTATAGATTGAGGGTGGATAACTACCTCAATTTTAGATATAGGGATTTCAAAAAGCCAATGGGCCTCGATCACCTCGAAGCCTTTGTTCATAAGAGTCGCTGAATCGATAGTAACCTTGGGGCCCATATTCCAAGTTGGGTGATTAAGCGCATCGATCGAAGATATTGTTTCGAGATCTTCTTGTTTGATATTTTGGAAAGGCCCTCCTGAAGCTGTCAGAATTAGACGTTTGCCTTGACTCGGATCTTGTCCAGATAGACACTGATGAATAGCACAATGCTCACTGTCAATTGGTAGTATATTGACGTTGTGAAACCGGGCTGATTGTATAAGTATTTCCCCGGCCATGACAAGAATTTCTTTATTAGCTAATCCGATCGTCTTGTTTGCTTCGATAGCTTTTAAAGTGGGAATAAGTCCAATACTGCCAGGAAGGGCACTGATCACCATATCAATATCAGGGTGCGTTACAGCTTCAATTAAACCGTCCAGGCCAGTAAGGACTTGGGGAGAATCAAGGCTGAGTGAAAGCTGACTAGCCTGGTCGGGATCCATTACAGTCACGATATGTGGATTAAACTGTGCAATTTGTTTTTCCAAAAGATCAATTCGAGTATTAACAGTCAAGCTATAAGCCGAATATCGTTCAGGAAATGCAGCAATAACATCCAAGGTCTGGACACCTATAGAACCCGTCGAACCTAAAATAGCAATACGTTTCATAATTTGTGGATCTTCCACCAACAGCTAACTGATTAGATAGGCTTGGTAATAAAATATGAATGGTGCCGTGAATAAAACACTATCGAATCGATCCAGGACCCCCCCATGGCCTGGGATAATCTTGGATGAATCCTTAATTCCGCCATGTCGTTTTAGTAAAGACTCAGTAAGGTCGCCCAACTGAGCAAAGAGTCCTCCAAATGTTCCCAAGATTACACAATGAAAAGGAGAAATAAAGGGGAACAAGGCACTCCCTAGAGTAAGGCTTACAATACTCACTCCCAAAAGTCCCCCGATCGTCCCCTCAATTGTTTTACCTGGACTGACCTGAGGAAGTAGTTTTTTACGACCCCAAAAATGGCCAGTGAAATAGGCAAATGTATCATAGGTCCAGGGAATTATAAATGCTAGAATTACAGGTTTAATGTTTATTTCATCTAGCCCTGAAATATTCTGAAGATTAATATTCCACTCATCTAGTAGAATTAAAAAACTTCCTAATAGCCCAATATAAAACACACCAAAAACATTTGCAGTAATATTGTTTAACGAGAAATTTAACGGATTTCGTAATACCTCTCGAGTTGATGTTACAAGAAGATATCCCGTGAGTATTAATACAAAGTGGCTGCCAGATTCTAGCCACGCATCAAGACATAGTAAAAATGCAGTAATCCCGCCTATCAAACGGTTGGCAGTTAACTCTTTTGTTACTATTATACCATGATATTCATGCAGTCCAAATAGGACAATCAGAGTTACAAAAATGAAAAGGGAGATCCCACCAAGTGTACAAATAAGAATGATACACGGAACAAAGATAATTCCTACTATAACTCGGACCCATATCTCCTTGAGAAATGGCATGAAAGTTTTCTCCATTACTTGCTATGAGGAGTGATTTGTTCACCAGTTTTTCCAAATCGGCGCTCTCTTAATTCATATTCTTTAATTGCTTTAATAAAATGGCTTCGGTTAAAGTCAGGCCAAAGTACGTGAGAAATGACAATTTCGGTATAGGCAAGTTGATAGAGCATAAAGTTACTTAAGCGCATTTCTCCACTTGTCCGGATTAAAAGGTCCGGGTCCGGTAGTTTGTCAGTATACAAATATGAAGCAAATAGAGACTCTTCAATTTCGTCGGGGTTTAATTTGCCAGCTTGGACGTCTATAGCAATACTTTGTGTCGCTTCAACAATCTCTTGACGCCCCCCATAGTTAAGAGCAAAATTTAAAAATAACCGTCTGTTTGTTGCCGTTTTATTCATGATTTGACGAATTACCTCCTTATTAGCTCGTGGTAACTCGTTCCATTTACCCAAAAATGATACTCGAATACCAAAATTTTTGGCTTCATCAAAAGCACCGCGCAGCGATGCAACAATCAAGCGCATTATAGCGTCGACCTCAGGCTTCGGTCGGTTCCAATTTTCAGTTGAAAACCCAAAGAAAGTCAGAACTTCAATCCCAAGTTCACCTGCACACCGGATTATTTCTCGGACAGATTCTACTCCCGCAGTATGGCCTTTGTTCCGAGCAAGACCTCTCTCCTGGGCCCACCGCCCGTTCCCATCCATAATAAATGCAATATGACGGGGCATGCGTTTTGGGTTCAAACCTTCTGAGATTGCCCGCTTATTCTGCGCTTCCTGTCCCAAGCCAGCTCCCAATTCTCTTTACGGTTGGTTCTCGCCCCGGTTACCGATGGCTAATTAGATTTCTAAGATTTCTTGTTCTTTTGCAGAGATTGCAGTTTCTATGGAGGTAGTATGTTGGTCGGTTATTTCTTGGATAGTTTTTTGAAATCGTTTACTCTCATCTTCTGATATTCTGTGTTCTTTTTCTTCAGTTTTAACACGATCATTCATTTCTCGACGGATGTTTCTTATTCCTATTTTACCATCCTCCCCCAACTTTTTAATTAACTTAACGTATTCGAGTCTTCGTTCTTCTGTTAGGGGTGGTACCGGTAAATGGACTACTGTACCATCCGATGTGGGGGTTAGTCCAAGGTCTGATGTCTGAATAGCCTGAACTATCTCAGAGGTTAACTGAGCATCCCATGGCTGGATAGATATTGTCCGAGCATCTGGGGTACTTATTGTCGCAACTTGGTTTATGGGTGTGTGTGTTCCATAGGCTTCAATTTGGATATTTTCCAGCAAGGCAGGATTAGCCCTGCCCGCGCGGACACTAGCTAATTCAGTTCGTAGTGATTCAACTGCATGATCCATTTTTAGACCAGTTTCTTTTAATATTTCTGTAGCTTCCACAATTTACCTCGCTAACCCAGGAGACAGATTTTTAAATCAGGAAGATCAAGAGATCAGTTTTTTATTCACCGCCCAGTTCATAGCGAACAAAACGTCTAATCATGATATTTTCGCCTAACAAGCCTACTGCATCGGTAAGGAGATCCCGAATTGTCTTATCTGTATCCCTTATAAATGGTTGTTCAAGAAGACAGTTCTCCTGATTAAATTTTTCAATACGGCCCTGAATAATCTTTTCTATAATTTGATCAGGTTTCCCCTCATTGCGTGCTTGATTACGATAGATTTCTTTTTCTTGCTCGAGAATAGCCTCGTCAATTTGTTCACGGTCGACAGCAATGGGGCGAGTTGCTGCTATTTGCATAGCTATATCTTGAGCAAGAGCTTGAAAAGATTCATTACGTGCCACAAAATCTGTTTCGCAATTGATCTCCACCATGGTAGCAATACGACTTCCAGGATGAATATAGGTATGGATTATGCCTTCTTTAGCTTCTCGACTACTCTTTTTAGATGCCGCCATGATACCCTTTTCTCTTAGCAGGGTAACGGCTTTTTCTAAGTTGCCATTAGTTTCTTCAAGGGCCCGTTTACAATCCATCATCCCTGCCCCCGTTTGATTTCTTAATGTCTTCACATCACTTGCTGATATAGTCATATTAATACGATCTTAGCGAACATAACCCATCCGCTACGGCCGCCTTTCTTCGGCCACCAATCTGGATCAGACTTGTGCCTTTGGTTGTTCCTCAACGGGGTCTTTTTCTGATGGTGAAGCTTGCCCTGAGTTACGTAGCCCCTCCTCAACTGCACTTGCCATGACTTCAGTAATGATACTTATTGAACGAAGTGCATCATCATTTCCAGGAATAGGATAGTCAATCAGGTCAGGATCACAGTTAGTATCAAGAATACTGACTATTGGAATTTCCAAATTGTTTGCCTCTGAGACAGCAATCCGTTCTTTACGAGAATCAACCAAAAATATTATGCCAGGTAAGCTCCGCATATCACGGATTCCGCCAAGAACTTTTTCTAAACGATCACGTTCTTTTTCTAATCCTGCGGCCTCTTTCTTCGTTAGGGCCTCCATAGTGCCATGCTCCTTCATCTTCTCCAGTTCTTCCAGGCGCTTGACACTAGTCTGTATGGTTTGGAAGTTGGTTAGCATTCCCCCGAGCCAACGTTCTGCGACATAGTACATCCCACATCTTTCAGCCATCTCAATAATAACAGGTCGTGCTTGCTTTTTCGTGCCTACGAAGAGCACAGTTTGTCCATTCTCCACAGCTTTTCGCACAGCTTTATATGCAATTTCGATCTGACTAAGTGTTTTTTTCAGATCAATGATGTATATATTATTTCGTTCGGCGAAAATGAACTGTTTCATCTTTGGGTTCCAGCGTTTAGTCTGGTGGCCAAAGTGAACGCCTGCGCCCAGCAGGTCTTGTATTTTGGGAATCCCCATTAGCGGTACTGATCTCCTTGTCTGACAGACAATATTAGCCTGTAATGTTGTATTATTAACGTTTGGAGAACTGGAACCGTTTTCGAGCTCCAGCTAATCCATACTTTTTACGTTCCTTAATGCGTGCATCTCTAGTTAACATTCCGGCTTCCCGAAGTGTTGAATGTAGATCCTCATTTAATTCTTTTAAAGCTCTGGCGATACCGAGTCTCAATGCACCTGCTTGACCTGTTTTACCTCCACCAAAAGTTCTCGCAACAACGACTAAATCATCATTAGTTTCGGTCAGTACTAGCGGTTCTTCAATTGCAGCCACCAGGCCTGGTCGATCAAAATAGTCATGTAATGGTTGATTATTAACTACATGGTTTTGGCCGGCTTTTTTCTTATGCAACCAGACTTTCGCAATTGCACGTTTTCTTCGGCCCACTGCTTGGTTTCCATTTTTATCCGAATTCATACTTCGTTAATCTCCTTATATTTCCAGTCCGACTGGTTTTTGGGCGCTATGTGGATGTTCCGCGCCGGAGTACACGCGGAGTTTACGGAAAATCTGTCGACCTAATGCATTATGAGGTAGCATCCCCTTGACAGCCATGCGTAATATTCGTTCAGGATCTTGAGCAGCAAGGTGTTCGTAACTAATTGCTTTCAAACCACCGGGATATCCACTATGACGATAGTAGATCTTATTTTGAGGCTTCTTCCCGGTAAGGACAACCTTTTTTGCGTTTATGACAATAACATGATCCCCTGTGTCAAGATGTGGGGAATAAATTGGTTTGTGCTTGCCGCGAAGGATTTGAGCTATCTCACTAGCGAGTCTACCCAAAACCTTACCACTGGCATCAACTAAGTGCCAGTCACGTTGCAGATTTTCCATCTTTGCGGTCGGCGTCTTCATGTATAATAAATACTCCTTTACCCGGAAACGATCGGTTCCCGAATTTGGTGTGACAACGCGGACAAGCTATTAGAATATGGTTTTCTGGCTATACCGCGTTCTGTTATTACTGCAGAAACGTAACTCGCTGGAGTTATATCAAATGCAGGGTTATATACTTTCACTTCCTCTAGAGCAATACACTTACCGAGCCCGTGCCTTATTTCAGCAGGGTCACGTTCTTCAATTGGAATTTCAAAACCTGATTTCACAGATAAGTCGACCGAAGAAAAAGGTGCAGCTACGTAAAAAGGAACCTCGTGTGTTTTGGCTAATACAGCAACACTATAGGTGCCAATTTTGTTTGCTACATCACCATTTGCTGCCACCCTGTCTGCTCCGACAATTACACTGTCGATACGTCTTTCTTGCATCACCTGGCCAGCCATGTTATCACAGATAAGAGTGACATCTATGCCAGCTTGTGTAAGTTCCCAGGTTGTAAGCCTCGCCCCTTGAAGAATTGGTCTTGTCTCATTTGCGTATATTTTTATTTGTTTCCCTTGATTTTGAGCCGAATAAATTATGGCAAGAGCTGTCCCTATGCCTGAAGTAGCAAGTGCACCCGCATTGCAATGAGTTAGCACTGTGTGGCCAGATTGGAGTAACTCGGCACCAAGTCTACCTATTTGTTGACATGTAATTTCGTCTTCCCTTTGTATTTGTAGTGCCTCTTTAACTAAAGCTTGTTTAATTTCCTCAACAGGAGAACTTTGAGCTTCACAAACAATTTTCTGCATTCTTTCTAGAGCCCAGAAAAGGTTAACCGCTGTTGGCCGAGTTGCTGCTAATATATCCACTACATCAGTAACCTCTTTACTGAATTTTTCGAAGTCATTCGTTTGACTATGTTTAACTCCAACAACAACCCCAAATGCTGCAGTTATTCCTATTGCTGGAGCTCCTCTGACTTTCAATTTTACAATAGCATCGACTACGGTTGAAAGATCTTGGCAGGTCTCGTAAATGATTTTGTTAGGTAGCTGAGTCTGGTCAAGTAAGACAACAGCTTGTTCTTGATGATCCCAACGAATAGTTGTGAAATTCATAGATTGTTCAATCTCTTTAAGGAGTAATCATAGCCAAAAACTTATCATGTCGTTTCGAAATTTCTTCCCTGGTAAGTGATTCGAGACGACGAGTGCTAAAATCTTCTACATTAAATGATGCCATTATACTACCATGAATCATAGCTTTTTTCATAGCCTCTACACTCTTTTGATTACATTCGGATAGATACCCAATAAAACCTCCAGCGAATGAATCTCCTGCTCCAGTAGGATCGATAACATCAACCACTGGATAAGCCGGTACTGAAAAATAGGTATCGGCCGTAAAAAGGGATGCACCATGCTCCCCTTTTTTAATCACAACAGTTTGTGGCCCTAGATTAAGAATTTTCTTGGCAGCTCGGACCAAGTTGACTTCCTCCACCAATTGACGAGCCTCGCTATCGTTAATAATCAAGAGATCAATTTGTTTTAACATTAGTAATAGAGATTCTCTATTACCCTCTATCCAAAAATCCATTGTATCGCTGCCTACAATACCAGATCCAGTTGATTGATCTAATACACTATTCTGAATATCTGGATCTAGATTTGCTAAAAATAGATGATCCAGTTTACAATGTTCTTCTTTCAATTTGGGTTGGAAATCTAATAACACATTCAAATTGGTTTCTATCGTATGCCTGTTATTCATATTTTCTTCGTATTTGCCAGACCAGCTGAATGTCTTACCGTCTTTTACTTCTAAACCTGAGAGATCTACATTTCGGTCCTTTAGAAATTTAAGAGAATTTACCGGGAAGTCTTGACCCACAACAGCTATTAAGGCAACTGGGCCATAAAAACTTGCCGCTGCAGAGAAATAAGTTGCTGAGCCTCCTATACCATTTCGTACTTCTCCGCCACTGGTCTCCACCGAATCGAATGCTACAGTTCCGACTGCTAGAATACTCAAAATCTACACCTCATGTTCTACGGTTTTCAAATAATCTGAAGCGACTTCCATATCTTGACTATGTATTATTTCTCCAGTTTGATCATCTACTGAAACAGTAATTTTAGGTGCGTCACCCCAGAGCCTTTCAAGATCATAGAAAGACCGAGTTTCGTTTCTAAAGACATGTATCACCACGTCAACATAATCCAGGAGGACCCATCGCCAATTTTGTTTTCCTTCTGTATGCCAGGGTACTATCTCTTTTTCTTTAAGGTCTCCAGTTATCTGTTCAACAATTGCCTTTATCTGTGGTTCTGAGCTCGCTGTCCCAATCACAAAGAAGTCGGTTAGCGATGAAAGCTTCCTTAGGTCCAAAATTATTACACCCGTTGCATTTTTAGCCAGCATAGAACGCGTTGCCTGTTCTGATACTGCTTCTGATGCTGTCTTCACAATCAGTTTTGCTCCTTATAGAATAATAGACGGTTATAGTCTTTACCAACAATCACTGACACATCTACCATTCGGACCGTATTTTCTTGGAGAATTACATTGGGTGATCCGAGAGCTCCACCAACCTTGAAGGCATCGGTTGATGGTCCATTTGATCCCTTACGGTCTAATACAATAGTTTCGTTGTATTCAAAATGGTTCGCGTTATCAATGTTGACAACGTCAAACCCCCTGTTTCTAAGGAATTTCATAACTTTCTGTCCTATACCTTTTTCGCCACATCCGTTTAACACCTCTACTTGTATCTTGAAATTCGAAGGGTCAACGCCAGATTCAACAGATGCTAACTTTGAGTCAAAAAAATTGTAAGAAGACGAACTTGTTAAGGAATAAACTAGGTAGGCGTTAAACGCAATCAACACAACAATTATACTTTCCACCACCCACACGATAAAACGATTACCCTTTAAGATTTTATTTTTCCCCTCACCCTGCCCTCTGACAGTAGTTTTTATGACTTTTGTCGTCATGGATCTGCCTAAAAAGGTCCACGCTGAATAACCTTAGTGGGGACCGTAAAAACCGACTTTCAATTTTCCAAAGAATACTAGAGAATAAATTAGTGGAGGTCTTCAGAGAGGATAACATAGGGAGGGTAACAACTGTAAGTCATTGAGTAGTTCCTTTCACCATACGATCCCCCTTTCTAACCCCAGCTTTTATCAATTCAACCAGTTCAAAACAACAGTCAGATCAAAGAGCTCACATCTGACTGAACAGCCAAGCGAGTATATATATAAAAAAAAGCACTTCGTGTCAACAAGTTTTTCCCGTAGTTTAAGGGCTTGAGAAACCTCGATTGAGTATTATCGATTCGACCTTAGCCAGTTGGTCCTGTGTATTCACCCCTAGAATTTCCTCAGGCCTCTCACTTTTAGCGTCAGCAATGTGGTAGCCTTGGTTTCGGAGTATCTCTATAGTATCAGTTAGGTAAAACTCACCTTGGTTATTTTCTGGCTTGATTTGTGATAGAGCTTGGATTAGTTGAGAGGGCTCGTAACAATACGTGCTAGTGTTAATTTCTTGGAGTCTTTTTTGAGCTTCAGTTGCATCCTTTTCTTCAACGATTTTCTGAATGCTTCCACTACGACCACGGATGATACGGCCCAAGCCAACTGGGTCAATAACTTCTGCTGTAAGTACTGAAGCAGAAGCTTGGTTATGGCGATGAATACGGATAAGGCGTTCTAGGGTATCCCGACTTATTAGAGGAGTATCTCCAGCTAAGACTAAAACAGTACCCTTTTCATCTTTTAACAGGGGAGTAGTTTGATACACAGCGTGTCCGGTTCCAAGTTGTTTATCTTGGTTGACAAACTCTACCGGGTACTCAGCTAGTTCCTCACGGATCAATTCTGCACCATGCCCAATTATTATAATAATCCTCCGTGAATTAAGTTCTTGGGCTGTTTGAAGCACATGACGGATCATAGGGCGACCAGCTAACGGGTGAAGTACCTTGGGCAGCTCAGACCCCATTCGAGTACCTTTCCCTGCAGCCATTATCACTGTAATTAAATCGGTAGTCATTCTTTCTATTTATCCTTGGTTAGGGTTCTGATTTGTACTTTACCAGATGCTCTACCTGCCCCAAATCTTCTAACAAATCGGATACAGTTCGTCTGGAAACCGGGTGGATTAGCATTGGATGAATCTCTACCAAAGGCACAAGGACGAAAGCTCTGTCAACCATAGCCGGATGTGGAATCGTAAGATTAGGAAGATTAAGAACTATATTGTCATACAGGAGTAAGTCGAGATCGATTTCCCGTGGTCCATTCTGCCGAGTATTGGATCGCCCAAAATCCTCTTCGATTCCTTTCAATACATAGAGAAGTTCCAAGGGAGGAAGGTCAGTTTCAAGTAAAATAGCTCCGTTGATAAAATTAGGCTGATTGGCAAATCCTACCGGCCGGGTTTCATACCATGCCGAGTTCCTAAGTATCTGTATTTCAGCAATTTTTTCAAGCTCTTTGACGGCTCTGCGACACAAACTGATACTATCCCCAATATTACTTCCCAGTCCTAGAGCAATTGATGACATTTCATATCCTAACAGCCGGATCAAAAAACTACCTGGTTTTGTTCAACTCGACCTCTATATTATCGGCCCCAAAAGCACGAGATATACTTGGTTTTCGTAGCCGAATAATGACTTGATCGACATGAGAATAGGCCGACAAAATATCCTCAATTAATCGATTAGCTAAAACTTCTAGTAGGTCGCAAGGTTCACTACTAAGAATTTTTCGAACTCGAAAACTTATTTCTGTATAATCGATGGTATCTTTCAGATTATCCGTTCGTAAAACTTCCAAGACAGTCAGACGTAGGGTGACATCAGCTTCGAACACTTGGCCATTGGTCCGCTCTTGATCAGTCACACCATGGTAACCAAAGGCACGGATATTTCTTAGGTGTATCCATGTTTCCAGCATATTTTAATCCATTCAGGAAAGATTTACGGCGGGAAATACTTTTCTGCGTATCCGGAAGCCTGACATCAAATGATTTATACGTTCAATTACAGACTGGATCTGCACTTCTGAGCAGCTAAGACTCATACGTACATATCCTTCACCATGTTCCCCCAAGTATACACCAGGAACGACAAAAATACCTGCCTTGCGGAGGAGGACACTAAATCGGATGGATGAGTATCGTGGTGGGACAGGGAGCCACAAGTACGGACCGCCCTTAGGGACATTGAGTTGCCATCCCAGCTCACGAAACCCTGAGATCATAAGATCTCGCTTGACCTGATGTTGAGTTTTTAACTCATCTGTATATTTACTTAAATATGGAAACACGGTAGTAGCAGCTGCCTGAATTTCAGGAATAAGTGGGACTTGCATATGGGATGTTAATTGCGACATAGCAGCAAGGGCAGAAGAATTACCAACTGCCACACATAAGTTACTGAATATTCCACCAGGCAAACCTGAGAGGGAAAATAATTCAACACTTACATCCAATGCACCCGGCGTCTGTAGTATACTTGGCGCTTCAATATCGTCATAAGTCAAAAAATGTTGAGTAGCGTCGTGGCAGATAATTATGTTATGATTACGGGCGAAATCGATAAGCTCTCTGAAGAACGAATGATCTGCAACTGCCCCAGTTGGATCATTTGGATAGCTAATAAACATCAATTTTGCTTTTCCCGCACTCTGAGAATCAATTTGTTTCAAGTTGGGTAGAAAATCGTTCCGGCTATGTAGGGGATATGAAATAATTTCACCGTTAGCAAGGACGGTACTGGTTCTATATGCTGGGTGGCCTGGATCAGGAATTAGTACTGGGTCTCCCGGGTTTACCAGTGCCATTGCAAGACTGGCTGGCCCAGTAGTCATTCCTGCAAAAGGTAGGAGATTTAACTCTGGATTAATCTCAACATCAAATCGATATGCAAACCAATCACTGAAAACTTTTCGGAATTGTATTGCAGAATCTTGCCTAGCTCCGGTTGTATTATCTGAAGACCCTGTAGACGGTATCATACTGAACATTCGGTCCGTAATTTCTTGATTGTTCGGGGTGCTTATAAAACTGGTTGTCAGATCGATAGGTTCGATACCCTTGTTAGCAAGACGTTTCAAGTATCGTGACAGTTTTAAGGGGCGGTTAAGTGGTATTTGATGAAGACGTTCTGCCCGTTCAATAACTATCGATTTCTTCATGATCGCTGCCTCGGGGGATAAATCAGGTCAACTTAATAATCTTGTTCCAGAAAATATAGGAATAGGGGGCACTAGGGGCAAGAAAAAACCCCCGATGCTTCTCTATCGGGGGTTTTCTAAGTTTCTAATATAATCAACTTTATTTCTGACTGCTAATACATCCCTCCACCATCAGGCATAGCTGGGGCGGGTGCATCATCCTCTGCAGGTTCTTCAGCTACTAAGGCTTCAGTTGTAAGTAGCATCCCAGCGATACTTGCAGCATGCTGCAAAGCTACTCGAGAAACTTTAGCAGGTTCAATTACACCGTTTGCAGACATATCGCCATATGTGTCCGACTCAAAATTATAACCATAACTGCCCTCGCCATTCTTAATCTCTTGGAGAATAATAGAGCCTTCCAGCCCAGCATTTTCTGCAAGTTGTCTGACGGGCGCCTCCAGCGCTTTACGAATAATATTTGCACCTATCGCTTCATCACCTTCTGTTTCAAGCTTTTTATCAAGTGAGGCTAAAGCTCGAATAAAGGTGACTCCACCTCCTGGAACAATACCTTCTTCGATCGCAGCTTTGGCATTATTAAGGGCATCTTCTACACGAGATTTTTTCTCTTTCATTTCTGCTTCTGTTGCGGCTCCGACATTAACAACCGCGACACCGCCCGCTAATTTAGCCAAACGTTCCTGCAATTTCTCTCGGTCATAATCGGAAGTAGTTTCTTCAATCTGTGCTCTGATTTGGTTGATCCGGCCTTGAATCCCTTCCGAGCCACCAGCACCTTCAACTATTGTAGTATTATCTTTATCAATGTTAACCCGTTTGGCTGTTCCAAGGTCACCCAGGGTTACATTTTCTAATTTGAAGCCTGCATCTTCAGAAATAACCGTTCCACCCGTTAGAATTGAAAGATCTTCCAGCATAGCTGTGCGCCGATCACCAAATCCAGGAGCTTTAACTGCTGCAACTTTCAGGGTGCCACGAAGTTTATTAACCACCAGAAGTGCTAGAGCCTCGCCTTCGATATCTTCTGCAATAATTAATAGTGGAGCTCCACTCTGAGCTGTTTTTTCAACGACTGGATAAATATCTTTGACTGCGCTAATTTTCTTATCGTGAATAAGGATTTTAGCGTCTTCTAAAACAGCTTCCATAGACTCAGTGTCAGTTGCAAAGTAAGGTGACAAGTAGCCACGATCAAATTGCATACCTTCCACAACATCGAGAGACGTTTCCATGCTCTTAGCTTCTTCGACTGTGATTACTCCATCCTTACCTACTTTCTCCATCGCATCCGCAATTAGATCGCCAATGTTCGAATCTCCGTGGGCAGATACCGTAGCTGTCTCAGCAATTTCTTTTCGACCATCAACTGTTTTGGACATGTCAGCTATAGCATTGACTACCTCAGAAACAGCTTTATCGATGCCTTTTTTGAGATCCATGGGGTTAGCACCTGCAGTTACATTTCTAAGTCCTTCTGCAAAAATGGCTTGTGAAAGTACTGTAGCAGTAGTCGTTCCATCACCCGCTACATCACTTGTTTTCGAAGCCGCTTCCTTAATCATTTGGGCGCCCATATTCTCATAATTTTCTTGAAGTTCGATTTCCTTCGCAACTGTAACCCCGTCTAGTGTGAAGGTAGGCGAGCCAAATTTCTTATCAACCACGACGCATCTTCCTTTGGGGCCCATGGTGACTCGTACAGCATCTGCTAGGGTATCTACCCCTCTTTTTAGAGCTTGACGGGCTTCTGCATCGAACGATATTTGTTTAGCTGGCACTTCAACTTCCCCCTGTGAAGGCCTGGTTAATCATCCCAGGCGTTATTACCAAAGCGAACAAGTCTTGTGTTCGCCCTATGTACCATGAACTAATTTTTCTGAAACCTAACATGAGTACCCAACATCTTCTACCACTTAGCACTCAACTTGACAGAGTGCCAATATATTAAATTTTATTTTCCAATGCAACAGTTTTTTATACACTTTGACGGAGTGTATTTAAAGATGAAAGATCTTGGCAGTTATCTTTCGGGAGCAAGTTTTATTGAACCGGAATAGATGATAATTGGCTCACTGTTTTTGGATTTAACTACTAACCCGCCATCTTTGGCAAGGTGGGAAATTCTGCCAACAAAACCAGGAGATTTTTCTACACTAATTAATTGTCTTTTCCATGCCAGTTTTGAATTAATCTTCGAAATTAGAGGCTCTGGCCCAAGTTTTAAGTATTCTTTATAGCCAGATTCGAAGAATTGTACCAGAGCTAAGAAAAGATTTTGCCGTGATACCTGATGGCCTAATTCAACTTCAAGTGAAGTAGCTGAATCTGTTATTTGGGGAGGGAATAGTTTTTGAGGGTAGTTTACATTTAGACCGATGCCGACAACAACAATTGGTCTATCTTTAGAGCCTTGCCTGCTCTCAGTCAAAATACCCGCGACCTTTCGGTTTTGAATCAAAATATCATTAGGCCATTTGATTTCAACATCTAGTTTACACACTTCTTTTAGAGCCATGATGATAGCATTAGCTGCGCAAAGAGTCAGTGGGGGAATCTGAGTTGGAGCTAATCGAGGTCGTAGCAAAAAAGATGTCCATATCCCCCCTGAAGGAGAAAACCATCTGGAACCCCGCCGTCCCCTTCCTGCTGTTTGTTGATCTGCTAGACATATGGAGCCTTCAGGAGCTCCACATTCTGCCATATCCAGGAGCCGGTCATTGGTCGATGTAATACTTTCTCTGTATTCAAAAACAGCGCCAAAGTTGCTGGATTGTAATTGTTCCTCTAACTGAGCAGGATTGTAGCGGTTGAGAAGACAAAATTTTTCTTGGGTCATCATTTATTTTGGAGATGAAACATTCTATTTCTGGTTAATGTTATCAAAGGGAAGCTAAAGAAGAGGGATCAATATTTAGGCTAATATCAAGTGCTGGTGCTGAATGAGTAAGTGCACCAACAGATATGATGTCAACTCCAGTTTTGGCAATATCCTTTAATTGATTTAGTGTAATACTGCCTGAAGCTTCAACTAAGATATGATGTCCCTCGGGTGATTTAGCACGAATATATTCAACAGCTTCTGTCATTTGTTGAATACTCATATTATCAAGCATGATTTGGTCAACTTTACTACAAACAGCCTGCGTAACTTGGTTTAGATCACGGGTTTCAACTTCAATAGCGACATGTTGATTAGATTTGTCCATGTTTAACCTACATATATCAACAGCTGCACCGATACTTCCAGCTGCTGCAATATGATTGTCCTTTATTAATACCATATCGAAGAGGCCAAAACGGTGATTATTACCTCCACCATGTAAAACGGCTCTTTTCTCCAGCACACGAAGTCCCGGAGTTGTTTTGCGAGTGTCAAAAATCATAGTATTCATATTTTTGAGGATATTAACGTATCTTCCTGTTTGGGAGGCTATCCCAGAAAGGTGGCGTAGGAAATTAAGACTTGTCCTTTCACCGGTTAGGATAGAACACGCTGATCCTTTGACCTCGGCAATTACTTGACCAGGCTCTACCTTGTCACCATCTGTAAGGAATGTTTTAAAATTCAGCTCTGAATCTACCTTGTTGTAAACCAGGTAGGTTGCATAAAGTCCTGAAATTATCCCTTGTTCCTGAGCTTCAAAATAAGCGTGAGTTGAGGCCTCGGAGTTAATTGTCCAATCTGTAGTTATATCTCCATTCCCTATATCCTCCGATAATGCTCGACTTACAATTCCTTCAATTTCAAGTTTGTCAAAAGTGGTATCCACTTCACTATTCCTTTGTCAAGATTTAATAATACTTTGAAATGATTGAGGAAGATAAGCTATAAGGTCAGTAGCGATAAGGCTGTGTTGGCCAATAACTTTAGATCCAAGATCACCAGCTTCCCCGTGTAAATAGACTCCTAATATACAGGCATCCCATGCGGTTAACCCTTGACCAATTAGGGCTGCAATAATTCCAGTAAGAACATCACCAGAACCAGCAGTGGCCATTCCCGGGTTACCAGTCGGATTGACTGATACCTTTCCACAGGGAGATACTACGAGGGTTGAAGGTCCTTTAACCACAAGGTTTACTCTTAAGTCTTTTGCTGCTTGCCTCGATATATTTATCCGGTCAGATTTGATGTCCTTTACCGATGTACCGATCAACCTTGATAATTCTGTTAAATGTGGTGTTAAAATTATTTCTGCCTTAACTTGTGATAGTGCATCACTATTTTTTGAAAAAGCATTAATACCGTCTGCATCAATTATAAGAGGAACTTCAGCGTTAGCGACAACCCGACGAATCAATCTCTGTGTTTCTTCTTGCTGACTTAAGCCTGGCCCAATAGCAAGAGCATCAGCTCGAGGTAATAGTTTTGTAATTTCATATTCAGCCTCAAGTGACAAACTCCCATCACTAGTTTCAGGCAGTTTATGGAGTATTAATTCGGTATGTTTTCCCATTAGGGGATTAAGAATACTTTCGGGGATTCCGAGATTGACCATCCCAGCCCCACTTCGAAGTGCTGCTCTACATGTCAATGAGGCTGCCCCAGTCATCCCAATTGAACCAGCAATAACTAGGACTCTTCCATGACTTCCTTTATGGTCAGAAGGAAGATAACGTGGGATTAAGTTAGCTATTTCATCCCGGGTTGGCATGCTGAGGTAAAGTTGTTCAGCTTCTATAGCTTCAACAGGGAATCCGATATCTGCAATTTCTACTTTTCCTGTCCAAGATCTGCCTGGATAAGTTGCTAGTTCAATTTTCATGAGGCCAATGGCCAGAGTGTGATCTGCCCGTACACAATTCCAATCCTCCATGGAAGAAGATTCTGGAAACCCAGATTCGGGACCCAGGCCTGAAGGAATATCGACGGATAGGACCGGTGAAGAACAAGTGTTGATCTTGCTAATAGTATGGGCATAAATCTGTTGGGGTATTCCTCGTAGTCCGGTACCCAGAAGTGCATCAATTATTAGATGGGGATGATGTTCAGAAAAACTAAACTGGGTGTCTGTCAAAAAAATAGGAGACACTCCAGCTTCTTCGAGCTTTTCTAAGTGCTGAGATGGTTCACCAGTAACCTCTTGTTTCTTGGCTAGGACGAAACAATTGACCCGAGCTCCTTTTTCGTGAAGATACCGGGCAGCAACGAATCCATCTCCGCCATTGTTACCCTTGCCACAGAAGATAGCGATGCTCTGCTCAACAACACTGCCTAGCAGTTTCTCGGCGAATTTAAAGATATGGAATCCAGCTTGTTCCATAAGATTTAAACCAGATAATCCGTGCTCTTGAATTGTTCGACGGTCTATAGATCGCATCTGGGTTTTAGTGCATAGGTTCATGATTAATTTTAACTATTCACTTTTGATCTGGAGAACTGTTAAACTTGAGATGGTCGTCATATAGTAAGCTTCGGGCTTCTTGTTTTGTTCGAATATCATTAAGAATCTGTAGGCTTTCTAGCATATAAAGATAACGACCAATTTCGGGACCTTCCGGAAGTTTTAGATCGGCCATTATATCCTGTCCATTTAGTAGAAGCCCAGTATTATTTACTATAACGTGTCGGGAAAATAAATGCAGTAACCGATTTACCCTTTGGCCTATAAATTTAGGGGAACCTTTTACTAATCCATGAGCTAATACTAAAAGAGCTACAGCGGGTGTCTCCTGTTCTGCCGTCTGAAGAACCTGAAATAAGGTATTGTCGGATTGAGATCCAGATAAAACCTGATCTAATAGCATGTTTGCTCCTGAACTTGATCGGTAGTAAACCTGTTTTTCAGCATTACTTAGTTTCAGACGTTCAGCTGAAAATTTGACCAAATTCATTTTTTTATCAGGATTTTCTATCCTGGTAGAATATAAGATCAAAGATGCAAGGCGGATCAGCCAAATTCCTGAATGGTCTCCGGCAATAGTTCTAGTATATTCTGTCAGCTTCGGATACAAACCATAATCTTCAATGAGAACATGTCTAGATATAAGTTGATCTGTACGCTCCAGGATTTGGATTAGGTCTAGATTTATTGATCCATTCCAGTTAGGAAATAGAGCGGAGACTATCCCTGACTCTATCATCGCAGTAATCTGTTTCGAAGGTTTTCTTGTAGCGAGGGTCATCCTTAGTTCATATCGTAGGCGTTCCCCGGGGATATGAGCTAGTAATGACCTAGCATTTCTAATCCATGTTTTAGTTTGGTCTGTAATTTCCAAATTGTACTGACCTGCAAGCCGGTAGGCCCGCAAAACTCTTAGGGGATCTTCTTCAAAACATTGCTTTGAAATTGCTTTCAAACGAAGGGATGCGAGATCTTCTATCCCTCCTAAAGGATCAATAATCGAAGCTTTATTAGCTAATATATCCTTCAGGCGGATAGCCATGGCATTGATGGTAAAATCCCTATAACGTAAATCTTCTTTGAGAGATTTACCTTTAAATGAAGTGATATCTATTGTGTACCCTTTGGGCAGGATTATCCGACCCGTCTTATCTATATCATCTAGAGGAACAAAAGGGCATCTGAGACGAGCTGCAAGGATTTTACCCAATTGAAGTCCGTTTCCTTTAAGTGTTAGATCCATGTCATAGATCTGACGACCTAGCTTGGCATCTCTTACAGAACCACCTACAAGGTAAAGTTCGTCTCCTACTTCTTGGCTTAGTTCACTTAAACGAGCCGGGAGGTCTGAGTGGATATTTAATAGGTGTTTAATATAATTAGCGAGATAAAACATTACGTTTTGCACAGGGTTAGATATTAAACTTGGAGGGAAATTAAAAAAATCCAAGCAAACAAGGAACGTTACTCTAGCATTTGAACCTTCAAAAAGGGAGAATATAAAAGGCGATATTAGATCTCTTTCCTTATAGTGTCAAGGGAATTGTGTATTGACATGAAATAGGCCTACTGGTCATCTTAGCATGATATAAAATTATGGTAGTGATTTAAGAAAAGAGTATTAAGGGAGCTTTTATGCAAATATATCCTAGTATTGATATACGTAAGGGGCGTTGTGTGCGACTCATACAGGGAAAGCAGGAAAAAGAAACAGTGTACGCAAATTACCCAGTGGAAGTTGCCCTTAGGTGGAAATCAGTAGGAGCGACTTATCTCCACGTGATTGATTTGGATGGGGCCTTTACTGGTAATGCTGGTAACACTTTAACGGTACGCGAAATACTACATAAGGTAGATATACCGGTACAACTAGGAGGAGGTATTCGAACAATTAAGGCCATAAAAAATTGGCTTGAGCTAGGAGTCGATAGGATTATTCTAGGGACTACGGCAGTGGAAAATCCAGAAATAGTAAGAAGAGCAATAGATAAGTGGGGTCCTGAACGGATCGTAGTTGGTATTGATGCTAAAAATGGATTAGTCGCAGTTAATGGCTGGCTTTCTGGAACAACATACACTTCTATTGATTTGGCGATTGCAATGAAGGAAGCTGGAGTTTTAAAGATTATTTACACAGATATTGATAGTGATGGAATGATGAACGGTCTGAATATAGACTCAACGGTTAATCTTGCTAAAGCCAGCGGATTAGAGGTAATAGCCTCAGGTGGGGTAGCTTCCATGGATGACTTGGAACAGGTATCTAGTTTCCTCAAAGATGGACTTAATGGTGTTATACTTGGGAAATCTCTCTACGAAGGAACTATCGATCTGTCAGAAGCTATAAGAAAGTATCAAACAGATTTACAAAATTAGCCCTTGGAGCGAAAAATGACGGAAAACCCCATAAAAGTTCTCATGGTTGAAGACAATGCTATCCATCAACAATTAATACAGCACCTCATGAAAAATAGTCGTTTAAATGCTCATTTCGTCATAGCTGAATCATTAAAGGAAGGCCTAAGTAGAATAGTAAAGGAAAACTTTGATGTTGTGCTTTTGGACCTGGTCTTGCCTGATAGCAATGGTATTACAACTTTGGAAAAATTTCGTTCTGCAGAACCCAACCTGCCAGTAATAATCCTTACTGGATTAGACGATATCTCTCTTGCCGCTGCTACAGTGGAACTGGGAGCCCAAGATTATATAGTCAAGACGAATGCGAATACAACTCTACTCTCACGTTCCATTCATTATGCCATAGAAAGGACACGAGCACGCAGTGGTGAATGGGATTCTGGGATGTTCCAATTAGCCCAACAGCAATTCCTTAAAACAGCTCAGATTATGGGGCTTGATGATAACATTAGAGAACGATTACTTTTTCCTCAAAAAACCCACATAGTTACTCTTCCTTTTCGTCGGGATGAATACGGTCTTGTCGAGAATGTTTTTGGATACCGTGTCCAGCATCTTTTGACAATGGGGCCAACCAAGGGTGGAATTCGGTATCACGAAGATATAAATCTGGGGGAGGTTTCTGCATTAGCAATGTGGATGACTTGGAAATGTGCGTTGATTAATTTGCCCTTCGGAGGTGCAAAAGGAGGTGTACGTATAGACCCAACAGCACTCTCCCGTCCTGAACTTCAACGTCTCACTCGCCGTTTCACCTCCGAAATAATTAATGTCATTGGCCCAGATAAGGATATTCCTGCACCCGATATGGGGACAGATGAGCAAGTTATGGGCTGGATTATGGATACCTATAGCCAACATGCTGGCTTCACAGTTCCAGGTGTCGTTACTGGTAAACCAGTTGTATTAGGAGGTTCTCTTGGGAGACGTGAGGCTACGGGAAGGGGATTGGTGTACCTAATAGAAGCTGCTGCGCAACATATGAATATGTCCCTCGATGGTGCAACAGCAGTAATTCAAGGGTTTGGGAATGTGGGTAGTAATATAGCACGTTTCTTAGATGAAGATAGGGTTAAGATAGTTGCAGTAAGTGATGTAACTACAGGTATTTACAATTCAAATGGACTTTCTCTAAAAGATATATATAAGTATATTCAGGATAATCGGTTTCTTTCAGGCTTTCCTGAAGCTGACCATGTTACCAATCAAGAATTGCTAGAGTTACCTTGTGATATTTTAGCGCCTGCTGCACTCCAGAATCAGATTACCAGTACCAATGCTGATCGCATAAAATGTAGGTTGCTAGCTGAAGGGGCAAATGGCCCTACAACTCTTGAAGCTGATGAGATTCTAGGTGAAAAGAACGTTTTTGTCCTGCCAGATGTGTTGGGAAATGCAGGTGGGGTAACAGTATCTTATTTTGAATGGGTTCAGGATACACAGAATTATATGTGGACTCTTGAAGAAATAAATAGCCGATTGCACAAAATTCTTATTGATGCATTTGATAGAACGTTCCATCGAGCTTCTTCTGATAAGATTGATATGCGAACAGCTGCTATGATAGAGGGAATTAACCGAGTGACTGAGGCGAAATTATTAAGGGGTATTTTCCCATAACAACAACTATAAAAAGAGTGTCCTTCGGGTAGAACAATGAAATCGACCGAAATAGACTCCGCATGGGTTCGACTGTTAGAGAAGGGTTCGTACTTATGCAGTGCAATTGTGATTGGAAGTTCGGGGTTAGCCCTGATTGAATGGGTGCTTGGTATAAGCATCATACAGGCTTTGGTATATTCGAAAATCAGTTTCCTGAATCCCTCAGTCGAGATAGCTTTTCTTTTATCAGGTTGGACTCTGTTAGCTCTATTGCCCAAAAGCCATTCGAGGGTTCGGACATGGTTAGGAAAAACAGGTTCTGGATGCCTCATTATGTTCGGGGTAATCAAGTTATTTTCTTCGTGGCTCATTGAAACAAATCTCACTGATTTAGCTTTTCTCGGCTTTTTAATATCTTACCCTATTACCTTCCATACTGCCTTTACATTTTGTTTAGTCGGAGTATCTCTTTTATTACTGAGTCTGCCTGCCGAGCGTAATTGGTTATCTTTTGTTTGTGTTGTGAATGTTAGCTTAGTTTCTCTATTTTCTCTTGCTGGAGCTATATATAGCTCCTTAGTTATAGACCAATTTCTTGTAGACTCTCCTATACCCCTGCATACAGCTCTAGTTTTTGGCGTTTTAGCAATAGGTATGTTTTTAGCGCGACCTCTTCGGGAACCTGCTGCAACACTTGTTAGTGTGACCGCCGGAGGCCTTATGGCTCGTCGTTTATTGCCCGCAGCGTTTCTGATACCGGTTGTTTTAGTCTGGGCTCAGTTTAAGGGTGAATGGGAGGGTTTATATGGTCGCGAGTTGGGCCAAACTCTTTTCGTTATTAGTAATGTGATTGCGTTTAATATCTTAATTTGGTGGAATGCTAGATCCATAGGTCAAATTGATGCGGAACGTACCCAAATTGATCACGAGTTGCATCGCCAGAATGCTTTGCTAGAAAAAACAGCCCACGATATGGTGTTTTTCCAACATGAACTTCAGGAAGCTAAAGAAATAGCTGAACAGGCAAATAAGGCCAAGAGTGAATTCCTTGCTAATATGAGCCACGAGATCCGAACTCCTATCAACGGTATTACTGGAATGACCGAGTTGATGTTGAATACTAATTTATCATCCCGACAACGTGAATTTATGCGACTCATTGATCAATCTGCAGAATCACTCCAAGGACTATTAAATGATATATTGGATTTTTCAAAAATAGAAGCAGGAAGGATGCAACTTGAATCAATACCATTTGAACTTCGGGGACGTATTACCAGTACAGTACAGGCTTTGACGATCCCGGCAACGGAGAAAGGATTGGAATTAACTTTCCAAATATCCTCGGAAGTCCCGGATTATATTTTGGGTGATCCAGGTAGAATAAGCCAGATCATAGTTAATTTAGTTGGCAACGCTATCAAATTTACTGATAGAGGAAAAGTTGTTTTATCAATTTCTGTGGAATCAGAGACAGAAAAATCAATAACTCTAATTACCAAAATTTCTGACACCGGAATTGGGATACCAAAGGATAAGCAAGGTCTAATTTTTGATATGTTCTCTCAGGCTGATAGCTCCACATCAAGGAAATATGGTGGCACCGGGTTGGGTTTGGCTATTTGCACACAATTAACAGAAATGATGAACGGAAAAATTTGGGTCGAAAGCGAACTGAATAAAGGAAGCAATTTTTATTTTACTATCGAGCTACAAAAACAGGGTGATCTAGTCAAAAATAAAATTCCTGATACGGAATTTATTTCTGGTTTGGGTGTTCTTGTGATTGATGGAAATGAATCAAATAGGAAATTGATAGTAGGAATCTTGCAAGAGGCATCTTTTAAACCAATGGAAGCAACAAGCCCAGGCGAAGCGCTCAAGATTCTTTCAAGTGACCAGGTGGCGTCAATAAAATTAATCATTCTAGAGGAAAAGGTATTTGCAAGGAAAGACTGTACAAGTATCCGAGAAATACAGAGTCTATCTAATGGCCTTAATTTACGTTTTATTCTTTTAGTAACAGATGGACAGCAAAATTATCTGGACTACCAGCAAAAGCTTGGTACATACCGTCAGGTTATAAAGCCTATAAAAAAATTAGATTTCATGAGTACTATCTGGGAAACAGTTTCAGAGGTGAGAATTAATTCTCCTGGGGAAGCAAAATCTAATCATGATTCAGAAGAGGTTATTGTCGCTCGCCGGATTCTTTTAGTAGAGGATGGTTTTGTAAATCAACGTGTTGCGAGTCTAATGTTGGAGTCTCGGGGCCACCAAGTCACTATTGTTGGAAATGGTGCTTTAGCAGTGGAGTATTTTGAAAAAGGTATTTATGATTTAATATTAATGGATATTCAAATGCCTAAAATGGATGGACTAGAAGCAACACGGAGAATACGTCATTGTGAGTCATCAAATCAACATATTCCAATAATTGCGATGACGGCTCATGCCATGCCAGAGGATCGTCAGAAATGTCTCGATGCTGGAATGGATGATTATCTATCTAAACCACTGCAGGCTAATTTGTTATATGCTACAGTAGAGAATTTGCCGTTTGCTCAACAAGATAAGCCTCTATTAGAAAAAAATATAAAGGAAGGACCGATTAGTGACGATAATAAAGATTCTGATTATACTCTTAAAACATCGGCAGAGGTTGCTACGGTCAACTGGGAAAAGGCAGTTGAATTGGTGGGAGGAGATGAGGCTGTTATGGCCCAATTAGCTGGTATTTTCTTAGCTGAATGCCCTCGGTTGATGGAGGATATCCGTAACGCTATAGATAAGAAAGACATGACCAATTTATGTCTTTGGGTCCATAAATTAAAGGGATCGGTTGGCGTTTTTATAGCTAGACAAACCATCGATCTACTGGAACATTTAGAGCAGTTTAGTCAGAAGGGAGATCTCAAAAAAGTCGAGGAGATATGGTCGATTCTTGTTGGTAATCTTGAAACAGTTAAAATTAAGCTTGGCGAACGAATTAAACTATTGGAGCAGAATACTAGATAAATTTAGACTAAACATTAATGAAAATGAGTCCCGTTTATTGTTCTCCGTAATACTCCAGATACTTGTTTTCCGCCTCTATGGTACCTATAAGAAGTATATCACTATTATAAGGCAATTTCGTAGATGGCGAGGGACTTACAAGCGTTTGTTTGTCTGAAAAGATAGCCGTGATATAACACCCCGTATCAGAATAGATCTGTGAATCAGCTATTGATTTCCCCTCTAACGTTTTAGGTAGACTGACTCGGAATAAATTCAACCCTTCTGTGATCATCACTATATCCTTACGTTTTAAGAGGTTCAAAATTATATTTGAGCCCATTGAAGCGTAGGACATTACGAAGTCAGCTCCCGCTCTGTGAAGTGCTTCTATATTCCGTTCTCGTTTTGCACGGGTGATAATCTGAATATCCGGCCTTAACTTCCTACAATAAATTGTAAGATAAATATTCATTTCGTCTTCGTGAGAAGTTATAATAACGGTTGGAGCTTCCATTAACCCTGCTTTTCTCATTGTTTTTATATCAGCAGCATTCCCTTGTACGTACAAATTTTTATCTGCAACTCGATGGGGCTGTTGTTCGATAATACGATAGTTTAATCCTCTTTCCGACAGAGTTGCTCCAACAGAACGCCCAACGCGCCCCCCTCCAATAATCACTAACGGTGGATCAGAGATGTTATAAATGGCGAAGAGCTCGTTGTACGAAGTAATTTGTTCTTCAGTTCCAATTAAGACGAGAGTCATTCGTTCAGTTAACCTAGTATCAGGGGCAATAACCTGAAATTTTCCTCTTTGCCAAACCCCAACAACGGTAACACCTGTTTTCTCTCGAAGTCGAATTTCCTTAAGTGTTTTGCCAATAAGAGGTGTTTTCAAAATACAGGCATCTGCAACCATTAGTTCATCAACAGTCCCAAGGACATGCGACATTGAGTCCACACTCGAGGCAAGGCGGGCAAGAAGCTGACCCATCTGTTGCCCAAGTTCTATTACCTGATTGCAACCTGCTAATTGAAGGATATCAACGGAATCGGAGGAGTTAGCTGTAGCCAGGATCGGAACATCAGGAGTAATATGACGGACTGTGAATGCAATACTGGTATTTAACGTATCTTTACCAGATGCCACGACTAAAGACGCCTGACTCACATTCGCATTTTCATAGGTTTCTGAATTGTCGAGATCACCATAAATAACTGATATCCCTTGATCATAGAGGTCTAATGCTTTTTCTAGGTTGTCTACAATGAAAACAAAATTGTTATTGTAATGTCTGAGTCTAGTAGCTAGGGAAGCAGTTACTTCGTCATAATTGGTCATAATTACGTGATCTTTTACTCCCCTAGAGATCACTTTGGGTATCCGCCTTAATGAGTTGGCATCAAGCCATGGGCGGTAAATAAACTCTACGAAAGCTACTGGAAGTGCAATAACCAGCATGGTTAAACCGGTCAGAAGCACCAGGATTGAAAAACCACGGCCTAAATTGGTTGTAAATGTAATATCTCCGTACCCTAGAGTAGTCATGGTTGTTAGGGTCCAGTAAAATCCTGTAAACCAAGAGGTCTCGTTCCCTTCTTTTGCCTGGATTTCAACAAACAAGAAGCTATATAACATGATTAACGATATTAGAGTGAGGAAAATCCTATAAAAAAACTTTAGATTCCCAACTCCAATTGTTGTTCGAATAATATTGAGGTAAGGTTTCATTTAATATAGATCCGAAGTTCTGAAATCATGAAATGATTTTCATTGTGTTGTTATCAAGCATTTATCTTTTGCCCTATCAGTCTAAAACCATATGCCCTCACTGTCAAGCTTCCCCAACAACCTTTTATCGTTAAATGGGATGGGATTCTAAAAATAATAAAGCAAAATAACAATATTTAATTTGTTTTATCCTTGCATGAAAGCGACTTTTTTCTTTAATCTTGCATAGTTACACAGGTATCATCCCTATCACCCAGAAGTGATAGTTCTTAAACTAGTCGATCATAAAACCTTTAATTTAATAAAACGGAACCGCTAACCATGGAAGAGCTAAAATCTTATTTAGAAAAAGAGAAAGGTCAAGCCTTAGATGGTTTGAAAAACTTTATACGAATCCCTAGTGTTAGTACCCATTCCAAACATAAAGAAGATCTTGTAAGATGTGCGCAATTTATTGCTGATGAGCTGGAGCGTATAGGTATGGATGATGTATCCATCAATCCAACGGCGGGTCACCCTATTGTAACAGCTGAATGGCTTGGGGCTCCTGGAAAACCGACAGTTCTTTTCTATGGCCATTATGATGTACAACCACCCGAACCAATCGAACTATGGAACAGTGATCCATTCGAACCAACCATTAGGGGAGATAATCTTTATGGACGAGGATCAACAGATGATAAAGGGCAAGTTTGGGTACATATTAAGGCCCTAGAAGCCCTCCTTAAAAAGAATGGATGCTTGCCTGTTAATGTTCGTATTTTAATTGAGGGAGAGGAGGAGGTGTCGAGTGAGAATCTAGAATCTTTTCTGGATTCATGCGGGGATAAATTAAAGGCTGATGTCGTTATGATATCTGATACATCGATGTTTGATTATGAGGAACCATCTATAGGATATGCCCTTCGCGGTATGGCGTACATGGAGGTTAGAGTCGAGGGCCCGGCTAAGGATCTTCACTCAGGTGTTTATGGTGGTGGAGTTCCAAATCCGTTAAATGTACTTTCAACCATTCTGGGCAGTATGGTTAACTCTGAAGGTCATATAAATATACCTCGATTTTACGATGATGTTATACCCATAGATCAAGTAGAGCGAAATTCGATTTCAGAGCTACCTTTTAAAGTTGATAACTTTGCAGAACAACTTGGTTTAAATGAAGTTGCGGGCGAAAAGGGATTTTCAACTTTGGAGAGGCTTTGGACCCGGCCTACTTTAGATATTAACGGGATGCTTGGTGGGTTTATAGGAGAAGGGTCAAAAACAGTGATCCCATCTAAAGCTATGGCAAAAGTTAGCATGCGTCTGGTGCCACATCAAGATCCTCAAAAAATTGCCAAAGCATTTGAAGATTACGTAATCGCTAATGCGCCATCCTCGGTTAAGATTGAAGTACTTTGTCACGGTA
Source organism: uncultured Gemmatimonadota bacterium (assembly GCA_964593235.1). Taxonomy (GTDB): domain Bacteria; phylum JAAXHH01; class JAAXHH01; order JAAXHH01; family JAAXHH01; genus JAAXHH01. Next base: position 52,840 of record CAZQGS010000004.1, on the reverse strand, counting down.
CAGGCAAACCGGTTTTAACGGCGAGAAACCACCCTGCAGTTAGAGCTGCACACACTGCAATTACTAAAGGTTTTGGTAAACCCCCCGTTTATATCCGGGAAGGCGGGAGTATTCCCGTTGTGGCTATGTTCGAGGAGAAATTTGAATTACCCACGGTCCTGATGCCTTTTGGGTTGCCAGATTGTGATGCGCACGCACCCAATGAAAAATTTCATCTACCAAATTTTTTCAGAGGAATTGAGAGTGCTGTCTGGTTTTATGAAGAGTATGGTAAAAATCCCTAGGCTACTTCATTTATAAGTTCATAATATCAGGATTTATTTGTGGTTATGGGAACCTGTGGAAAGTGGAACATTTTCAAATTTGTCTACAGTCACAGCAACAGCAGCATCCCCAGTTACGTTTACGGTGGTCCGGCACATATCAAGAATTCGATCAACTCCTAGTATCAAGGCAATTCCTTCAGACGGTATCCCAATTGCTTCTAGTATAATAATTAACATAATAATGCCTGCACCCGGAACTGCTGCTGTTCCAATTGATGCAAGAATAGCAGTTAATACGATTTGGAATTGTGCTGTTAGGTCAAGCCCAAGTCCTAAAGCCTGAGCTATAAAAACGGCAGCTACGGCTTGATATAGAGCTGTTCCGTCCATGTTGATTGTTGCACCTAGGGGTAGGACAAAAGCAGAAACCTCTTTTGATACTCCAAGTTTTTCCTCGCACAATTTTATAGTAACAGGGAGAGTAGCCCCACTAGAACTTGATGAGAAAGCCAAGATCTGTGCAGGGAAAATGCCCCGAAAAAATTTGAGTATTGTTATGTTAGAAAATAATTTTAAAACTATCGGATAGGTGATAATACAGTGAATCAAAAGGCCAAAAATTACAACAAAACAGTAGAATCCCAGAGCACCAAATAGTTCGTATACTGCTGAAAGATTATCGTTAGCCACTTGATTGATGGTTTTTGCTATTAATGCGAAGACTCCTATAGGAGCAACTACCATAACCATATTTACAATTTGGATCGTAACAGAAGTTAAACTACTGAAAAATACGACCAGCGGTTTGCCTTTTTCAGATGGGATTATGACTAGAGCTAAACCGAAAAGAATCGAAAAAAATACAACTTGAAGCATCGATCTATTAGAGCTAAGAGCTCCAAACATATTGACTGGAACCATGTCCACAAAAACCTGTAGAGGCCCTCTGTTTTGCGCAACATCTGCCATCGCTATATCAGATTTTGCATCAGCTTTGTATGCAGATTGTAGTTTTTCCTGGAGCCCCTCAGGAATTCCTACCCCAGGTTCAAAAAGATTCACTAATCCAAGTCCAATAATGATAGCAATAGATGTTGTTGTCATATAGATAGCAATGGTTCGTCCACCTAATCTAGATAGTTTTTTTATGTTGGAAAGGGAAGCGACTCCTGTGATTAGTGAACTTACTATAAGGGGTACTGCAACAAATTTTAGCAGATTTATAAAAATATCACCGAAGGGGGTTATCCAGTCTGAAGTAAATTGGCTCCAACCCATTCCGGCGGAAACCAATCCGTACAAACCTCCAAGTATCAGCCCAATAATTATCTTCCAGTGAAGGGGAAGAGACCAAAAAGTTACCATGGTATGAGGCTCCGCAGAGTTATGTGGTAGTAGTTTGGAATAGACTTTGGATAGTTCTGACTAATGCTTTTTCATCGGGTATAGTCTCTGGCTCGAGACCAGGGCTGAAAGGGACCGGGACATCCATCGCTCCAATTCGCTTTACCGGAGCATCCAAGTAGTCAAAAGCTTCATCAGCGATTCGCGATGCTAGTTCTCCCGTTATTCCATAACTCTGGTATGCTTCGTCAATTACCACAGCTCGGCTTGTTTTCATGACAGACTGGATTATAGTATCCATATCTAAAGGAGAAAGGGTCCGTGGATCTACTACTTCAATACTAATCTTATCCTCTTCCAAGATCGTTGCAGCTTTCAGTGCCGTATGAACCATGCTTGATGTTGCAATAACAGATACATCATGACCTTGTCGTTTAATATCAGCTTTTCCAAATGGTATCGTATAATCATCATCATTCGGTACAGGGCCCCGCATATTGTACATCATTTTATCTTCATATATAATAGTGGGATTGTCATCTCTAATAGCAGTTTTTAAGAGCCCTTTGAGATCAGCTGGTGTGGATGGGATAGCGACTTTAACGCCAGGAACGTGAGAAAGCCAGGCCTGCAAGCTTTGGGAATGTTGAGCAGCTGATGATCGGCCTGCCCCAATAGTAGTTCGGACAGTAAGTGGTACTCTCGCTTGGCCCCCTGTCATATAACACATTTTAGCCGCCTGATTTACTATCTGGTCCATTGCAATAGTAATAAAGTCTCCGAACATTATCTCAACGATAGGACGCATTCCAGTTAGGGCAGCTCCCACGCCGGCTCCCATAATTCCAGCTTCAGATATCGGCGTATCCCGTACCCGATCTTCGCCAAATTCCTCAAATAACCCAACCGTTACCTTAAAGACACCTCCAGCGGCAGCTACATCTTCACCCATAAAGAAAACGGTTTCATCGCGGCGCATTTCTTCAGCTATAGCCTCCCGGACTGCTTCTCCGAAGCTTATTTCTCGTTCAGGCGTAGACATGTTTAGTTACCTCGTCGGGATTCGGATATGGCGATTGTTTTGCAAATGAAACAGCCTCTTCAACACTTTTGGTAATAGAAATATCAATTTCGTCCAATTGGTTTTCGTCAACTATTCCAGTTTTTAGCATCCGTCTGGCGAATCTAGGAATAGGATCCCGACTTAGCCATAGATCTGTTTCTTCTTGGGTACGATAAGATTTTTCCGGGTCACCGTCACCCACATGATGTCCACGGTGCCGGTAAGTCTTGTTCTCAATCAGGCAGGGACCTTCACCAGCCCGTGCTCGTTTTACCATCTCCTGAGCTGTCTGATAGACGGTTGCCAGGTCATTACCATCAACTATTACTGCTGGCATATCATAACCTGCAGCTCGTTCAGCGATATGTTCTTTAATTGCAGTGACTTGTTTTGCCGCGGTATATTCGCCATAGTTATTATTTTCACAGACAAATAACACTGGTAACGACCAGATAGAGGCTAAGTTTGCTGATTCAAGAAAAGCCCCTTGGTTTATAGCACCATCACCAAAGAAACATACTGCGACCTGTTCGGTCTTCCGTAATTTACCACTAAGAGCTGCACCAGTTGCCATCCCCATACCTCCACCTACTATTCCATTTGCTCCCAGAATTCCAAGGCTTAAGTCAGCAATATGCATAGTGCCACCTTTACCGCGGTTGTATCCATCAACCTTACCCATCATTTCTGCCATCATCCTATCTACCTTGCCACCCTTTGCTATAAGATGGCCGTGGCCTCTATGGGTACTTGTAAGATAATCGTCATTATTAAGTGCGGCACAGATACCTACCGCCGAAGCTTCCTGGCCGATATAAAGGTGTGCTAACCCTCTCATTAAACCCTGCGTATAAACTTCCAGTACAGCTTCCTCAAACCGACGAATGGTAAGCATTTTTTTGTACATTTCTTGACAGAGCTCTGCAGGTAGCTCTAATTTTTCATCGTCACTCGAGGTGCGTATTTTTTCTAAGGCTTCCGACATCTTTCCAGCTCTCCTGAAAAATAAAGGTATAAGTGGAATTGCGTACCAAACAAACCTTCTCCATAATACGAGTGGTTTAAAACCCAGGCAAGAGGAAAATGACCGATCGAACTACCCTAAGTTTCAGAGTGCGGCCTAGTAATAGAAACAAGTTAAATTAATCAAGTCCGATTTAGGTTTAGACGCTTTATTAGTGGTGGAGCAATAACCACCATAATAATAGTTTCAGGTATAATTAAGGTCCCATTATATAACAGTGAGTATAGCCACGGTGCTGCCCAGTCTTGCATAATGAGGGGGAAATCTATCCCCGTATGAGTACGAATTAATTGATATACCTGAAGATTCAATCCTCTAGGTGTATATGCTGCGAAATATATTGCTCCCGAAACGGTGTGACTAATTAATCTTAAAAAACAGGTTATAATAATACCTAGGCGGGGCCAAAATGGGAAAAAACCAATAACTCCTATAAGGGAATATGGAAGGAGGTAGTCTAATAGAACCTGTGCTGGATGTATAACTACAGGATCTAAAATTAGTGTTAGTAGGCCTGCCAACAGGCCTCCGGTTAAACCTGCCCGGGGTCCAAGAGTGATAGCAAGATACACTAGAGGAAGAAGTTTCAGTGATAGAGAGCCTCCCCAAGGTAGTCGATAAAGCCGTATGAAACCTAATAGTACAGCTAGCGCTACGGTAACAGCGACTGTGGTCATTTGATAGATATTAACTAAACTAGGTGCCTTGGGTCGGTTCAATTCCATTAGCTTTGTTTTTACTATGTCCATTCTGGCTAGCTAGATTTCTGATTTCTTCCTCTTTATTCAGTTCATCCATTGATTTTAGAAGGGCAGTTTCGAGGCGTTTTATCCGTTCATAGGTTGAAGTAAGTTCCAAGAGTATTTGCCGTTCCTGGGGAATGATATCCAGAGTTGACGCAATGATAAAGGAAAAGTTTACGGGATCAAATATCCCCCGGATAGAACCCACCCCCCGAGTTTGGAGGCTGATCAGTTTTTGATAAGTAGTGACGACTTTCTGTAAAAATTCCGCTGGAAGGTCCTCGTTGTCGTCATCAAAGTATTCTACTGATGCTTCTAAAAAAACCTCTTTTCTCAAGATTTTTCTTATGCGAAACCTTCTTTGCCCTTCGGTAAGGATCTCCGACTCACCATTGTCATATTGTCGGATTATTTGTTTAATTTTCGCTGTGCATCCCACATCGCTTAATTTCGAATCTTGATGGAGAATTACCCCAAAATCTAATTCTTGGGTCAAACATTTCTGAATCATTTCTTTGTACCGGTCTTCAAAAATATGAAGTTGTAACGGCATCCCTGGGAAAAGAACGGTATTAAGTGGAAAAAGTGGTATCTCTTCAGTATTCATTATAGTAATAACCTAATCTTATCTCGTTATAACGATCCAAAGTGAATGTGGTGTAACCCTCATGGTTAAACTCAATTGCAACGTGAGAATCTTAATCATGGTAGGTCAGAGGTGTCAACAAATTTCGATAAAGCCGGTATGATCTATATGCTTCTTGACGCTCTCTTTCACCTGGGTATATTACTTCGTTTGGTTTTTTATATAATTTAAATTACTATAGAAGGGTCCGAGTGAACACTGTGAATACGATTTCTAACAACCTACAAGCTGAGCTTCAGAGGAGTAACAAAGGGTCCCTCCGAAAGAAGGTTTTCAATAATATTTCGGGAGTACCGGTAGAAGAATATTATACTGAAGCAAGTAGGTTGGGTGCTGACTACTTAACAGACAATGGATTCCCAGGTCAGTTCCCTTTCACTCGAGGAATTCACCCATCTATGTACCGAGGTCAGCCATGGACGATAAGACAATTTTCGGGTTATGGTTCGGCACTAGAATCTAACGCCCGTTTTAAATTTCTTTTAGCTCAGGGGCAAGGTGGTCTTTCGGTTGCTTTTGATGTTCCTACTTTAATGGGATTAGATTCAGACCATACCTTTGCAGAAGGGGAAGTAGGAGTATGTGGGGTTGCGATAGACACACTAGACGATATGGAGCAGCTTTTTGCAGAAATTCCCCTGGAACAAATCAGCACATCTATGACCATTAATGCTCCTGCTGCCGTTTTATTTGCTATGTATCTTGCTATTGCGGAGAAACGTGGTATTGCTTGGACTAAACTTAGAGGAACCCTGCAGAATGATATATTAAAAGAATACATAGCCCAAAATGAATGGATATGCCCCCCATTACCAGCCCTAAAATTGGTCAGTGATATAGTCCAATTTTCTACCGAGCACGTCCCGCAATGGAATCCTATAAGTATCAGTGGGTATCATATTCGGGAAGCTGGGGCGACCGCAGCCCAAGAATTAGCTTTTACTCTCGCCGATGGTTTTGAATATGTCGATGCGTGTCTCGACCGTGGGATTGAACTCGACAAATTTGCTCCGAGGCTATCATTTTTTTTCAATGCCCACATAGATTTCTTTGAAGAAATAGCTAAGTTTCGGGCCGCAAGACGGATATGGGCACGCCATATGCGTGAACGCTATGGAGCTCAATCAGAACAGTCTTGGAAACTACGTTTTCATACTCAGACTGCTGGCTGTAGCTTGACAGCTCAACAACCCCAAAATAATATTGTTAGAACGGCTATTGAAGCTTTCTCTGCGGTCTTGGGAGGCACTCAGTCGCTTCATACAAACGGGTTAGACGAAGCCTATGCTCTTCCGTCAGAGCAAGCCGCCCGGATAGCTGTACGTACCCAACAGGTAATTTCTCATGAAACTGGTGCTACAGATACAATCGATCCCTTGGGGGGATCATATTATGTTGAATCTTTAACCGATAGTTTGGAGGAGGAAGCCGAAAGTTATTTTAAAACGATAAAAAGCATGGGTGGCATGGTAGCCGCCATTGAAGAGGGTTACCCTCAGCGTGAAATCATCTCTTCCGCTAACCGTTTTCAGTCACAAATCGAAACTAAGGATCGGATAATAACTGGGGTAAACAAGTTTATGGGTACTGAAGGCAACGATGTAAAGACATTGCGAGTTGAACCTCGTCTTGAAATTGAGCAGCGAGATCGCCTAGCATCAGTTAGGAAAGGAAGAAATAAAACTCTGACAAATGATTCGCTAAATGAGTTAAAATTAGCATTAGAAAATGAAGAAAATATTATGCCATTTTTGCTAAAATCTGTTAAGTCATATGCGTCATTAGGAGAAATTGTGAGAGTAATTCAGGATGTTCATGGTTTGTATGACGAACCAGCAACTTTTTAATAGCTAAAAACCAAAAGGGATCTAATTACATGCGCCGTCCAGCAAAAGGATTGTCGACTCGTTCTGTCCATGGGGGAGAGAGTCGTAAAAAACCATTTTCGGCGGTCACAAATCCTATCATTCAGGCATCAAGTTACGTATTCAAAAATACCCAGGAATTAGTCGACTATTGCTCTGGGGAAGTTGATCGAGAAGAGTATGGGCGTTATGGTAATCCTACCATATCTGTAGCAGAACAAAAGATTGCCGATCTAGAGGGTGGAGAGGATGCGTTGATATTTTCTTCTGGTATGAATGCTTTCACTTCGGTGTTGCTTGCAATGTTGTCATCAGGTGGCCATGTGATTATTTTGGACGAGTGTTATCGGCGTAGCCGCCAGTTTTGCACGCAGTTTCTTCCTCGTTATAACATCGATGTAACTTTTGTAAAAACAGGTGATTATAAAAACCTAACATCTTCAATAAACGATCAGACTCGTCTCATTATTTCTGAATCTCCGACTAATCCTTTCCTTAATATTATTGATCTAGAAAAAATTTCGGATATAGCATCGAACAACCGCATAAAGGTGTTAATTGATGGGACTTTTGCAACACCATACAATCAAAAACCTCTAGATTTCGGAGTTGATCTAGTCCTTCATAGTGCTACCAAGTACCTAGGGGGACATAACGATTTACTTGCTGGGGTAATCGTTGGTAGTGCTCCTCTTATTGGGGCTATTCGCGAATTTCGTGATATAACTGGCGGAATTAGTGATCCTAACTCTGCCTATTTACTAATCAGAGGATTAAAGACCTTCGCATTAAGAATGGAGCAGCATAATACCAATGGTATGGCTATTGCACAATTTTTGGATAAACACCCTCGTGTCAGAAGAGTGTACTATCCTGGCCTCAAAACCCACCCAAACCACAAAATTGCTCGTGGACAAATGAGCGGTTTCGGCGGTGTTGTAAGCTTCGAGATTGAGGGGGACATGAAAACTACCAGTAGGTTTGTAGATGAGTTAGAGGTCCCGTACATAGCTCCAAGTTTAGGAGGAGTAGAGAGTTTGGTTGAACAGCCAGCGATCATGTCTTACTATGAAATGGACCGAGATGAACGTCTTCAATTAGGGATTAAAGATGAACTCGTCCGTTATTCGACAGGGATTGAAAATGCTGAAGATCTTATCCTAGACTTAGAACAGGCATTAGAAAAGATTTAGGCACCTCTTTTATGCATCGTCCTAGCTTATTTTCTAGAAGATAACTCCGGGGCCAGGACTCGAACCTGGATAGCCAGAATCAAAATCTGGTGTCCTACCGATTGAACGACCCCGGAAAAGCTTACGGCCCCGTCGGTGTTACGGAGCGGAATGTATCTAAGAACAGGTTAAGCTCGCATGATCCTGTGTTTGTATCTTTCCATATTTCGTAACTAAAAACTGTGTCTGCTTGTATGCCCAACGTGTCCCGAACTACTCCGGAACATGTAGCTGAGTCCACAGAAATAATGTGGGTTCCAGCTGAAACGGACCGGAACTCGGTGTAGCCTCCAATGCCAAGAACCCTCGTGTCACCAGCTAGATCGACCCGAATCTGTTCAGTACTATCTAATGAATTTAGAATTGTTAATAAGAAGGTATCTTCCCCTCGGCACGAAGTTAATAGAACAACAACAATCACAAAAATAGTGGTAGTGAAGTTCGGAATTGAAACTAGCCTTTCGTATTTGTCTCTTCTACAGGCCATCATAAGCCTCTCAATGGGCAGAATGATCTCTAGAAATATAATAATCTGACGTTGTTGCACAAACTAACTCTGTCCATTAAAAATTAACTTGGCTGCAATCTAAGTGGTCTTAGAGATGTTGTCAAATGGAAGTTATCCTTAAGAAGAAAGTTCAAAAAGAGTAATCCGCTTGACACACTATTTAATCAAATATAAACTAAAGTAGCTCACGCAATGCTCCTCATAAAAAACTTAATTGAAAAGACTGTGTTTTTATGCTGCTACTACAGCATTTTTTATCTAAATACCGGCTTGGTTACTCTATTCTTGTCATCTTGACCCTAAGCCCATTGTCGAGAAACGTTATGGGGCAGAGTACCCTAGACTCATTAAGAAAAGAAAATGCAGTAATTATTGGAAAAGTTGCAAATGGGAACCTCACCTTTCATCCCTTATTCAATAGTCTAAGTGTTGAACGAGAGATAGCAGCTTTGATTTATGGAGAAGGCCTGCTGACCCTTGATGATAGTGGCACAGCAATTGAGGGGTTGGCTTATCTCCCAGTTAAACTCTCTGGCGGCCTTGACTGGATATTTCGCCTAAAACAGGGAGTCGTCTTTCATGATGGTGAACCACTCACCTCGGAAGATGTTATTTTTACTTATATGCAATACAAGGCTGCCAGAGTTTATGATCCCATCTTTCACCGCTATTTCCAAAATATCCATGATCTATCAGCTCTAGATTCTCAGACGGTTCGGTTTGTTATGAAATCGCCTATCGATGTTTTCCCAAAACGTCTCGCGGGACTACCTATTCTACCTAGGCACCAGCTGGATCGCGGAGTTTATGCTGATGCTGGCAAATTACTTGAAACAACCCGACCGATTGGTCTTGGACCTTACGAAATTGAGTCATGGCCAGTTTATGATACGGTTACTTTGAAAGCTAATGAAACGTGGCACCGAGGCCGTGCTAAATTAGATAAGGTTATTTATCAGTTCTACCCAACGTCGGAGGCTCTGCAGGCAGCTTTTATTGTTAGGGAAGTTGATTTGATAGAAGTAGAACGAGATGGAACGCTCAGAGATCTGAAACGAGCCCGTTCAGACGCAAAAATTCAAGCAATTGTTCCTGAAAATAGAGCTTTCTCAGCTATTTTTTATAATCACTATGACCCATTGATGTCTCAGTCAGTTATTCGGCGAGCTCTGACCTATGCGACAAACCGGGATCGTATTCTTGAGGACGTTCTCGTTCCAGGTACTGGTGTTTTAGCACATAGTCCCATCCATCCCTCCTTTAAATCTAAAGGAGGGGCGTTTGGATTTGATTACAGTCCCCGAGAGGCTATCGAGCTTTTACGTTTGGAAGGATGGCTAGATAGTGATGACGATGGTTTTCTGGATAAGGCGGGACAAACTCTGAGGTTTGAGTTACTGTTTCCCCGAGGTCAGTCCTCAGCAGAGAAAGCCGTACGGGTAATAAAATTAAATTTGAACCATATAGGAATTCAAGTAGTACCCATCCCAATTACGCAAAAAGAACTGATTCAGCGGCTCGGTGTTGGGAGTTACGAAGCAGCGTTTTATGTTCAAGATTTTGAACCCACCCCCGATGATCTTTACGCTGTGTTTCATTCTGAGAGTATAGGTCTAGGAAATATGCTAGGGTATAGTAGTAGGCAGGTTGACCGAAACATTAATTTTCTTTTTGGACTAGCCGATCCGGAAAGGATTGAGCCGGTCTATAAACAACTTGAAATGTTATTAATCCGAGATCAGCCATGTATGTTCCTTTATTTTGGTGATACTCGTTACGTAGCATACGATCCCTCCTTAAGAGATCTGGGTAAACCTGGCCAAACCCTTCGTTCACCCGATATGTGGTATCGGGACTCCTATTCACCTTAATGATGTCCAAATTCATGTTTCCCAAAAACCTCCGCCAAGGTTTGTGGCCGCGTCTACTTGTGTCTCATATCGCGCTAGCGACAATTCCGGTTTTGACCGTTGGTTTACTTTTACTTGCTACAGCCCGGCGTTCTATTGAAGATACGGTGGCAGAGGGAAATCTTGAGGTGGCTCATAGAGCTAGTAACGAGATACGTCTATATATTGAACAGGCACAACAAGTAATTGATATTGCTGCAGATAACATGGCTATGATAGATAATACAGGAATGTTGTACCAAAATTTGATGGATAACCTTGTTATCAGTCAGGAATTCCTTAGTAAATTAGCAGTACTTGATCATTCTGGACGAGAAATATTGACCACAAATTTAGAAGGTCAGTTAGAAAGCACGCCTACCCCGGGAATTCTTGCCGTTGAAGGAACCACTATCTCACCTGTATTTATTTCAATAGATGGGTTGCCAGTAATAACAATTACGGTACCCTTATTTCGGTTTAACGAACATATTGGGTTTTTGGCTGGTTTAGTTAATCTCCGCGATATGTGGGACTTGGTTGACAATATTAAACTAAGGGAAGGTCAGACTGAAGGGTTTGGGAATGCGTACGTAACTACCAATACAGGAAGACTTATTGCCCATCCCCAAAGAGAACGTGTTTATCGACAAGATGATCTTTCTCTCTCTCCTGTAGGAAAAATTTTGAGAACCCAGAGTAGTGGTACACTAGTTTATCCCAGTAGACAAGGAGAAATGGTAGCTGCTTTTGCAACCGTTGAATCCCTCGGGTGGAAGGTGGTCATCGAGCAACCAGCTTCCAAGGCCTTTGCGCGTTCTCAAGACATGATTGTAGGCATTAGTGTTCTCATGATAATAAGTGCATCTGTTGCATCCTTAATTGGAATTTTGGTTGTCCGAAAAATAGTCCGCCCCATCTATGAATTGGTGCGTGGTGCTCAGTTATTTGCTAGGGGTAGATTAACCCATACTATAGCAACACCTGGCCATGGGGAACTAACTACATTGGCCCAGGAGTTTAATCAGATGGCCAGAGAGCTTTTAGAAAAAGAACGTCGTTTGAAGCAGGCAGAAAGGCTAGCTACATTGAGCAAGTTTGCCACGATTTTGTCCCATGAAATTCGTAACCCGCTCAACTCAATGGTCATCAACCTACAGATTCTAAAAAGAGAGATCGAAAAGAATAACGGCAATTCATTAAAACCCGATGGTCATTATGAAAAAGTGATATCAGAAATTTGGCGTATAGATAGTTTGGTCGAGAACTTTTTGAATTATGCTAGGCCTCCAGAGTTAAATCGATTTCCGCACGACATTACAGACTTGATTAATGACGTTGTTGCGATTCATCAAGGGATTGCCGAAGAAAAGAAAGTACAGATTATTTCATCCTGTCAGAAGAATCGTATTGTAGTTTCGGTTGACATTAACCAAATTAAGCAGGTCTTTTTGAATATTATGTTAAATGCTTTTGATGCAATGGAAGATGGTGGGACGCTAACTATCTCCACAAAACTTGTATCTCCTATCCAAAGTAATAACCTAACTGAAGATGACATTGTTTCAGTGCCTCATGTAAATATATTATTTAAAGATACTGGACCAGGAATTGATCCGGATCAAATAGACCGTATATTTGAAGTATATTATACTTCTAAATCAACAGGTACAGGCTTGGGCCTTCCAATTGCTCAACAGATTGTCGAGAAACATAATGGTAGAATTACCGTAGAAAGCATCCCAGAAAGAGGGACGAACGTTATCCTATCTTTACCGTTGCTCAAAACAAATGAGCAGGAAGTATAAAAAAATCCTAACACCCAGATAGAGGAACTTAATGCATAGTATCCTAATTGCTGAAGATGATCAAAATACCCGAGAAGGACTGGTAGAATTGTTATCAGACGAGGGGTATGATGTTACCGGAGTGAATGATGGTGAAAGTGCTTATGAGATTGCTCGAAATTCTCATTTTGAAGTTTTATTAACTGATATGAAAATGCCAGGTATCAATGGGTTGAACCTAATAAAGCGGATTGCGGGATCATCCCCTCAGACTAGTATTATTATGATGACAGCCTTTGCTACCGTAGAAACTGCGGTGAAAGCAATGCGGGATGGTGCCTTTTCATACCTAACTAAACCATTAAAGGTTGAAGAATTGCTAGCCACAATAGAGGCTGCGTTACAAGAGAAAAAACACAAAAAAAGATCTGAAGGTTTGTCTCAGGCATCCACTATCCCAGGACCCAATATTATTGGTAAAAGTAGCCAAATAAAACGTATTTTCCAAAGGGTCGAAAAGGTAGCTAAGGCTAATACAACGGTCCTTTTATTAGGGGAGAGCGGGACGGGGAAAAGCCTAATTGCCCGGGCGATCCATTCGAAAAGTTATAGACAAGACCGGCCTTTTATTGATGTTAGCTGTGCATCTATTCCAGAAACATTACTGGAGAGTGAGTTGTTTGGAACTGAAAAGGGGGCTTATACAGGGGCATTAGATAAAACTCGGAAAGGCTATTTTGAACGGGCTGAAGGAGGAACAATATTTCTAGATGAAATTGGTGAGATTAGCGAGATGGTTCAGGTGAAGTTGCTCCGAGTGCTTCAGGAAAGGCGGTTCGAAAGGCTGGGTGGAGCTGAATCCCTCAATATTGATGTCCGAGTTATTGCGGCTACTAATCGTAATCTTGAAAATGCAGTAGCCGAAGGGCGTTATCGGCAAGATTTATTCTATCGCCTCAATGTCATTCCAATAGTTGTGCCACCTCTTAGAGATCATCGGGAGGATATCCCATTGCTAATTGATCATTTTATTCAGAAATATACCACGGAGAATAGCCTCGGAATCAAAACTATGTCAGAAGGAGCGCTCGAAATCTGCATGAACTACGATTGGCCAGGAAATATTCGGGAGGTCGAAAATGCGGTAGAAAGCGCAGTGGTTTTAAGTGATGGAGACTCAATTCTTCCTGAACACCTCCCGAACGTTGTTCCGGTGGCTGGGATAATATCAGCTAATGCAAGTCATGGTTCACTTAGGGATTCGAAAGGGCATGCTGAAAAACTTGTAATTCAGAAAGCCTTAATGGAATCTGGAGGAAACCGAACCCGGGCAGCTGAAGCTCTGGGAGTGACGGTACGGACCATCCAATATAAAATCAAGAAATACGAATTATAGATCATTGTTAAACAGTTAGGGTTACTCTATTCTGGGAAAATATTTTCCAGTTTGTGGTATAGGGAACATATACTATTTCTATATCGGTTATTATACCCACTTTCAACCGTGCGAACCGGTTGCCCGGAGTTATCCAATCTGTACTGGATCAGACACTACAGCCTTCTGAAATAATAGTGATTGATGATGGATCTACAGATCACACAGCTTCAATTATTAAGTCATTTGCTGAAGTTCAATACATATACCAAAAAAATCAGGGAGTAAGCCACGCTAGAAACAATGGTATCGATATTGCCCAATATGAATGGATTGCTTTTTTGGATTCGGACGATTTATGGTTACCTAACAAGTTAGAACGACAGTTTGAAGCTTTGACAAAACAGAAACACATACAATTTTGTCATACTGATGAAATCTGGATCCGAAATGGTAAACGTGTTAATCCTATGAAGAAACATATGAAACATGGGGGGTTTATTTTCCCTCATTGCCTACCTCTCTGTGTAATCTCTCCTTCATCAGTTTTAGTTCATCGTACCATTTTTAAGACTTATGGGAAATTCGATGTCAATCTTCCGGTCTGTGAAGACTATGATCTTTGGCTTCGAATCTGTGCTCGAGAACCTGTTCTCTTGGTTGATGAGCATTTGGTTTTGAAAAACGGAGGACATGCTGACCAATTATCTCAAGCCTTTTGGGGTATGGACCGGTTTCGGATTTATGCGCTAGAAAAACTCATCAACAGCAATGTTTTAGATGAGGTATCTTTAGGTAAAACAGTTATAACTTTATGTGATAAAATTGACATTTATGTCAACGGTGCTTCAAAGAGAGGTAAAACTGATGAAGCTCAAACATATAAAAACAAAAAAAAATATTATAAATCCCATTTCCCCGAAGTGTTTGGTAGTTAAACCCTACGCAATTTATTTCATGGTAAACTGAATTACCTTTCCGGTTATGGTAGTAACAAGTAGCTAATTTTGATCAGAACGACTTGATATTGAGTATAGATGGCTAATAAAAGCACTATATGTGCTTCTCGGCATGCATTTTGCGTGTACATATGGTGGTGGCCCGTTTTTTATTAATTCAATCTACGGTGGTTTGTATGAAGCAGGTTATTTTACTGATTATACTATGCATTAGCTTTGGGACTTTTCGGGCAAATGCTGTGACATCTGGGAAAGTAACCGGGTTTGTGTTGGATAAGGCTACTCATGATCCGCTTGCAGGGGTAACAATAAGGGTTAAGGGAACTGAATTGATAGCAATATCAGGGTTGAACGGTGAATATTTTATCCTGAACATACCTTTGGGTACTTACACAGTAGAAGTCCAAATGATTGGTTATCTGCCAATTCAGACTCAAGAGTTTATGGTTAACAGCAACCGTACGACCAGGATCGATTTTGAACTAGAAACTACTATTCTTGACCTAGCTGAACCAGCTATTATTACAGCCTCGAAGAGGTCAAAAAGATCTGATCTAACCGCGTCAAGTGAATTAATTATCCCAAAAGAAATAGAATCGCTACCAGTTAAAGACATATCAGATCTAATATTTCTACAAAATGGCGTTATTCGAGATGCTACCGGGAACCTCCACATCCGTGGTGGTCGAGCTAATGAAATTTCATATTATGTGGATGGAGCTTCTTTAGAAGATCCTCTGTTAGGGGGGCTGGGTACTCATATTCAGTTAGATTCAGTTGCCGAGGTGGTTATCAACCGTGGTGGATTTAATGCTGAATATGGAGAAGCTATGTCAGGTGTAGTCAATATTGTCACACGTGAAGGGGTGGGCCCTATTTTTGGCTCTTTAAGGGGTGTCGCCAATATGAAGACGCAATATGATTCAGGGCCTGGACCTTACGAGAAAGTAGCATTGGGTCGGGGTGGGCAGTTAGGTGCAACACTGGGGGGGGCACTACCCTGGCTTGAGAAAAAAGGAGGGTATTTTTTTTCAGGCAAAATGCTTAGCGACCGCCATCATATTTCTAATAATAGTCGATCGTTGACTACAATATCAGGGAATTTGGTTTTCAGACCATATCCACTTCTAAAGCTTAAAATCAGTGGCCATTTTTACCAAGAGTATCAACGTCAGAAAGATTTCCGAAATCAAAGAGAAATTCTCTACGATTTTAATACCGACGGCCCTCCAGAAAAAAATGCTCAAAGTTATGGGTTTAATCTATCAATTAGTCAGACCATCAGTCCTCAATTCTTCTATACGGCGCGATTTTATAGGTATACTTCTAAAAACACCTTAATTTCCACGATACTACCTGATACGTATTGGAGGGATCGACTAGATCATTCAGAAAATCACAAACAAGAAGCTAATAGTACAACGTACGAATATGATCACCTAAAACCCGATCGTTCCCAAGGGTTGCCTTCGGTTGCAGATAGAGATTTCTTGCAGCTTTATAGAAATAGTGGAGCTACTTACTATGGTGTTAGAACGGATCTCAGCGGTCAAATCACCTACTGGAATGAGATACGGGCGGGAGCTGAAGTACAGTGGTACCGTTTAATTTTGAACGAAAAGTCATTTTTGCAGACTGTTCCTCATGAGCAAAGGTATGCTATTAGTCCGGCACAAGGAGCTATTTATTTTCAGGACAAGTTAGAATTACATCGTCTAATAGTAAACGCTGGGATACGGTTAGATTACCTAGATACCAGTCAACATTTTTTTGTCAATCTTCCGACAGGTTTGGCCGAGCAAAAGGGTAATTCAAAAAAGATCCGTTTCAGTCCCCGGTTAGGCATTTCTCATTCACTATCGTCCCGAAGTCTTCTACGATTTAATTATGGGTACTTTTACCAGCCACCAGAATTTAAATTTGCCTACGTGAGGTTAGAGCAAGACCAAAGTAGGAATCTACCAGCCAGTTCTCCAGACTTGATGATTCCGCAGAAAACAGTAGCTTACGAATTTGGCCTTGAACACATGCTGACGCGGAGTATTCGTTTGGGGCTTACGGCATCTTACAAAACTATTTTAAACCGAACTTTAATGGCTCAGGCTGTGTATCCGGATGGGACCTATAACATATTTAACAATGCAGATTTGGGTTCGGTCCGTAGCTTAGAGTTTACATTGAAACGAGACATGTCTCACGTGCTATCGGGTTCCTTAAACTATACCTATTCATTTGCCGGAAGAGGAGGCACTTCATTACAAGGGAATGAGAGTTTAACTAACCAGTCCCAGAATGGTTCTTCTCCACTTTCTTTTGACCAGAGACATACTATGAAAGTAGTTTTCAACTTCCTGGCTCCCAATATTGAGAATAAAACCATTGGTGGTATATGGCCCCTTCATGGTTGGGGACTGACATTCGTTGGTTATTATGGAAGTGGCTTGCCGTACATCCCAACCAATACAATTGGTAAGGAGACCGAGTATGCTCCAGACCAAGTTAGCTTACCTGCCGTTTATAATATCGATTTACGTCTTAGGAAGCGCATGAAATCAGGCCGCTTAAGTTATACTTTATTCTCCGAAGTCAGAAATTTGCTAGACCGGAAGAATGTGTTAGGTATATATGCTAACTCCAACCGATCTAAGGTCAATGGGGCTCCTAGTGATTCCCAATCCGGACACTCCCGAGATTTCCTCAATCTTAGCCGAATATTGAATATGGCACCTCAATATTATGCGCCACCCCGGGAAATCCGGTTTGGTTTTGAATTAGCCTTTTAATTGCTACTTTGTCCCAGTGGTTTTGCCCGTTGAACAAATTGTAGAGGTGCTCCTTCAGGATCGCGAAAAAAGAGCAGTATATTCTCCCCAGACTTAGCCGGTGGTCCTTCAATTTGGACTCCATTTGCTTCTAAAGAAGCGATAGCTTCGTCCATATTTTCTACATTAAACGCGAGATGCACATGTGAGGTTGGGATATCACTAAGTTGTGAATCATCTCCTACAGGCATGGGTATAATCTCAATAAAACCAGTTCCAGCTGGGTCTTGGATAAAGTAGATATTAATATCGCTACCTGCATTGTTAAACTTAAGCGCGATTTCAAATCCTAATACATCGCAGTACCACTTCGCTGCCGCGTCTGTATCCCGGTAGGCAACAGCGACATGTTCTAGGGAACCAATCTTAATCATAAGTAAAACTCCTTTCAGGTTAGTAAATCTAATTGTGCCGCAATCGAAGCGTTCCAGTCCAAGGGTTGATTACGGTAGGGCTCAATTTAATTTCTTCTCCCGGCACTGTTTTTTGTGTTACTTTTACTGCCATTTGTGATCCGAAATCAGGAAACTCCACAAGGATATCCCGTTCCCTGACCTCAAGGACAATCGCTCTAATTGGTTCTTTTTCGTGCTTCTCGAGATATTTTAGTAGCCAGTACCACTCCCTACGTGATTGTATTTTCGTAAGAATGCGGCTGCGTTCGAGAAATGATAACTCATCCATCATATCCTCAGTGTTATATGTTGGATCTTTATTCTGCAGTGCATCATGCAATTGACGTTGTAGAACGAGGTCAGTGTACCGTCTAATTGGGGAAGTTATTTGACAGTAAGTGTCTACCCCAAGTGAAGCATGAGGTTTAGATTTAAGGCTTAATTCTAGAGGTTTCATTTTCCTTAACATTAAAAAACGGTAAACAGTATCGTTGTTGGTCTGTTCTATATCTCCGAAGTCTGATTCAGTTTGTGTTCGGTAAATTGCTGGAACTCCTTTTTTGTTAAGATATTCGGCAGCTGTTTTGTTTGCCAAAATCATAAGTTCTGATACGATATGCTCAGATCGTGAGCTTGTATCTCTAGATATAATATTAATATGTTTTTTATCATCGACCTTTATTGACACCACATTACGTTCAAGTTCGACGGCATTATGATCGATACGTTGTTGATAAAAAGCATCCGCTGCTTGATTTAATATTTGGAGTATCTCAGCAAATGGTTGTTCTATAGATCCAAGTAGTCGATTCGCCTTATCATATGACAGGCGAGCACGGTTAATTATAATAGAAGGAACGATACGAGTTTCAACAAGATCAAAATTTTCAGAAAGTAAAAAGAAAAAACTGATAGCACAACGTTTTTTACCCTCAATTAGAGCGCAAAAATCTTGAGATAATATTGGAGGTAACATAGGTATATGGCGGTCAGGAAGATAGAGAGAAGACATTCTTTCGCGAGCTGAAAAATCTAATATAGAGCCTCTTGGGATTACACTAGATACATCAGCTATATGGACACCAATTCTATAACCAAATGGTAGTCGCTCTGCTGAAAGAGCATCATCAATATCTTGGGTTGAAGAATCATCAATTGACAGAAAGACTAAATCTGTAAGGTCCTCACGATCTTGCTCTACAATATGGCAAGATGAGGCATACTCGATTACTTCCTCAGAGAACTCGGTAGGAATGTCATAAAGCTGAAGATCAAGATGTTCATCTTCATCCCAGATTCCCTTGCGGACCATGCATTGGAAAATTATCTTCTGGGCATCAACCCCAGAAAGTAAAGGTAATTCCTTAAGAAGGTCTCGGACTTGTTTTATTTCCGTAAGTTCATCACCATGTATAACATATTTTTGTAATAGTGAAAGCCAGAGGCTTTGGCGTTTTGTTAAATCATTTTTTCCGTTGGGTGTATCACTAGTTAGCCAGCATTCAAAGCCTTTGCGTTCTGTCGCCAGATTTTGTTGTTGATTAGATTTCTGGGTGAGGATTCTGAGTTCTTCTGCGGTGCGTGGTTTAAATCGACTATCTGATTCTGAAAAATAAATACTATGGTTACAGAGATGAAGTAGCATAGCTGCTTTTTCTTCATTTGAGGGAGGAGCTCCCCAATATAAGTCACCTATCTCATTTGAGGTGTATACAGTCGACCGATCTTCCTTAAGGATGTTCCATACTTCTTCTAAATTGAACGATTCTGCCAGTTTTTCAAGCTTGTATCTGACGGTTGTCATTCCTGAGAGGTTCTCTATATTAATGTTGGTTGAGTAGATGATATGTCTTGCCGAGATATCTATTACACGGTTGGCAGAGGTTGCTATTTTAATTTTCATCTTCGAAAACGCTTGGAGCATACCGATGTGAGATTTTCCACGATGGCGGACAATAATTAGATCTCCGATCAGCACAGATTGCCCTTTCGTACTCGAGATAATTTTTGTTGATGTGCCATGACTTTTGCATTATATCCTGCTTTTCATTTTAGTTTAAGTCAAGAGATTTAGCGAGTATATGGTATGTGAGTTGACTTCATTGTAGAGATCCCATATCATTCATAAGAATTACATGTCGATGAAAAATTACTAGGAATTTGAGAAAGGGAGTGAAATGATTTTCGAACAGATCCAGAACGGTGGAGATAGAAACCTTGGTTACCTCTTAGCTGATGAGAAAACAGGAAGGGCCGTAGCAGTAGATCCTTCGTACCAACCTGATTACTACATACAGAGAGCTCTTGAACTAGAGGTTGAGTTGGTCAATATTATCTGTACCCATTCGCACCATGATCACGTCAATGGGAATGATCACATAATTGAAAAATTAGGAATCGATGTGGTCATGTACGAAGATGCAGAGTATTTTTATGATGTGGAAGTTTCGGATGGAGATATATTTAAAGTAGGTAGTATTGATATTAAGGTAATTCATACCCCAGGGCATTGTGAAGATGGTATGTGTCTTCTGATCGAGGATAAATTAATTACCGGTGACACACTTTTTGTAGGAAAAGTTGGAGGGACATCAACTGAGGAGGAAGCAAGGAAAGAGTTTAATAGTCTACGATCTCTGATGAAATTAGAAGATAAAATTGAGGTCTTCCCAGGGCATGATTTTGGAGTCACTCCTTCATCGACTATAGGGTTAGAGAGGAAAACAAATCCTTTTATTATTCAGCCTACTTTCGAAGAATTTTTACACCTAAAGGCAAACTGGCTAGCCTACAAAACTAAACACGGTTTACAATAGAGGATATCAACACGTTTCTAATTCTTCTGCGACTTTTCGGACTCCACCGGCAATATCATCAACATCTTCGTTAGAAAAATTTTCGTTGAATGGTAGTAAAACCAGTCGATCTAATATTTTTCGAGTTTGTGGACAAAGGGTCTGAATCTGTTCAAAACTTCTGTTCGTGTACAAGCTATCAAAGGGGAATTGAGAACTTCCATATGTACGGTGTTCGGCGAGTGCTGCCGAACATTCAAAAATTGGATCACCAATATATCCTGCGCTTGCACTGATACCCTCTGCAATAAGTGCTTCTGTAAATGATTTTGTAGAATATCTAGTGACTAGCATTGGGTAAGACCAATAACTGTGTTTTGTTCCCGGAGTGACGGGAGCTGGGGTTATTCCAGGGATATCTCTTATATTTTCAGATAAACGATTTCCCAGAAAAGTTTTTCGGTCAACGATGTCAGTAAGCTTTTTGAGTTGAGCTAGTCCAACAGCAGAGTGGAGTTCTGTCATTCGGTAATTCATTCCCAGAGATCCGTAGGTACGTGACCCTTCTTGGCTTCTGTCAAAGCTTTTGTCCATGAACCGACGCATGCGGAGATCAAGCTCATGATCGTTGGTTATACTCATTCCACCGTCTCCGGTAGTCATGTGTTTGGATTGTTGAAAACTGAAGCAACCGATATTACCAAATGTTCCAAGATATTTCCCTTTGTGACGTGTCAAGTGAGCCTGAGAACAATCTTCGATTAGAGGAATATTATATCGTTTTGAAATTTCTGAAAGAATGTCCATCTGACATGCATTGCCAAATAAATGAACAGCAATAATTGCTCGAGTTTTTGATGTAATATTCTGTTCAATATCGTGTGGGTCAACTGTCAGGGTATGGATATTCATGTCTGCGAACACTGGAACTGCGTTCTGAGATAAAATAGGTATTATAGTACCTATATCAGTTATTGCACTCGTGATAACCTCATCGCCCGGATCTGGATCTAATGCTCCTATTGCAAGATGAAGAGCTGCTGTTCCTGAGGTTGATCCAACCCCGAATTTTGAACCATATGTTTTAGCAAATTGAGCTTCAAAATCGGCAGTAAATTTACCACCCCAACGAAATAAATTCTGGGAACGTAGCGCTTTAGAAACAAGCTGTATTTCATCCTCCCCATAGGGTGTTCTGGCTGGAAAAGGTTTAGATTTAGTGTTACGATACGGTTCCCCTCCATTTATTGCTAACATGTAGGTTCCTTCTTGTCTATAAGCTATCTATCGAGTCTAGCTTAATATTTGTCGAGTCTAGCTTAGTACTTGTATCTCCCAATTAAAACTTATAAATCTAAACGGTACCTACACTTCCATTTGGTATCCCAGTTATAAAGTGGATTGTTTGAAGGGATAGGGATAGTTTCTATCAATTTAGCACCAATGATTTTACATGTCCTTCTTGAGGCATGATTCTCTGGATTGCAAGTGATCCAGACCGGGTTTATACCATGTGATAGGGCCAGTGGTAATATCAGTAGGCAGCTACGGGCTGCTAACCTATTACCACGATAATTTGGATCAACTGAATAACCAATATGACCAGCGTATTTTCTGATTTGCTCTGTTTGTGCAATTCTGAGAGAAATTTTCCCCATAATACTGCCAATGTGGTTAGTACTAACCATCTCAAAAATATACTCGGGGACCGTGGTGTCTAGCCTATTGCCTGGGTATGTTTTGCGAAGTATTAACTGTAGATCACCATCCAGCAATACTCCAGTCTCATTAAATTGGAATGAGTATTTTCTAGTTTTAGTGGAGTCTTTTAGACTCGCTATTAGGCCAATAAGATTTCTCATTAAAAATTTGACAATTACCAAACTAGCATATCTGTGTCGTCTATTAATCCTGATGTTAGATCAAAAAGCCTATCAGTATCGATAGTGGTCTGGTTTGTAAGGTCCTTCTATGGGAACACTAATATAATCAGCCTGATTACGAGATAACTTAGTTAGAGTTACCCCTAATTTATTTAAATGTAATCTAGCTACTTCTTCATCTAAATGTTTTGGAAGTGTAGTAACATCGGTTTTATGCTCATGAAGATGCAACTCGATTTGTGCTAATACCTGATTGGTAAAGGAACTAGACATTACAAAAGAAGGGTGCCCTGTTGCACATCCCAGATTAACAAGTCTTCCTTCAGCGAGTAGGTAGATTGTATGGCCATCAGGAAAAATGTATTTATCGACCTGAGGTTTAATGTTTTGTTTAATTATCCCCGGGTATTCATTTAGATTATCAACCTGAATCTCATTATCAAAATGACCAATATTACAAACGATAGATTGATCCAACATTTTTTCCATGTGCTCAATCCGAATTATATCCCGATTACCAGTTGTAGTAACAAAGATCTGCCCTTGAGCTAGTGCTTTTTCTACGGTAGTAACTTCATACCCCTCCATCGCAGCTTGAAGAGCACAGATTGGGTCAATTTCAGTTATCAGGACTCGTGCTCCGAATCCTCTCATAGAATGAGCACACCCCTTGCCGACATCTCCGTATCCGCAAATTACTATTGTCTTACCCGCAACCATAACATCTAATGCCCGTTTAAGACCATCTGCGAGGGATTCTCGGCAGCCATATAGATTGTCAAATTTTGATTTCGTGACGGAGTCATTAACATTAATAGCTGGAAAGAGAAGACGATTTTCCTCCATCATTTGGTATAACCTATGGACGCCAGTAGTTGTTTCTTCAGAAACACCTCTTATACTAGAACTCATTTTCTGCCAGAATTCTGGATCTCTCCCCAATTGACGTTTTAGAATTTCGTTAATGATTTGTAATTCTCTATTATCGGTTGGTTCATTCAAAATTGTAGGATCATTTTCTGCTTCTACTCCCCTATGTATCAATAAAGTAGCATCACCACCATCATCAACAATTAGTGTTGGACCAGAAGTCCCATTAAAACTAAGCGCCTGTAGTGTACATTCCCAATATTGTTCCAAAGTTTCACCTTTCCAGGCAAAAACAGGAATACCGTCATCAGCAATTGCTGCCGCGGCATGATCTTGGGTAGAGAAAATATTACAGGAAGCCCACCGTAAATCTGCTCCCAACGCTTTGAGAGTTTGGATAAGAACTGCTGTCTGAATGGTCATATGCAGGGACCCCATAATTCGGGCACCTTTGAGAGGTTGTTCGCGAGAATATTTTTCTCGAATAGCCATTAATCCAGGCATTTCTTGCTCAGCTATCATGATTTCCCGGTGACCCAGGTCTGCTTCAGATAAATCTGCTACCTTGAACGTTAGGTCAGAGTAATTAGGTAACTCAATTATATTTGGTACGTCTTCCGCCATATCAGGAACTCCTTAGGGGGATGTCCAGTCTGAAAAATAACAATAACAAGTTTATATAGCAGCCGCATTATAAGGTATTTTGCCCTTAAAAGCAACATACACTTTATTAATATCATAAGTCAAATCTAACATAATCTATTATATTGATAACAAGGAGTTATATGCGACCTGAGTAAAAATAGCTTGATAAGCCTATACTGCATTCTTATAGTCTGTCTCAGGTACGATAGTGCAATTAGAAATCTTAAAGAAAAAGAAATAGAGAAATGAATCGGGAGATTTTTATGATTGATAAAGTTCTTTTAGAAATATTAGCTTGCCCCGAAACAAAAGAAGAGGTTCGTCTTGCGCCAGATTCAGTAATAGCAAATATTAACGAACTGATTAGAACAGGAGCTCTTATTAATAGAGGAGGGAATAAAGTACTAGAAGCGATCGATGGTGGCCTTGTAAGAGCTGACGGTAAGTTTATGTATCCCATACGGGAAGAAATACCTGTCATGTTGATTGATGAATCAATTCCTCTCAAGGACTTAGTAGAGACATCCTGACTAAGGTTTGGTAGTTTTAGCCAATGTCTTGTTTATAGAAAATTAAAAAGTGATACTAAATGTCTTCAGAATATGATCCTTACGTCTTAAATCCTAAACAAATTAAAAAACCGCCGATTACTCGCTGGGGAACGATTAAACAGTTAGGGCCAGGTCTCTTATTGACAGGCTCTATTGTGGGATCGGGGGAACTTATTGCTACTACACGCCTTGGTGCTGAAGTTGGTTTTGTTGTTTTATGGCTTATTCTTATTAGTTGCATCGTAAAGGTCCCGGTACAGAGTGAGTTAGGACGACATGCCATAGTAACTGGCCAAACAACTTTTGTTACTTTTAATTTGTTGCCAGGTCCTAGGTTCCGAGTCTCATGGCTAGTATGGGGAAGCCTTTTCTTACTGTTCTGGAGTACCATGCAGACTGGAGGTATTTTAGGCACGATGAGTTTAGCCTTGGAATTAATCTTTCCTTCTTTCAGTAATACATTCGTAGTGCTGGGTTTGACTATAATGGGAATGTTGCTGGGGTTAGTAGGGCAATATCTTACAGTAGAAAGGATAACTACAGTATTAGTAGCTTTATTTACCTTTACTACCTTAGCAAGTGCTTTACTGTTGTTTTGGACCCCTTATGCAGTATCTCCTGAGGCAATCCTCAGCGGGTTACGTTTTAGCTTGCCCTCTGACGGTGCGGTGACAGCTTTTGCCGTGTTTGGTATAACGGGCGTTGGGGCAACGGAACTCCTCCTCTATCCTTATTGGTGTGTTGAGAAAGGGTATGCCCAGGCGAGCGGGAAGCGAGATAATAGTCCTGCCTGGCGAAATCGGGCCCGGGGATGGATTAGTGTAATGAAGAAGGATGTGTGGCTATGTATGATAATCTACACGCTAGCGACGCTTGCTTTCTTTTTTCTGGGAGCCGCTGTTTTGAACGTTAAAGGGCAGATACCAGAAGGATTTTCCGCAATAAAAATACTATCGGGGATGTATACTGAAACACTAGGTGGTTGGGCTTTTTACCTGTTTGGTGTGGGAGCATTTGTTGTACTTTTTTCAACATATTTTGTAACGATTGTAGGTCATTCACGTATGCTAGCGGATGCTTTTTCAGTTATTGGTTTTGTTCGTTACGAGAAGCCACGCGATAGGCAACGGGTTATTCAAATTATTGGCCTGATATTACCTATAGTTTATGCCATTTTATACGTTATCTGGTCTGCACCTGTTATGATGGTTATTATTGGTGGATTGATGCAAACAGTGTTGTTACCTGCGATAGGTTGGGCAGCATTATACTACAGTCGGAAAAATGTTCTGGAAGGAGGGGTCTCCCCCTCCAAATTTATGCTTGTTTCGTTAATGATAGCTACTATTGTGATGGCCGTATTTGCTGCATACGCAATTTGGGTCCAGTTTTAATTAGGGTGTGCTTAAATTAGTTTGGAGCTCTGGTCTCTCCACATTTGAGATTTCCGTAAATGGGGTGGGCCAAAACCACTCTCCAATACGCCGAGTTCCATTTCTTCCTATACCTGGCCTTAAATAATTCCGAATTATTTTGAATTTTTTCTTAAAACTCTACCAGAGAGTACCCCCGTGTGTTCTCCATACTCCACGGCGATCGTCCCATTAATCATGACATAGTCGATCCCGGTTGGATATTGGTGAGGATTCATAAAATCTGCCTGATCCTCAATCGTTTTAGGATCAAAAATGACTAGATCCGCAAAATAGCCAGTGTCAAGTATGCCGCGATCTGTTAGTCCTAACCTCATAGCAGGTAGGCCAGTCATTTTATGGACAGCAGTAGGTAAGTCAAATAGTTGATTTTCACGGCAGTATTTCCCAAGAGTTCTAGGAAATGTTCCGTAGTAACGAGGGTGTGGTTTAGTTAGGCTTAGTGGACCATAATCGGCAGCGGCTCCACCATCAGAAGCGATCATGACTCGGGGGTGTCGTAGGACAGAAGAGATCTCCTCTTCGCTCATACCAAAACCAACCATGCCAACACTACCATTTTCAGTTATCAGGAGTTCCTTAACGAAGTCAAATGGGTTTTGTCCACTTGGGAAAACAATTTCAGATACTCGTTTGCCTATAAATTTTTGATTTTCTGAGTTTTTTACGGAAGTAATCATGATAGAGCCCCAGTCACCCAACATGTTAATTTTATCTATGGCAGCTTTCTTCATAAGAGCTAAGGTCTTTGGTGATTGGAGACGTTCCAAAAAGTCTTCTACCGATCCTGAACGAAAGTGAGTTGGAAAAATATTTTGAAGTGTTGTCGCGTAGGCGATATATGGATACCTATCCATTGTGATATCCATGCCATTTTCAATTTCTTTATCTATCAATTCTAGGCATTCAGATACTTTGGGTAGGTTCCTTCGCCCGGAGGCTTTAAAATGGGCGATCTGCAGTGCAATATTACCTTTTTTAGCTGTACGGATTGCTTCACTAACTGCCTGTACAAGAAAATCGTCTTCATTCCGGATATGACTAGAGTAGAATCCACCATACTGACTTGTGACTTTGCATAAAGCCGCAATTTCATCTTCACTGGCAAAACTTCCGGGGGTATATTCAAGACCCGATGATAAGCCCCAGGCACCTTCAGTCATTGCTTGTCCTACCAAGTCCTCCATTTGTTCAAGTTGGGCTTTAGTGGCCTCCTTATTTTCATTACCTACAATTTGTTCCCGAATAGTTCCTTGTCCAACTAGAGAGAGCCAATTGACTCCAATCCCCTGTGATTGCAATTTATCAAACAGGCTAGTAAAGTTCATCCAATCAATATTAACCCCGTATTTTTTGCCGTATCCTTCCTGCAGTAAACGGAGTTTGTCTCTAGTTATAGGGGCGAGTGAAGCACCATCTTGTCCAACTACTTCTGTAGTTACTCCCTGGCGGATTTTACTTTCAGCTCGTGGGTTTACCAGTAGTGAAAGATCCGTATGAGAATGTATGTCAATAAATCCTGGGCAAATTATCTTACCTGATGCATCAATTGTTTTATTACTAACTCCCTTAAAAGTCCCAATTTTGACTATTTTGTCTCCTACTACAGCGAGGTCTGCTTTTACCGGAGGACTACCCGTGCCATCGATAATTTGTCCTCCGATTATATGGAAATCATAATATTGAGATGTTGCACAGCCATTCAACATGGGCCCTAACCCACTCATGGCGGTCCCAGCACTTACTATCCCAGTGTTTCGAATAAATTTACGTCTTGACCAAACCATTTTTCCCCCTAAAACTAGCTTATCTTTCTAAAATAGGAAGAGAGACTCTCTCAAAGCGTTGTAGATCTATTTGCGATTACTTAATCTTACTTTTAAACCCTGATGGTGTAGAAACTGTTTGATGGACTCTACTGAATAATGTCCATAATGAAGGATAGAAGCTACTAACGCCGCGTCAGCACGACCTTCTGTCAGAACATTATAGAGATGTCGGGGTTCCCCCCCACCCCCCGATGCGATTACGGGAATTTCGACGGCATCTGCTATCATCTTAGTAAGTGTTAATTCATACCCCTTAAGTGTCCCATCTGCATCAATAGAATTAACAACAATTTCACCTGCTCCAAGTTCTTCTCCGTATCGGGCCCATTCAAGGGCATCAATAGAGGTTGCTTGTCGGCCCCCATGAGTTACTATTTCATACCCTGATGGGGTATGTTCAGAAGTAGATGCCTTAACATCCATAGATAGAACGACAGCTTGCGCTCCGAATGCTTGCGCCGTCTGCGAAATCACCTTAGGATTATTAACTGCAGCGGTGTTCAAATTAACTTTTTCAGCACCCAAATGCAGGACCTTACGGCAATCCTCTACCGAACGGAGTCCGCCGCCTACCGAAAATGGGATGAAAATTTGCTGGGCAACTTTTTGTACCACGTCAAGCATGATATTTCGTTTGTCACTAGAAGCTGTTATATCGTAAAATACAAGTTCATCGAGTCCAGCTTCATAATATTGCCTTGCTGCTAAAACAGGATCACCTATTTCTTTAGTGTCTAAAAAGCGAATACCCTTGACCAGTTTGCCACTACGGACATCAAGACAAGCAATAAGTCGTTTACTTAACATACTGTACCATCCCAATCTAAAAAATTGCTGAGAACTCTCAATCCCACTGGCCCACTTTTCTCAATATGAAATTGGGTTGCTACGAGGTTCTGAATACCAATAACAGCCGGAAAATTAATACCATGGAAACTCGTAGCTAAAATGTTTTTACTGTTGGCTGGGCAGGGATAATATGAATGAACAAAATATACCTGGTCACCTGCTTCCAAATGTTGAAGGATTGGATGAGGATAATTTATATATAATTCATTCCATCCCATATGGGGGACTTTAATTTTGCCTTTTTCCGGGTGAAACTTGAGACAAGTTCCTTCAATCAAATCTAAACACGGTTGATCTGTTTCTTCAGAACTAGACATTAGAATCTGACAACCTACACATATCCCCAGGATAGGTGTACCGTTTTTGAATGCGGTTATTAATGATTGGTCAAGTCCATTTTCTCGCAGGTTAGCTAGGGCTGAATGTGCATGTCCCACACCTGGAAATATAATACGCTCAGCACTAATCAATTCTTCTGGATCGGAAGTGATTTTGGAATTTTTACCCAGGGAAGCTAGGGCTCGTTTTACTGAGGTCTGATTGCCAGAACTATAATCTACAATGTGAATCATTAAAACAAAATTTTGTAAAGTTATGAGAGGGGACTAGTGACAAAAATATTTGCATGTTTTAGTAATCTGCTTCGTAAGGTTTTTGTCAAGAGAAAGATCTAAAATTAAAGGTATATGAAGTCAGGGTAATAATATTAGAACGTTGACATTAGATATTATAGATTCTATTATTATTGAGGTCATTAAGAAAATTAAATCAGTACCGATCTTTATTTTGATCGTTGTTAAATTCTAATAAAGTAACAGTAACAACCCCAATGGGTAAGTAGATGCTCTTCAATACAGAACGTGCACGAGAATTTATGCGTAGAAGTAGCCTAGACGCCTTAATTGCAACTTCGCCTGTTAACATAACCTATTTTACTGATTACTCAATCTGGCTTGATCCTCTTATGAAAGAGTACATGATTAAGCCAGGAGGGTCATCTGATATAGCACAGGGGTTCGCAATATTTCCATATGAGGGTGCCCCAGCACTAATTTTAACCGCTCCAATGTTAGCAGTCAACGGTGTGGATATTTGGGTTCAGGACCTGAGAGTTAGTGGTTGTTCAGGTTTGGATTGGTCCGTTACTCCGAAGTTACTACCAACCCGTATGGAACGTGTTTATAATCTCTTAAAAGATAGCCCAACTTACGAAACAACTACGGCTGCACTGGTTGAAGTGTTGAGGGATCGGGGTATTTCAAGAGGACGCTTAGGTATAGAGATTGAAGGGCTAACAGTGGCACGGCACAACCACCTTCGAAAAACTCTATCGAATGCCAACATTTTGGATTGTTCGAATCTTATTCGACTGGTTCGAATGTATAAGACCCAAGATGAAGTTGACAGATTAGCTCAGGCTGCTGAGATCAGTGAAATAGCCGCAATGAAGGCTATGAAACAGGCTCGATTAGGAGAAAATATACAGAATGTAGTAAATCAGTTTAGAGCAAATTTGGGAAATATGGGGGCAGATCTTGATCATTTTGCTTTTGGTTGTTATGGACTGGGGATAGCAACTGAAACCAATTTTAATTTGGGTGATTCAGAGACTGAATATGTAGATTGGGGATGTCGCTATCGATCTTGTTACTCTGATACCGGCACAACTTTTGCCATGGGAGCTTTGACAAAGGACATGCAAACCCGTTTTGACATACTTCGTGAAACAATGAATGAAGGAAGATCTATGATACGGCCTGGTGTCAATGCATCGGCAGTACAAAACGCAATGCAAAGTGTAGTTAAGACGGCGAAGTTAGAAATGTATCCTCACGGCCATGGAATAGGATTAGAAGTGCGTGGTTATCCTATTCTGGCGCCTGATAATGGATTGCGGATTATGGACGATTGTGTAGATTTATGTTCAGATTTGGCAATTGAAGAAAATATGGTTCTTAATATTGAAGCACCACTTGCTCTTGCAGGAGTAGGATCACTACATCTAGAAGAATCTGTTGTTGTAACTGAAGATGGATGCCGACCCCTAGTCGAACAGCAGAGGGGAAGTCCAGTTTTTCTTAATCATTTTGTTGACCCAATATAGTAATTGATGTTAATGCTAGAATAAGTTTAGAACTAAAATAAAATTGGAATAACTATTATGATAATATCCCGAGTTGTTCTGCACCAACCTATGGGACTCCTCCGTCTTCAGACAAACAGTGGATTGGAAGGAAATTGTTTTGGTATCCCGTCTAGCTCTTCCGATATAGAACACATAGGTGATTTACTTTTGGATTCAAACCCATTGGACCGTGAACGGATTTGGTGGATAATGAAAGAAATGAATAGGGAGATAGAGCGACATCTCCGGTTGGGTATTGATATTGCCCTGTGGGATTTGTCAGCTAAGGTTGCGGGACAATCCCTATTTAGACATGTAAATGGTTTCCGCCACCAAATCCCGGTTTGCCTGGTTGGGAGTATATCAGTAGAGGGACAAGATATCTTACAGGAAGCACGAGAAGCTCAAAAAAAGGGGTTTAAGGCATTTCGATTCGAATCCTCCTTGCCAGAAGAAGATCTTATTAATCTAATTCGAGAGTTAAGAATCGCTGTAGGGTCGGATTTTCCATTAATTTTTGACGGACGTAATGATTATATACCCGACCAGGCAATCCGTATTGGTAAAGTCCTTGATGAAGAAGACTTCTTTTGTTTCGATTATCCCCGCCCTAATAACGATCATCTAAGCGGGAAGCATATAGCTTGTGAAATCGATACCCCAACTAGCATGGGAATTTCAACACCTATGGAAACAGCACAGGTTTTGTCGTTACAGTCAGCGGATCATGTCCGGACTAGTGTGGAAATATCAGGTGGTTTTACTGATGTTGTGAAGTCCATTCGATGTGCAGAAGCTTTTGGAGCCTATTGCCTTTTAGAAGGTTCTGGAATCTGTGATGGGTTTGTTCACCTCCATCTTTTGGGCAGTAGTAGGAATTGTCCGTTTATGGAAATGAGCAATAGTATATTTAAATCACCATATATCAAGAATCCGTTGGAAATTCGGGAAGGATTGATCAATATCCCGGACATGCCGGGTTTAGGAATGCAGTTAGATCTGAATTCTGTAAAAGAACAGACCGTGGAACTAATAAAGATCTAAAAGAGATTTGTTGGATAAGGATACCCTATGCAAATTATCAATGTAAAGTGCTACCTTTTAAAGGGTGATATTACAACCAGAACAGAGAGTTGTCTAGACAGAGGCAACATCGCACCAGTACCGCCAGGTATATCAGGCCTCTTTACTCATGACCAGGGATTTGGGGCGGATCCGCCCCACGGTTTTACCTTTTCAGGGGAAACCCCCGAACAGACCTATCGACTAATGATTCGGCTTGTTACAGATGGTGATTTAGATGCGTATTCTGACTACGGTACAAGTTTCGATCTCCGAGAATTAGAGTGGCAGGGTAGACAGTTTATGGCCCGGTACGCTCATATGTTAATTGGTGTAGACCCTTTCGACCGAGAATATATTTGGCAAAAATTTTGGATAGCACAGCGTTTTATGTACACGGGAAGAGGTTTATTAGATACAATCGATCGAATGTTATGGGACTTAGCAAGCCGAAGTGCACGGTTGCCTATATACAAATTGCTGGGCGGATGTCGCGAAAGTGTTCCAGCCTATTGTAATGTAGGTGGTAAAACCATTGATGAATTAGTAATTAATGCGGTAAAGCGGGTTGAGGAAGAAGGATTTATTGGTTGTAAAGATCATTCCTACAGGGGCGTAAAAACTAATGGTGAAATGGCCGTTAAACTTCGAGAAGCTCTTGGTGATCAGATCATGCTTTTTCACGATCCTGTCGAGTCATATACCTACGAGGAAGCTGTAAAAATTGGTCGTATAATGGAAAAGGCTAATTATCGTTGGATCGAAGAACCATTGCAGGATTACGATATTATGGGACTCAAGAAGCTGTGTGCAACCCTTGATCTTCCTGTACTAACACTCGAGTGGATTGGGGCTATTGGAGGGCAACCATATAATACAGCTCCCTACCTTGCCATGCAAGCTGCTGATATTGTTAGGCAAAGGGGTATTGGAATTACTGGTCAGGTTAAACAGGCACAGTTAGCTGAAAGTTTTGGAGTGGAGGTTCACGGAGGAGATCCACACGTCATTTTGTCTGCAGGTAACGATCCTGTATTCGAAGCATTTATGGGACTGCAACCAAGGCCCTCGGACGATGAACTAGACTGTCGAGGTAAGCTAGTGGTGGAAGGTGGTGCTATGTCCATAGCATGGAATGACAGGCCTCCTGTGGAACCGGACTGGGATGAATTAGAACGAAGTGCGGTTCTTGTTATCTAATTGAAGAACAAAGGAGTTGGAGTTGTCATGAGACATTCTATACGGTGGGGGATACTTGGTACGGGTAGTATCGCCCATAAATTTGCTGAAGGACTGAAGGCCGTGCCAGATGGTGAATTAGTAGCAGTAGGATCTAGAAGTCTTCTGTCAGCTAATACATTTGCGGATGAGTATGGAATACCCCAAAGGTATGGTACATATGAGTCCCTCGCGGCAGAGGCAGATATTGATGTAGTTTATGTATCTACTCCCCATACTCTTCATTGTCAAAATACTTTACTTTGTCTCAATTCAGGGAAGTCGGTCCTTTGTGAGAAACCATTCGCAGTTAATGCGGTAGAGGCGAAAACGAT
Organism: uncultured Gemmatimonadota bacterium; assembly: GCA_964593235.1. GTDB lineage: Bacteria > JAAXHH01 > JAAXHH01 > JAAXHH01 > JAAXHH01 > JAAXHH01. The sequence continues at coordinate 19,327 of CAZQGS010000004.1, read as the reverse complement.
GATCCAGTGTGCTAGAGAGAAAAACCTCTTTCTTATGGAAGCCATGTGGACACGGTTTATACCAGCCATTATCCAGGTACGGCAATGGCTTGATGAAGATGTTATCGGAGAAGTACGGATGGTTTTAGCAGATTTTGGATTTCGGGCAGAAAGAAATCCTGAAGATCGGCTTTTTAACCCTGCTCTGGCCGGGGGGGCTCTAATGGATATTGGTGTATACGAAGTTTCGCTCGCTTCCATGATTTTGGGTCAACAGCCCTCCCATATTACGGCTGTCGCGGATATAGGATCAACAGCAGTTGATGAGCAAACTACGATGGCTTTCCGATATAAAACCGGAGCATTAGGAGCGTTTTCATGTGCGATTCGGACTAATGCGAACAATGAGGCTTCAATCTTGGGAGATGACGGCCGTATACGTATTCAGTCACCATTTTGGAATTCTGATAGAGTTGACCTGATTAAATCAGATGGTACGACTAGAAGTATAGAGCCAGATCGTTCCGGGAATGGTTACAATTATGAGGCTTCAGAAGTAGCTCGTTGCTTGCGTGCAGGTATGTTGGAAAGCCCTGCCCTACCTCTTGACGAAACTTTAGCTATCATGCAGACTCTGGATACAATCCGGGCTGATATAAACCTTGTTTTTCCGGGGGAATGCTAATTTAACTCCCCTCCGACAGCTTTTAGAATTGACTAAGAGTGTTGGAAGATGCTCTGAACCTAATCAGCTCGGTTAGTCTACCCTCTCAAGAGGGATTTTTATAACCTTTAAAAAATAATAGTTAGTTCGTTAAGGAGAATATATGGAGTATTGTCAGATACCCAATGTAGAAAAACCCGTCTCAAGGTTAGTACAGGGTACAATCATGCTTAGTTCGGAAGAAGAAGAATATAGTTTCAATTTGTTAGACGAGGTATATGACTTAGGAATCAACACCTTTGATTGTGCTCATCTTTATGGTAATGGTGATTGCGAACGGGTTCTTGGCAGATGGCTTTCCGATAGAAACCTTCGCAAAGAGGTGGTTCTTTTAACTAAGTGTTGCCATATGAATAGTGATAGAAACCGGGTTACGCCTTTTGATATATCTTCGGACCTTAATGATTCACTTGCACGTTTACAGACTGATTTTATAGATATTTACTTGCTGCACCGGGATAACCCCAGAGTACCAGTCGCCCCAATTGTGGATACTCTGAATAACTATATCAATGCCGGGATTTTGGGTGTGATCGGGGGATCTAATTGGACACATGATCGAATAGAAGCTGCTAACATTTATGCGCTAAATAGCGGGCAGCAACCCTTTGGGGTAAGTAGTCCTAATTTTAGCCTAGCAGAGCAAGTGGTGCCCCCATGGGATGGGTGTTGTAGTATAAGTGGAAATGGTGGAGTGCTAGCTCGATTATGGTATGAAGAAAACCAGATGCCATTATTTACATGGTCTAGTATCGCTAATGGGTTTTTCTCAGGAAGAATTACTCAAGATAATTATCTTACTCTAGCTGATCAGGGATTAATCGACGAAAGTACCGTCAAATCATATTGCACGACAGAGAATTTTGAGCGACTAAAACGAGTCAGCATATTAGCGATGGAAAAGGAGCTATCAATTCCACAGGTTGCTCTAGCGTATGTCCTCCAACAGCCACTTAACATATTTGCTTTAGTGGGAGCTCGCAGTAGCGAGGAGGTAAAAAGTAATTTGGAGGCATTACAAATGGAGATGAGTAAAGAGGAAATGGCATGGCTAAATTTAGAGCTAAATAAACAGCCATAAGACGGTAGGATATTAGGAAATTTATGAAAAAAAATATTTTAATTGTTATAGGGCTATTTTGGGGCGGAATTATAATACTGACTTACAGTGGGAGCCCGAAAGCCGAGATGAGAAATCTTGTCGGGAAGATAATGCCTAGTGATGCTGCCCCCCTAGATAGACAGGTTTTCCGTTTTGTTAATGATGAGCCGACTAACTTAGATATTGGAGTTGCGATATACGAAGTAGGTGGTATTGTTTTCCTTTTTGATCGACTTACCATGCTTGACCATAACAATAAGGTGATCCCAGGTGCTGCTTCTGAATGGAAGGCTTCTAAAGATCAAAAAAGATGGGTCTTTAAGATGCGTCCAGGAGCTCGTTGGAGTGATGGCAGGTTTGTTACCGCTCATGATTTTGAGTATAGTTATAAAAGGATGTTGGATCCAGCTTTAGGTAGCGGATATAGTTTCTTCTATTATGATATTAAGGGAGCCCGAGCCTTCAATACCGGCAAAAACCCCGATCCAAATTCATTGGGTGTCTATGCATTAGATGATATGACACTTGTTATTGAGACTGAGGGACCCTGTCCATACCTACCTATGATTACGGCATTTTTTACCTCGATTCCTGTTCCACGTTGGCAAGTAGCTAAATTTGGACCAAAGTGGGCCACCGATGAAAATGTAGTCAGCAATTCATCTTACAAGCTTGAGGAATGGCGTATCGGTGAGAGTTTAACACTTGGCCTTGATCCTAACTACAATGGTCCAGTTAAAGGATTTTTATCAAAAATTCATTCTATTTTCAAAAATCGTGGTAATACTGGCCTCCTATCTTACGAAAATGACGAATTAGACCTCGTTCAAATTGATGTCCGAGACCTTAACCGGCTCAAGAAAGATGAAATCCTAAGCAAACAAATACACAAATACATGGATTTCAATACTATTTATCTCTTCTTTAAGACCCGTGAAGGTATATTTCGTGACCATAGAGTAAGAGAGGCAATTAGTCACTCTATCGATAGAAATGTGTTATGTGATATAGTTCTTCAAAAAACAGCAGTGCCGGCTTATAGTATGCTTCCTCCTGGTTTTCCAGGTTATTCAGGTGACCGAATAAAAGATTTACAAAAATACGATCCCGAGTTGGGCAGAACTCTCCTAGCAGAAGCAGGCTATCCTGGGGGTAAAGGATTTCCTTCCTTTGATATCTGGCTTAGAAATGAGCCTCACCGGCTAATGGCTGCCGAAGCATTGTCAGGAATGTTAGCTAATAATCTGGGTATTAATGTAGGCGTTCGGAATGTAGAACCCCGTGTTTACAGTGAATCTATGGTGAATTACCAAATTGACATTAGTTTAATTCCGTTTCAGTATGATTTTCCAGATCCGCATAATCTTTTGGGTATGGTATGGCACTCACAACCAGTGGGTGCTGGCCGCCACGACTGGGAAAATTTGCAATTTGACAGGATTGTTGAACAGGCTGCGAGGGAAATAGATCAGGAATACCGATTTCAGTTGTATAGTGATGCTGAAAAAATCTTAGCAGAAGACGTCGGAGGAGTTTTCATCTATCACGATTACTTCTTACAACTCCGTAAACCCTGGGTTGGTGGCTGGAAGAAAGATATAACCGGACAGGAACCCTTTTTAATTGATAATTCGACAATAACAGACTTGTATATTAGAAAATAGCTTTAATTTTTAAAACCCATTTTATAAATTTAGCCAATTAAATGGGTATTGGTATTTAGGGTTTTCCTTAAACTTTTTACGTAAGTCTTGCCAGATCATTCCAGAATTGAGGATAAGTTTTTCCTACCACCTCAGGATTTTTAATATTTAGGTTTCCGATTCGGGTACCGAGGACAGCAAAACTCATAGCCATCCGGTGGTCCTGATAAGTATTAATGTTAATAATTCTGTCAGGTTTGTGGACAGCAATATTGAAGTCTCCTATTTCAATAAAATCAGGACCTGTCTTTACTTCGATACCTAGTTTCCTCAGCTCTCTCGCGGGGGCTTCGATCCGGTCACACTCTTTATGTTTAAGAGTACCAAGGCCAGTAATTAATGTGGTGCCAGAGATCAAGGGAGCAATAGCAATGAGAGTTAATGCAGCATCTGGAATATCACGACAGTCAATAGGATTTTTCACTTTTCGGATTTTGCCAGCAGGCGGTCCCTCCAGAATAGTTTTAGAATCTTTTTCATAAAGTTGGGCGCCAAGTTGGGTGCAGATCATTAGAAACCTGAAATCACCTTGCGTAGTTTTGGGTGGGAGATTTCGAAAAGCTACTTGACCTCCGTGGATCAAAGTTAAGGCTGCAAAATAGGAAGCAGCAGAAGCATCACCTTCAATCAATTTAGACCCTGCTTTATATTGTTGTGGACGTACCTTATATACTCCCCCAAAATCATTTTCCACCTCAACATTATACTTTTTCATTTCATTTAGTGTTATTTCAACATAGGGCCGGCTGATAAGTTCTCCAGCAACTGTGAGTTTCAACCCGCCTGGGAGTAAAGGGGCTATCTGTAGTAGGGCAGAAAAGAACTGACTCGACAAATTCCCCGGCATGTTAACTAACCGACCAATTTCTTGAGGTCCTTTTATTGAAACCGGGAGGCATCCGTTCTTGCCGGAAAACACTTTTCCTCCTAATTGTTCTATGGCATCAAGGAGAGGATAATTAGGCCTCTCATTTAATTTCCCCTTCCCGGTCAAATGAGTAATTGTTTTTCTAAGTAATGAAAGAGCGATTAAAAAGCGAGCTGATGTCCCACTCAGGCCAAGATTAAGACAGATTACCCCGTCCCGGAAACGCCCTCCAGTTCCTACAACAGTTATCACTTGAAAGTTGTCGCTTGTTTTAATAGAAACCCCAAGAGATTTCAAACAACTTATCATCTCCCTAGTATCATCACAATCAGCCGGAGATATTATCTGGGTAATTCCGTTAGCCAAACTTGCGAGGATTAGATTCCTAAGTGTAATGGATTTACTTCCGGGCAGCTCAATGCTCAAGTTTATAGGGTTTTGAATAATTTTAATTTTCATTAGTTCTTATAATAAAAGGTGAAATCGTCTTTTAGGGTAGAGTTTTAGACACATTGGTCATACTCTTTTCCTGATACTAATTCGTATTCAGGTTTGGGCCCTTCCCCAATATATTTTGATCGAGAATTCATGTAGGCTAAGGTCAGACCAATGCGCCGATTTGGACTTATATTGGCGTCAGTTCGATGCATAGCCAGGCTATGGTGAAACGAGCAGTCTCCCGCCTTAAGAGGTACTGCCACTTCCTTTTCATAACTTATTTGGTTATCCTCAACACGAAAATCTTCAAGATGTTTGTGCTCTACAACTCCCAATTTATGCGAACCGGCTATAAAACGCATACAGCCATTGTTTTCGGTAGCATCATTTAAGGCTATCCAACATATAACCAAATTGGGTGGATCTATGTGTGTCCAATATGCCGAGTCCTGGTGGGGAGGTTTGGCGGAACCAATTTTAGGTGGTTTACAAAGAGTTTGGTCAACATAGACCTTTAGGTCGTTCCCTATCAGGCTCCGGACCACGTTTAAGATTTTTTCATGGCGGGCAAGTTTTTTAAATAAGGAATCGTACTTTGTCAAGTTCCAGATCTTCCGGACATTATTAAAACGGATCGGGTCGGCTTTTACCTTTCCATTAACGATATTCGGCTCAATTTCAACGTATTCAGAAGGAAAGTCAATTATTTGATTTCCAATATCCTCTAGTCGTTGATGTAGAGCACCTGTTTCCAAAGGCGTTAGGAGTCGGTTATATGGGAGAAAGCCCATTTCGTTAAATTGGCGAATTTGTAAATGATCTAATGACATGTTTTTCCTTTTCTATTGATGAAACCACCATTTTTCCCATGCTAGGACCAAGTCTGCTAAAGCTCCGTACCCACCCTCAGCCGGATGGATACGATCTCCAAGAAGGGCCTCTTGCTGCCAAAGGCCACCATCATGAAGTTCATGGATAACTTCCAGGTATGGTATGTCTATGTTTTTTGTTACTTGCTTGAGTAATGTCGAGATTTCTACTCTCCGTTCATGTTCAGCTTGATCAATTCCTGGTGGTGGTCCAATCATTAGGGTAGGAAATAATGATCGTGCCTGCTCAAAAATTTTGGCAGCATTTTTTCTAGTTTCAAATGGACTCACTCTTTTTTTCTCGTTCTCAATCCAACAATCATTAGCTCCAAAGCTAAAAACTATATGGCAGTCATGAGGTTTCAATAATCTTGCTTTCAACTCTTGTTCCCATCTTCGTAAAATGTCTACACTGGTATCTGCCCGGACTCCGAGATTATAACAGGTAATAGAGTGTTCTGTTGTTTGTGATGCTGCACATACTCTCCCTGGCCACCCCAGGTACAAGGGATCCCCAGTACCATTAACGTAGGAGTCTCCAATAAAGTAAATTCGTATGTCTTTCAATTAATCTAATCCTTTCGTTTAACTACACACCCATATCAGACAAATGTTTTGAGGCACTTTACAAATAAAGTAAAAGACCTTATGCTTTTCAAGTCATGGGGAATAACCTAGCATAAACATATCTTTATAAATTATCAAATGGGAATTTCTTCCTAGTGTCGAAAAATTATAAGCCAACAACAAATATATAGACGAGGCACCGAGCGAAAGGAAATTAATTATGCACGGGTATGTTATTAAGAATGAACGTCTTTGTTGTTTGTCTGATTTACCAGAACCTGGCGAACCTAATTCAGGAGAAGTGCTAATAAAAGTTAAATCTGTCTCCTTAAATTACCGAGATCTTATGGTTTCACAGGGTAGGTATGGTAATCCTTTTAAAGGAAGTTTTGTAGCCGGTTCAGATATGGCAGGTGAAGTGGTGAAAATTGGAAAATGTGTTTCAGGTATTCAGCCAGGACAACGGGTTATTAATACACCATTTCGTAACTGGCCAGGAGGTAAACTTAGGTATGATCATATGAAATCTTTGGTTGGTGGTGGTGGTATGGATGGAGTGTTTTGTGAATATATTCTTTATCCAGCTGAAGCATTAGTACCCATGCCATCTCATTTTTCTTATGACGATGGTGCAACATTGCCTGTCGCTGGGTTAACAGCATGGGCAGCTGTCGTCTCTCATGGGAAAATTACGGCTGGGAATTGGGTGTTAATTCATGGCACGGGTGGTGTGTCAGTTTATGCTGCTCAGATCGCAAAGATGATGGGAGCTAAGATCTTGTTGACAACCTCGTCGAAAAAGAAGGGGTGTTTCATGAAGGAAACGTTTGGGGTAAAGGAAGTCTTTGATTATAGAGATGATAATTGGCCAGAACAGGTCCGCTTATTCACTCACGGAAGCGGGGTTGATTTAATTGTAGATGTTGCTGGAGGTCAAACTTTTGCTAAATCTTTAAAAGCCTGTGCCCTTCACGCTCGAATTTCTCTCGTAGGAGTCCTCGATGGTTTCAAAACTATATTAAATCCATTTGATATAATTGGGAGGCAAATTGAGATCCGGGGTATATATACTTCTTCTACAGAGGATCTACGTAGCTTAGTCAAAGCTTATGAAGCATCTATGCTTAAACCTCTAATCGATTGTGTTTTTGGATTTGACGAAATACCAGAGGCCTATAGATATCTTGAATCTCAGAAGCATATTGGTAAAATTGTGTGTAGGATGCTTTGAAATAAAATATTACCGATTACCTTCAAACTATTCCTATTTTATCTTTCAATTGTTAACCTCCCAATTTGGTTGGTCACATAACCTATCAAGGTGGTATTTCCATAACCATTATTTCTCAGTTCCTGAATGACGGCTTGAATTTTTGATTTTGGAACACCAGCAAGAAGACCTCCAGATGTTTGGGGGTCAAAAAGGATAGGAATATCAAGAGCAGCCTCAGTTTGAAGGTCCCACCGTCTATTAAGATGTTCCTGGTTTGAAGGTGCTAGTGTACTTCGGACCCCTTCCGCCAAACAATATTCTGTGCCGGGGTAAAGAGGAATCCCTTCTGCCTTTATAGAGGCACCTTTATTACTAGCTTCAAGCATTTCAACCAAATGTCCACCAAGGCCAAACCCAGTAACGTCGGTTACCGAGTTAATCCCAAATTTGGTGAATACCCTGGCTGCTTCCTTATTAGTTTGGAGCATACCTTCAAATAAACTATCTACCCAGTGACCCTTTGCTTTTAGCTGCATGTCAGCAGCCAGGATAACTCCTGTCCCCAATGGCTTAGTCAAAATTAGTCCATCACCCGGTAGTAAACCCTCTTTCCTAAAAGCTATTTTGTTATCGAGGAAGCCGTTTAGTGTTATACTGATAGCTGTCTCAGACCCTTCGCTAGTATGACCTCCAAGGATTGTAATTTTCAAGTGTTGAGCTACTTGAGCTATCCCATGCATAATTTGTTTCATATCATTAGTCATAAGACTTTTTGCTGCATAGGGGATAGTAACATGGATCAATGCAGAGTGGGGCTCTGCTCCCATAGCATAAAGATCAGAAGCTGCATGTACTATGGCAATTCTACCAAAAAGATTAAGATCATGGGTGAAAGCTCGGAAACCATCAACTGTTTGTACCAAATATTTTTCTGATGGAATATATAGCAATGCCGCATCATCTGTATCTTGAAGTCCAATATGGACTTCTTCCCGCTCATAAATTGGTAATTCTTCTAGGATACTTGTTAGAATAGTCGATCCTACTTTGGCCCCACAACCAGCACATCTCATGGGGGCTTTGGAGTTTTCTATTTTTTTCTTAGGGAGGTCTTCCAATCCCATTGATCTTGCAGGCAGGCTTATTGGATCAAATTTCCTCATCCAACGGTTATCAATCCAATTTTTCAAATACCAAGCCCAACGCCCATGGGTGCCAGTATAACGGAGACTGGCTATAGCATTTTGGGAACCCGTCATCAAAAGGGCAAGTGCAGAAACCTGTGGTTTATACAACTTTAGAGTTTTGTTTTGTAAATATGCTTTTATGTTATTTGCTAAAATCTTTCCTTGTCGAACTGCGTATACTCCCGATTTAGGAAGGGGTTGGGCAAGAAGATCACAACAGTCCCCGGCAGCGAAGACATTATCATATTCTAAAACTTGAAGTGTTGGACGTACAAGGATAAATCCAGATTTACTAAGCTTGAGGTTTGTATGGTTCAATAATGGCGATGGACCACCACCTGTTGCCCAAAGTAGAAAGTCGTAAGATATGGAGGGATGGTTATCAAAGTATAGGTTGTCTTCATCTACCCTGGTAAAGTGGCTATTTGTCTTATAGATAATTCCCTTTTCCTCTAGGTATTTCTCGGCAATATTTTTAGTTTTAATATGGTGCCCAGCAAGCAAAGAAGATCTTAATTCTACTAGTGTTATTCTTAATGGTTTAAACCTTTTAATCCACCTTGAATGAAGGGCAAAGGCAAGTTCTACTCCAGCTGCCCCACCTCCCGCAATAACAACGTTGAGCGGACCGTTATAGGCTTGTTTTGATTTTTCAAAATGATATACCTGTTTCAGCAAACGATCCAGAGGTCTTGTGGGTATAGCATATTTTTGGACCCCTTGTATATCCATACCTTTGGGGATTGATCCTATATTTATCGACAGTGTGTCATAGCTGTAGGCTGGCCGTTTATCTTCAAAAATTACCTGTTGGGAAATAGGGTCTATCCCCTTTATCCTTCCGGCTATGAAACGGGTATCGGCCCACTGACATAGGGCCCTAAGGTCTATTTTGATTTCCTCAGCCTGATAAATCTTAGCTAGGCACCCCGGCAACATTCCAGAATAGCACGCACTTGAGGAATCGGATATAAGCGTAGTTCGAACTCCTGCTAAAACTTTTTGCATTGCCAACATTTTCAGAACCTGCACATGGGCATGGCCTCCGCCAATTAGTACTAGGTCTTTTTCAAAAGTTGGTATATTCATCAACTGTCTTCCTTTACTTAAATCTGTTCTATTCTGTAACGTTTTTAGCTGGACCTAGTTGGGCTATTATAGCGCCAGGTTAAACAAACTAGCTTAAAATTAAATTTTTGGTTTTAGGATAAACCTACTTAAAGGTAACCTAATCCTATTAAATAATAAATAGGGTCGTCCTAGATTCCCAGTTATAATAATTTAGTAAGTTCTTTTACTTGACATTAACTATACATTAACCGTTCGTAATTGTTGAGTAATATTTGTTTATTTTTTATCTATCAAATACAGCGACAACTCGAGGGGCGGAATCTCATGGCTTTCAATATAAAAAAACGTGGAAAACTTACATACTATTACACGGGGGATCAGCCAGTCCTTTCAGCTTTGGTAACTGAGGAGCAGAGTGATGGTGATCTAAAAATATATTTTGCTGGACTTACTGGAGGTTATTCAGCTAAAGGAGTTCTCGACTTAGATGAACTAGTATCGATGGACCCAGATAAGGAAATTCCCCTTGTTTTTCAGTGTTGGGAAAAATGGCTTGTAGATGCTGGTCTGTGCAAAACCCTTAAAGATATTGATTTTATTGAGGTCCACGCCTTTGGATGCCAACCAAAATCTCCGAATCCCCTGGTAGATCCGTTAGGTTATGCCGCCGAACAAGATAGGCTTAAGGAAGCTTACGCTCGGGCATACGGTAATTTTTTTAAGGAATACCTTCCGGATAATGGAGTCCCCTGTCGTTTCACAGTCCATTTAGTTGATGTGCCTGATAAAGCGGCCTCGTATGAATTTTATTCTACCGCTCTTTGGCAACGTCAACTTCAGGGTGATTAGTCAATAGAAAACTGTAAACTCAGATAACATCGGTAAATAAAACAATCAATAAGAAGCCTTATTTTCAGGGGTTCGTAGCAATGGTTAACTCTGTGAATACAGGCTTGACTCCTATTAAATTATAAGACATATTTGATATATAATAACACTAGCAATAAATGCCCCTAAGGCTTATTAAACAGGAAGTAGTTAAAGTATTATCATAGGCCTATTTTTGACTACTTTTATATTAGAGGCGTTTTTCAATATAGTTTACTCAATTTTTATAAACTCTCGACTATTATCTCTTTTTACATTACCCAAAAAGGAGTCCCCTATATGTCTGATTATCGTTCAGAGAATGCCTTGGAAGCTCTGAAAAAATTTGATACTCCCTCAATTACTAATGTAGTTGCAACCTACCCTACTCATCCACTTTGCCTTGGTCTCTATAATCCTTGGACAGAAAATTGGTATACAGATCAAACTATAAAATGTATTTATCCTGACCTTGGGCGAACAGTTGGATATGCCGTAACATGTGTATTTGGGTTACCTGAACCGGGTTTCAAAAACTTATCATTTATAGATGTAATAAATGCTTTAGATGAATCTCAAAAACCAAGTATTCTGGTTATTCAGCAGAAGTTTCCACCAGAAATAGCTGGAAAGGTAGGACTTGCTGGAGGGAATATGACAGCTTCTGCCAAGGCGGTTGGGTGTGTTGGTGTGGTTTCCAATGGCCCTTCAAGAGATATCGATGAGATCCGTCCAATGAATTTCCAATACTTGTTGAGTGGAGTAACGCCAGGCCATGGTGATCAGGCGGTCCATGCCGTGAACGTACCGGTTTCAGTTGGAGGAATGGATGTGGCACCTGGTGAGATTATCCATATGGATGAGAACGGAGCTTGTAAGTTCCCTGCTAATAAGTTAGAAGCGGTTGTTGAGAATGCTACGGCTCTTCAGAAGGAGGAAGAAGAAAGAATTATGGCATTTAAGAGTGCAAGCTCTGCTGAGGAAGTTCGTGCAATTTTGAGTGGTCATAGTTATGGTAGTAAGAAATAAAACACAAAAGCTCTAGTCAATACATACATGAACTTGATTCCTAACGAAATTAATTTCATTATGGAAACAAGCAAATCTATCTCCAGAGGCTACAATGAAATGTATTTTCATAGTACTAGATACAGTGCGACGAGACTTCTTAACTTCATATGGTAACAATTGGGTACATACTCCTAACTTAGACCGTTTGGCTGAACGCGGCATAGTGTTTGACAATCACTGGGTTGGGTCGTTGCCATGTATGCCAGCCCGCCGCGAATTTATGACTGGTCGGTACAACTTTGTCTATCGAGGGTGGGGACCAATAGAGCCCTATGATGACATTCTGCCTCGTGAATTACGAAAGCAAGAAATTTTTACTCATCTACTGACAGACCATTATCACTATTTTGAACTCGGTGGCGAAAACTACCATACAGGTTTTAATACTTGGGATTTTTTTCGCGGCCAAGAGAATGACTGGTGGGCCTCTCATGTTGATAGGATGGCGCTACCTCAACATATGGGACAGCTTACCCAACAGAATTTTGGTAATCGAAAACTCCAACAGAACGAGGAAGAATTTTCGGGTCCCCGAACCGCCCAAGCAGCTATTGATTGGTTAAAAACCAATCAATTAGCTGATGATTGGTTCCTACAAGTCGAAATTTTTGACCCTCATGAGCCTTTCTATTGTACAGAAAAATATAGGGCTTTGTACGATGATAACTATGATGGCCCACTTTATGACTGGCCTAGCTATGAAGAAGTTCATGAAAATCCCGATGCGATTGAACATATTCGCAAGTGTTACGCCGGTTTATTAACAATGACTGATCATTGGATCGGACGGATATTTGATACTCTTGATGAAATTGGGTTGTGGGATGATACTTTAGTAGTTTTTACGACCGATCATGGGACGATGTTAGGGGAACACGATTACTGGATGAAAAACATCATGCCGTTGTACAACGAAATTGTCCGAATTCCCTTGATAGTAAGCCTCCCAGGCAACGAAAAAGCCGGTACGCGTTCCTCTGTATTTACACAGACTATCGACCTAATGCCTACCTTTCTTGATTACTTCAACGTAAAATCACCTCCATATACCCAAGGACAATCTCTTAAAAGTTTGTTAGATGGCGGTATTACTCGAAAAGACGGTATTTTTGGTTATTTTGGAATGGCTATGAATGTAACTGATGGTCGGTATGTATATATGCGTAACCCTGTTAATGAAGATGCAGGACCCCTTTTCGCTTATACTGCTATGCCGACTGGAGGCTTGAACCGTTGGTATCCAAGAGAGGTCTATGACCGAGTTGAAACAGGTCGTTATTTTGGTCATACTTATAACTTACCCCTTTATAAGATTCCTACCGAAGGGAAGGTGCCTCAAAATCATCCTGGTGAAGATTCATATGCTGGGAGGAATCAGCTTTTTGATGTGGAGAATGATCCATTACAAAATAAGCCATTGGATGATCCCCAATTAGAAAATCATTTTGCTGAACGTATCTCCTGGTATTTGTCGCAATGTGAAGCGATGCCGGAGCAGTATACTCGTCTGGGTCTTAATCCACCAGAAAACTAGGAGAGTAGGATGATCCCAAATTGGTTTTGTAGTTTGTCTCTCTGCTTAATGGTTTCTTCTATACTTTTATTCCAATGTACAGTCGACTCAGTTTCCCCACCTGATGCCTCTCTCTCAAAACTTTGGTATGGTCAGACAAAGGAGTTGAAGGAAGCTACAGAAGCAGCACTTGTTGAACGGCTGCCTGACGATGCCGCTCCTCTCGATTATCAGGTATTTCGTTATATGGCCGCAGAACCGAAGAGCATGGATCAGGGAGTGTCGATTTATGTAGCTGGCGGTAGTGAATTTTTGTTTGAAAGATTAGCCATGTTTGGACTTAATGGAGAACTCATCCCTGGAGCAGCGGAAAATTGGGTGTCATCAGAAGATGGTACAAAATGGACTTTTTTCCTGCGCCCTAACGCCCGTTGGAGTGATGGACGTCCTGTCACTGCTCACGATTTTGAATTTACTTTTAAACGCTTTCTGCATCCTGATGCTGGGAATGTCTACGCCTTTCTCTATTATGACATTAAAGGTGCCCGGTCGTACAATCAACGTGAGACGGATAATCCTGAGACAGTGGGAATTCATGCCAAGGATGACCATACCTTAATAATAGAAACTGAGCAGTCCTGTGCGTTTCTACCCCATATTACAGCATACCACACATCATCTCCTGTTCCACCATGGCAAGTTGAAAAATATGGGGACCAATGGAGCCTTGAAGGTACCTGCTTAAGTAATGGCCCTTTCCAGTTAGAAACATGGAAAATTGGTCAATATATGACTTTTGGAAATAATCCGTACTACTCTGGTCCCAATCCAGGGTATTTGCGGCAGATTGTCCGAGTATTTAACGCCATGATTGGTTCGGTTAGTGCAGCGAATGATATGGGGGTTCTACCTTACGAGAATAATGAAATTGATGTAGTTGATATAAGCCCCATGATCCTAGGAGGATTGAATAACAGCTTAGGTTCAAATGGGAAAGTATGGGCATACGATCAATTTACAACAAACTATTTATTTTTTAGAACACGAATTCCACCTTTTAATAATGTAAAAGTGCGTCAAGCCTTTGCCCATGCGATTGATAAAGAAGCACTTAATAGAACTATTCTCCAAAATACAATGATACCGGCATATACAATGCTGCCCTTACACTTCCCTGGTTATGTAGGTGATAAGCATCGTTTGCATCAAGAATATAATGTAAAACGGGCAAGACAATTACTAGCTGAGGCAGGGTATCCTAATGGGCAAGGTTTTCCCAGAAAGGACATATGGTTAGCAGATGCTTCCCCTAGTTCTTCAATCAGTCAGGCCGGACAAGCTATACAGGAAATGTTGAAAGAAAACTTAAATATACAGGTTGACATTCGCAACACTGAAGGGGCAGCATACCGCTCTGCTATGTATAATTGGGAAATGCCAATGAGTATCATCGGATTTAATTATGATTTTCCCGATCCTCATAGTATGCTAGGTATAATTTGGCGATCTCAACCCCGTGGCTACACAAGACATGATTGGTTAAATCCAACATTTGATCGATTAATCGATCGGGCGGCTGGCGAATTAAATTACAAAACCCGTATGGTAATGTATGACGAAGCTGAAGGCCTTCTAGCTTCTGATGTCGGAGCTGTTTTCCTTTGGCATGTAAAAACTCATCAGCTACGTAAACCTTGGTTAAAGGGATTCCAGAAAGATCAATGGGGGAACTTCCCAAACTATCGTAACGGTAATGCATATTATGATATTTATATTGGGGAAGAGGCTATCAAGAGTGATCGTCGGATTATTTACTAATTTAAATACTAACCTTTATAGGATAGGATCTCGTGCAAAACCAACTCCAATATACTGAAATGACTGATGCGCAGAGAGAACAGTTTGATCAATATGGCTATTTGGTTATTGAGAATGCTCTCTCCGCTCGTATGGTGGAAGAATTAAATGAGGCCATCGACGAAGTATATGGAAGGGTGAAGAAGGAAGGCAAATTACATAAGGAAGGCCAACTTAATCTCCGAAACTGCATCGTTGCTCATGAAGCATTCCTGCAACTACTCGATTGGCCTACTACGGTCCCTCTAGCCTGGGCTGCGCTTAGTTGGAATATTCAGATGATTACTTCTCATCTAATCGTCCTGCCATCAACTGATGAACCAGCAGAGGCTACCAAAAAGGAACATGGAATGCATCGCGACGGAGGGAGATCTTCTGTCGAGATGGAGGAGCCTCACCCCCGTATTTTATTAAAAATTGGATATGTACTTAGTGATCAGACTGATCCTGCTTCTGGAGCTACAGCACTGGTCCCAGGTAGTAATAGGATAACTGGGAAACCTCCAATCGATCCACAGTCTGGCCTACCTTATGGTTCAATCCAAATGAACTTGCCTGCAGGAAGTGCATTTATGTTTGAACAGCGAACATATCATACTATCAGGCATAATTGGTCTGGGCATGACCGAAAAACAATTTTTATGGGGTATGCCTATAGATGGATTAAACCTATGGACTATATACAGATGCCTGATTCCTTAGTTAAGAGATGTACCCCAATCCAAAAACAACTGATTGGTGAGGTGGGTGATGCTCTTAGTTACTATATCCCCGAAGATAATGATGTGCCTCTGAAAGCATTTCTTGATCAAGGTTGAGGTCTGCTGATGCCTAATATGCTTTTACTTATATCAGATGAGCACAATCCCCTTTACTCTTCTGTATACGGGCATGATTTTGTTCAGACACCAGCAATGGAAACCTTGGCCCAAAATGGTGTGGTTTATGAAAATGCATACTGCCCCTCTCCACTTTGTATGCCTAGTAGATCTGCTTTTATTTCGGGACGTCGGGCTCACCAGATCCAGGTCTATAACAATTGTAGGATCGGTATTTCTTCTCACTATCCGAGTTATGGTAGCCTATTAGCAAAACAGGGTATAAATTCTGTACATATCGGTAAGTCTCATGTTTATGCACCTGGAGATCAATTAGGATTTCAGGATACAAAGTGTTTAAGTAAGGATGATACCGAAGGAGACACAGAAATTGGGCGACATCCATTTCGTGTAAGAACAGATGCTGCAAAACGAGCTACTAAGTTTGGTATTCAGCCTGCTAATCTGACGATTGATCTAGGTAGTATTTCAGCTTCTATAGACTGGTTATTAAATACCGCCCCTTTGCTGGAAAACCCATGGACACTCACAGTAAATCTTAATCATCCTCATTTCCCCCATTATACCTCAAGGGACTTATGGGATTTATATCCACAGGCAGGAGATCTTCCTAATTACGGCCTTAACCAGGAAACAGCCAACCATCTTCGAGCCAAGGAGGTTCGAGAACACTTTCAGACCGATAAGTTCACCGAGGAACAAGTCCGGGGCCAGCGGCGGGGTTATTTAGCTTGTGTAACTTTTGTGGACCGTCAGTTGCGACGTTTGATAGAAACATTAAAAGTTTCCGGTGAGTATGATAAAACTAATATTGTCTATACGTCAGATCATGGAGAAATGCTTGGTAAATTTGGTATGTGGTGGAAATGTTCACTTTATGAAGACTCGTGTCGGATCCCATGTATTGCATCCGGTCCCGATTTTTCTAGTCAATTAAAAGTTTCCACTCCGGTAGACTTACATGATGTACAAGCTAGTTTATTCAGATCGGTACGAGTTGATCGACCTTCTCAATGGATCGGGGAACCGCTTCAAAGTATTCCTGTTAATGACAATAATAGAGTTGTATTTTCAGAATACCATGGCCATGGGGTCCGAGAAAGTGCTTTTATGATTAGGAAGGGACACTGGAAGTATTTGCATCACATTGGTGCTCCCCACCAATTGTTTGATATAAATAGAGATCCTGATGAACTATGCAATGTTTATAAAAAGTACCGAGAGGTAGCTGCCGACCTGGAAAATGAGTTGAGATTGATCTGTGATCCCGAAAAAGAAAATGATCGAGCCAATGATTTTATTACAGCACAGTTAGCTATGAAAACCTAAAAAGGATTGAGTATGGGACGCAAACGGTTGTTAGGCATAACTGTTCTGGGAGATTTTATTATCAATGAAGGGGTGGAAGCGGTACTAGCTAATATAGTCGATCGTGCTGGAGTGAATGCAGTAGCATTAAATCCGACAGTTACGACTTTGTCAAAGCCTGGACTGGGTACATTTCAACCGCCTAGTGATGCAGGGAGCAGTCCTCGCTTATTCGACCGTCCCTTATGGAATCAATATTCTATGTGGGTCCGGAGTGCCCCTAGTTATTTCCCCTGTAAGTCTTTTTATACTGATTCTCCATACAAATCACGTCAGCCTAATGAATTAACCTCAAAATATGGACACCTAATAGAAAGATTTATTAACGAAGCTTTAGATAGGGGGCTCAAAGTATATCTCCAACTTAGTGCTGTAACACCGCCCAATTTGTTGGATAGTGACCGCCCTAGAAAGCCCGATGGACAGATCCCTGACAGAATGGCGGACACTGGTTGTCTAGCGAGTGAAGGTATTCGTGCCTATAATGAAGCATATGTACGAGATCTGTTAGAAAAATATCCACAAATTACCGGATTCAGGCCAGATTGGCCTGAATACCCATGTTATAAACTGGAGGAGGCTTTTCAAGATTTCAACCCTCAAGTGGAAGACTGGGCCCAAAAACATCATTTTAATTACAAGTCGATCCATGAAGAGGTTCAAGGAGCCTATAATTACCTACATGGGTACCTAACTAACCAAGACTTGATAGATTTAGGGAGTTCCAGCCGAGGGGGCATGACGTTAGCCCATATTTTTAGGTCTTTCCCTGGAATACTTGAATGGTTGCGACTGAAAACAGCTCTGAGCCTAGATTTACTACAGCATTGGAGATCTTTGGTAACGACTTATGGTGGCCCTGAAAAAGAAGTTTCGGCCAACGCCTTTATGACTCCACTAACTCTTTGGACAGGTTTTGACTATAAACAAGGAGCTGCATTGTGCGATGCTATATCTCCTAAGTTGTATACAATGCATTGGTCTGTAATGGTTGAATTTTGGGGCCGAACCTTGATGGCATGGAACCCTAAATTGGATGAACAATTACTAGTCCGAGCTCTAGTAAATATATTTGACTTAAGTGAAAATACTACTGCTAAAAGTATTGATGATTATGGTTATCCGGGACCACAAATTTCCCATCCTATTCCTAACGAAGTTCAACTCCGTCGTATTGAGAGAGTCATGGCTGAAGTCGGTGGAAAAGCTCTAGTGACTCCACTAATGCATGGTTATGGCCCTATTCATGATTTTGCTAGGCGTTTTCGAGTAGTTGCAGAAAGTACCGCCGATGGCATTTGGATTAATCGATATGGTTATCTAAGCAATGCCAAACTTGATGCTGTTGGTCGTATATGGCGGATGAGCTCCTCAGGAGGTAACTATGACTCATCCTAATATTCTTTTTATTATGACTGATCAACAACGGTTTGATACTATAGCCGCTTTGGGAAACAGTGTCATTCATACTCCTAACCTAGATAGACTTGTAGATAGAGGATTATCTTTTACGCAGGCTTATTCGACATGTCCGGTCTGTGTCGCAGCCCGAATGACCATCCGTACAGGTCGTGAACCACCTGCTACGGGTGTATTCAGCAATAGACGATTAGATTGGGCTGGAGGGGTAGAGAATCGCTGTGGGAATTATCTTGCTAGAACTCTTTCAGCATTAAATTATAGAACTTTTGGCATCGGCAAGTTTCACACGGATCCATGGGACGAGGATTTGGGTTATGATTGGCAGCTCCATAGTGAAGAACTATATAAAAACCCACGGCAACGCCTGGGAGATGCCTATGCTGCCTGGATTGCTCGTGAACATCCAAACTTTGACTATGTCGAAGCTTTAATGGGTGAACGCACAGAAATGTATTACGTCCCTCAAGTTAGTCCCTTGCCAGCTCATTTGACTGTTGAATCTTGGGTAACAGATCGTGCAATAGAAGCTTTGGGCGTTGCTAGCAGTCGTCCGTTTTTTGGATTTGTTTCCTTTATTGGACCTCATCCCCCCTTTGCTACCCCTTTGCCTTTTAAAAGGATTTATGATAATGATCGGATGAACAATCCAGTTTGTGGAGATATATAAGT
>CAZQGS010000003.1:0-41362 GCA_964593235.1 uncultured Gemmatimonadota bacterium | reverse complement strand
CACGGTGTTATTAATACAGGGCAAGATCGACTCGTAGTCCTTGTTTTTATGGCTCCTCACCCCTAACTCAAATTCAAATGGCAAAATATACCCAAAAGTACTCGAAATCCAAATATTTTTGTTTTTTATCAATACTATTTTTTTCTGTACAGCTGAGCAGCAGCGTTGCTGCCCAGACAACAGACAGGTTATTACAAGAAAAAAGATTTCTTGAGCTTTTTGAAGTGCGTGGATTTGCTGCTATTTTAGGGTCTAACGAGCCACCCTCCTGGAATGAAAAATCAGCTTTTAAATTATCTGAACAGGTAGATTTTTCCATAGGGATCAGTCCTAATGATTGGTTTGGGACGGAGTTTACCTTTCTTCATCAATCATCTGATGTGGTTAATAATGAAGTTTCGTTTAACCAAGAAATCGCTGAAGCAACAATATCGGTTATTCCGCCCAGTCGTTCATGGTGGTTGAAAAGTGGTTATCAGTTTCTGCCATTTAGTCTTTATGAGTTGGCAGAAACACCACCATTACATAATATCGGCCTTGAACCTTGGGAGACAGCGGCGGTGGTTTCACCGTTATCTTTTGAATTAGCCTCGAAACGCCATAAAACATTCTTATTAGGTGGTTCTTTGGGGCCATTTTTAGGCACGATATATAGCTACTATGAGAATGGCTTTGGATTTGGAGGAAGTTTAGGTTACAAAAAATTTTTGGAAGGTGGAAAAGAACTAACTGTTAATCTGTCAGTTATTGACAATATAGATGTTTTTGACAGTTTTTCAAGAAGGCTCGAAGAGCAGGAAGAAACAAATATTGAAGTACAAGAAAAACCAGTACCTGGGTGGGCATTAGCAGGAGAATTAAATTTGGGAAAAATAACGTTTTCAGGAGAGTACATCCGCGCTCAGAAGCGTTTTAGTCCAGGGATGATAGATTATGGCGATAGAGGAGCTCTTCCAGTTGGATGGACGTTGGAAGGTAATTATGCCCTATTTCTTCTAGGTAGGGCAGCAAATATGTCATTAGGTTATCAGGGAACCAGGGAACATAGTGCTCTCGATTTACCTTCTTCAAGATACCTCATGGTTTTTAGTACTTATTTGTGGAAGGATAAATTGTTTGGAACTTTTGAATGGGTCTGGCAGAAAGATTATAAGACTAATTTTTCTGGCACCGGCAAGTCGCAGGAGTTCTATACCTTTCGTTTGGGATTAGAACTTTGATGAGACGCCATGAGTTAAGATTTACAGTGTTAGTTTTACGTTTCACTACATATCTCAAATAGATTAGCCATAATTATTATCCCTTTTAAAAATAGAAAGCTGACTCCTACCAAAAGTTCTGATTAATCATTCTGATACTCTTGGCATTATGGTACCACATTTTTTGCAAGTCCGATTTTTTTCAATCTCATAAAATCGATTAATGATGGGAGGTAATTGGGTAACAATATCTTCAAGCTCAAAATTTTCCTGGTAAAGTTTTTCTCCACATACGTCACAATACCACATAAATCCGTCAATCTCTCCACTCTTTCGTTTAGTTTCAATTACTAGTCCAACAGTACCAGGTGGCCTTTGTGGTGAATGTGGTACACAAGCTGGCAATAGAAAAATTTCTCCTTCCTGAATGGGAATATCTACCGGTTTATCATTTTCGATAATTTTTAGAACAATATCTCCTTCTAACTGATAGAAAAATTCCTCCCCTTCATTATAATGATAATCTTTACGGACATTCGGACCACCAACAACCATAACAATAAAGTCATTTGACTCAGTATAGACGCACTGATTTCCTACAGGTGGTTTGAGCAGGGGTCTGTGCTCATCAATCCATTTCTTAAAGTTGAATGGTTTTATTATCGGCATCGTCCAACCTCCTCAAAAAATTAATTTTAGGCTTAAATTCCTATTTGTCTCAATTTGAAGCAAATTTTAAGAAGAGTTAAAAGGAATTATGGGAACCCAATTGTAGTGAGATTTCGATCAGTTATTACCTCAGGATCATTCAGTTGAAGTTAATCGCTCTTTCACAAGACATTCAGTTTTTACCCAGTCAATCTGATCCTCAGAAGTAATAGTAGTACATACTTCTTTAAGAATATCATCTTGAATTTCCCCTCGACGCAAAGCCTCAAAGTAGGGTATTCGATGAAATGATACCATAGAATATCTGGGAATGAAAATATCTGGAAATTTTCGTTCCAGTAAAAAGCCTATTTTCTGTCTAAATAGAAAATCTGGGTCGTTTACAAGATCTCGCATTTCAACATAATTATTTAATGCCATATCAGCTATAGCATCGGTATTTTTTTTCCTGTTTTGGCTAAATAATTTAAAAATATGAGTCCAATCTGGCCAATAGGTTTCAATATACTTATCTAGTATGACACAGTCTTCGAAAGCAGAATTCATTCCTTGGCCAAAAAATGGGACTATGGCATGAGCTGCATCACCAAGTAATATTATTTTGTCCTGGAAATGCCAAGGATAGCACTTTAGAGTTACTAGGGAACCTCTCCGGTTTTTAGATAGAAGCGTTTCAAGGTTAGGAATCAAATTCATTGCATCAGGAAAGTTTTTAGAAAAAAAAGTGTTTACACCACTCGGAGTAACAAGAGAATCAAAACTATTCTTCCCCTCGTGAGGTAGGAACAACGTACATGTAAAACTACCATTCATATTAGGTAGAGCAATCAACATATAATTCCCTCTAGGCCAAATATGAAGAGCATTAGGTGACATCTGAAAAGATTTATCAGGTTTGGATGGAATGGTTAGTTCTTGATAGCCATGATCTAAGTACCATTGGGAGAAATCGAAGCCAGCCACGTTCATCATACCATTCCTAACTGCCGACGCGGAACCGTCAACTCCAATAATTCTACTAGTCCTAAGCGAAGTTGTTTTTTTAGATATATTGTTTCGAATCTGTAGTAACCCGGACGGTAGATCTAGACCCGTACATTGGGTACTAAAATGAAAATTAACACCTTGTTCTTTCTCTGCTAAATTCATTAAAGCCATATTCAATTTTTCTCGAGAAATAGAATAAATTACTTCTTCACGCTTTTGACCGTAGGGTTGGAAACTAAGGTCTCCTTCGATGGGGTGTATCATTCGTCCAGACATCGGAATAGCTATGTTTTGAATTTTTTCCCATATGCCAACTTGTTCCAGAGCATGAATGCCTCGGACAGAAATAGCTAGGTTTATAGATCTGCCAGGAGCTGATTTGGTGATACGTAGATCAGACCTTTTCTCATAGAGGTCAACACTAAATCCTCTTCGGGCCAGGAAAATAGCCAGCATAGATCCAGTAGGTCCCGCTCCTACCATCGTAATATTTTCTTTAAATGGCACTGGTTTTTCACCCTTTTCAAATGCTACATGATGATACAATTTTCAGGTAGAAGTTTTGATGTTTTCTATGATTTTTACACAGTTATATACATCCGAAAATGTATTATAAAGAGGTACGGGGGCAAGGCGTATAACATCAGGTTCACGCCAATCTAACTGTACCCCGTGTCTAGATAAGGTGTTATATATATGACGACCAATTTGGGGAGACCGTATTGATAATTGGCAGCCCCTCTGTTCTGGGTCTTCTGGCGAAATAATAGATATATTACTACCTAATCGGTTTAGAAGTAGGTATTCTAAATAGCCAGTTAATCTTTTACTCTTGGAACGGAGATGGTCCATCCCGATAGAGTCAAAAAGTTCCAAGGAAGCCCTCAATGCCGCAAGGAGAAGGATTGGTTGATTACTAAGTTGCCAACCCTCCGCTCCAGGGATCGGATCAAACTCTGGGAGCATTTGAAATCGTGTAGCTTTTTGGTGCCCCCACCACCCTGAAAACCGAGGTAGGTTTGACTTCGAGCCATGATCAGTGTGGATGAAACATCCACCGACACATCCAGGCCCACCATTAAGATATTTGTAAGAACACCAAACGGCGAAATCTACTTGCCAGTCATGGAGTTGTAATTTGATATTTCCTATAGCATGAGCAAGATCAAAACCAACAACACAGCCTTTTTGGTGTCCAATCTCTGTTATTTTTTTAATAGGAAATACTTGTCCTGTTAGATAATTTACACCGCTGAGAAAAACTAGGGCTATAGTATTACCTTCTTTGGCTATCAGCTCCTCTATAGCTTCAGCCTGAATAGTATCTTCACCATCCTTAGGATGGATCTCAATCAGTGTTTCTTCGGGATCAAAACCATGCCAGGCAATTTGAGATTTAATAGCGTATAGGTCTGACGGAAATGCTGACCCTTCAATTAAGATTTTATTTCTTTTTCTTGTGGGTCGGTAAAATGAAATCATCATTAAATGTAAATTTACTGTTAGAGTGTTCATAACTACAACTTCGGTAGGCAAAGCCCCAACAAGACGTCCTATTGGCTTAGCAAGGTTTTCATGATACGAAACCCATGGTTTATTAGCTTCAAAATGAGCATCAACTCCTAGCTTTTTCCAGTTCTGTAGTTCATCATAAATATAGGTCTGCGCTAATTTGGGTTGAAGTCCCAGAGAGTGCCCAACGAAATAAATAGTTTCTTCCCCATTTTTATTTACGGGAATGTGAAAATGTTCTCGATTAGAAGGAAGAGCATCTTTTTTATCAAGTTCAGAGGCATCTGATTGAAAATATAAGTGAGGCTCCATATTATAAATATACCTGTTCCCTAGGAGTTAAAAAATTTTCTAGTCTGGAAATTAACTCACAGTATTGGCTGCTAAAATTCTAAGCCTATCGAGAGTATTAAAATAAAGTAGGCTTGGTAGATTCTCTATATAGAGGTTATTGAACTAATCTTTATTGGAATGCAGAATAAAGATTAATTCAAAGTTGTCAAGGTTATTGGGTTGGTAAATTACCTAAAGGGGGAGACTTCTACGCACAAGCATTGGGATCAAAGACTCTAGAATTGATAGACATGTAGAATCCCCATTCTTAAGTATTAATGTTTTGAGATCTAACATAAGGTTCTAGATCGATCCCAGGAAATGCCATGGAAATCAATTCTAGGGTTTTCCTAGTATAGTAGGGATTACCAGGTTCTGGCCATCCAAAAAGAGAGCGCACCCGAGGTGTTGTCTGAGTAATAAATGGAAGCATATATTCTCGTTCACCATATATGAAAGGGTTGGAAAATCGAGTCCACCTATCCGAATCATTCCTACACATCGAGAGAGTCCACATTGCTCGTTGTTTACTCATATCCTGAAATCGTTGTGCTGAATGAAGGAGGTAGGATGAATAGAAAAGAACACTGCCCCGAGAACCAATAGCAGGTACAGAATCTTTCGGTTTGATTTTCCGAATATCACGAATATGGCTTACGCTAGCCATATTATCCGCAGCCCACTGGTTAAGGAAAATTTCAGCGACCTGTTTATGAGAGCCAGGTACGAGTAACATTGGAGCACCATCTTCTGTAATATCGTGAAGAAATACAGCGGAGTTGATATAAGCAAATTGGTAAGGGTTTTCCGAGGGCGGGAGGACACAATTGGTATTATGATCTATGTGATAACCACTCCATATATTCTCCGGATACCGTTTATCTACCGGTCCCGTTCTCATGAAAAGATGGGCATTGCAATAGCTTGGAAGGTCTCCCAAAAATAGTTCGTAGAGATCGAGATAATGATCATTTTCAATGATTTTATCGAGGATTAAATCGCCGACTGGAAACTGTGAACGTCCAAGCACATCATTTTGCTTTGTTGTGAAGCCATCCCCCACAGTGATACCATTACTTTTATGATTTTGGGTCAACCATGAATTATAAGGCATTCCATAAAAAATTTCTTCCGTGGCCTGCAGTGCAGCATCCATTTCTTTTTCTCTAAATACATCGGGAACAAGAACAAATCCATCACGTTGAAACTTTTCGAGCATGAGTTTTATAGCTTCCTTTCAAATGAGATAAAGTAAGATATTATGGCTCGTTACAAATCAGATCGTCCCAGGGGGGAGCAATTCCATCTCGCCTACGACTTGAGATATTAGTAGTTTTATCAGATGGGACACCATGAAGCATGATTATATCAAAATAAGGTTCTCTAGTTATCTCCAACAAATTCAACAATCTTAGCTTCATATTTTTCAATCTAGCTAAATCTGAGTTAGCTAGGTTTTTCATCTCGTATGGGTCTTCCCATAAATCGAATAATAATTCGTGCCCAGTTTCATAAAAGGCGTACTTCCATCGGTTCGTAACCAAACCTCGCCAGTCGATATAATCAAAATGGACTCGAGGAGCACCAACCATTTCAAGAAGGACTTCTGATTGGGTCTCACAGGTTTCTCCACGGAGTAATGGGGAAAAATCACTTCCTTGCATGTATTTAGGTACTGGGACACCCGCTATGCCCAGGGTTGTTGGAGCGATATCAACAAGGCTAAAAAGGTCTGATTTAGTATCCTGTGATTTAAGAACCCCTGGACCGTGAAACACCATTGGGATTCTTACAGATTCTTCGTGGGGGTGTCCTTTGTCGGCAATTTGGTTATGGCTTCCCATAAAATCACCATGGTCTGAAAAGTAGATTGTAACGGTATTTTCCTGGAAGATTCGAGAACTATGAATTGAATCCGTAAGACGTCCAATATTCCAATCTAAATTTTCCACCATAGCATAGTAACCGGCCAGCTGTTCTCGGAGATCTTTTTTGTCGCCAAAATTCGGACGGGTCTTTAACATTTTTGGATCTAACCGCATGAAGGACTCTGGCGCTTCAATTGGCCAGTGAGGTGGTTCAACACTAAGAACAAGAAATAATGGTTTAGCCCCGTCATAATTTTGCAGATAATCCATTGCCATATCAGTTAGAATATCTGTCTGAAAACCCTGTATTTTTTGAGGATTGATTTCGTTTTGGGAAAAATAAAAACCTTTGAAATGAGAATTGTTCATTTCAAATCCATACCAATCTTGAAATCCGGCACGGTTAAACTCTGGTGTCCGAGATGCCCCTTCTGTGTTGTAATAGTCTTGATCCCGTTTTACCTCTGGAGGGATTTGATCACGGAAAGTACCACAGTGCCATTTACCAAAATAAGCGGTATGATAACCAGCCTCCCGAAGAATTGTAGCAGTGCTTGGTGCTGCAGGTTTGTAAACATCATAAAAGCTTTGTACAGGCCCAGAATGAGCATGTCTCCCAGAGAATATGGTGCCTCTAGAGGGAGTACATACGGGGCAGTTAGCATAGGCCCGATCAAATCGAATGCCATCTACAGCCAAACGATCTATATTGGGGGTGCAAACATTAGGGTCTCCAGCATGGCTGATAGCTATCCCTGAGTGCTCATCAGATAATATGTAAATAATATTTGGTAGAGACATAGACTACCCTATCCCAACGTCATTCTTGAGTTGTTTGATTTTTCTTCCAGAAGAAATAGAAGGGCAATCCGACCGCCAAAATTATCAACCCGGTCAATGGACGTGTGAAATCAATTACAAAAGCATTAATCAAAACACCTGCGGATATAATAATAAATAGGATCGGAGTCACAGGATAACCCCAAGTACGATAGGGGCGTGGAAGATTTGGCTCTTTTCGGCGAAGTATTATAAGCCCTATAACAGAAAGTAACAAAAAGATGTAAGTAAAGAACGCTGTAAACCCAATTAATTGGACATAGGTTCCAGTTAGAGCAAAAAGTGATGCCCAGATTCCTTGTAAAACAATAGCTGATATTGGTGTTCGAAAACGGGGATGTACATACTGAAAAATACGAAAGAAAAATCCGTTTTTAGCCATGGCATAATACACCCTTGGGGTAGCCATTAGTTGTGCATTGACAGTACCAAAAGAGGTTAGCATAATGAATGCAGAAATAGCCATAGCCCCAGATGAACCTACTAAAATATTCATTGTATCGGCTGCTACTCGTCGAGATTGTTGAAGTTCTTCAAAAGGGAGCACATGAAGATAAACTAGATTTGCGAGAATATAGACCGCCATAACTATTCCAAGACCACCCAAAATAGCACGGGGAATATTATTTTGTGGGTTTTTTACCTCTTCAGAAATAAATGTAATAAAGAACCAACCATTATACGCAAACAATGCGCCGAGCATAGCGAGACTAAAACCACCGATCAGAGAGGCTCCGGTTGTTTCCTGGACTATTGGCGTCCACTCTACAGTCGAACCTTGCCCCAAAACGATGCCGGTTACGATAACAGCAAGAACCGAGCCTACTTTGATGAAAGCAAAAATATTCTGAAATAATCCGCCCACTTTAATTCCAAGACAATTAATGAAGGTAAGAAACAAAATACATCCAACAGCTATAAATCGTTCGCTCCATATGTCATCAATTGCAAATAATCCACCCGCGTATCTTGCGAATGCAGATGCCACAGCACCCATTGCTCCCGTCATGGTTATGAACAGTGTAGCCCAGCCAAAAAGGTAAGCAATTATATCTACTCGATAAGCTCTTTTAAGGAAGACATACATTCCACCACTATGGGGAATAGCAGCGCCAAGTTCGGCAAAACATAGAGCACCTGCTGCGGCTAAAATTCCAGCACAAATCCATACCAAAAGACTAAGAGAGGGAGACCCGACAAGAGAAGCAACCGAACTAGGTACCATAAAAATACCCGAACCTATAATAGCTCCTATAATCAATGCCATACCAGTTTTAGCACCAAGAGCTCGTAAAAGTTTAGGTTGTCCCGAGTCTGGGGTTGGTTCAATAATTGTAGATTTTGTGGAAGTCGACATGGAAACTCCTATATGTAACGTAATCAGCCAGCGCGATATTTTAAATCAACCTGTTTTTGGCAGTTTGTGGTGAACAAGAGTCATAAAGATGTATAGTCTCTTATGTTATTCTTAGAGGTGTGCCACCTCTTTTACTAACCGTATCATCACAAGGCAGGTTTCGCTTTATAACTATCAATAACTTACTCAGTACTGAAGCTTTTGTTAAGGTTTATTCTGGTGCGACTATAGGTGCAGCTCTAAGTTCAGTCTTTAGCGGGGTAATTCCATTAAAACACATGCCTTGTTCAAACCAAGATTTGGGGGCAGCTTGTCCCCAGAGTGTTTGACGTCGGTTATCATTAAGATCCCATTTTCTAGTGGGATGATCTAGATCGACTGTAACATAATCTCCGGTAAATAATTCTATTCTGTGACCATCCCGGTCGATCAAGTAAAGGAAGAAGGCATTAGAGATGCCATGTCGTCCAGGTCCTCTTTCAAAGGCATCATGGTGTTCTGAACTAGCTAAACGATCACAGAAATGAATGATATCCATAGCAGTAGGAACATAGACCCCAATGTGGTGGAGACGAGGCCCCAAACCATTAGTAAACGCTATATCATGCACGCCACCCCTGCGTTGGATCCACGAAGCCCACAAGTCAGAGTTGTCGTCGGAAGAATCTGTCATCGTAACTTCTGTTGGTCTAAATCCTAAAGATTCAACATAGAACGATGTCATAGCGTTAACATTGTTTGAAAAAAGGTTAAAATGGTCAATCCGTTGAATATGAGCCCCCCGGTACCGGTCATATTGCTGTAATAAAAGTTCTCGATGTTCCATTTCACAGTAAAATTCTAAAGGTATATCAAAAGGATCTGAAACATGCAAGGTTCGACCTTGAGCATATTTTTCGACAAATAAAGTTTTGCATCCAATGGAATTGTAAAAAGCTGCAGCTTGATCCAAGTCAGATTCTTCAGCGACCTTGAATGCTAGGCGGAAAACAACGGGTTTGTTCGCCTTGGTTAGAATGAGTGAGTGATGATTTCGTTCCTCCATTCCACGGAGATAAATTGTTTCACCAAAATCATCTTCACAAATATAACCGAGAAGATTTATATAAAAATCTCGTGCATAATCAAGATCTGTAACACCCCATTCTGCGTGACTGCATCTAGTGATATTAAATGGTGGTGAAAGATTTGCTTTTGGAATAGACACTATCATCCTCTCTGAGAGTTCCATGGAAATAAACTAAAGCAACGTAAACAAAAATATTATCTATGGGGTAAACGGGATACTATTCCCCTAATTTGGGTACGGAATGTTTTCCAAGAGCAATATCAATATTCTTAGTTTCCATATAGAAATCGAAACTGTAGTCGCCACCATCCCTGCCAATGCCACTAGCTTTCATGCCACCAAATGGTGTGGGAAGATGACGGACATTCTCAGAATTAATCCATATCATACCTGCTTCGAGCTGATGCGCAATATTATGAGCACGGGTAAGATTATTTGTCCAGAGGTAGGCTGCCAGTCCAAAATCAACATCGTTAGCTATCCCTACAGCTTCCTCTTCAGTGTCAAATGGTATCACTGTTAAGAATGGCCCAAAAATTTCTTCTCTGGATATCCTCATAGTGGGAGAGGCGTCCCCAAAAAGGGTAGCTTCGAAATAGTTCCCATTTAGTTTTTGGTTTGGACATCTACCTCCAGCTAGTAAAGTGGCACCCTCCTTAATTCCTGTTGAGACATACCCTGCAACTTTATCGAGATGGTAGGGATGTATCAACGGGCCTAATTCTGTAGCTGGATTAAATGGATTTCCAATTTTGATATTTTTAACCCGTTGAATCAGACGATTAATAAAAGATTTATAAATTTTCCGATCCACTAATAGTCGGCTACCCGAGGTACATCGCTCGCCATTAAGACTATATATCATAAAAATACTAGCGTCCAACGCCCGGTCTAAATCTGCATCGGCAAAGATAATAACAGGGTTTTTGCCTCCTAACTCAAAATGTAATCTTTTTAGGGTTTCTGCCCCCTGTTTCATTATGATACGGCCGGTTTCTGAGCCTCCCACAAAACCAACTGCTTTAATCCCCGGATGTTCCGTCAAAAACCTCCCAGTAGTTTCACCAAATCCGTTAACTAGATTAACCACCCCAGGTGGTATGCCAGCTTCGTGTATTAATTCAGCTAGTCTAACGGCAGTGATAGGGCTCCATTCTGCAGGTTTGTGTACCACACTACACCCAGCAGCTAAAGCGGGGGCTATCTTCCAGGTACTAAGCATAAAAGGAGTATTCCATGGGGTTATTATACCCACTGGTCCTATCGGTTGGCGAAGTGTATAGTTAAGGTGTCCAGCCGACGGAAGTGTAAGGCCATCTTGGGCACTTAAGGCAAGGTCACCAAAAAACCGGAAATTTTCAGCGGCACGGGTTGCTGCTTTAGACATAAACCGGATAGGTTGGCCGGTATCATAAGTTTCAAGTAAAGCTATTTCTTCTCCATTTTTTTCGATCAGATCGGCAACACGGTGCAGGAGAGTTTTTCGTTCTAGACCAGATGTATCGCGCCAGGATTGAAATGAAAGCTGTGCAGCCCTAACCGCTATTTCAATCTCTTCTCTTCCACCATTCGCAACAGTACAAAGTGAAGTATTATTGATAGGGGTTTTGACATCGAAAGTTTCTCCACTTACCGACGAAACCAATGAACCATTGATAAAATGGCTAATTCCCCTTTCACGGTACCTAGTTATGTATTCGTCTGCCCGTTTCTGGCTTGGATGCTCTTTTTCTTGGAAGGCTATAATGTTCACTCCTTGAGGCTTGAGACTACTTCATTTTCTAATGTTCCAAGTCCATCTATTTCGAGGCGTAGATGGTCACCTGGATGGATGTGTGAGATTCCTTCAGGGGTTCCAGACCAAATCATATCCCCCGGATTAAGAGTCATATAAGCTGTAATGTACTCTATCAGTTGGGCAATACTGTGCCGTAAATTACCAGACCAGCCTTCCTGTCGAAGCTCGCCATTAACAAATGTACGTAGCTTTACATCTGCCGGATCAATCTCGTCTGCAGTTGTGAGAAAAGGGCCAAGAGGACCAAAGGTATCAAACCCCTTTGCTTTGATAGGAGGTCTGAAGTAGTTACTCACAAAATCTCGAATTGTTAAGTCGTTCCCGATAGTATATCCTCTAACAAATTTTAGCGCATCGTCAGCTTTAACATTTCGGGCGGGTAAGCCTATAACAGCTACTAATTCACATTCATAGTGGAGATAGTCAAATTCAGGAGGAGCAATTATTTTAGCTCGGTGGCCAATGAAAGTCTGGGGCATCTTATTAAAAAGAATAGGTTCTTCCGGTATGTCCAATTTCAGTTCTTTAGCATGTTCTGTGTAGCCTAGAGCAACTCCTATGGCTTTAGCCGTGTGATCAATTGGAGGCAGAAACATTACTTCTTTAGGATCGTATGCTACTGTTCCCACCAGAAGATTCCCATTTTCGTATAAAGCTTCATGTACCTGGCCATTATAGGCAAATCTTGCTGTTTTCATAGAGCCTCTTAAGTTTCGTACCACCTATTAACATTGTCTTCTAAATATTCTGGTTTGGGGTAACAATCTTCCATTGTTTTTATTGCTTTTTTAACCTCTGACTCGGTTGGGACAATATCTTTTTGTCCCACAGCTAGCTCGTAAACCGATTGATCTTTAGTATCTAGTCGTAAATCTATGTCTATTCTTCCAGTCGGTCGGTGCTTAAGTAAAATCGAGAAAGTATTGTGGTAAACATTAGGATCGTAAGCTCTAATCACTCTATTTACATCTTTTTTCTTTAATATTTCAAATCGATGAGCTACATCAACAAGGTCTTTCCAGAGTTCGTACATTATTTTAGGTTGAGCATCTCCTTTTTCCCGTTCGTGTAATGGCTTTTTACTTCTTTCTTCGCGCTGCTTTTCTATCGACCTCCTAACCTCTTGTGAGGGTACAGGAATCCCAAAAAAAGTCAAGTTGCAGTCACCAAGTATCGATTCCGCAGAATCTACTTCTTTACGAATTAGTTCGACCAGTCTATTCCCAACAATAGGTACTTCCCCAATCAGAATATCTTTTTCCCCCTGATGACTTTGAGCCCAATTCCCGATAGCTACCCTACTCCAAATCCCCACTGCTTTGCGTATTCCTGGATGTGTTATTCCTTGTCTTTCAGGATAATATTTTTTTACTCGGGGATTTGTTGAGAATGGTAATCGACAGACATCCCATTGTAAAAGGTGAGGTCTCCTACCAAAACCGTGAGCTAAAATAGCTAATTGCTGAAGCAATAGACTTTTTCCTGTTCCCGGAAGTCCAGCAAGGAAAATCATTTTTCGGCTTTTAGCCAAAGAATTAAGTGTTTCAAATAGTTTACAGTCTTTTGGAACTATAGACATAAATTAACCATTCAACATTGTTATGATGGCGTTCTTTTTATTTTACCCTCGCACTTGGGAACCTCGTTTAAATTGGTCTATATCTGGCATTTCACCAACAGGGACTTCTATAATAGTCGGCCCATTCTCACCTAATCCTTCTCTAATTCGTTCACCTAGTTCTTTGGGAGTATTAGCTCTCAACCCTTTTGCACCAAAAGATTCAGCTAGTTTGACAAAATCTGGATTTATCAGTTCTGAAGCAATTATTCTGTTGTCATACGCGTTCTTTTGCATTCGCTTAACATTACCATAAGCGTTATCGTTAAAGACGACAGTAACTAAGCCAATTCGGTGTTGGACTGCCGTAGCTAATTCTTGGATACCAAACATAAAACCACCATCTCCAGCGATAGAAATAACTGCTTTGTCAGGGTGAGCTACTTTGACTCCCAAAGCTGTTGGGAAGCCCCATCCCAGAGTGCCTTGGTAACCTGTAGAAATAAATGTAAAGGGTTTGTAGACGGGCATCACTTGCCTACTTGCATAGCCAACCTGGGTCAGTTCCTCTATAAATATCCCATCTTCTCCTAGTTCTTCCCGTATAACATTTAAAAAAGATATCTGAGGTTCCAGACACGCAAGCATATTAGCAGTTTCTTTTTTTAATTTTAACATCTCTGCTTTTCGAGATTGTCTTTTCTGATTATGTCTATCGACAAGAGAAACTAACAACGGGACAGCATCTTCGGTCCGAGCGGTGATTGGTATATTAGGTGGAGCTATTCGGTCATGAGCCAATGGATCTACATCAATTCGGATTATCGTTAAGTTGTTGTCTACACCCCAATTAACCTGAGGTATCTCTAGCCGGGTGCCCAACGCCAGGGCAACATCAACTTTGGGCCAGAGTTTTCGTCCCGCTGGATTTGGATGGCTGAGGTAATGTCGGCTATCTAAAACCCCTCGTCCAGTTCTATAACTGATCACTGGTGCTTGGAGTAATTCCGCAAGTTGTCGAACATCTTCACTAACGTTCATAGCGCCTCGGCCAACAAAAATCATCGGGTTTTTGCTCTTTCCAAGAATCTTAGCGGCCTCTTCGATCATTCCTTGATCGACTGAGGGAACATATATTGGCAGGGGGCCAGGAAAATCATTTATCTCGTCTTGAGATTCAAGAATATCCCACGGACATTCGATTCCTACAGGTTGTGGCCGGTCTGAATTTAGCCGACGGATAGCTTCAGCAGTTATAGCCGGAGCTTCGGTTGGTCTATTGATACGGGTAGACCATTTTGTCAGGGTTCTTAGCAGACCTAATTGGTCATTAATTTCATGCAACTGACCAACGCGCTGTCCAATAAACTTAGATGGTATTTCACCGGTTAAGCATAGAACCTTTGCATTAGTAGCGTACGCAGTTGATAAGGCAGCCGTACTGTTTAGAAAACCGGGGCCAGGTACTACATTAAAAACTCCTGGGAGGTCTGTAGACAAGGAGTATCCAAGGGCCATGTATGAGGCACCTTGTTCATGTCGGGTATGAATAGTTTTGATAGCATTCCGATGGTCGTACAATGCATTATAGAGAGTATCATTCTGTATTCCCGGTAGACCAAAAATAGTGTCTACTCCGTGAGAAATAAGAGTTCTAGTAATGGCTTCTGCGGTGGTTATTTTATTCATTGGTTAATAACTAAACAAAGTTAGCTAGCTAATTTAATTACAGATCTATTCTATATAATGGTTCCAATCCAAGCGCAATTCTGTCCGTATTTTCCGAGGCGGTGATGGCCCGGCGTCTAGCGGTGCCATCGGTAACTCCGGCGACGTGTGGTGTAGCAATGACATTAGATAACCGGTATACAGGAAGTGATGGATCAGGTGGTTCTTGAGCAAAAACATCCAGACCAGCGCCACCAATCTTTTGATCCACTAGGGTTCTGTAGAGAGCTTTCTCGTCTACAAGGGCCCCTCGCGCAACGTTAATAATACTCGCGGTTGGTTTCATCAGATTCAGACGTCGAGCATTAATTATATGGCGGGTATCCTCATTTAGATGTAGATGAAGAGAAAGAAAATCACTTTCTGCTACAACTTGGTCAAGGTCATCTGGTTTTCCCATAAAAGTGGGTTGGATCTCTTGGATTATTTCAGAATCTATTGTACGGACATCAATTCCCATTATCTTCATCCCAAAGGCTTTAGCCCTTCGAGCTAAAGCTTGTCCACTAGCACCAAAACCAATTACCCCTAATGTTTGGTTTTCTAACTCAAAACCGAGAGGAGTATATAACAGTCCCTTTTTAAAATTTTTTGCCGATTCTTGAAAATTCCGGGTCAGCATGAGAATAAACATCATAGCTGTTTCTGCAAGAGCAACATCACTAAATTGGCCTGGAGTATTAGCTGTTGGAATTCCCTTTGACTTTATATAATTTAGGTCAAAATGGTCGAAACCCGTCCCCAAAATTTGCCATAATTTACAATCTTTGGCAGCATCCATCATTTCTCGAGTTCCAACACTGCCGCCATGGTCAATAACAACGTCTACTCCTTTAAACTGGGGAGTTAGGCTTTGGTTCTCATCCAAAACTTTTAGGTTATGGCGGTGCCCAATTTCGTTTCTAATATTTTCACACCATGGAATGTCTAAGGACCTTATTGGCAATAGAAGAACATTTAATTTTTTCATGAGGGATATTACCTTTTTAACTACCAGCTTATAGATTTACTGGTGTGGTTTCCTGTACATCAGTCCGGAAGACCCAAGTGCCTTCCTTAACATAGTGCACAGCAAATGCTAGACGAGGTCTTGATTTAGACCAGTTTGCATAGGATCCGTGAACGGTCTTGCTTGTGAAAAATACACCACCACCGGAAGGCACTGTTAGATGGAGGAGATCTTCTTTGTCTATACCCACAATACCAAAAGAATATAACTTCTCTTTCCATTTTTTCCCATTACGGGATCCCATTTCGTATTCAACTTCCCAACTAACATGTTCAGGGTCTGTATTAAGTGTTGTCTCTCTAAGATTGTCTTTGTGACTTCCAGGAACCACACACAGTCCACCATTCTCAGAGTCAGTATCATTCAGAGCAATCCAGCAAGCTAACAGCGTGTCAGGTTCATTGGGTAGATAATGCGAGTCTTGATGAAGTGAGATACCTGGATCTCCCATTTCTTGATTAGGGTTTGCTGGTTTTTTGGGAAGATACATGGTTTGTACTATTCGGGGGAGGCCACCCAGAAGCTGTCTAGCAATTCCTGCGATATTAGGATGGTTGGCAAGGTTATGCCAATAAGGATCTGACAGGTGAGTACGTAAGCCTTGTCTTAGGTCCTGTGTTGCGGGATCTTCTTCGTGTTGTAAAAATGTTTCAATCTCTTTTTGAGTAACTAAGTCCGGAACAATGAGAAACCCATTTCGTTCAAATTTTCCTAACTGTACCGACTGAAGTTGTATTGGTAGCATAATCTAAGTGCTTTCCTCGAGTGGAGGAATTAAACATCAAAAGGTTAAGACATAAAGCAGTTTTGTTATGGGTTTCAAAACATCCTAAAACAAAAGAAAGTGTACCATAGTTCTGTTCTCTGGTCAAGAAGTATGTCTACTAATTTTAACCCCTACAATTGGTTAAGCAACATCAGTTCCCCGGGGAAAGGGTGTAAGTAAGTTTGATCTTGGAGATAGGTAATGTTAAATTCCCTGACAAAATGACGTAGCATTACCACAGGAACTATCAGGGGCAATGAACCTTCATTATATTTCTGAATCATGCGGTTCAGTTCCTGTCTAGTAGTACTATTAAGCTTATTTGATATATAGCCTGCCATATGTTGAAGAACGTTGGTATGATTCTTTCTTGCCGGGGATCTTTTCATGACTTTAGTAAATTCCTGGAGATAAGCATCGGCTAGTTCTTCAGTTGTGTTATAAAGCTCGGGCCTTGCGAGTAAGCGACCTAGTCGGCGAGTACCTACTTGACTATGGGCCATTAGGAGATATTTATATGATCGATGGTAGTTCATAAGAGATTTGCGAGTCAGTTCTGTTTCAATCAGCTGCAACCAACGATAGTAAGCAAAAACTCGGGTTATGAAGTTTTCACGAAAACGAGGATTTTGTAAACGTATATCTTCTTCTATTGGCAGATAAGGAAAAGCTTTGATTAACCGGTTAGCATATATTCCACGCCCCTTTCGAAGAGTGATGGTTTTAGGTTGGATGATCGGGACCTGCACCATACCACACGTTGGGGAACGACTTTTAAGAATATATCCACTAAGTTTAGCCCGTTCAAGAGTTCTAATACGTTGTTCAGCAAATTTATCTACAACTTCAGTATAATCTACGCCGTCCTTTGTCAGAACTAAAATGTCATCTCCAAGTTGGGTCAGTTGGATTGGTTCCCTTGGTATCCCCATGCCTGATTCAGCTTCGGGACAAACAGGCACCCATTCCACAAATCTACTCACAACATCTGTGAGATAATCATTTCGTTTATGTCCACCGTCGTAACGAACTCTTTCGCCAAGCAAACACGAAGAAATTCCTATTCGCACTGGTAATTCAGTTTTCTGGATATCCATTATAAAAATCCCATTACCATTTTGTGATTGCTCCAAGTAACAGTTTTTGTTCATTTGTTCCGGTTTTTCGAAGGCTAGTTGCAATAGGACCATCAAAGGGTTCCCGGGATTTCATCCAGGCATTTTGATAGCACATTAGGCAGGTTCGACGATTCTGTTTAGATTGGTTGCCACCTCCCCTATGAAACAGCCAACCGTCAAACATAATTGCCTGCCCTGGTGAAGCAAGAACAAATTTTTCATCTGGAAAACTGCTATGGTTTTTGGGAGGTCTAAAGGGAGCCCGATGGCTACCGGGTAAAATTACTATAGGGCCGTTCTTCGTAGTTAACTGATCCAAGTAATAACCGCAGTTAATTTGCCCTGGTTCATTACCGTAAGGTGGAGGTTCTGGGTCCTTAGGCCATGGAAGATCTCGATGCCAACTTTGGTCAGGCTCACCGGGTTTTGTAACCCTTCCCGTTGCACTATGTAATTGGACACAGTTCCCCAAGATAGCTTTCATTCGAGATATAATCGGAGGATTATCAAGAAGAAAAGTGAATCTATTGTCTTCTTCAAGGAGTTGATGGATGAATGAGTGGCCAAGTCGATCGAAAGAATTATCGAGGGCATCTCGGAGGTCTTTAATTTGATCAGATGTTAATGCATTCTCCACAACGAGATAGCCCCACTTTAGGAAAAAAGAAACCTCGCGTTCGATTTCTGGAGTCAAATCAGGATTCATCCGTGACCCCACAATTTCAGAGTTATAATCCATATTGTTATCCCAATAAAGTGGGGTTTTAGAAAAATAGCGGTTTTCAGAAAAAATCTCGGTCATCGCTCGTGGCTTGCAGTGCAACTTCTTCGTCCAATGTAACCCCTAATCCAGGTTTCATAGGCAGATCAATATATCCATTGGAAATAAGATTCTTTTCCAATGTTAAGTTATTCCAAAGTGCGTTGTCAAGATGATGGAACTCAAGTACTTGAAAATTAGGTACTGCAGCACATAGGTGGCAGACAGCAACCGTTCCAATTGGGCCACAGATATTGTGCGGAGAGATAGGTATGTAGTACATATCGGCAAGATCAGCAATTTTTCTACCTTCAAGCAATCCACCTGCCTTCGCGTGGTCTGGTGAAATAATATCAGCTGCCTGAGCTTCAATAAGGTCCCTAAATCCATGACGTGTGTATAGGTTTTCCCCAGTGCAAATAGGAACCCGCGTACCCTGGGTAACTTTAGCCATTGCCTCAATATTTTCTGGCGGTACTGGATCCTCTAACCACATCAAGTTTATATCTTCGCAGGCATAGGCAACTTTAAGGATATCTACAGGAGCGTAATTCCAATGGGCATCTATAAGCAAATCGGTATTGGGATCCAGAGATTCTCGGATTGCAGTAATAACATCGATAAAATACGCCACATCGTTATTACTTATAGTTCGATTATACTGGTCACGTTGAGTGGGTTGAGGATCAATATCAAACTTAATAGCATCAAATCCTCTTGCCTCGGTTGCTTTAGCCTTCTCAGCATAAGCCTCTGGTGTTTCTTCTTCTCCTGCATGGCAGTCGTTGTAAACACGAATTTGATCCCTAAATTTACCTCCAAGTAATTGCCATATTGGAATTCCAAAAGCTTGTCCTGTAATATCCCACAGTGCCATTTCGATCCCACTGATGGCGCTCATAACAGCCCCTTGGTAGAAGCCCGATGCTGACATACTGGACATCATGTCATGAAAAAGTTTATCCACATTTCTTGGATCCTGTCCGAGAAGAGCTCGTTCAACCAGTCTCGGATCGGTAGCAATCTGATGGACACCTGCACCGTGATAGGCCTCCCCGATGCCAACCAACCCTTCGTCAGTTTTTACTTTAATCAAAACCCATGGCATAGGTTTTAGTAATGCAGCTCCCACGTGTGTGATTTTCATTGCAACCCCTTAATATTTTTTTCCATTCTTGTTAAAGTATCTCTGACATTTAGAAAGGGATTAGATTGTTCCAAATAAACATCTAGTAATTGATTTGGTGTGCATTCGGATGTATCTATGTCAATTTTATGTTTTATCCATGATTGGTTGACTTCATCTTTGAACCGTTCTAAGATAATAGGGACGTCCTCTGACAAAACTAACTGATGAGGATGGGGGTTTGTTTCCATACGCTTTCTAATTACTTCTGGTCGAGCATGGAGATGGACGAGTATTGTGTCGTGAGGCATATCCGGTTCGTATTCTCGTACACCAATTTCTATTCCAGGATAGTAATACTTAGGTCCATATACCATTTCTTCTATATGAAAACCACCAAGCAAAATATGATCAAATTTGTGCATTAGACGGATATGGTAGACAATTTGAAATCGTTGGAATCGTTCCTTGATAGCAGGAAGCATGTTAATGAACCCTTGTTGCTCTACTTTATCAAGGTGAAATGCATCAGGTATAGTGAAATGATCATCAAGATGGTGGCTAATACCACGTTCATTGCCCCAGGAGTATAAATTGTTTATTAGGGTTGTTACCCCCGAGTATTCGCACCCTACTACAATTAACCGCATAAATGATCCTTTCTAGAATTAAAACTTATTTTAATTCTTCAAAGCTTTGGCAGTAATTTTCTATAGCGTCATAATCAATTAGACAGCCCAAACCAGGTTTCATAGGGGTGGTTACAGAGCCATTAGTAAATTGGATTGGTTCAACAATTAAATCATCTTCTCGGGTCCAACTACCTACAAAATCAGAAGCCATCGTGCAGTTTGGTGCAGCCGCAGCCGCGTGTATGTAAGCAGTTTCGGCAATTCCTAGGTCGTTTCCTGAACCGTGCCAACATGGAAGCCCAGCTGATGCAGCTGTAGCTGCACTTTGCTGGAAACCAAAGATACTGCCTCCCAGATTAACACAGTCGACCACACCTTTCCCGGCATCTGCTTGCAAAGCTCTCATTACCCCTGGTCCATCTCCCAAATGCATAGCTAGGGGGAAAGGAATAGATTGATGGATTTGTTCATAACCTTCAATATCTGTTTTGGGAATAGGGTCTTCGAAAACCTCTATATTTCCTAAAGGTTCCAGCTGTTCAGCTAGATTAATAGCCTGTTCGGCGGTATAAAAACGTTCATTAGGATCAACAGTAACTTTAAAATCCGGGCCAGCTACTTCCCGCATAGCTTCTAGTCGGTCATACATGGGTTCCTCTAATCGGCATTTAATTTTTACACCAGTAAAACCATTTTTTAAAGCTCTTTCTACCGCTTTTTGGCCGTCAGCAGGCGTTTGATGCCCCATCCAGTAATCAGCCCGTATACGATTACGGACTGCTCCTCCTAAAAGGGCGTGTACTGGTAATTTCCGAACATGGCCAACTAGATCCAGTACCGCCATTTCGTATGTATCGTAAGCAGGTCCTAACCCTATAGGATCAAGTTTTTCTAACTTGTTCTCTGGGTCCTTAAAAAAGTTATAGATATCTTGAAGGATTAGAGTTTCTGGATTCTTTCCAATTAGTAGCTTAGCACCTTCTCTAATCTCACTAATCGATAAACCACGCCAGCTTTCACCAATACCACTATATTCAGTGTTAGTATTTAATCTTATAATATGTTTTGGAATCATATCCCAATCTGTTGAAGCTACATATTCTGGACTATGTACTCTACCTGGGATTGTGGGTACTATAACTGTCCAAACTGATACTGAGGTGATTTTCATATTGATATCTCCAAGCCCAATTAAATTTTATGCTAACGCCAACTTGCTACAAAACTTTCCAAAGTTAGGTTGGATGGCATTTCCTCAAAGAGATACTCCATGGGGCCTGACTGGAATCCTGGAACATACTGTTCAAAATCAGATTTCAATTTACTATCTATAAAACCAAAGCGTTGCCACAAAACCAATAGTTCATTTTTCGTAAACCTTGGTTTTAGATCTTCATCATGAGAGATATCGCTACCGTAATATAATCTATGAGGGTGGGTATTAAATTTCATTTTGTAGACAATCTTAGATAAAAGAATAACACTTACTAGACGACCGGTGTTACCAGGATGTAGTCTGGCCAAATTTTCATAAAAAGTATCCTCATTCCGTGCAATAACTGCACGAAAGATGGTTTCTATAAGGTTAGTCTCTCTGTCATAGTAATCTTTGATATTTTTGAATACATTTTGTTCTTTAGGTGACAGGCAGGTGGTAAATTTAAGATCCCGAAATGTTCGGTTAACATAAGGAAAG
Organism: uncultured Gemmatimonadota bacterium; assembly: GCA_964593235.1. Classification (GTDB taxonomy): domain Bacteria; phylum JAAXHH01; class JAAXHH01; order JAAXHH01; family JAAXHH01; genus JAAXHH01. The sequence continues at coordinate 19,337 of CAZQGS010000003.1, read as the reverse complement.
ATAGGGCCTCCATATGATCGATATCCTAAATGGATAGTACGCCGCAAACGGGAACTATAATTACTCCCCCAGTGAAGTATAGTATTAGTGTAGACAACACCATCACCAGCTTTCAGATTGACCTTGATTCCTCCAGATAATGGTTTCTTAGGGTCAGATTTCAGTTGATGGTTTTCTTTTTCAGAATTTATCCGACGATGGCTTTTGGGAACAACCCAAAGTACATCGTCGTCGTAAAGAGGTATATTCCACTGGAGGTAACCTGGAGCATTGTTTAACAGATCGTTTTGTAGGCCACTTAATGGAGCTTGGTCAATTGGATGTATGTCTCGATGCCAAGCTGCGGGGCCACGATCATTTATAGGGTTGCACATTAACATGAACCCAGTATGACCAGCAGTTTCAGCTGCCATTATTTGACGGCTGGCCTCCATGGTGTTCTCGTGAAGGCAGAACCTTATAGTATTAGCTGTAGAGCTGTTTACAAGATCTTGAAAATTGAGTCTCGGTTGATCGCTTAACTCCCATTGGCCCCCCGGTGGTTCGGACGGGGTCCTAGTTTGTGCCCAAATTTCTTTTTGACGTTCTACCATATCTTCAAAACTAGTCCTTAAGGATCTGAGTTGATCAGAAGGAACTATGTTTCGAAATATGATAAATCCATCTTCGATTAGCTGTTTAGATTCAATTTTCATGTTAAGGTTACCAATAATAGATCCGATGCAGAACGATGTCTGCACGGTAAAACCGGGTCGACTTTAATTTACATCCAGTTATAGTAATGTCAAGGGTGACAATGCGTAATAATTTTGGTATGAATAAGGGGAATTTCCTGATTATTTAGATGCTGACTTGCCTAATATTTCTCAAGAATTTAAATTGGTATAAAAAATTAACAGCTAAGTAAACTATTAACAATAAGTTCACCTCTCCGAGGAGTTTTCATGGATGCACCAAATGATTGGTCTTCCTTTGTCCTATTGTTAGTTGATATTCAAGAGGACTTCTGGTCTTCAGAGCATAAAAAACATTTTCCCAATTTTACATCGAATATATCTAAGTTATTAAATTTCAGTCGGCAAGCAGGGTTAGATATAGTTCATGTGCGGGCTGAGTTTGAACCAGATAGGAGCAATTGGATAAAACCGTACCGTCTGAAGGGAAAAATTCCTTGTTTGCGAGGGACTTCCGGGGCATCAGTATTGTCCTGTGCGACTGAAAAAAATGGTGAGCCCATAATATACAAACATTCGTTTGATGCTTTCTTTAAGGATCAACTTTTAAAACTTTTATTTTTTAGGAACAAATCTTTTATCTTGCTTGCAGGGTTACAAACATCGGTTTGTATCCTTTTTACCGCTGCTTCAGCGGTCCAGAGAGGTTTCTCAGTTGCTGTTATTGAAGACTGTTGTGCAGACCATCCTTCAAAGCACGAAGCCACAATTACGGGATATCCATTTATATTTGAGAGAACTCTTGTCGAGAGACTTAATTATGATAACGAACGTTGGCTAGAGATGTTGGAAAACATGGGGTAGTTCATATGGGGGAAATCTAGTAGAGGCATATTCTTTTGGGCAAGAGGTAACCCTCACTGTAATATTGATCTATAACAAACCATATTGAAGACCTAATCAATAGAAGATTAGATTTTACAGATTTGTATCGAGCCTAAAGCTTAGTAAGATATAGCTAAAATAAAAATGATTAACCCATTATAACCAGAAAAGAGGTCTAATTTGGAACGGCTCAAAAAAAAGATTCGAAATATACCTGATTTCCCTATTCCTGGTATCAATTTCAAGGATGTAACGACTTTAATTAAAGATGCTGATGCCTTTCGTTCAGCTATAGAGAGTTTTGTTCAGGAATATGCTGAAAAGCAAATTGATTATGTTATTGGTATCGAAGCTAGAGGTTTTATTTTAGGTCCGGTGTTGGCTAATCTGATGGGTAAGGGCTTTATTCCAGTGCGAAAGGCTGGTAAATTACCATCAAAGACACGACAGGTGAAATTTGGATTAGAATATGGCACCGACGTCCTCGAAGTTCATATAGACGCCCTACAACCGGGTGACCGTGTTGTAATTTTGGATGATCTCTTAGCAACAGGAGGAACAGCAGCTGCAGCATGCCAGTTAGTAGAAGAGGCAGGATCAATAGTGGTTGGAGTCGGTTTCCTAATCGAGTTAACTTTTCTTGAAGGTAGAAAAAAACTTGGAGCACGAGAAGTGTTCTCGCTCTTAAAATACGATTCCTAAACTGAACATTATCTATTTTTCTAATAAAACATCAAAGGCAAAAAATTATTTCTTCTCTGTGGGGTTTTATACTTGTCCCCGCAACCACTTTGGGGAAGTCTGCTATCAACACATTTTAGGCAAAATATCTGTTTTCTATTTCATTAATGATATGTTGAGGAGAAAGATCTTCCAGGCAGGCTTGGGTGCCGAAGCGGCAGACCCTATCTCCATGCAGACTGCAGGGGCTGCATGGTAAATTGAGTGAAACCATAGTGTCTTGTGGTCCAAGAGGAGCAAAGCCCAGTTGAGGATGAGTACTTCCAAAAATTCCTAATGCCGGAGTGCCGACGGCTGTTGCAATATGCATAGGACCAGAGTCATTACTGATTAGTATCCGACATTGTTTTATAGCTGCTGCAAGTTGCAGTAGATTTGTCCTTCCGAACCAATTTAAGGCTGATGTTTTCATGGCACTGACAACTTTTTTAGTCACAATACTATCGTCGGCCCCTCCCAACAGCAAAATGGTCATGCCATGCACCTCGACTAGATAGTCAGCAACAATCGCAAAATAATCAGGGCGCCAGCGTTTTGTACTATGAGAAGCACTCGGCGCTATCCCGACTATGGAGCTCTCTGACTTTATTCCAGCTTTAGTCAACGAATTCATTATTTCTATTGATATAGATTTTTTCACAATCAATTGTGGCAAGCGATCTATCTCACTTAAATAGGTTTTGGCTATGGGTAAAATTTCTCCATCACCAAGTTTGTTGATAATATCTAGGTATCTATCAACAGTATGATTAATTTCCCAAGAACGTTTATTCCGGTTGGACGCAATCAGTGCGATTCGAGCAACTCTTTGTTTGTTGTAACGAACCACTTGGTTCCCATTGGTAAGTAGAGTTACTAGTCTACTCCGAATACTTCCGTGTAGGTCTACAACTAAATCATAGGATTTTCGACGTAAACGAGCAGACAGTGCCCAAATTCCATTTGGGATTTCGAAAGATACTACATGATCAACTCCGGGAAGAGCTTGGGCAAGGGGAGCATATTCAGTTTTAGTGAGATAGTCCAGTTCGGCCTTTGGATAAATTTTCCGTAAATGTCTTGTTACTGGGGATGTTAAGACGATATCACCAATAGAACTAAACCGAATAATCAGAATGCGAAATGTTTTTTCCTGCTTTTTCATAAAGATATCCCTACAGAAAAACCAATTACTCCAGCTATGCTTTAAGTCGCTCCTCCACGGCCTTTTCAACCATTTCGACAGAAATATCCGATAAATCGCAGAGGGGACCACATTCACAAGTTGGACATTCCCCATTTGGAGGCAATACAATTTTATCTTGGCTACCTAGGGGGCGCCACCGCTGAGGAGATCGAGCCGGGAGTGGACAGAAGATGGATACCGTAGGAACTCCCAGTGCTCCTGCAAGGTGCATAGGGCCAGTACTACTACTAATTAAGAGATCCATTTCGTTGATTACCAAAATAAGTTCATTTACGGAAAGTTCTCCAATCAATGAAAGTATAGGGGGCTTTAGTTTAGATATTATACGGTCTTCGAGATGTTTTTCATTATGCCCCCCAGTGACGACCACGTTGGCTCCGTATTTCTCCCGCAAACGGTCTGCCAAAATCCCATAACGCTCTGGCACCCAGTTCGGTGCATTATGTTGGTTGCCAGGATGGATTCCTATTATTGGAGCCCCATTTGCATGTTTAAGCAGAGTACGGCCATATTGTCTTTCTTCTTCCCGGACTTCAATAAGAGGCTTTCCACTTGGGACTCGGGCATCTAAGAAACCCGCCAAGTCCAGACAGTAATTTGATTCATGGCGGAGCGGTACATAGTTATTTCGGCTGATAGATCGAGTAAAAGTAAGTGCTTGGTAGATTGTTCGGCCGACACCAATCCTATGTGGAATTCCCGCTAGAAGTAACATCCATGCATGGCGCATGGTTGGCATTAGCATTAGAGCCGTATCAAATTTGTAATTTCTCAGGCGCCAAACTTGTTTCAGGAATCCAACCATACCAGAATGTTGTACATCTAGGTCATCTTCAATTATGATATCGAGAGAGGGATTTCTTGAAACTACATCTCGAGTATAGGGTTGTACCATCATAGCAAGATATGCTTTGGGCCAGCGGTGACGAAGTGCATCTACTGTAGGTAGTGATAATACTACATCACCGATCCGATCAGGTCTAATCACCAGAATTCTAGGTGAACCTTCTTGTGTCATGGCTGTTTCTCACGGAAGTTAGGAGTATTGTATCTCTCAACTAGAAGGTTGAGATTCTGACAGTCTTAACTGTCCACACGCTGCTTGTATGTCCCGGCCACGTTCCTGGCGGATAGTTGATTGCAGTCCCCCAGCACGTAGCGCTTCTGCAAATGCGATTTTACGGCCCGTGTCTGGAGATTCGTAACTTAAACCTTGTACAGGGTTATAGGGAATCAGATTTAATTTGCACTTATCTTTTTTTAATAGTCGTACAAGGTTTTCAGCATCTTGAAATCGATCATTAACTCCTTTTAAAAGAACATATTCAAAAGTGATAATTCGATCAGTTACCTCCGTATAATGCCGGCAGGCTTTAATAAGGGTTTTTAAAGGAAAACGCTTATTTATTGGTACTATTGAGGAACGGGTTTTGTCATCTGCTGCATGTAATGATACGGAAAGTTCAAACTGGATATTTTCTCTAGCTAGTTCGTAAATTTTGGGAACCAACCCGCTGGTAGAAAGTGTGATTTTTCTGGCTCCTATGCCAAGTCCCCAGTCAGCATTGATGATTTTTACAGCCTCGAGGACTTGCCGATAATTAGCTAATGGTTCACCCATTCCCATCACGACAATATTGTTTATAGGATGAGTTTTTCCCGTTAATTTTCTAACTTGAATGACTTGGCTAACAATTTCTGCCGTAGTCATGTTACGTTCCAGACCTTTCAGGCCACTGGCACAAAAACGACAACCTATAGCACAGCCCACCTGTGTTGAAATACAAAGGGTATTACGTCGAGAACCACCAATTAGAACAGTCTCTACAGCTTGTCCAGCCCCAAGGTCAAAAAGGTATTTTATCGTTGGTCCATGGCGAGATTTTGATTGGTGGATAAGAGGAAATGAGTTTAAACTAGTATGTTTTGAAAGTAGGGTTCGAAAGGATAGCGAAAGGTTAGTCATTTCTTTAAAGGACTCTACCCCTTGCTTGTATATCCACGACATAATCTGATCAACCCGATAATTTGGTTCATTCATTTCAGTAACTATTTTTGAGAGGTCTGATAAAGTCAAGCCCCTCAAATCTAGTTTGTTTTTCCTTGTGGAAGGTACCTCCAGCTTTGACATATATAACTCCTATAACAGTTTTAACCGGTTTTCAAGATATGATAGAATGAACCCATTGTCTATGGAAAAGGCTAGTATACCTTTATGTACGAGTAGTTTTGACATGATAAGTAATCACCTAAGATCTAAATTTGGGACATTTCTCTTGTTTTGGGCATGGTGTTAACATATATTCCTGACATCAATAATTCTTAAAAATAGTGATGTCATTTTATTTTCGGTTTTGAACTAATTTCAGGAAAGCTGTGATATGGGCTTAGGAGGATCTTGATATGGCTAAGGATAGGAGTTTTGCCTCAAAGATGGCGAAGGGAGATAAGGACCAGGAACAACAGGTAGAGACCGCGTTAATTGTAAAACCTGTAAAATCTGAATCGGGTAATTATAAATTTAAGCGTGTTTTAACCAAGATGACCCAGGAAAACAAGAAAGCCTTGGGAGTCTGAAATAACAGCGTGTCCCCGAAATAGTCCCCTTTTAAATTAGCGTTAAAATAGACGTGATTTTCGCTTCAGACATCTGTAGTGATCCTAGCAAATTATTTAAAATATGTATAGCTAAGGGGATATATATTGAACCACTATGTTCTCTCGCAACCCCTAGCAGGATGCCAATTAAACAGACTATGGTTAAATAATATAGGTCATATTGGGTGATATGTAATATTGTCCATAGTAGAGTTGTTATTATAATTGTTCCACTTGGCCCAAGTTTTTTTTGACGAAGTCCGGTAAACAAAAATCCTCTGAAAAATACTTCTTCAAAAATTGGTGCTGCGATAACGAGTCCGAACAATAATAAATTGTAAAATCGTGTTGTTTCACTCATCACTCTCATGATTGGGGGTAAGGGGGGGCGCCCCAACTCAAGGGTGATAAAGTCCCCAAGTAGTAGTAGGCCATAAGCACATACTGTCCAACCAAGGAGAGTGGTGGCTCGAACAGGAACCAAGCCTAACCAGTCCTGGAATCTAATTTTTCTTAACCTATTGCTAATCAATATAACCAGAGCAGTACTAGGTATTGCAGAAAAAGTTACTCCTAAGGCAACAAGATCTCCCATGTTCTCTTCAGGGCTTAGATTCATGATGGTTACAGCTATAAAAGTAGTTAATAGTTGGAGAACTAGATATGTACTCAGAATAAGTGTGCTAAAGATGAAGATAGTTCTGAGCTGGATATGGGTGGTTGGAGTTGTCCCAGTGTGGCCTACCCTCGGACAAACATTTGGGTCAGTGTTATGCATTTCTATTACTATTGGTGGAGATACTAATTATTGGGTTCTCTATGAAGAGACTCCAGATCAGAATAGATACTTTAGCGTGTAAAAGAATATTATAGCTAATATAGCTCCAGCAGGAACTGTTACAAGCCACGATATCCCTATTTTACTAATCATTTTAAGATCAAGGCCTTTAATTCCTTGCGTTAGCCCCACACCCATTACTCCTCCAACTAAGGTATGAGTTGTGGAAATGGGTAGTCCAAGCCTGCTAGCTATAACAATGGTTAAGGCAGCAGCAAACTCAGCTGCATATCCTCGAGAGGGGGTAAGTTTGGTTATTTTGGTGCCGATTGTTCCCATAACACGATATCCCATGGTTGCTAGTCCTATAACAATACCAAAACCACCAAGAAGTAGTAACCAACTAGGTACAGGGGATTGCGCATCGACTACCCCTGTTGAACCTATATGAACAATAGCTGCCAAAGGTCCAATAGCATTTGCAACGTCGTTAGATCCGTGAGCAAAGGCTACAGCACAGGCACTCATAATTTGAAGTACACCAAACATTTTTTCGACAACACTGTTTTGGGAAGTATCTATCGACTTCTTGGGAGAGTCTGGTTTGATCTTTGCTATTAAATAATGGCCAATTATAACAGCACACAGCCCCAAAATACCAGACCATATAAGAGATTCTACAAGAGTAAGATCTAGATTGATGTTTTTGAGTCCTTTAAACAGGGTAACCAGAGCAATGACTACAACCACGCTGAATATATAAAGAGGCGCCCATTTTCGTGTCTTCTGGGCAGCGTCAGAATGGCGAAGAATTGTCCATCTGATGAAGCTGTATATCAGAAATGCTAGGGTTCCTGAAAACAACGGCGAAATTATCCAGGAAGAGACAATTTTTATCAACTGGTCCCATTGGACGACGCTAGTTCCAAAAGCAACTATACCAAACCCAGCAATAGCTCCAACTATGGAATGTGTAGTTGACACAGGCCAACCAAACCTGGATGCAACCATGAGCCAGGTTCCGGCAGCCATTAACGCGGCCATCATTCCAAATACCATAAGTTCTGGTGCAGAACTAGAGATAATAGGGTCTAATATCCCACCCCGGACAGTTTTGGTAACATGACCACCTACCAAAAACGCCCCCAAAAATTCTAGTATTGCTGCCATAATAATAGCTTTTTTAACTGTTAGTGCTTTGGAACCAACAGAGGTACCTATGGCATTCGCTACATCGTTAGCTCCTATACCGAAGGCCATATAGAGGCCTAGTGCTATAGCTAATATTAATGTAAGTTCAGGTCCCATAATTCCTTTCTCGTTTTTTAAACTAAAACACTTTATGTTAGTGAATCTTCAGAAGCTTGTAATGCAGCTCCGAGATCTAGAATAATTACTGAGGTAATGTTGATAAATCGTCCCATCTTATTAACTTGTTTCCGAATGATTCTATCCTAACAAATTTATTATCTACATATTAATATTGTTGTTTGACAATTATGTTACGAAAAGGATACAAGGGAATGACGATAGAGTTAAGATTTGACGTTATTACACATTTTTTACAATAAGTAACACTATAGATATAAAAATCAAAGGAGGTTTCAATACTTTAATCCGGTGTACAGGTTATCATCAATATTTACTATGAGAACCCGTGCATCTCTGTTCATCAGCCATGCTGAAATAGCTTTACAAGTTTCATCTAAAGATTCAACTGTTTCACTGCTGATCCCAAATCCCTCAGATACTCTAGACCAATCTACAGGTGCAAAATCAACACCTATGTTAGGTAAATTTCGAGCTTTTTGAGCTATTTTTATTACAGCTAATGAAGCATCACGGAGGACAATAATTAAAGGTTTAATACCAGTTCGGTTAATAGTTTCCAGTTCATGTACCATCATAGAAAAAGCTCCATCACCTGTTACAGCTACGACAGGTTTTTGAGGAAAAAGAGTTGCTGCGCCCATAGCAGCCCCAACACCATATCCCATAGAAGAAAGTCCGTTAGAAGTAAGGAAAGTATTTGGTTTAGGTGCGAGCCATCGTTGTCCCATCACATTTTTATGGGCCCCAACATCTGAGGTGACGATAGTATCATCAGGCAGGACTTTTTGTATCATGCTGATTAGGTGATAGGGGGATACTCCCTTTGGTCCAGAAGTATTGGGAGGATGGTATATTTTATCAACCCGGGTTTTCAGGTCTGCAATTTCTTCACAGGTCCAGGCACTCTCTCCTTTATAATCTTTAGAAATTTTGTCCAATAATTCTGAAACATTACCGATACAGGAAGTTGGAGGACTATAATCACCAAAATCAACCGGATATTTAGCTATCACCTGGAGTGGTACCTCAAAATACCAGAGCCGGGATATTTCGACAGGATCAAATCCAATACCAAGAACACAGTCACTCTGTTTTAACCATTCAATTATTGGTCCTTCACCAGCAGCAGGTGCGATTGTTCCCAGGTACCGATCTCCATTTTCATCGGCGATTCCTTTGGCTTGAGTAGTCGAAATATACGGGATTCCAGTAGTTTGCAGGAATTCTCGAACTCGAGAAGAATCCTTTTCTGCATCTAGTGCTATACCAACAACAGCGATAGCTTTTTTGGCATTATTTAACCTTTTCATAATTAGCGAAAGATCAAGAGCACTTGTTTTATTAATGTTCGACAACCGTGTGGTTTCTTCAGAGATAGATTTACCTGGAATATTGCTCTTTATAGCAGGCATGTCGACCATGTCAGATGGTAGAGCCAGGAAAACAGGCCCTTGTGGCGGACCAGAGGCTATAGAAAGGGCATCCCTTACAGTATCCTTAGTAGGTAAATTTTCTAGATCTATAGACAGTCTGGTGATCGGTGTAAACAAGTCCACGAGTGGTAGATTTTGTTTATTGTTCCTATTGGCACGGTAGGTAGGGGTTCGAGCAGAAATAGCTAAAATAGGATCACGATCCAGCAAGCTTGTCCCTACTCCAAGTACGGCGTTGCAAGCTCCGGGCCCTAAAGTTGTTATGCATATACCAGGACGGCCTGTTATACGGCCAACGGTTGCAGCCATAAAAGCTGCTGTAGCCTCATGCCCCGTAAGGATAAACCGAATACCTCTACTTTCTAAAGCATCAATTAGTCCTAATATTTCACCCCCAGGATGGCCAAAAACTTCTCTGATGCCAGCCTCATATAGAGTAAGGGCGATAACCTCTCCACAGGTGGGTTCGTGGGTCAACAAGTAATCCTTTTAGAAAGTAAGCCAATTAGTCTAATCATACTAAAAAATTGACAAAAGTAAAAATGTAGATAGTAATTATTTAGTATTTCAGGGGGAGGTAATAATATCCCCCCGTTGGAGGTGAATCTTATCAAAACTCCCACCCGAAATGATATAGTACCATTGGGCAAATCTAGAATTCAAGTCCGATTCTTTTTTTCGCCCGTCATCTACTATTTTTTCCCAATGCTCATATTTACCTTGAAGTTCAAAATTAGTTTTGTCATTTGCGGACCATAATGTATCTGGTTTGTTTAGAAAATTCATATCAGATGGAGAGGGTGGTTCAGTGAAAACTTTTTCATCAAAATCGGTGGTAATAAATAGGTACCGGTTCTCTCCTATACTGGCGTTATCAACAATCTCTCCGAAACGTAAGGTATAGATTAGACCATCTTCTGTTCGGACCTGGGTTTCTCCTTCGTTCGAAACTAATTGGTTATCTTGGGTAAAATAAAAACCTTTTTCTTGAAGGGAAATTATACCCTCATCGTCTACCATTATACCTGCATCATTATTTTTAAGACTTTTAGATAGTCCAACAGGTTTAGGCCGAATATCCACAATATTTAGTTCATCAAGAGCTTTAAGCAAATTCTCCAATTTTTCTTGATTTACAACCTGTCCTTTCTGCATTCTTTTAGCTTTCCAATTATTCTTATTACGATTGAGCACAATTGTATCCTGTTGATTTAAGATTCGGGTTCTTTCGTCAACAGAATAATTTCTAAGAGTTACCCCACGAATTTGATTTCGATCAAGCTTTAGAAGATCATCTTCTATCCAATCACCAAACTGAGAGGAAATATCGACGTTAAAACGGGCAGCATAGGTCCGTTTTTGACCAGGAATCCTAAGGTATCGGTATATACTTTCTCTTTCGGGAACCTTTTTACCGATTATTATGTCTGCTAGTAGGTTTTCATTTTTGTCTTTAATAGTGACTCGCTTACCACGACCAGCAAGTGAAACTACTGATTTGTCAAGTGGGTCAACCACACCCAATGCTTCATGGTCGGATGAAGTTTCGGTAACAACGTCGTCTTTACGAACCTCTATTAAGCCAGCAGCTGTTCGAGCAAGTTGGTCTTTATTGTCTGCTGGGTAGTTGTGATGGGACGGTATTCGCCAACGGGTACCCTTGAATACAACATTGAAAGCCCTTATTTGGCCAGTCTCTTCATCAAAATTTATAATTTCAAGGGAAACCGAAGCGTTAGGGTCAGAAAAGTTTTGAAAGAAAAGATCGCCACGATCTGAAAATGCTTCTGGGGTTGGATTGTTCGGTGCAGTAACAATTAAGCTAACAGTTACCAGAATAGCGGCAGCAATGAACAGTAGTGTCTTACGGATCTCATTCATGTTTAGCTCCTTAAGCGCTGAGTGGCAGCCGCAGCCTCATTTTCTCTCCTCCTGCGTCGGAAAAAAATTGATACGCCAAGAAGGAAAACCGGTATAGGAGGAAGTAACGCTGCAAGGTTTTTGATGGTATTTTGAATAAGACGAATATGTTCTTCCATCTTTTCCTTGCTTTCCTGAATACTGGTTTCTTTTTCCGCTTCGATATTGGTCTTAATAGTCTCAAATCTTCGGTTTTCTAGTTCTTCTAGATTACGGACCATTATCTGTTGTGTCTGCTCGTCTAGGTCTTGCCGTTGACGGACCTTGTCAACCCGATCTTGGAGGCGATGACGTGCTTGTTTCAATGCATCCTGAGCTCTTGCTTCGGCTGCATTTTCTTCCATAATCCTTTGCTGAGTATAAGAGCGAATCTGCTTTTCGACTGTTTCAAGTGTTCTATATTGTACTCGCTTACCACGAAGCCCAATGAAAGACTCATCTCCCAAAAGTGAATCCATTACATTTAAAAAAAAGTTAACATTGTCAAAATTGAAATTTCCACCACCCAGACGCCGGATGTTAAAGAACTGTTGGGAAGCAAAATCTACGTCAGCAATGACAATCAAATTGATTGGTTCTGCTTGTTCATTTTCTAATATTTTTTCATGGTTAACAGCATTAGAACTCCCATCCGAAACTATTTTTTTAGATTCATATGTATAACCAGTAACTTGAGCGGCAAACGTGTATATATCTGTACTAGCCATTCTCGGAATCTTGGAAAGAACTAATTGGGAACCACCAAAAAAGTTACGTTGGACAAGTTGAGAATAAGATGTTATCCCGGATTCCCGCCCGCTCTGAATTAGGGGTAAAAATTTTAGATTATCGGTTCCGGTAGCAAGCAAGCGGCCTGGAAAAAGAAAAACAAGTTCTTGAAGAGAAGCCGTGCTTATTATATTTCTATTAAAAGTTTCTTGGTTTTCATTTCCACGGGACGCAAAGACAACTTCTGGAGGTAGATGGGCCAAATTAGGGTGGGGATTATATCGATCCCAAACTATCAGTCCAGTGTCCCATTGAATACCAAATGTTTCTAGCATCTTCTGGATATCCCCTTTTTGTTCACCAGGGGGCTGCTGATTTCCTGAAAATGGGTTAATACTTGCACCTTTCTTCTCGGTGGGCGAAAGCGCCAAATTAAAAGATGGTAAGGGGTCAACGAGCATAAGAGTGGGATTTCCAGTCTCGACATGAGCGGCAAGCCGGTTTAGTTCCTCCTGAGTCAAAGTATTAGGCAAAGCAACCATAAGAGCATCAAGGTCATTGGGGTATTCTTCTTTTGGATCAACCTCAACTACATCGTATTGTTTTCGTAATTCCTCAGTCATAGCCCAGGGTTGGCGGCTTTGCATTGTTTTAAAATCAAAACCACCAAACAGGTGAGCGTCTGTAGCTAGGATCCCCAGCTTACTTCGGTTAGTTTGCGCCACCACTTGGATAGAGCGAACTAGTTCATATTCAACAGGGAGCCCCGAATCTAAAAAATTAATAACTTGTTCTTTGGGCCCAGATGTAAATGCAATTCCGGCAAAAACGTTTGTAAATCCAGATCCAGCACTCCGTAAATCGGGGATCTCTTTTGGTTTAATGCCAAATCTTTGTCTAGCTTCTCGACTTTCGGGAGAATACATTTCCGTAGTAACTAGACGGACTTGGACTCGGGGCCCACTTGCTGAGTCAATTTCCTTTAAGACGTCCAAAAGATTTGCTCGGGTCTGTACATAGGTATCTGGGACCTCCGGACTAATAAAAGCTTGTATGAAAATGGGTTGTTCTGGGTCAAGGTTCTTAAGTATTCCGATTGTATCTTTAGAGAGAGAGTGAAGCCCTTCGGCGGTTACATCAAGGCGAACAGCAGTTCTACTAAGAATGGAATTAAGGCTAATAATGGTAATAGTGAGGGCTAATATTCTAATAATATAATGTCCAGCCATGTTAGATGTTCCAACGTAGTTTTCCCAATGTCGCCGTCCGATTAGCACTACATTCAAATAGAGTATCAGGCCAGTAATTGAAATAAAATGCAAAATCCCAGACAAGCTTACAATTCCTCGAGCAAAATCGTCAAAAGGACTAAATAAGCCCAATGGAGAAAGAAAGGTTTGGACATTTTTACTAATTCCACCTGTAATGGGTTCAATCAATACAAAAGCAGCACAGAATAGAGCCCCAAGAATAAAGGCTATCGTAACGTGTGAGGTTAATAGGGAAGCTAACATTCCAACAGCAATTAAAGAAGAGCCTGCGAGCCAATAACCAAGGTAGTTTCCGAACATGAGGCCAAGATCAGGACTTCCAAGCCACATCAGGACTAAGACATGGGTTAGTGAAAGAAACAAGGATGCAGAGTAGACGCCTAGCATCGCAATATATTTCCCTAAAACTATCTCTAAGTGGGTTGCCGGAAGAGTTAGTAGCAGCTCATCCGTTCCCTGTCGAGTTTCCTCCGACCAAACACCCATAGTCAATGCCGGAATGAAAAAGATCAGGAGATAGAGAAATACAGCATTCAGTTGGCTAAGATTAGCAAGGTTGTTCAGAAAAAAATTCACCTGCCAAAATGCAGCAGCAGCACTGAGGAAGATAAACAAGGTAACAAAAACATATCCGGTAGGATTACTAAATGCTAACTTCATGTCACGGCGGGCAATTGAGGTTACGACTGTTATATTAATAAGACTCCCAAGTTCGCGAGTCATTTGTCGTCTCCTTCGTTATGAAGAGCAGATTTTTTTTTAGCGATAGCCTGCTTATCATTAGTTAATGAAAAGAAAGCATCTTCCAGTGAACTCCCTTGTGTTATTTCGTTGGGTGTGCCATCAAAAACCAAGCTGCCGGCATTAATGAGGAGTACTCTGTCAGCGATAGCTTCTACTTCCTGAAGAATGTGGGTCGACAAGAGAATGGTTTTGGTCTGGCCGAGTAGCCGAACATTCTGTCGGAAATCTCGAATTTGGTTGGGATCCAGGCCTGCTGTAGGTTCGTCCATTATGAGGACATCAGGGTCATGAAGTAGAGCTTGAGCTAAGCCAACTCTTTGCTTATTTCCTCGGGATAATTTATCGATAGGTTTTTCAAGGACGACCGCTAAGTCACATTGCTGGACTACATATTCAAGTCGGTTATTGATCTGACTTGAATTTAATCCTCTTGCTTCACCGAAAAAATGAAGGAGTTCGAGAGGGGTCATATTCTGGTACAGCGGTCCATTTTCCGGCAGATATCCCAATTTTTTAGACATAACCAAACGATCTTTACTCGTATCAAGTCCTGCAATAGCCGCCGTTCCCGAACTTGCTCCTAGATAGCCACTCAATATCTTCATTGTTGTAGATTTTCCAGCACCATTAGGACCTAGAAATGCCACAATTTGACAATCAGGAATTTGGAAAGAGATGTTTTCTACAGCTATAAAAGAACCATAATATTTGCAAATATTTTTTGCCTCAATCATTACTTTTTGTGACAAAAGAAAGTTACCCCTTTTTAACTTCAGATCGTGCCCCAGAAGTTCACCTTATGGTTGGGAACTAATGGACAATCATTTCTGTTCCTATTTGGTTATGTTTTCCAGGCTCGAATGATAAACATGAGTTTAAAGTGTGTCAAGAGCATAAAGAGAGTAGTTTATTTCTGTTTTCGTTTGGTCGATAGAGGGACCTTTAGGTTACATATAATCAACGTTATGTCTGTCAAATAAACACAATCTCATATTAGGTTTTGGGAAAAGTTTTTCTATCCAGTATGTCATGTTATGCCAAAATATGTTCAGCAGGAAATAAACACGTTAAAAATTTCTCTGAATTATTAATTAATCTCAATGTTTGAAATAAGTTTTTATATTTGCTGGTTCTCAATAGTATATTAACAACTGACTATTTTTTCATTTAAGTAGTAAAACTAAATTTTATTTTCTTGATTTTCTTTGTCGAATCTATTAGCTTTCATTCCTCTTGATCTGTAAAACTGATGGAATCGAGGTAATTCTATAGTGTAGGTTAAGGAGTTGTGTATGGCTAAGAGTAAAACCCGTGACCTTGTGAAATTGAAAAGTACAGAAAGTGCTCATTGTTACCACACGAAGAAAAACCGACGTAATACAACAGCCAGAATAGAAATTAAGAAGTATGACCCAACACTTCGGCGGCATGTTGTATATCGGGAGACCCGGTAGCGTCATTATTAGAGGCCTAGCTCATGTCAAGAATATGTAAGTTGACTGGAAAGAAACCCCTGGTTGGTTTCAATATATCTCACGCCCATAATAAAACCAAGCGGCGTCAATATCCCAATCTTCAACTTAAACGTATCTACGTTCCCGAACTCGGTCGAACAGTACGTATAAAGATGTCAGTCAGCGCCCTGCGCACGGTAACGAAGATTGGTCTAATGCCTTTCCTAAAGAAACAAGGACTGCGGCTGCAAGATGTGCTGTAGTATTAGGTCTTATGTCATCGAAGAGTGCTTCGTTTCACAAAACACGCGCTAGTGAACGCGGACCGGTTGGTATTGCGATTGTTACAGTTAGTGACTCTAGAACAAGAGAAACAGATGTTAACGGGCAATACCTTCGAGGACAAATTGAAGAAACTGGCCACAAAGTAATCAAATACCATTTAATTAAAGACAATCCCCAACAGGTTGAGGCCTCCTTAGAGAGTTGCACAATAGATACTGTTCAGATTGCAATTTTCAATGGGGGTACAGGTATTTCACAAAGAGATAGAACCTTTGACGTTCTGGACCGTAAATTAGAGAAACCGCTTCCTGGTTTTGGCGAACTTTTTCGTTTTCTTAGTTACGATCAAGTTGGAGCAGCTGCAATGCTTTCTCGGGCTACAGCTGGTGTTTATCGAAATACTGTGGTGATATCTATACCTGGATCTCCTGCAGCCGTACAATTAGCATGGGAAAAACTGATAGTTTCTGAAATTTCACATATAGGTTGGGAATTAACCCGATAATAATAAAAAATATGGAGCTTCTTATGGTGACCTCAATTAGGAAAAATATAATTAGAGTCGCGGTCTACGCTATTATGTGTTTGGGTTTTATATCAGTTTTTGGATCGCAAACTTTGGCACAGTCTGACGACGAAAAAACCATTGCTGCAATTTTTAATGAACGGTTAAATTCGGGGGAAATGTATCATTTGTTAGGTGATCTATGTAAAAATATTGGGCCAAGACTCAGCGGTTCTGAAGGTGCTGAGCGAGCAGTCATTTGGGCTAAAGAGGTTATGGAAAGTTATGATTTTGACAATGTCTATCTACAGGAAGTCCTTGTTCCCCATTGGGAACGAGGGAACAAAGAGCAAGTCAGGATAGTAGATATAGAAGAAGGGATGGTAGAGTTAAATGCCCTTGCGCTTGGTGGTTCGGTACCTACTGATCCCATAGGATTAACCGGCCAGGTTGTTGTGGTCAATTCTCTCGAAGAGGTAGAGGAACTTGGTCGTGAGTTAATTGAGGGAAAAATTGTTTTTTACAATCGCTTATTTGATCAGACAACCATTTCTACAATTACAGGTTATGGTGGAGCAGTAGATCAACGTTCTGCGGGGCCTTCGCAGGCTGCTAAATATGGGGCAGTCGGGGTCTTGGTCCGATCTATTACTTCAGGATTTGATGACAGTCCTCACACTGGTGGTCTTCGTTATTTAGATGATATAGAGCAGATTCCGGCAGCAGCTTTGGGTTTTCAGTCAGCTGATCGGTTAATAAGTATTCTAAACGAACAGCCCGAAGCAAGAATCTATATGCATTTATCATCAAAATGGTATCCCGATGCTCTTTCATACAATGTCATTGGAGAAATCCATGGTAGTGAAATGCCCAATCAGATTATTCTAGTGGGTGGACACCTTGATTCGTGGGATGTATCTGAGGGGGCTCATGATGATGGTGCAGGTACTGTCCATGCTATAGGAGTTTTGAGAACTTTTAAGCAACTTGGAATCCGTCCTCGGCACACAATCCGAGCTGTCCTTTTTATGAATGAGGAAAATGGGCTTCGAGGTGGAAACAGGTATGCAGAAATAGCAAAGGAACAAAAGGAATCACATCTAATTGCACTTGAGAGTGATGCAGGTGGATTTAGTCCTAGAGGGTTTGGAGTCTCTGCTGATGATGAAATAATCGAACGTTTTCGATCTTGGCTCCCCATATTTCCACAGAATACAATATCTTACATCAACAAAGGTGGTGGTGGGGCGGACATCGGCCCACTAAGGAGAGAAACAGGGACACCAACAATTGGCTTTATCCCTGATACGCAACGGATGTTTGATTTGCACCATGCACCTACCGATCTCTTTGAAACAGTCAATCGCCGAGAACTAGAACTAGGGGGAGCATCCATTGCTTCGCTTATTTACTTGATTGATAAGTATGGTCTAAGAGATGGCTCAAAGCAGTAGGAAGAAGACAATGAAGGCACTCAGTTTTCTTCTGGTTAGTTTATTGTTTATTCCCCTATTACAAACTGAGATGGCGTACCCCCATGTTTTTTATGTAAGTATCACACGAGTCAAGTGGGATCTCAGTAGGACCGTACTTGATATATCAGTTCGAATTTTTACTGATGATTTGGAAGAAGCTATTTTGGCCGATCAAACCCGTAGATTAAGTCTTTTGAGGGCAAAAAAGAAACTGAACAGGGAAGATTTTGTCAAAGACTATATAGAGTCGCGGTTAGCTTTTCAAATAAATGGCACCCCCCGGGATCTTATTTATATTGATATGGTCGATGAGCTTGACGCTACATCTGTCTTATTACAGATTAATAACGTCAATAAAATTAACACTATTGAAGTTGAAAATAGCATTCTAATTGATTTATTTGATACGCAGGCCAACATAATGAGGTTTGAAGTAGAAAATCAGAAGAAATATATCAATCTGAGTAAGAGGATTACTAACGGAACAGTCCAGTTTAGTTTATGAATTAAAAAGAGTGGTAAAACTGAGAAATGTCTGAATTCCAAACCTATTTAATAATAGGGTTTAATCATATTTCTGACTTAAAAGCTTACGATCATATTGTGTTTATTGTAGCTTTGTGTGCGCCTTATCCCGTTAAAATGTGGCGTTCGGTTTTTTTTCTAGTTACGGCCTTTACTGTAGGACATTCAATTACGTTGGCACTGGCGACCTTTGAAATTGTGCTAGTGTCATCAAAAATTATTGAGATGCTTATCCCAATAACTATTTTAGTAACCTGTTTGACTAACGTATTTTTTGATAAAAAAATAGGTGGTAGGGATAGCTACTTTCTAGCTTTATTTTTTGGTCTTGTACACGGCCTGGGATTTTCAAATTACCTTAGAGTACTTCTGGGAATGGAAGAAACAATCGTCATGCCACTCCTTTCCTTCAATATTGGCCTTGAATTAGGTCAGATGATGATTGTCGCCATATTTGCGGCCGTGACTTTTGTAACCCTTCGGTTTCTAAGGACACCACATCAGCATTGGAATTTATTCGTGTCAGGCGCCGCCGCTGGAATTTCGGCCATGCTCTTGCTTGGAGCACAATAAGGAAAACAGGGTGGAGAGGTGTAACATGGAAACTAATTTATTAAAATTTTTCTTTGGGGGTCTTTCCCTATGGCACTTGACATAACAATAGATGAATTCCTAGAAGACTTTAAGTACTTAGAGGAATGGGAAGAGCGGTATCAAGAAATTATTGACCTTGGGAGAAAACTCCCACCACTAAAGGAATCCTATAAAACAGAACAATACAAAGTCCAAGGATGCGTTAGTCAGGTCTGGCTTGTTCCGCATG
>CAZQGS010000002.1:0-1808 GCA_964593235.1 uncultured Gemmatimonadota bacterium | reverse complement strand
GGGACTCTACTGACTGAAGAGGAACATAAGATACGCATGGGTTTTATGGTAAAAGGTCTTGGACTATTAGAATTCACTTTCACTGACAGAGAAGTATAGTGACCAATGAAAAAGTAGTGGTTATAACGGGAGCCTCTGGTTATATAGGTACTTGCCTAACTCATAAATTAGCTTCAAACCGTTTAACTAGCTCAATTATAGGTTTCGACATAAAGCCCTTTCTTTCTCCTACACCTAAACTTAGCATGAACCAACACCAGTTGTCTCCAGAGTTCTCCGATTTACTACGGAAAAATAAAGCTGATACATTAATTCATCTCGGATTCACCATCCAACATGGACGCAATCAATCTGACGCCACTGCTAACAATATTAACTGTCTCGAAAAAGCACTAGCTACCTGCAAGTACGCGTCTATAAAGCATATTATTTATCTGAGTAGTACAACTGTATACGGTCCGCATCTGGACAATCCAGCATTGCTATCTGAAAAAGACAAGCTACGGCCGATTAAAGGATTCCAATACGCTTGGGATAAAGTATCGGCTGAAAAAATGCTCAATAGCTTTGGAACAGCCAACCCTGACATATTAATAACAATCGTGAGAAGTCCAATCGTCATGGGACCATCTGCTAATAATTTCATAACAAAAGCTTTCTTTAAGCCTGTCTTGGTAGGAATCAAGGGACAAAACCCGTTCATGCAGTTTATTCACGAGGAAGATCTTACAAGTATTTTATCTTGGTTTGTTCATAACCCCAAGATAGGAATTTTCAATGTTGCAGCCCCTGGATTGATAAAATATAGTCAGGTGATGCATATGTCAGGCAAAAGATTTTACTGGCTTCCTGCTTCATTGATATATCCATTAACTGAATTATCCTGGCTTCTACATCTACAAAATGATTCCACCTCAGCAGGTCTAGCATTCATACGATACCCATGGATCGCGGACACTAAAACATTCTTAAATGCATCTAATTATTCGTTCAAATATTCATCACAAGAAGCTCTAAAAAGTTTCTTTGACACTCGGTCTTAGTCATTTTAAATCAGGTAGTTACAAAAAGTTGACTATTTTAGTCAACAATTGACCATCACCTGTTCTACTGCTAAAATATCCACGCTCCTTATGTATGGAATAAGGTATCATTTTTGACCACAACCAGTGCTGTTGCACCCATTGGCTTATGAGGTCTCGTTACCTGAGGGAGATTTCATAGCTCAAGGAACCCCAATGGTTGATAAACAATTATCTGATCTAACAACATCTGAATATAAATACGGCTTCGTAACAGACGTCCAAGAAGAAAAGGCTCCCGTAGGTTTAACAGAGGATACTATTAAATGGATATCCTCTAAGAAACAGGAACCCGATTGGATGCTCGCATGGAGACTTAAGGCTTATGCCCATTTTTTAAAACTCTTGGAGAAGGACCAAATCCCCAAGTGGGCCAATGTCAAATTTCACCCTATAGATTTTCAAGGAATATCATACTACGCTGCTCCAAAAGCCAATCCCAAGCTAGAGAGCCTTGATCAAGTAGACCCCGAAATATTAGCTACTTTCGAAAAGCTTCGCATCCCGCTTGAAGAACAGAAACGCCTTTCTGGTGTTGCAGTGGACGCAGTGTTTGATAGCGTGTCAATAACCACAACATTCAGGGAAACTTTAGAGAAACAAGGGATTATTTTCTGCTCAATGTCGGATGCTGTCCGAGAATACCCAGAACTGGTACGAAAATACCTAGGTTCTGTTGTCCCCTATTCTGACAATTTTTATGCATGCCTTAATTCGGCTGTGTTC
>CAZQGS010000001.1:0-1635 GCA_964593235.1 uncultured Gemmatimonadota bacterium | reverse complement strand
TCCTGGTGAAGCTTATTGGATTATAACTCTTGATTCATGGCAACTAGCTGGGGGACCAGGAAGATCAATTGACCTCGATGGAGGCTATTCTATTTCACTTAAAGAGGGATGGAATCAAGTTGGTTCTCCTTTTAATTTTACACCTAATGTTTATGATGCATCAGGGGATGATATTGAACCTTCATTCTATCGATATACTGGAAGCGGATATACTGCTTCCAATACTATGAGTCCTGGAGAAGGATATTGGGTTTATGCTTATTCTTCTACTTCATTAAAAGTTGATTATGATTTTTATTTATCTTTGGCCCGGGAGTCAGTCCCAGAACAGTTTGATTGGAAGGGTAATATTATTGCAAGAGTCAATGGGGTAAATGACACCCAAAATATTTTTGGTGTAATGTCTGGCGCCTCTGAAGAATGGGATTCTAGTGATAGACATGAGCCCCCTGTTATAGGGGACTATGTTTCTGTATCTTTTGATAATTCTCATTGGGAAGAAAGAGGGGGCTTTTATAGTACGGATATTCATGGTCCTTCCGAAGTTGGTCATGAATGGCCCTTGGTAGTAAGAACTAATCAGAAAGGACAGGTCTCCCTTGATTTTGAATGGACTGAAACATTGCCTGCTGATTGGAATGTATTCCTGATAGATAAAGCACTAGAGTCTGTAATAGATCTAAGATCTAACCCAACCTATGATTTTGCATGTGCATGTGATGAAAATGGCAGAGACTTTATTATTGTGACAGGTCCCCCATCTTACACTCAGCAAGCAATGAATGATTATAATGTGGTGCCAGCAGAATATAAGTTGTCGCAAAACTTTCCAAACCCATTTAATGCTGTTACGACTTTACGTTTCAGTTTGCCTGAAGAAAGTTCCGTTTCCATTGCTGTATATGATTTGCTAGGACAAAAGATCACAACTCTTTCAGAGCGTGTTAGGTATGTTGCGGGTAATCATGCAATTATATGGGATGGTCGTGACCAAAATGGCAAACTTATGTCGACAGGAGTATACTTCTATAGAATGGAGGCATTCCAAAGTGGTAGCGCAATTTATCAAGATGCTCGAAAACTTATTATGCTAAAATAGCGATTGTATTAAGGCCTGATGGTTTTATTGTAAAAAGTATCAGGTTAGAAAAATAAAAAAGAGCCTTTAAAATAAAAAAAGGCTCTTTTTTATTTAATTGTGGTTTGTTCTCCTCATCTGCAAACTGTATTTTCTTATAACACCAAACCAATGAGATTTAGACAAACAATAGCTCTTTCCACCGTAGTTACCATAGGTGCCTTACTCGCTTTTAAGCCGGCGACCACTGAATTTGGTAAGATTACCCTACCTCTCGGGATAGTAGAAGTTCAATCAGCTGGCGGAAGTAACTGGGCAAGGGCAAAAGTTCGCCAGCCGGTATTTGCTGGAGACAAAGTTAGAACAAAGCCTAAGTCACGTGCTGAGATTACATTAAATGGAGGTGGAAAAGTTCGTATAGCGGAGAACTCCGAACTTGAACTCTCTGAAGCTAGTGTTACTCCTATGAAAAAAGATTTTAATGCAAATCTAAAAAAGGGGAAAGTGTGGGTTGCAGCGACGGCTGCTTTTGGTGAAAAGAAGAATGTTGCTGTGAG